>JAJDAQ010000129.1 GCA_029261815.1 Deltaproteobacteria bacterium
TTGTCGGGCCTAACTTTGGGTTTTGGGGGGGGTGTGGGGTGTTGGGGTATGTCAAGCGCTGCTGTAAACGCCACAACGATGCCTGTGTCAAACAAGCGACTCGGCACGCGAACACGCTCGAAGATGAGGCGAGCCATTCCCCAAACACCCCACACCCCGCCGGCGCCCCTCGATCCAGCCGACATGGCTCAAGCGCAGTCGGGGTCCTGCTGCAACTCGACGGTGTTACCGGCCGGGTCGGTGATCCAGGCGATGCCGCCGACGTCGGGGATGTCGAACTTTCGCATCTCGAGGCCGCGGTCTTCGATCTCCTTTACGGCGCCGGCGAAGTCATCGACGTAGTAGGAGATGTGCGGACCCACGGGGTTTCCGACCGAGCCGTCCAACTCGGCGTCGATCACGTGGACCTGGCCGTTCGGGAATTGGAGCCAGCAGCCGCCGATGGCGCCGTCGATGGCGCCCGGGCGCGGTGTGGTGCCGATGCCCATGAACCCGGTGTAGAACTCTTCCACCTCGGGCCATTTCCCATGGACGTTGATGGCGGAGTGATTGATGCGAGTGACTTTCATGGAACCTCCGGGGCGCGCCGGTGACCGGCGTCACGGGGACGGTAGCTCGCAGTCCCGAACCCGGTTGGTAGGCTTCGGGCGCAGTCGTGGCGTCAAGGGAGGACCGATGAAGATGAACTCACTACTTGCGAGTCTTCGCGCAGGGGCGCGGGCATGGGCCTGCGGAGCCCTGGCAGCCGTGCTCCTCTTGGGGGTCGGGGTCGGCCCGGCCTGGGCCGACGACCACGATCCGGGTTCCTCGGCGCATCCGCTCGAGGTCATTGGCGCACTGCTCTACCCGGTCGGATGGCTGGTGGACACGGTGGTCGTGCGTCCGTTGCACTGGCTCGCGAATCACGAGCCCGTCGCGACGCTGTCGGGCCATCGCCTCGATCCCGAGCCGAAGGCACCGCCGGTAGCCGAACCGCCCGACACGGAGTAGTCCTCCAGCCGTTTCGCGAGGCGCGACGGGTTCCTGCGCTCAGCGCAGGGCGGTGACTGCGGGGCCGAGGCCCCATGCCGACCGCTGGGCTCGCTGGTATGGTCCTTGCAATGCTCGCTGCGCGAAGGCTCCTGCTGCGTCACCGCCCCGTCCTCACCCTTTGCGGCGTGGTCTTCCTGGCTCTCATCTCGTGGCCGGCCTCCGTCGTGGTTGCGGAGGCAGAAGCAGGGGCCAACCCGGTGCCGGCAGATGCTTCCGCGAACATCGAGGGTGCTTCGCTCGTCTTGGAAGGCATGACCTACACGGTGAGCGAAGGCGAAATGAACGAATTGGTGGTCGATGCGCAGAAGGCAACGCTGCGGCCCGAGCTAGACGAGGCGTTTCTCGAGGGGGTTCACGTCCGGATGGGCTCGAGGGCGCCAGGCGGGATTCCCGGCGGCGGTCTCGAGATGCGTTGTCGCGAGGGCGTCTTCGACCTGGAGACCCGCGATTTCGTGGCAACTGGCGATGTGCGCGGCGTGACGGCCGATGGCCGCCGCTTCCGGACCGAGAAGCTTCGCTACCGCGCTTCCGATGGCCTCGTTCGTAGCGACCAGCCGGTGGTGCTTCGGGAGAAGGACACGGTGCTCGAGGGCACCGGTTTCGAATACTACGTGCGGGCCGACCGGTTCCGTTTGCGGGATGCTCGAATCCGTCAGGGGGGATCATGAGCTTGGACATCTTGAACACGGGTTCGCGACGTCGCAGTGTTGCGGTCGCGGCGATCGCGGCCTGCCTTCAGTTCGCCGTCCCGGTGTGGGCCGGTAACTCGGTCGGTGTAGTTCCATTCGAACGCCATGGGCCGGAAGGCAGTCGCGTGATCGACGTGGCGCCGCGGCTCGCACAACGTCTCGGTGCGGCGGGGCTGGACCGCGTCGTGGGCCCGGCTGAACTTGGCGCTCGGCGGACAGCACGACCGACGCCCGAAGAAATCGAGGCGTGGGCCGGGGGCGCCAGCGTGGAATACCTGGTGATCGGCCACGTGACTCGCTTCGGGACCAGCCTCTCGGTCGATGCCCGTCTGCTCGACGCGCTCACCGGACTCGAATACGGCGAGCCTGCGGTCGCCGAAGTCGCCAACCCGGATGATCTGGCCCGTGCCCTCGATGGCATCGCAAAGAACCTGAGTGCACAGCTGGCGCCCGCCGACGCAGCCTCTTCCGGGACGGACGACAAGCCGCGGAGCGGGCCCTCCGCCGACGAACCGATCGAGATCACCTCGGACGAGCTTTCGTTCCAGCCTGGCCCCGGTGGCGGCCGGACGATGGACTTCGAGGGGCACGTGAAGATCCTGAAGGGCGCGCTCACCGTGAACGCCGATGTCGCGCGGGCGAGCTATCCGCCGGGCGAGAGTTCGCCCGACGAGATCGCCGCACGAGGTCACGTCGTGATTCAGCAAGAAGGCAAGACGGCCTACTGCGAGCGGGCAGACTTCGATCAGGTTGCCAACCAGATGGTGTGCACGGGTAACCTGGCCTTGCTCGAGCAGGGCTGTGACCGCGTACGCGGCAAGAAGATCACGTTCTCGCTGGGCACCGAAGAACTCCAGGTCGAAGGCAATGTCGAAGTCAAGCGCGTGCCCGGCTGCGAGGAAGCCGGATGACGACGGAGACGCTCGCGGTCGAGGGACTGACCAAGCGCTATGGCGACCGGAACGTGGTGGACCGCCTGAGTCTCGAGGTGACCCCAGGAGAGGTCGTCGGCTTGCTCGGGCCCAACGGCGCCGGAAAGACCACGACCTTCAGCATGATGGTGGGCGCCCTTCGGCCGACGGCGGGCGACGTGTTCCTCGGGGATCAGAAGATCACGAGCCTGCCGATGTTCGAGCGGGCACGCCTCGGCGTTGTGTATCTCCCGCAGGAAGCCTCCGTTTTCAGGAAGCTTTCCGTCGCCGACAACGTGCTCGCGATCCTCGAGACCGTCGAGCCCGATCGCTCCCGTCGTCGCGAACGGCTGGATGATCTCCTCTCCGAGCTCGGGTTGACCGATAAAGCCAACCAGCGGGCGGACTCCCTGTCCGGCGGTGAACGCCGTCGCTTGGAGATCACCCGCGCATTGGTCCTGGATCCGAAATTCCTGCTGCTGGACGAGCCCTATACGGGGATCGACCCGATCGCGGTGATCGACATCCAGAAACTCATCGGGCAACTGAAGATGCGCGGAATCGGAATCGTGATCACCGAACACAAGGTGCGGGAGGCGTTGGCTGTGTGCGATCGCGCCTACATCGTGAAGGACGGTCACATCCTGAGACAGGGGTCCCCGGCCGAGATCGCCGAAGACCCCGAGATCCGTGAGATCTATCTGGGCGAGAACTTCCAGCTCACCTGAGCCGGGCAATCCGAAAGCGGCAGAGGCCTTCGACCGAATGGCGATCGAGCTCAAACAACAGCTGAAGCTGTCTCAACAGCTGGTCATGACGCCGCAGTTGCAGCAGGCGATCAAGCTGCTGCAGCTCTCGCGACTCGAACTCGTCACCAGCATCCAGACCGAACTCGAGCAGAACCCGATGCTTGAAGAGGAGTTCAGCGACTTCGACGAGCTGCCCCAGGAGGTCCGCTCCGAAGAGGAGTTCGCGGACGAAGCACCGAGCGAACGGTCGAGCGACACCGAGACGGTCGAAGCGCGCGAGGCCTCGGATCTCGACAAGATCGCCGACGTCGATTGGCAGGACTACCTCGACTCGAATCCCCAGACGGGGATGTCGGTCATTCGCGACGACGACCGGCCATCAATCGATGCCACCGCAACACGCCGTCCGACTTTGCAAGAGCATCTGCAGTGGCAGATGCAGCTCTCGCCGTTCAGCGAGGAAGAGAAGTTCGCCGCGACCTGGATCATGGGAAACCTCGACGACGACGGTTTCCTTCAGGCGACCGTCGAAGAGCTCGTGCGTCAATCTGGCGCGCTCGAGGAAGACGTCGAGAGCGCGTTGACGAAGATCCAGGCCCTCGACCCGGCCGGCGTCGCGGCCCGCGACCTTCGCGAATGCCTGCTGCTCCAGCTCGATGCCCTGCGTCTCAAGGATCCACTCGTCCGCGACCTCGTCGAGAACCATCTCGTCCATCTGCAGAACCGCGACTTCCGTGCGATCGCGCGCGAAGCCGGCGTGACCATCGAGGAAGCGGCGGTTGCCGCGAACGTGATCGCGGCACTCGAACCGCGCCCGGCCCGGGCGTTCGGGGGCGAGGACCCGATCTACATCACGCCCGACATCTACGTCTACAAGGTTGGCGACGACTTCCATGTCGTTCTCAACGAAGACGGGTTGCCGAAGCTCAAGATCAACACGCTCTACCGTGACGTGTTGGCGAAGAATCGTGATGTCGAGAAGGGCACGCGCGACTACGTCCAGGACAAGGTCCGGTCCGCGCTGTGGTTGATCAAGTCCATCCATCAGCGCCAGCGCACGATCTACAAGGTGATGGAGAGCATCGTCAAATATCAGCGAGGGTTCTTCGAACGAGGAGTGGCGCATCTGAAGCCGCTCAACCTGCGCGACGTCGCCGATGACATCGGGATGCACGAATCGACCGTGAGCCGGGTGACCACGAACAAGTACTGCCACACGCCTCAGGGCATCTTCGAACTCAAGTACTTCTTCAACTCGAGCATCAATCGGGTCGAGGGGGACGCGGTCGCGAGCGAGAGCGTCAAGGAACAGATCCGCAAGATGATCGCCGACGAAGACAACCGGAAACCCCTGAGCGATCAGCGGATTGCCGAGCTGTTGAAGACCCGGAACATCGATATCGCGCGGCGCACGGTGACCAAGTACCGCGAGGCCCTCCACATCCTGTCCTCCACCAAGCGGCGGCAGGTCGGCTGACCATTGGCTAGGGTGCTCGCGAATCGCGGCCCCGCACGCCCGAGCGGTGGCGCCCCAAGGCAGGCCCATGAAGATCTCTGACATCCTCGTGCGAGACGCACTGGTCCTCGACCTTGGAGCCAAGGGAAAGCCCGCTGTGCTCGCCGAACTCGCCGGTGCCCTGGCTGCCGCGGAGCCCTCGATCGAGGAAGGCGCGCTGCTCGAGGTCCTGGCGGAGCGCGAAGTGCTCCAGTCGACTGGAATTGGCGATGGCGTGGCGATCCCCCACGGGAAGATGCCCGGCCTCGACCACCTGGTGGCTTCGTTCGCGCGGAGCAAGGACGGCGTGGACTTCGAGTCGATCGATGGCCAGCCGACCCACCTGTTCTTCGTCCTCGTGGTCCCGGAGCACGCCGGTGGGCAGCACTTGAAGGCGCTGGCGCGGATCTCGCGTTTCTTCCGTGACGCCGATTTCCGCAAGAGCCTGGAGTCTGCCGAGACGGCTGAAGACGTCCTGCGCGTGATTCAGGACGAGGACGCGAAGTTCTAGCCCCGTCGCTTCGAGGAGCGAACCGGTGAAGGTCCATGGTGCTCTGGTTGAAGTGAACGGCGCCGGCGTCCTGTTGCTGGGCCCGAGCGGCGTGGGAAAGAGCGAAACCGCACTCGAACTCGTCGTGCGGGGTGGCCGGCTGGCCGCCGACGATGTTGTTGAGTTGTTTCGAGGAGAAGGCGGCGAACTTCTCGGAAAGGCTCCAGAAATGATCCAGCATCACTTGGAGATCCGAGGCGTCGGAATCGTCTTCGTCCCGGAACTGTACGGGGCCGATGCGGTCTGCGACGAGGCCGCGATCGAGCTGATCTGCCGGCTCGAGCCCTGGCAGGAGGGCAACGAGGTCGAGCGGATCGGGTTGGAGCGCCCGGTCGAGACCCTGCTCGGCGTCGAGCGACCGGTCTATCACCTGCCGGTCCGGCCGTCCGCCAACATGGCGCTGCTGGTCGACGTCGCGGTCCGCGAGCATCGCGCTCGTCAGCTGAGCCCGAGCGCGGCTTCGCGGCTGGATGCCCGCATTCGCCGCGGCCAGGAGCCCTCGACCCATGACTGAGGCGGGCACCCACGTCGTCTTTGTGGCCGGCTTGTCGGGCAGCGGCAAGACCACGGCCATGGCCGCGCTCGAAGATCGTGGCTTCTACTGTGTCGACAATCTCCCGGCCCAGCTCACGGGCCAGTTTGTCGAACTCTGCGCGACGTCGACGCCACGAATCGAGAAGATCGCGCTCGCGATCGACGCGCGGGAAAGTAGCTTCCTGAGCGGCTTTCCCGCGGTCGTCGAGCGGCTTCGCGACGACGGCATGCGGGTCCAGGTCGTCTTTCTCGACTGTGCCACGGACGCCCTGGTGAACCGCTACCGCGAGACACGCCGAGTCCACCCGCTGTCGCCGACCGGCTCCGTAGAGTCCGGGATTACGCGAGAGCGCGAGGTCCTCGCCGAGATCGCGCAGCTCGCGGATCTCCAGATCGACACCAGCGATCTCAACGTCCACGAACTGCGCGATGTCGTGGCGCGTGCCGTCACGGGAACCGGGCGGTCGACCCTGGTCAATCTCGTGTCCTTTGGGTTCCGCCACGGCCTGCCGCGCGCGGCTGACCTGGTGTTTGATGTCCGCTTCTTGCCCAACCCCCATTTCGAGGCTGTGTTGCGGCCTCGAAACGGGCAGGACCCGGAAGTCGCCGCCTTCGTGCTCGAGAACGATCGGGCGCAGGAACTCCTGGGACACCTCGACCGGCTGCTGTCGTACCTCTTGCCCCTGTACGATGAGGAAGGGAAGGCCTATCTCACGGTGGCGGTCGGATGTACGGGCGGGCAGCACCGCTCGGTCGCCGTTCTCGAGGCGCTGGCCGACAAGCTGCGCGTCCACGGGCGGTCGGCCAGCGTCCTGCACCGCGATACGGAGAAGTCTGGATGAGTGTCGGCGTTCTGATCGTGGCCCATTACCGCCTGGGAGAAGAGATGCTCCAGGCGTTGCGACTCATCGTTCCCGACGGCCCCCCGATGGCCGCGGTCGGCATCGCGCCGAATCAGGCCGTCGACGACATGCACACGGCGATCGCGTCCGGCCTCGACGAAGTCGACCGGGGGCAGGGTGTGCTGGTCCTGACCGACATGTTCGGAGGCACGCCCTCGAACATGGCTTTGTCGTTCCTGGGCGAGCGAAGGCTCGAGGTGGTGACCGGCCTCAATCTGCCGATGCTGATCAAGCTGGCCACGCTGCAGGAGGACATGCCCCTCGAAAAGCTCGCTCCCTTCATCGAGGGCTACGGCCAGCGAAACATCTCGGTCGCGAGCGCACTGCTGCCGGACCGAGGAGGCAAGGCCGGGTGAGCGAGGTCGAAGGACGATTCGTGGTCGCCAGCGAACTTGGTTTGCATGCGCGTCCGGCTGGTGAGTTTGTTCGCATCGCTTCCGGCGTTGACGGCGACGTGGAAATCTCGCGTGGCGGCGAATGGATGAACGGCAAGAGCGTGCTCTCGATCCTTTCGCTGGCTGCCAGCCAGGGCACGGAAGTACACATCCGGGTCAGCGGGCCCGATGCCGAGGCCGTGCTGACCGCTCTCGCGGCCCTCGTCGAGCGTCCGCACGATCCGGCCTGATCCGGAGCGGGTTCCCCGAGGCCGGGCCGCGTGGCGCCCCCGGCTCCGAGTGTGAAATGCTGCAAGTGCGCGGATTGCCGCGGAAACGCGCGTCTCCTACTCTCCGCGCGCCAGAAGCCAGGGGGGTTGCGGACGGATCCGGATCGATCTGCCCGTCCCTCTCACGCCTGATCCCAGGAGCCCGTCAACGCCATGTCCGCTCGTTCCGTCTTTACGTCCGAATCCGTCTCAATGGGCCACCCCGACAAGATGTGCGACCAGGTGAGCGACGCGATCCTGGACGAGATCCTGGGCCAGGATCCCAACTCCCGCGTTGCCTGCGAGACCATGACCACGACCGGCCTCGTGGCGCTCGCCGGTGAGATCACGACGACGGCCCAGGTCGACTTCAGCTCGCTGGTTCGCCAGGTCGTTCATGACATCGGCTACACGAATTCCGACATGGGCTTCGACGCAGCGACCTGCGCCGTCATGGTCGCGCTCGGCAAGCAGAGTCCCGACATCTCCCTGGGCGTGAGTGAAGGCGAGGGGCTCCACAAGGAGCAGGGCGCCGGCGACCAGGGGATGATGTTCGGCTTCGCCTGCAACGAAACGCCCGAACTCATGCCGGCGCCGATCCAGCTCGCCCACCAACTGATCCAGAAGCACCGCGAGCTGTTCGAAAGCGGCGAGCTCGACTATCTGCGACCCGACGCGAAGTCGCAGGTGTCGGTCGAATACGACGGCCATACCCCGACGCGCATTCCGGCCGTGGTTCTGTCGAGCCAGCATTCTCCCGACGTGAAGCACGAGACGCTCCGGGAAGAGATCATCGAGAAGCTCATCCGACCCGTGCTGCCGGAAAAACTGGTCGACGACGACACCATCTTTCACGTGAACCCGACCGGGCGTTTCGTGGTGGGCGGGCCGATGGGCGACGCTGGCCTGACCGGCCGCAAGATCATCGTCGACACCTACGGCGGGATGGGTCGCCATGGCGGCGGCGCGTTCAGCGGCAAGGACCCTTCCAAGGTCGACCGAAGTGCCGCCTACGCGGCCCGCTGGGTCGCCAAGAACCTGGTCGCTGCAGGCGTTGCGGACCGGGTCGAGGTGCAGCTCGCGTACGCGATCGGAGTTGCCGAGCCGGTGTCGGTTCGCGTCGAGACGTTCGGGACTTCGTCTCTCCACCTGGCCGATCTCGACCATCTCGTGCGCAAGCATTTCGATCTGACGCCGGGTGGCATCATCGAATCGTTGGACCTGCGACGGCCCATCTACCGCGCGACTTCGTACCACGGACACTTCGGTCGCAACGAGTTCCCGTGGGAGCAGACCAACAAGGCCGACGCACTGGCCAGTGACGCCGGATAGGAACGCTCCATGATCGTGCTTCAAGCCTCGGACCCCGGGCTCATCTCCTTCATGCCGCTCATCATGATCGCGGTTGCCTTCTATTTCCTGATCCTGCGCCCGCAGCAGAAAGAGCAGAAGGAACGACAATCGATGCAGACCGCGCTTTCCAAGGGCGACAAGGTCGTGACCTCGGGTGGGATCCATGGCGTCGTCGCCGGCACCGAAGATGACGTCATCACCGTCGAGGTCGGCAACATCAAGGGCGACCGCGTCCGGATGAAGATCGATCGTGGAAAGATCGAGCGGCGCATCACCGCCGGCGAGAAGGCGGACTCGTGAGCACTCGCGCGCGCGTCTTTTCTGTCCTGGCGCTGGTGGGACTCCTGGCCTGGGCCGGCTTCGGGAACTTCTTCGATCGGGCGCAACGTGAAGCCAGCGCCCTGATTCCCGACAACGCCCTCCGGCTCGGGCTCGACCTGCGTGGCGGCGCTCACGTCGTTCTCGGCCCGGACCTCGAAGCGTCGGTGACCAACGAACTCGCGCGCATCGACGGCGTTCTCACCGACCGTTTCGAGACGGACGGGATCACCGCGGTCCGGACCATCGTGTCGGGGCAGGAACTTCGCATTCAGCCTTCGGCCCAGAGCGATGCCGACAAGATTCGTACGCTCCTCGACGAGGACTTCGGGGTCCTGCAGGTGAACGAGGAGTCCGGAAGCGCGGGCGCCCCGACCCAGTTCCGGGCCACGCTGTTGGCCGACGAGGCGGACGCGGTTCGCGAACGCGCGATTCAGCAGGTTCTCGAGGTGCTTCGGCGCCGGATCAACGACCCGCAGACCGGTATCGCGGAGTCGGTGGTGACCCGTCAAGGCGAGAGCCGTGTGCTGGTCCAGATCCCGGGCGTCGACCGTGTGCCCGAGGGAATCGTGAAGACCACGGGTCTGCTCGAATTCAAGATCGTGAAGGGATACGCGGAAACACCGGAACTACTCCGCGAGCAGTTCACGACTGCGGGCTTGCCCGAGGGCACCGAGATCGCGGTCGAGCGCGACGCGCCGGTCGGCGACGAAGTGGAGGGTCCCGTCATTGGGGCATACCTCCTGAACGAAGTCGCGGATATCACGGGCGAGCATCTCGTCGACGCCTATTCGCGCTTCGATCAGCAGATGCAGGAATGGCAGGTCAGCTTTGTCTGGTCCGATGCGGGGTCGAAGATCTTCGCTGCCCTGACCGAGGCGAACATCAATCAGCCATTGGCGGTCCTACTCGATGGCGACGTCGTGACGGCTCCGACGATCCGGGGTCGCATCTCTCGTCAAGGGCAGATCACGGGCGGCTACAGCCAGCAAGGAGCCGCCGAATTGGCGATCATCTTGCGAGCGGGTTCATTGCCGATCGACATCACGATCGAGGAAGAGCGCACCATCGGCCCTGCCCTCGGCCAGGATTCGATTGACCGCGGTCTCCGCGCGTCGCTGGCCGGTCTGCTCGTGATCATGGTGTTCGTGGCCGTCTACTACAAGCTGTCTGGGGTCTACGCCGGCATCGGTCTCATCGCGAATCTCGTGATGCTATTCGGCCTGATGTCACTGTTCGAGGCGACGCTGACGTTGCCCGGCATCGCGGGCCTCGTATTGACGGTCGGTATGGCCGTTGATGCCAACGTGATCATCTTCGAGCGGATTCGCGAAGAGCTGCGTGCCGGTCGAGCGCCACGCGCGGCCATCGCAGCGGGCTTCCAGAAGGCGCGCGCCGCCATCCTGGATGCCAATGTCACGACGCTCTTTACCGCGATCATCCTGTTCCAGTTCGGCACGGGGCCCATCAAGGGCTTCGCCGTGACCCTTTCAGTCGGCATTCTCACCAGCGTGTTCGCGGCGCTCGTGATCACGCGTCTGCTCTATGAGTGGAAGCCAGGCCAGGCCAACGTGACGGAGCTCAGCATCTGATGCCGGTCGAGATCGTCAAACACGGGACCCAGATCGATTTTCTCGGACGGTGGAAGATCGCAGCAGCGCTGTCGGTCGCCGTCCTTGCGGCCGGCGCGATCGGACTCGCCGTGAACGGGATGCGGCTCGGCCTCGACTTCGCGGGAGGGACCGAAGTCCAGGTGGGCTTCGAATCCGAGACCGACGAAGGTGCGATCCGAAACGCACTGGGCGGTCTCGATCTCGAAGGCGTGAGCGTTGTGCGTTTTGGGGAGGGACAGCGCGAGTTCCTGATCAAGTTCAAGGGCGCTCGTCGGATCGAGAGCAGCGAACTCACGAGCGAGGTAAACGCGCAGAATGACCGCGTGATCGCGCTGGGCACTGCCCTCGAGACCTCGATCGGACGCGTCTCGCTCGACCGCACGGAGTACGTCGGGCCGAAAGTGGGCGCCGAGCTTCGCGAGGATGGTCTCAAGGCCATGGGCTACGCCTGTGTGCTGATCCTGATCTATCTCGCGTTCCGCTTCTCGGCACGGTTCGCGCCCGGGGCCGTGGTCGCGTTGGTCCACGATGTCTTGATCACGGCCAGTGTCTGGCTGGTCCTGGGGCTCGAGTTCGACCTGCGCGTTCTCGCGGCGCTGCTGGCCATCATCGGATACAGCCTCAACGATACGATCATCGTCTACGACCGCGTGCGTGAGAACATGGAACGGCGCACGACCTACGACCTGCCTTCCGTCTTGAACGAAAGCGTGAACCAGACCCTGAGCCGGACGCTCTTGACCTCGATGACAACGCTGGCCACGGTGCTGGCGTTGCTGCTGTTGGGCGGAGAGGTGATTCGGCCGTTCGCTTTGGCGATGTCGATCGGAGTCGTGGTCGGAACGTACTCCTCGATCTTTGTCGCGGCTCCGACCCTGCTTTGGCTCGAGAACCGGTTCGGCCCGGATCCCAGTACGCGTTAGTTCGCACCATCACGAAAAACGGGGAAGCGCCGCCAAGGCACTTCCCCGTTCGTTCGTTCCGCGAAAAGCGGCGTGCTAGGCGGCAGCTCCGGCGGCCTTCTGGGCCGGTGCGGCGCTGGCGCCGGCTGTCTTGGCTGCATTGCCCATCGTGACGGATCCGTTCAGGACGGCTCCTTCTGCCACGATCAGGCGAGGCGCCTTGACGTCGCCATCGACGATTCCGGTGGCCTGAACCTCGACACGTTCTGCCGCCTGGATATTGCCGGTCACGTGGCCGATGACGATCACCGTCTTGGCGTGGAGTTCGGCCGCGACCTTGCCCTCCGCACCGACGGTGAGTTGGTTGTTCGGCAGGTCGATCCGACCATCCACGTTGCCCTCGATGACGAGGTCCTCGTTTCCGGTGAGGTCACCCTTGATCTGGATGGACTTGCCGATGTTGGCCATGCGCTGTGGTTCTCCTTCCGACCGTCGCACCGGCTTGGGCGCAGGGGTCGGCTCATCGCCGCGGGCATTGGCGCCGCGCGGCATGTTTCGAGGCCGCGCACCGAGCACAGGCTCGGCGACGGGCGTTTCGTCTCGCTGATTCTTCCCGAAGAGGCTCACGTCTTCCTCCGGTACCGTCCGGACGAGGAAGATTAACGCAGGGTGAGCGCATCCTCGACGACGATTCCACGGTCTCGCAAGATCGTTCCCTGGGCTCTCTCCAGAGCCGCTACGGAGTCGTGGTAGGTCTGGAGGGCGATCGTGCGCTGGCTCTCGGCCTCGCTGCGGTCTTCTTCCCGCTGCAAGACCGCAAACGGCGTCGACTCGCCGTGTTCCAGGCGGATCTGCTCGGCTCGGAGCTGCTCTGAGGCAGCTTCGACCCGCCGCTCGGCTGCATCGATGCCGCGGATTGCCGAGCGCAGGTTGCGGATCGAATCCCGGACTTCGAGGACCACGGCCTGTTCCGTCCTCAGGGCGCGGGCCTTGGTCTGGCGGAGCAAGGCCTCGCTCTTGTCATGGTTCGAGCGTGCGGTCGTGTTGCCGATCGGAATCGAGATCTGGACCCCGCCCGACCACTGCGGGTGGTTTCCGCCGCCAAAGAACGAATCGTCTGCATCCGTGAAACGCCGCCCGAAGTTGAAGGCATTGTTCGGGTCGCGGCCGGCCAGATCCTGGAAGCCGTAGCTTCCGACGAGGTCGACCTGCGGGAGCCGCTGGTTTCGCGCGAATTTCACCTGGATCTCTTGCTGCTCGACCGTATGGCGAGCCTGGGCGAGCTCGGGCCGGAGTTCGAAGGCCTTTTCGGCCACGACGCGTTCGTCGACTTCAAAGCTCCGATAATTGCTCGGCGAGTCGGTCGGGACGATGCCGAAGCGGGACTCCGGTCGAAGCTCCACACCGAAGACCTGGTCAGCGAGTCGGTCCTGGGCACTGCGGAAGGCATTTTCGGCCTGGATCAGGCGAAATTCGCGATCGGCGATACCGGCCTGGGACTCCACGACTTCGACCCGTGAGACGACGCCGACTTCGTATTGGGCCTTGGTCTGGTCGAGCAAGGCACTCGCGGTCTTCAGGCTCTGCTGGGCGACCCGGAGGTCCTGCTGCCTTGCCGCGAGGTTCCAGTAACCGCTCGCGATCCGCTGAACGGTATCCATGAGCTGCTGTCGAAAGGCCTGGTGCGCGATGCCCCGGCCGAGGTCGCTGACGCGGACGTTCACCCATTCGGGGCCCCACAGGAAGCCTTTGAGCAGCGGTACCGTGGCGTTGGCCGTGAACTGGGCTTCGTACTCGGGATTCAGGTTATTGAGGAAGGCTGCGGAACTCTCGGTGCTGGTTCCGCGGTAGCTGATGTCGTAGCGCCAACCCAGCCGCGGAAGCATGCCGACGACACCGGCGCCGCCTTGCTTGGTGCGGTTGAAGAGGATGTTGCTGCCGCTCCCGAACGTGAGGAAGCCGGAGCTGCTCGCGGTCTCGGAGGTCCCGTACGTCCAGTCGGCGGCGAAAGTCGGCTCGTGAGCGCCCCAGGCCGCGGTGAAGTCAAAGCCAGCGACCAACGGGTCGTAGCGCGTGATCGCCACGTCGAGGTTGTTCTGGAGACCGCGCTCGATCGCCTCGGCGAGGGTGAGCGGACGTTCGTCGACAGGCGGATGCGCCGACGAGATCTCCTGGGCGAAGGAAGACTGCCCCGCGGAGACCGCCAGCAGGAAAATTGCCAGGGCCAGGATTCGCATCGGGTTCCTCAAGGAATGGGGGTGGCGAGGGGGCGCGGAAGCACGTTAGCAGCCGAAGGCGTCCGTGCGACTTCCGCTACCCTGCGCGCGATGCAGGTGGTGGCACTGGTTCTCGGCGCCGGAAGAGGAGAGCGCTTCCGGGCAAGCGGGGGGGATTCGGCGGTGCCGAAGGCCCTGGTCCCGCTCGCGGGGAAGTCCCTCCTCGAGCGATCGATCCGAGCGATGGCCCGTGCCCCCGAAGTCGACGCCGTATTGCCCGTCTTGTCGCAGGAGGGTCTCGCGAGCTGGCCCACGGTCGCGGCGCAGTGCGCCGACTGCGTCGGACTGCTGGATCCGGTTGTCGGGGGCCGTGAGCGAACGGATTCGGTGCGAAATGGCATTGCCGATCTTCCTGAAGACGTGCGTTGGGTCGCCGTGCACGATGCGGCTCGTCCGATGGTGTCGGCTGCCGACGTTTCTCGTGTCATTGCGGCGGCGAAAGAAGAGGGCGCCGCACTACTGGCGTGCCCGGTCACGGATACGATCCACCGCGCGGACGCGGCCGGAAATGTGGCCGAGACGCCCGTGCGCAAGGATCTCTGGGCCGCGCTGACGCCCCAGGTCTTTCGGCGCGATTGGCTCGAGGACGCGCTCGCGGGGGCAGCCGCCGCGGCTGGCGGCCCTGCGACGGACGACGCCGACCTGGTCGCGCGCCTTGGGCACACCGTGGTCCTCGTCGCGGGCGACCCGGCGAACCTGAAGATCACGACGGCGGCCGATCTGCGTGCGGCAGAAGCACGGCTTGTCAGTGTGAGGGAGGACGCGTGAGCGCGAGTCCGCGGATCGGCCAGGGCTTCGATGTGCATCGGCTCGTCACGGGCCGTCCACTCTGGCTCGGCGGCGTCGAGATCCCGCACGGGCGTGGTCTCGACGGCCACAGCGATGGGGATGCGTTGTTGCACGCGATCACGGACGCGCTGCTGGGTGCTGTCGGCGAAGGGGACCTCGGACGCCACTTTCCGTCATCCGATGAGTCGCTTCGCGGCGCGGCGAGTGGCGACCTGCTGGGACGGGTCGTATCGCTCGTCCAAGCGCGCGGGCTGATGCTTGGCAATGTCGACGCGACGGTGATCGCGCAGGAGCCCCTTCTGGCTCCGCACCAGGCGGCGATGCAGGCGCGCGTGGCCGCGCTGCTGGACGCCGCGCCCGAAGCCGTCAATATCAAGGTGACGAGCACCGATGGCCTGGGCGCCATTGGCCGTGGCGAGGGCATCGCGGCCCAGGCGACGGTGCTGCTGGTCCCTCAGGACGCCGCGTGACGCCGTCCGTATGAACCCGGGCCTCTCGAAGGCCTCCCAGACGCATTGGAATCGGACTTGAGCGGCGCGGCCCTCGAACTCTTCAACACGCGGACGCGAGAGAAGGAACCGTTCACGCCGCTGGTTCCCGGCGCAGCGAGCGTCTACACGTGCGGGCCAACGGTGTATTCACCCCAGCACATCGGCAACATGCGATCGACGGTGTTTGCGGATCTGGTGTGTCGTGCTCTTCGCCTGCTGGGCCACGAAGTCACGCATGTCATGAACATCACCGACGTCGGACACCTGACCGATGATGCCGACGACGGCGATGACAAGATGGAGAAGGCCGCCCGCGAATCCGGCCGTCGTGCGGAGGATATTGCGGCCGAGTTTACGGCCCAGTGGCTGGCCGATCGGCGACGCTTGAATTGCATTGACCCCGATGTCCTCTGCAAGGCCACCGATCACATCGCCGAGCAGATTGCCATGATCGAGCAGCTCGAGAAGGCGGGAGCGACCTATCGCGCGGCCGACGGGATCTACTTCGACGTGTCGAGCTTTCCTCGTTATGCCGAGTTGGCGCGACTCGATCTCGCCCAACAGCAGGCCGGCGCCAGGGTCGCCGAGCGCGACGACAAGCGGAACGCCCAGGACTTTGCGCTCTGGAAATTCGCTGAGGAGGGCGTGAGCCGGCAGCAGGAATGGGACTCGCCTTGGGGGCGTGGCTTTCCGGGTTGGCACATCGAATGCTCGGCCATGAGCACCCGCTACCTGGGCGAGCGCTTCGATATCCACACTGGTGGGGTCGAGCATCTGCCCGTCCATCACACCAATGAAGTTGCCCAGAGCGAAGTCGCTCTCGGGATCTCTCCCTGGGTCCAGGTGTGGATGCACCACGATTGGCTCGTTTGGGGGGACGAGAAGATCTCGAAGTCGAAGGGCAACATCCTGGTGCTCCAGGATCTCGTGGACCAGGGTCTACGCCCGCTGTCGTTTCGCTACTTCCTGCTCCAGGCCCATTACCGTAAGCAGCAAAATTGGGGCGAGGATGCGATCCAGGCCGCCGATACCGGTTACCGGCGGTTGCTGGGCCAGACGCTGCCGTTGGCGGACGCGGAAGGCGACGCCGATCCGGTGCGCATCGGGCCGGCCCGCGAACGCTTCCTGGCCGCGGTTCGCGACGACCTGAACGCACCGCGGGCCCTCGCGGTGGCGACCGAAGTGGCTCGTGATGGGGCGCTGACGGCGGCCGACAAACGCGCGCTCGTGGCCGAGTTCGACCGCTGGTTGGGGCTGGATCTGCTCACGGCCGAGGCCGACGCAATCCCCACCGAGTCGGACCCGCGCATCGACGGGCTGGTCGAGGCACGGCAGCAAGCGCGCGCGTCCAAGGATTTCGCCACGTCGGATCGGATTCGCGACGAACTCGCAGCCGAAGGAATCGTGATCGAAGACACGCCGGACGGGCCGATCTGGCGGCGCAGCTAGGGCCGCGGCCCGGCTCCAAGCGGCGCGCGACTGGTAGACTCCGACCATGGCACGATTCGAGATCGTCAGCGACTTCAAGCCCAGCGGCGACCAGCCGCGTGCGATCGCAGAACTCGTCGATGGCATTGGACGCGGCGCGCCGCATCAGACGCTGCTCGGGGTCACGGGAAGCGGCAAGTCGTTCACGATGGCGTGCGTCATCGAAGAGCTGAACCGGCCCGCGATTGTCATGGCGCCGAACAAGACGCTGGCGGCCCAGCTCTACAGCGAGTTCAAGGGACTCTTCCCGAACAACGCGGTCGAGTACTTCGTCTCCTACTACAACTATTTCCAGCCCGAGGCCTATATCGCCGCTTCGGACACGTACATCGAGAAGGATTCGTCGATCAACGATGAGATCGACAAGCTGCGGCACTCCGCCACGCACGCCTTGATGTCGCGGGAGGACGTGCTGGTCGTTGCCAGTGTGTCTTGCATCTACGGTCTGGGTTCTCCCGAGAGCTATGGGAACCATCGTGCGCTGCTCCAGGTAGGCGACACGCTCGATCGCGATGACCTGCTCCGACGGCTTGTCGGCATGCTCTACACGCGCAATGACCACGACTTCCAGCGCGGCACGTTCCGCGTGCGCGGCGATGTTGTCGAGATCATTCCGCAGTATGAAAGCGAGAAGGCGCTGCGGGTCGAGTTCTTCGGCGACGAGATCGAAACGCTCGCCGAGATCGATCCCTTGCGCGGCAAGGTCCTGTCGAAGCCGAAGCGCGCGATGATCTTTCCGGCCAGTCACTATGTGGCCGGGGATGAAACGATCGCGCGCGCTTGCGAGGGCATCCGCCAGGAGCTCGCCGTGCGCGCGGAGCAACTTCGAAGCGAGAACAAGCTGCTCGAAGCCCAACGCATCGAGCAGCGTACGCTCTATGACCTCGAGAATCTCCAGGAGATGGGGTTTTGTCCCGGCGTCGAGAACTATTCGCGCTGGCTCGACGGGCGAGCACCCGGCGAGACGCCGTACACGCTGTACGACTACCTGCCCGACGACGCCTTGATCTTCCTCGACGAGAGCCACGTCACGGTTCCACAAATTGGGGGCATGTACCGCGGGGACCGCGCCCGCAAGGAGACCCTCGTCGAGTACGGCTTCCGCTTGCCGTCGGCGCTCGACAACCGACCGTTGCGTTTCGACGAATGGGAGAAGCGCGCGAGCCAGCGGGTCTACGTCTCGGCGACGCCGGGCGACTACGAGATGGAGCACTGCGAAGGGGTGGTCGTCGAGCAGATCATCCGGCCGACCGGGCTCGTCGACCCGCAGGTCGAGATCGTTCCGGCGCAGGGGCAAGTGGATCACCTGCTCGAAGAGATTCGTACGCGCGTGGCTACCGGAGACCGCGTCCTTGTCACGACGCTGACCAAGCGAATGGCCGAGGAGCTGACCGACTACTACGCCGACCACGGCGTGAAGATTCGATACCTGCATAGCGACATCCAGACGATCGAGCGCACGGAAATCATCCGAGAACTCCGGGAAGGCGTCTTCGACGTTCTGGTCGGGATCAACCTGTTGCGCGAAGGCCTCGACATTCCCGAGGTCTCGCTGGTCGCGATCCTGGATGCCGACAAGGAGGGCTTCCTGCGCTCGACGCGCTCGTTGATCCAGACGATCGGGCGAGCGGCGCGGAACGTGAATGGCTCGGTCATCCTTTACGCCGACAAGGAAACCGATTCGATCAAGAACACGTTGGCCGAGACGGGTCGCCGGCGCGAGGCGCAGTTGGCCTACAACGCCGAGCATGGCATCACGCCCAAGACGGTGGAGAAGGCGATCTCGAGCCTGCGTGACTCGATCTGGGAGTCGGACTACGTCACCGTGCCGACGACCGAGGAGCGCCCGGAGCCGGCCATTCCGGTGCACGAGATCCCGGCTGTGGTGCATGCGCTGCGACTCGAGATGGAGAAGGCCGCCGAGTCGCTCGAGTACGAGAAGGCCGCCGACCTGCGCGACCGGATTCGCGCGCTCGAACAAGAACTGCTTCGGGTCGGCTGACATGTCGGACAAGGGGGACGCCGCAGCGGCCACGGCCGTGGCCCTGAAGGAACGTGTCGACGGTCTTCCGACCGAGCCCGGCGTCTATTTGATGAAGAGTGCGCGCGGCAAGGTGCTCTATGTGGGGAAGGCGCAAAACCTTCGCACGCGCGTCCGGTCGTACTTCAACGCGGGTGGGGATGGCCGCATCCAGGTCCCGAAACTCGTGCGCCGTATCGCGGACATCGGTGTGCTCGTGACGCCGAACGTGAAAGACGCGCTGCTGCTCGAGAACGAACTCATCAAGCAGCACAAGCCGCCGTTCAACGTGCGCCTTCGTGACGACAAGCAGTACCTGGCATTGCGACTCGATACGCGGGATGAGTGGCCGCGACTGACGATGGTGCGCAACTTTCGGCGTGACGGTGCGCAGTATTTCGGGCCGTATACCTCGAGCACCGGGATGCGCCACTCATTGTCTCACCTGCGGCGCATCTTTCCGCTGCGGACCTGCAGTGACGGGGTCTTCAAGGACTACGCACGTCGCGGGCGACCCTGCATCGAGTACGAGATGAAACGCTGCCCGGGACCGTGCTGCGGACTGGTGACACACGAGCAGTACGCCGATCTCCTCGAAGGCACGGAACTCTTCCTGAAGGGGCGCTCCGAGGAACTGGTCACGGCACTCGAGAGGCGCATGAAGGAGGCCGCCGACGGCGAGCGCTTCGAAGATGCTGCGCGGGTGCGCGACCGGATCGCGGCCGTCGAACACACCGTCGAGCGCCAGCAGATCGTGACCGAGAAGCGCCTCAATCGTGATGTGGTGGGTTTGTCGCGCGACGGCGGCGATGTCGAAGTGCAGCTCCTGCACGTGCGCGAGGGGCGCGTGATCGGCGCATCGTCCCACTCCTTCTCTGCGGTCGAAGTCGAAGACGCCGAGGTGATGGCTTCCTTCCTGGGCCAGTATTTCGTGGGCGGAGCGGAGCGGCAGGTTCCGAACGAGATCCTGGTGTCAATCGTTCCGGACGATGAAGGCGCACTGGCAGCGATCTTGACCGAACGCGTCGGTCGCAAGGTCTCCATTTGGGGGCCGCAGCGCGGGGCGCCGCGGGAACTCGTGGACCTGGCACTTCGGAACGCCGAGGTGGAGCTGACGCGACGTCTCCAGGCGCGCGTGAGTGTGGACACGGCGCTCGACGAGTTGCGGGAGAAACTGCAGCTCCAAGCACCGCCGCGCCGGATCGAGTGCTACGACATCTCGAATCTGGCGGGCACGCTCGCCGTCGGGAGTCGGGTGGTCTTCGTGGATGGCGTCCCCGAGAAGAACGACTATCGCCGCTACCGGATTCGGGAGGCAGCAGCCGGAGACGACCTCGCTTGCATGCGCGAAGTGCTGCAGCGTCGGCTCGCCAAGCGGGAGACCGAGCCGCTGCCCGACTTGCTTCTCGTCGACGGGGGCCGCGGGCAACTCGGTGTTGTCAGCGCGTTGTTGGCCGACGAAGGCGTCGAACTCGATCACGCCGGGATCGCCAAGGAGCGTGACGAAGAGTCTCCTTCGCCGCGGGTGAAGCGCGGAGGGGGTCTCAAGGCAGAACGGCTCTTTCTGCCGAATCGATTGAACCCGGTGATGCTGGCGCCCAGTTCCCGCGGCCTGCTGTTGTTGCAGCGGGTGCGCGACGAGGCCCATCGATTCGCCATCGAGTTCCAGAGATCGCTTCGACAGAAGGTGGGCATGACATCGATCCTCGAAGAGATTCCGGGGATCGGGCCGCGTAAACGCCAGGCGTTGCTGAAGGAACTGGGCTCCTTGCGCCGTGTGCGGGAAGCCGATGAGGCGGCGCTCTCGGGCGTGACAGGCCTCTCGCAGCGCGATGCCGCCACGGTCTTCGGCTTCTTTCGAGCACTCGAAGCCGTCGGCGCGGAACCGCCGCAAGCCGTCGGCGGGGACTCGCCCGAATCGGCAGTGGACGCCGCGAAGCTCGAGGAGTCCGGTGACGCAGCCTCAGATCTTCCCGAGGGTTCGCACTAGGGAATTCGTTTCCCAGATTGGGTGGATCGGGAGACCTTGGCGGTCGGCGCCTTCGCGCGCGCGCAACCCCGCAGGGCGGCAGAGCACCCGGAGTCGGGGACTTCGGCCGCAAGTTGCGGGTTCGGCGCCACTGGCATTGAACTTGCTCTACACCGGGCATGGCGGATCGAAAGCGAATTCAATCGGATCTCGAGGAGCGCGGGCTCTCGACGGACTTCTCTCATGCGCTCGCGCAGCGACTCGATCGGGTCGCGGATCGTTTGCACCCGGAGATCTACGACGCGGTGTTGACGGGTGCGACCCTGGCTTATGGCGAGCACCGTCGTGGCCTCGAAACGCTTCAGCAGACGACAAACGATCTCGACGAGATCCAGACGTTGCTGTCCGCATTCGCCGAAGAACTGCAGAAGCTCGACGAAGCCCTCGAGACGCTTGCGGCCTACACGGTTCGGATGCGCACGCAGTCGATGGCCAAGCCCCGCGTCCTGCACTAGTCATCGCGACCCGCGCCCGGGTCGGTTAGCGTCGCAGTCTCTCCCCACGGTCTCTGGGGGCCGGTATGGCCCGCGCATCCCGGCGCTTTTCGATGGGCGTCCTGGCGTTCGCTGTGGGCTTCGCCGTGGGCAGCAGCATGGTCCCCCCCGACGTGGCTTTTTCGGCCGCAGTGGCAGCTGTCGCCTGGGTCGGGGCGATCACGGCAAGGGGTCATTCGCGAACTGCGTTGACGGGGATCGCTTGTTTGGCTGTGGGTGCGGGGGCGGCCGCGGCGGCTCTTGGCTCGGGGCAACCGGAGCGGTTGGCTCCCTTCATGGGAACCATCGAAGGGCGAATCGAGCGGATCGTGTTGACGCGCGACGGCGCCATCGTGACGCTGGCCCCCGTTTGGGCTCCGATCGCGGGAGAGCGTTTGCCTCGGTCGCGGCTCCGGGTCGCGTCGGACTCGCCGCTTCGCTCCGCAACCGTCGGCGATACGGCGCGTGCCCAGGTAAGACTCCAGCCGGTGCGCGGGCCCGCGAATCCGGGCGCGCGGGACCGACGCAATGACTGGCCCCGCGTGGGCGCAAGCGGCGG
>JAJDAQ010000130.1 GCA_029261815.1 Deltaproteobacteria bacterium
GATCCAGACAGGAGTTTCACCTAACTGCGGCGGCGAGCACGCTCCAGCGCATCGTTCGCGCTACCGTGGCACTCCTCGATGAGGCGTGCGGCCTCCTCCTCGGAAATGTCTGCCAGGTTCGAGACGATCCGGACGGCACGGCCACGGAGCTTGCTCGACGCCGGCATCAGGTTCGTCATCTGGTTTCCCTCGACACGGCCTAGCTTGACCATCACGGTCGTCGAGAGGAGATGAAGCACCATCTTCTGGGCGAGTCCGCCCTTCATCCGGGTCGATCCGGCGATCACTTCGGGGCCGACGATCGGCGCGATCGCGACTTCGGCGGCCTGACATAGGGGCGCGTCCGGGTCACAAGCAATGGCGATCCGACGCGCGCCCATTTCGCGTGCGGTTTCCAGAGCAGCCACCGCGAAGGGTGTGCGGCCACTGGCCGACAGTGCCACCACGGCGTCGCCGGGAACGAGGTCCCGTTCGCGAAGAGCCGCGCGGGCCGCGTCACCGTTGTCTTCAGCCCCCTCGATCGCTCGGGTAAGTGCGGCTTCGCCGCCAGCGATCACACCCTGCACCCGATCGCGCGGGTAGCCAAAGGTCGGCGGAATCTCGGAGGCATCGAGCACGCCCATCCGACCGCTGGTGCCAGCCCCGACATTGAACCATCGACCACCACCCTTGAGGCACAGCGTGAGGATCTCGGCGGCCGCCTCGACCTGGGGCAATACGGCGCCCACCGCGTCGAGCGCGCGCCGGTCCTCAGCGTGGATCGCGTCCAGGACTTCGCGGGTACTGCGCTTGTCGAGGTCGCGCGTCGACTCCAGCACGGCCTCGGTGAGGGGTTCATTGGCCATCGGTTACCCATCGGCGAAAGGGCCGCCCATCTGAAACCTCCGTCCACCGAGTCCGGCTGAATCGTTAGAATGGGCCGATGCCGTTCGAGGTCTCGGAAAAGAGCCTGGCGCGCCTCGAATGGCCCCAGGTCATTGCGCGCCTCGCCGGCCACGGCCGAACGCCGCGCGGCAAGGCCACACTCGCGGACACGGCGGCGCTATTCGCCGCCAGCGTCCCTGAAGCCCAGGAACTGCTCAACGAAACCACCGAGGCGCGTGCGATCCTCGACGCGGGCGACGTTCCGCCGCTGGACGGCATCCGAGATATCGACGCCTTCCTGCCGCGATTGCACAAGGATGGCCTGCTCGCCGGAAGCGAGCTGGTCGCGATCGGAGCGACGGCCCGGGCCTGCTCCGAGTGCGCTCACTTCCTCGCGAACCGCGCTGACGCGGCGCCCACACTCGCGAGCTTCGCCAGCGGCTTGGCCGACCTTTCCGGCCTCTCGACCGAGATCGACCGCGCGCTGGACCCGTCGGGCGATGTCCTGGACAGCGCCTCGCATGCGCTGGCCCAGGCGCGTCGGGACACGCACGAGATTGCGGGCCAGGTGCAGTCACGCATCGCCCGCTTCCTCAAGGACCCAGCTGTCCGTCCGATGCTCCAGGACGATTTCTTTACCGTGCGCGGAGATCGCTATGTCCTCCCGCTCAAGGCTGACTACAAGGGCCAGATGGAAGGCATCGTCCACGACGCGTCATCGAGCGGAACCACCTTGTTCGTGGAACCGCAAGCCGTCGTCGACCTCAACAACCGCTTGAAGCAAGCGGAACTCACCGTTGATCGAGAGACGCGTCGCGTACTGAAGCTCCTGTGCGAACAGGCCGCGCACTCGGCCGATGACCTGCGAACGTCAATCGCCGTGTTCGCGCGGATCGATGCCGCCTTCGCGCGCGGCCGCCTATCGATCGACATGGAAGCCACACCACCCGAACTTGTGGTCGGCGGATCGTTCTCGCTCCTCCAGATGCGCCATCCGTTGCTGCCTAAGCGCGAATCGGTCGCCAACGATATTGTGCTAGGCGATGGCTTTCGAATCCTCGTCGTCTCCGGCCCGAACGCGGGCGGAAAGACGGTGGCCATGAAGTGCGTGGCGCTGGCGGCACTCTTTGCCCGGGCAGGCCTGCACGTCCCAGCGCTTCCGGGTGCTCGGGTCGCCGCCGTGGATCGCGTACTCGCCGACATCGGCGACGAGCAGGATCTGCGCGAGAGCCTCTCCACGTTCTCGGCCCACATGGCGAACCTGGCCAACATCGTGTCGCGTGCTGACGGGCGTGCGCTCGTGGTCCTCGACGAAATCGGTGTCGGCACGGATCCGAGCGAAGGGGCGGCCCTGGCACAATCGATCCTCGAAGCCCTCGCGGACCGCGAAGCGCTCGTCGTGACGACCACGCACTACAACCTGCTGAAGGAAATGGCCGAGGTCGACGACCGATTCGAGAACGCCAGCGTCGAATTCGACGCCGAGAGCGGCGCTCCGACCTACCGACTGAAGCTGGGGGTAGCAGGATCCTCCAGCGCTACGGCCGTCGCCGCGCGAATGGGTATGCCGGCCGAAGTTCTCGATCGCGCGAACGCACTGCTCGAACGCGAGGACCGACGCCTCGATCGGATGTTGACCGAGCTCTCGACCAGTCGGGCATCGCTCGAACGGGAGCGTGACGAAGCAAAGCGACTCCGAACCGAAAGCGAGGCTCACCGCGACGAGTACCGCACCAAGCTCGAACGCCTACAGGAAAGGCGTGACAAGCTCTTCGGTGAGATGCGCGCAGACCTCGATGTCGCCTTCAAGGAAGCGCATGGTGAAGTCGCGGGCGTGATCCGCGAGCTGCAACGCAAAGGAACGGCCCAAGATGCGGCGCGGGCACGAGAACGACTGCTGGCGCTGGAATCCCAGGCCCACGACGCCCAATCGGCGCAAGAAGCCAAGGAGCCGCCGGCGGCTCCAGTGCGACCGGTCGACTGGAACAAGGCGCGCCCGGGAGATGCCGTACAGGTCACCGGCGGACAGAGCGGCAAGCTAGTCACCCTCCCCGACCGACGCGGCCGGGTCAGCGTGCAGGTCGGCAGCGCGAAGCTGAGCGTCCGAGCGGACCAGATCCGGCGGGCCGACGCCGAAAGTGCGCCCGCAACACGCCGCCCGCCCCGTGTTCAAGCCGATGCGGCGCCCACAGCGGCAGCGCGCGTCGACCTACGCGGGCTCCGCGCGGACGAAGTCGAGGACCCGCTCGCTAAGGCGCTCGACGATGCGCTTCGGAGCGGCCGCGATCTTGTCGAGGTCATTCATGGGGTCGGAACCGGCGCGCTCCAGAAGGCGGTCCGGCGGATCCTCGTCCGACTCCCCCATGTCACGCGGCACGAACCAGCGCCGCCCGAGCAAGGCGGCGACGGCGTGACCCTGGCCTACCTCGCGTAGGGCCCGGGCCTAACGCAGCGCTTCAATGGCGCGCGCAGCGGCTCGGTTTCCGGCCGTTACCGCCCCTTGGAGCGTCGGCGCGACTAGCTGGTCGCCAGCGTGAAACAGCCGTCTTCCCTGTGCGGTCCGATCGGCCTCGACCCGCATGAGGCTCGAGACCGCGCGGAAGCGCCCGACATCGAACCGCGGGAACGCGGCGCGATGGCGTCTCAGTGTGACGAAGCGGATCTGCGGCTTCCCGAAGAGCCGTTCCACGACGTCTACCAGCGCCTTCTCCACGACCTCGTCGGCGGCTTCCAGATGCGCCCGGCTCCAGTCCGCGCGACCGACCACGGTCGCCAGCGTCGTCCCTTCGGGCGCAGCCGCGAAGGGCGCGCCGGGCTCGAGTGCGATGACGGCGGCCGCCATCCCCTCGACAGCGGGCACGCGGATCCGGGTTGCCTTGCGCACGAGTTCGCCCTCGACCGCGAGCGAGGCCACGATGGCCGGATCGGTTCGGCCCGCGGCCAGGACATCGCGCTCGGCCGGAACCAGCGCCGTATCCAGGACCTTCGCCGCGGTACGCGAAGGCAGCGCGGAAACCACGGCATCCGCCTGGATCTCGCGTTCGCTTCCCGCTCGCGCAACGGTGAGCCAGAATCCATCTGTCGTTGATTCGACCGCCGCGACTTCGGTTTCTAGTTCGACCGGCAGCTGGGACGCCAGGGCTTCGGCCAATCCGCCGACCCCGCCACGCAGCGCGCCTTCTGGCGCGAACGCCCGCTGCACCTGGTGGAGCAAGAAGAGTTGTCGACTCGCCTGGTGGACGTCGGCACCCCCGACATCGGCCGCGATATACGGCTCTACCCAACGGTCCAGAACCGTCGATCCGAAATAGGTTCGGATGTAGTCGGCGATACTCCGGTCATCCATCCGCGTCGCGTTCTCGGGCACGTCCGGTGTCAGGAGATCCTCGAACTTGCGGATGAGCCGGCCAAGACGATGCAGGCGCATTCCCTGACGCCAGCTCACGCCCGGAATGCTTCGGACGCCCTGCGTCCCCGTCGGCTGGATGTCGTCGACCGCCCCCGCCCGTACCTGGCCAAGCCGCATCGGCTTCAGCGGAAGCAGCGTATCCGCCAGACCCGCGGCCTCGACCAATGCAAGGAGTTGCCGGTCCCGCGCACTCACCCAGTAGGGGGCGGATTCAATGCAGAAGCCGTCGCGACTGTCGGTCGTGGCACGCCCGCCGACGCGGTGCCCACGTTCGAAAACGGTGACCCGGAAGCCCTGGGATTGCAGCGCATGAGCGGCTGCCAAGCCCGAAAGCCCTCCCCCGAGCACCGCAACATGCGGGCCGCCCGGATTCATCTGCGGCCGTTCCGATGCTTCGCTCATGGTCCCCGACCTCCTCCGGCGCGTGCTGGCTGCCGGCGTGGCGCCCGCAGGGGTGCCCGGAACGGCCGGTTATAGCCCTTGCCCAGGGCTCCCGCCGCTCACCCGCGACCGGCCGCGAAATCGATGAGCAGGATGAACCCGGGTGCCAGACGTCTCGTACCACCCGCAATCTCCGGGATCACCCGGACGCAAGCGAGGAATGCAGCGGTTGGCAGCACAGGCTCTGATACCGTCGCTTCCCGTGGAAACGGACGAAGACCTCATGGTCCAGCTACAAGCGGGTCAAGAAGACGCGCTCTCGGCGCTGATGAATCGTTGGCGGGCGCCGCTCTACAGTTTCCTCAACCGGCGCGTCGGTGATGCTGCCGATGATGTATTCCAGGAGAGCTGGATCCGTGTCGTCCGGGCGCGAGACCGCTTCGACCCCAAGCGGAAGTTCTCGACCTGGCTCTTCCAGATTGCCAACAACCTGTGCCGTGATCGCTGGCGACGGCTGTCCTCGCGAGGTCGCGCGCTCGAGGCCTTCAAGCGCGAACGCGTGGCGACCCACGTGCCGGATGAGGCCCCGGAGTTCCGTGACACGGACCCGATGCGCGAGCGCGTGTTGTCGCTTCCCGAGAAGCAGCGCGAAGTCCTGATCCTCCGTTACTACGAAGACCGATCGGAAGCCGAGATCGCCGAGATCCTCGGGATTCCGAAGGGCACCGTGAAAAGCCGCATGCACACGGCCGTCCGTTCATTGCGCGAGACCCTCGCGGCCGAAGGAGATACCGAATGACGAGTGATCGCCGCGACGAAGAGATCCGCCGCGCGCTCGAAGCCATCGCGCCCGCCCTCGACCGATTCGAGGTCCCTACGGATGCACCCGACGCGCTCGTCGAGCACACGATGCGTCGCGCGCGCGGGCCACTGCTCGCGCCGGCACGGCTCCCGCATGAGTCGGCGAGCTTGCTGCCGAGCGGATTCGGGCGCGAACTCGCGCGCTTGCTCGCCGTCACGACGCCGGTCGCGATCGCGAGCGCGCTGTCAGCCGTCTTCTTCTGGGAGCAACTTCCGGGGCTCCTCGGCGCACTTCTTCCGGCCTCGATTGCCACTGGCGCCACCGGCGCCTGGGCCCTCGGCGCCGCCACCCTGGCTTCATTGACCTACGGCTCCCTGCCGTTCTTTGCCCACCACCGGGCGATATCCAAGCTCGAGGAGGTTCCCTCATGACTGGCAACCCGACCAAGCTCTGTCCCTACTGCGCGGAAGAGGTCCGCTCTGCGGCGATCAAGTGTCGCTTCTGCGGCTCGAACCTCGGCACGCGTAAGGTCTCGTTCGGCGACTGGACGCGAAGCTCTCGCGACCGGATGATCGCCGGCGTCTGCGGCGGTCTTGCACAGGAGTTTGGCGTCCCGACCACGGTCGTCCGCCTTGCCTTCTTCCTCTCGATGTTCTTCTCGGGCGGCATCGGCGCAATCATCTACGTCGTTCTGTGGGCCGTGATGCCGCAGGAGGACTGGGCAGACGAACTCGACGAGTTCGATCCGGAACGAGAGTTCCGTGAGCGCTGACACTCGCCCCTGCCCTTCCGTCTGTTAGGATCCCGGCGATGCAAAAACTCGTCACCCTCTTTCTCTCCGACGACGACGACGACGACATGGACGTGCAGGAGCACCTCGAGGAGTACCTCGATGATGGCTGGACGGTCCAATCGATGACGCCGCTGGGCGCTGGCGCCGGCTATGGCGCTGGTGGAGAGAGCGACGCCGAAGGCCACTGCTATGTGGCCGGATGGCTCGCCGTCGTTCTCGAGAAGTAGCGCCCGGCGCGGCGTTGTCGCCGTGTCATCCGCGCGCCGTCGGCGTTTCTTCGAGGCGCTGCCGTAGGATTTCGAGTTCGCGGAGTACGTCGTGCAGATTGTCGAATGCGGCGAACGGCACGCCTTGCTGTGCGAGTTCTTCCGCTAGCGAGTCCTTGGCGAACACGACATCGGCCGCGCGCGCGCCGCATAGGTCCGACACCCGCCCGTTTCCGATGTGGACGACGGTCGCCTCGGGATGTATCGCACGCAGATCGCGGATGCGAGCGGCCTTGCAGACCCCGGTGCCGCATCCACAGGTCGGGTCAGGAGACCCCGGCGCGAGCCGCCAATGATCGTCCTCGTACCAGAGATGATTCGCCTCGTAGGCAAAGCGGATGCCGTGGAGTTCCTGGAGACGGTTGAGGTTCCGACCGAACCCGTCCGACAGTACCCGGAAGGGAACGCGGTGCGCGGCGCACCAGCCAACGAGTTCTGCGGCACCCGGCATCGGCTCGACCGTCTTCAGGAATGCGTCGACGACCTGCTCGGCCAGCGGCATCCCGTCGAGCAGTTCCATGTTGTACGACCACGGCGTGAACTCGCCGGCCTCCAGTCGGGGCCAGAGTTCCTTGCGCCGTTCCGCCGCATGGCTCATGGCCAGCGTCGAACCCACATCCTGAACCGCGAATGTGCCGTCGTAGTCGCACATCACCGCGAGCCGCACGGGTGCCGTCGCGCGCACGAGGGTGCTCGTGTGAGCGGGGAGCTTCGCGCGCAAGGTCCCGTCGTTTCGAGGCTCCGGATCCTGTGTTCCCAGAAGCGGCTCAGGCGGAAGCGGGCCCGGCGAACCGAGTGCATCCAGTAGCGACATCTCCAGCACTGCTGCTTCGTCTCGTCGGTTCGCCAGGAGCGCTGCATGGGCCGACGGCGTTCGCGCGATGAGCCCGCGCGGGCCCGCCTCGTCGAGCAAACCGACCGCCCTTGCGGTTCCAACCGCTGCAGCCGCGTCGACGTCGCGCGCGATGTGCTCGACCTCGCGAAAGAGTGCCGTCTCCTCGGCGCCAAGGGCGGAGACGTCGTCGGAGACCAGGATCATCCCACCGCTGGCCGCGACCCCGGCCGCGAGCGTTCGGACTTCATCAGGAGACAATTCGGTATCGCGGTGACGGAGCAGCAGACAGTCGGGATCGTTGAGCCAGAGTCGCCGGTGCATCCATGCACGACCGAACACGCCCTGCAGTGCGTTGTCTACCGAGGGCTGCGTGGCTTCGATGCCGGCCACCGCGCCGCGAACGCTCCAGTACGGCGCCGTATCGGCGCCGATGCGCATCCCGTCGACGAGACCGACAGCCGGGCCCATCGGGCAGCCACATCCCAGCAGGAACGCGTCATCGCCGGCGCCGTCGCGGATTGCCGCGAGTCCCTTCCGCAGACGGGCCGCCCGTGTCACGCTCGGATCATGCGCGTCTGCCTGCATCGCGGCCGTGTAGAGGAAATCGTGCTTCTGGTACTGGAAGCCCATGCCGGCCAGTGCTGCAGCCGTTCGCATCAGGTGCCGCTGGACGTCCTCGCGCGAGGTATCAAGGACATAGACGTTGCCATCTGCGGCCCAGTCCCGGTGCAGGAGCCCGCGATGAAGCGCGTCGCCCTGTCGCAGCAGCCATTCAGGGCGCGTGTCGAACAGGCGGCTCTCCCGAACCACACAGAATGGCGCGGTCCAGATCCCGGGGCGAAAACCGGCAGCGCGGATCTCCTGCGCAAGCGGCGGCAATCCGCGGGGAAATTTCTCGTTGGTCTCGAGCCAGTCCCCAATGGCGCGCTGGTACCCGTCATCGAGCTGCACCACATCGACTGGAATCTCCGCGCGTCGCGCCGAGAGGGCCTCGAGGTTTCGCAACAGATCGTCTTCGGTCACCGCGTGGAAGTACTGGTACCAACTGCACCATCCGACCTGGAACTGCCCGCCGGTTCTTGCCCCGTTCGCCCGTCCCAGCTCCTCCGCATAGCGTTCGAGCATCGCGTTCGGCGAGGTCCCGAGGGCGACCCGGATGCGCTCGAAGTCCAGCTGTTCCCCCGCCGCGAGCGGAACGTCGAGACGAATCTCGACCTCGACCCGCACGCCCTCTTCTTCGCGGCGCCAGTAGACCAGGCTCGTACCGACGCCGCGTTCGATGACGCCGGCGAGGCAAGCACGGCCTTCGCCGTCTTCGGCCACCGAGATCATCGACGACTCATGCCATTCGCCGCGATCCTCCGGAGAGGCGCCGAGCGCGTGGTGCAGGCCGCGCAACCACGGGCCGCCATCGAATGGTGCATCGCCACCAGGCAGGACCGCGGCCCCTTCGGTCAAGGACCAGGACTGCCAGCCGTGGCGCAAGAAGCGGGTGTCGCCGCGCGCTTCCCGCCAACGAAAACCGACGACCAGGGACGCGACGTAGAGGGGCGCTTCCGAGCGGTTCCGAACCACGACGTCGAGGCTCGCTTCGTCGCCATCGATGTCGAGCGCACTCGCGAGTTCGAACGGGCCGAAGCGTTGGCGTCCGGCCGCGAGCGGTCCCTCTGCGAGGGGGAGTGGTAGCGGTCCGAGCGCGCCGTGCTCGCTACGTTGCGGCGGGACCTCGCCCGAATAGCGCAGGCCGAGGCGGACCGGTTCAAGACGCCCTGCATGTTCGTGACGGGCCACCGAGGGAGCAGGGCTCATGGCGCGCAAGTATGACGGCCCCGCGCACGCCCGGCGACCGCTCTTGTTCGACGGCGCGACCGGCACGGAGCTCGAACGTGCGAATGTTTCGTGCGCCGCGCCGATCTGGTCGGCCCAGGCACTGCTCGAGGCACCAGGGACCCTGCGGCAGATCCACCAGCGCTACCTCGCAGCCGGCGTCGATGTCGTCACCGCCAATACGTTCCGCACCCAGGCCCGGGTGCTTGCAGGCGCCGGCCTGGCCGACCGCGCGGCTTCGCTGACAAGGTCAGCCGTGGAGATCGCGCGAGACGCGGTGGCGCGAGAAGGTCGCGGCGATGTGCTCGTGGTCGGCTCCGCGCCTCCGTTGGGCGATTGCTACAAGCCCGCCGAAACCCCCGACGACGCCACCCTCGCCCGAGATCACGCAGCCCATGCCGAGAACCTGGCGGAGGCCGGCGTGGACGAGATCCTGGCGGAAACGCACATCACGGTTCGCGAGGCGTTGGCGGCTTCGCGGGCGGCCGCAGCCACGGGGCTGCCATGTCGGACGACGTTCGTTGCGGACGGCCAAAGCCGCCTTCTTTCGGGGGAATCGCTGGCCACGGCCATCGAGACGGTCGCTCCGTTCGTCGTCGCGGTAGGCGTCAACTGCCTGATCCCAACGGACGCACGTGCGTGCCTGCCGACGCTGGCAGCCAGCGGCGTAGCCTTCGGCGTCCAGGCCAATCTGGGCGCGCCCGGCCCGACGGTGGAAGCGCCCCGCACGGCCGACCTCTCGCCGCGTGGGTTCGCAGACGAAGCGATGAGTTGGGCCGACGCGGGCGCCTGCTTCGTCGGCGGCTGCTGCGGCACGACGCCGGCGCACCTCGCGGCCGTGGCCCTGCGCTTCCGCGGCGCGCAAAGGGACGGCAGGACGCGCCCGGTGTGACCCAAATTGCGTCACTTGCGTGAGTCCTGCGCGCCCTCTCGAACCGGCCTCGGGCATGCAAATCGCCCCGGAACCCTCCGCATTGAAGCGACTTTGGATAGCTGTTGCCAAAAACCCACGCTCCTGGCATGGGCCTTGCTCTAGTAGAGATCCGAATCCCAAATGACTCGGCGCCCGGGCTGGCTACCCCTCCCCTCGTCCCTGACGAGGAGCCTCCCGGGCGCCTTGTCGTGTGGGACTCGCCGGAAGGGCTGGGCTACGGGCGGTTGCGCGGCTCCCGGACGAAGAGCGCGACGAAGATCATGGCCGCACTCTGGAAGGTGATGCCGGTCCAGAAGACTTCGGGATAGCCCGCGACCGTGATCAGCACGCCACCGGTCAACGGTGCCAGCACGCCGACGAACTCGGACGCTGAATTGGCTACCGCGATTCTCATCGGCAGGTTCTCCCGCGAACCGAATTCGAGCACCAGGTTCTGCGACGACATCATGAAGCCGCCCTGCCCACTGCCGAGGCCGGCCATGACGACCATCATTGCGGTGAATGAGTCGCTCGACATCAGCACGAGCACAGACGCCACCCAGACTCCGAGCGCTGCGATGAACGTGAACCGCCAACCCGTGCGGTCAGCCACCAGCCCCCAGGCAAGGTTCGAACCGCTCATCGCAAAGACGAACGCGAAGGTCAGTTGACCGAGTTCGATCCCGCCGATCTCCATCTGCGATGCCGCGTAAGGCAGGTAGAACGGCATCGACATCCGGCCCATGGTCGCGAGCGCCCGCGCCAGGAAGTATCGCGTGAAGTCGGGATCTTCGCGGACCATTGCCGGCATCTCGCGGAGTCGCTGTCCCAGTCTTGCAGCAGCACGGCGACCCGGTGGAACCGGCTCCCGCATGAAGAGAAGCGAGGCGAGGCCAAGGCTCGTCAAGACGAATGCGAGACCGAACGTCGCTGCGAATCCGTTGCCGAGCGCACCTTCTTCGACGAGTTGTCCACCGACCCAGCCAACCGAAGCCGCAGTCAATCCGCCTAACAGTTGACGAAGTCCAGTGAGGCGGCCGCGCAACTCGACCGGGATCACCTTCGACATCAAGAAGCTGAAGATCACACCTTGCATGCCCATGAAGAAACCGAAGAGCAGGAAGAGCGCGCCGACGGCGTAGATGGCTGACGTACCCGACAGGAAGAATGCCGCGCACGCAATTCCCAGGATCTGAAGGCGCATCAGGCCCCCGATCAGGAGCCCTGCAGGCAACACCTTTTCCCGATGCTCGATCGACGTCGCTCCCAGGATGGGCGAAAGGAACATGCCGAACGACTGCGCCGCGCGAATCGCCCCCAGCGCCATCGGCGTGCCGCCGAGCGACACGATGAAGGCTTCAACGAAGGTCGGGGCCTGGATCAAACGGAAACCGGTCTGACCCAGCATTCCGTGCGCGAGATGCGCGCCGAAGTTCCGGGGCAGATCGTCGCGAACCTGCTTCTGGTATTGAGCTTCGGCGTCGCTCATTGCGCGCCCAACGCCATGCGGGCGGCGCCCGCCATGTAGACCGAACCGGCGACGCAGAGAAGATCATCGGGCGACAACCCCGCCCTCGCCGAGCGCACGGCCCGGTACGGATCGGCTTCGACATGCACGCGCACCTGCGGCGCCACGCGCGCGACGACGGCACGGAGCGCCTCGGGCTCCATCGAACGATGCGGCTCCGCCGACGTCACCGTGACATCGTCTGCCGCGCAGGTGAGCGAGCGACAGACGGCGTCCACATCCTTTCCGACCGAGACCGACAGCACGACGTGGAGGCGACCATGCGGGATCCCCTCGAGAACACCCGCGAGCGCTTCAGCGGAAACCGGCGTGTGCGCGCCATCCACGACCACCGTCGGTCGCCGTTCGACGATCTCGACGCGACCCGGAAGCACCACGCCCGCGAACGCGCGCGAGGCCTGTGCGGGGGGAACCTGGGGCAGTCCAGGGCCACGACGGACCGCGGCCCACGCGACCGCAGCGTTGTCGATCTGGTGCGCCCCGAGTGCCGCGAGCGTGCACTCGGTTTCGAAGTCGCCATCCCGAAACCGGAAACGAGAGCCCTCCGCCGTGCTCTCGAGCAACGCGCTCTCGAAGTCGACCCCGAAGCGTGCGAGCGGTGCGCCGACTTCGGCCGCACGGTTCACGATCACGTCCATCGGTTCCTCAGCCATTCGGCCCACTACCAGCGGAACCCCGGCCTTTGCGATGCCGACCTTCTCCCCCGCGATCTCGCCCAGTGTCTCGCCGAGGCGATCGGTGTGTTCGAGTTCGATCGACGTCACGGCGGTCACGATCGGCTCGCACGCGTTGGTCGAATCGAGACGTCCGCCGAGGCCGACCTCCAGCACCGCGACATCTACGCCGGCTTCGGCGAATAGCAGGAAACCGGCCGCCGTCGTGGCGTCGAAAAAGCTGGGTGCGTTGGGGCCCTCAAGCATCGCGTCCACTTCAGGGCGCAACCGACTCAGCACCTTCGCAAGGGCGTCGGCATCAACCTCGCGGCCATTCAGCCGAAATCGCTCGGTCCAGCGAACCAGATGCGGCGAGGTGAAGGTTCCAACCGAACAGCCGACCTCGCGAAGCAGGGCTTCACTCAGTAGAGCCGTCGACCCCTTGCCCTTGGACCCGGCGACGTGCAGGACCGGCAGCCCTCGCTCTGGATGATCGACGCGTGCAAGCAGCCCGCGGATCGCCTCCAGGTCGAGCCGCGCCGCGCGCATGTCGGGCATCCGCTCGACGTTGATCAGGCCCTCGAGCCAGGCTTCCGCTTCCGCGAGCTCCAACGGCCCCTCCCTGGCCTTCGCGACGCATTCGACGTGCCGCTGTCAAAACGAAACGAGGCGGCCCCGTTGCGGGGCCGCCTCGTCGCTAACTTTGCGAACGGTGGGATCCGCTATTGGACCTGATAGGTCTTCCACTTGCGGTAGGTCTTCACTTCTTCGCTCGTGCCTTCTACCGCGGGGTAGAAGTAGCGCACGGCATGGCCGCAGCTGTCGCAGATGCGATAGGCGAACTTGAAGCCGTCGACTTCGCGCACGGTGCCCACCGTGCTCTTGTTGTCATCGTCCTTGCAGCACGCAGAAGGCGTAGAGGGCGAGATGATGCGCTTCGGGTAGTCGTTCTTCGGCTTCTCGTCGTCCTTGTAGCGGATGATGTTCTTGGAAAGCCGGTTCTGCTTGGCTTCCTGGTTCTGCTTGCGAATGTTGCTTCCGATGCGCCTCAAGCCACGTTCCTCGTCTTTGCCTCATTTGGGTTGCCGGTCGTCTGATCCAGGTCCCGCAAGAGATGGGTTCGATCTTCAAATTCGGTTTCGCAGGGCGGTCCTTCGAGCCAGAGGAAACGATCGTCCTCGGGTCGGCCCGTCACGCGAAGCAATGTGGCGCTACGGGTTCCGTAGCCACCGTGATGAATGCAGGTGTCGGCGAGCGGGTTGCTCGTTTCACCGACGTGGGTCCTACAGAGCCCGGCCAGACGCTCCAGCGCCTGCGCCGAATCTCCCGCTGCCACCCGCTCGGCCTCGACCAGGATCCGGCCGACCTTCGGGTGTTCGCGGTCATTGGGGTCTGCGTTCCCTATGACATGTGCCCCCGGGGCCAATTCCGTGACCTCGGGCTTTCCCTCATACACGGTCACGAAGGCGCGCTCGCCATCGCTGACCAGGAGGTTGAAGGGGTTGTAGGTCTCCGCCGGGAGGCTCTCCAGCGCCTTCGCGGCCTCCAGCGCAGTCTCGTGCGCAGCCAGGATGTCGTTCACCAGCAAGCCGCGTGAGCGAAAACTCGCGTCAGGGGAGGCGGTTGGACGGTTGGTCAAAGCCGCGAACACACCCCCATCGCTGTAACCGAGCCAAGAGCCGCCCGCGCGAACGTCCAGCGGAACCAACAGGGAGCGGCCGGCCCACGGGCGCCATGCCGGGCCCTCCGTAGGACGGTCCAGGTATTCATCCCGGTTGGCCGCTACGACCAGCTGCGCATCCGGGAAGCAGCGGTGGAGGACGATGAGTGTGCACATCGCAATAAAGTCGCGACTCTGATGCCGGAAGTGGCCGAGAGTTCGCGCGTTGCGGTGTTTAGCAGGTTTTCCCCGGGGGAGCAAGGTCGCGGAAGTCCTGCGAGACCTGCCTGCCTATCGGCTCGTGATCGGCTAGCCGACGGCCCGGACGCCCTCGTCCCGAGGCTCGTCGGCCTCGGCCTCGGGGGCAGGATCGGAGCCCGTGATCCGCCACCCAGACCGCAATCGCATCCGCGCCGCTCGCCGTTTCGCCAGCTTCCGGTCGAGCGTGAGGCCGTAGCGCGAGAACACCTCGGAGAGCGGATCGAACTCCCTCTCGAGCGTCTGACGGACGCTCTCGAAGCCGTAGCGGATGGCATCCGCGCGCTTCCAGAATGCGATCGGGTTGATGGCGAAGAATTCCGCGTCGTTCTCGCGAGGCTCGAGCAGCACGATGTCACCGTCGAAGCCACGGTCTGCGGCATAGCCCTGCAGCGCGATCTGAAGTCGCGAATGGAGCAAGGTCCGGAACACCTGGTTCAACACCATCTTCATGCCGCGCTCGGCGAGACGGTGGCCGGCCATGAAGGTACGGTCTTCACCGTCTCCAGTACTCCGATTCACGATCGGTCGGAACGGGTTGTAACAGACGACCAGGTCCGCACCCTTCTCGATCGCAACGTCGATGTTGGCCGTGTTCCGGATTCCACCGTCGATATAGTCGACACCGTTCAGTGTCGCTGGCCGATAGAAAAGCGGGAGCGCCGCGGACGCCTGCACGGCTTCCGAGATCTTCACGTCGCTGTTCGCATCGGCCCCGAAGACCACGCGCTCGGCCGTGTCGAGGTCGCATGCGGCCAGGTAGAGCCGCTTTCCGCGCTTCTTCTCGAACGCCGCGAACTCGTTGGGCAATCCGATGCGCTCGAGGTTCTGCCGGAGCCACCGCTCGAGGCCGCTGTTTTCGAACAAGCCTGTCGGCACGTGGTTGATGGGCGACGGCATCTCTCGGGTCGGTGTGATGTGCTCGGCCAACGTCATCACCACGTCCTCGGCCGCGGAATAGCTCGGTCGAGACACAAAGGCCGAGAGCCGCGGGGCGAGCAGTCGCGGCAGGTCGGGGGCCTCGCGGATCAAATCCCAAAGCACTCCCGGGGCGTACATCATGAGTTCGGTCAGGAAGGTGGCCGGTCGTTCCACGAATTCCTGGAAATTCGGAGTGTAGAGATGTGCAGGCGTGAGCTGGTCGATTCGACGGCTGGTGCCTTCGAGCACCTTGACCATCTCGTCCGGCGGGATCCCGGCGGCGAGAGGCACGGCCAGGATCGCGCCCGCAGAGAGACCGATATAGAGGTCCAGGTCCGCGATGCGCCGGCCCACCAGGTAGTCGTCGAGGGCCTTCAGCCCACCCACCTTGAAGGCGCCGCCCGACATGGCTCCGCCCGCCAGGACGAGCGCGATCGTCGGGTCCTTCGGCGCGGTCTTGCGCCCCTTCTGGATCAAGGTCAGGCCCACGGGGCTCCTATCGGTCTGAAGGGCCACTCACCAGAGCCGCGACGTCCGCGAATCGGCCGGGGAGGGGCACGCACAATGCATTGCGTCAGAATAGCGATCGTAGCGCCTGGGGTCACGAATCGGAACGACAGGTCCCAGAGCCCGATGCTCGCCGAACGCGACGGTTTCTGTGGCGTTTCTGCCGTTGCCCATGCACTGTCATCACTTCGAGGCGCCCTGCCGCGCCGCGTCACCCTGCCCCATCGACCGATTGCGTTTCCGACCCACCACACTAGGATCGTGCGCGATGGGTCCGCGCCGGTCGTGCGGCGCTCCCATCGCTCCTGTTTCCGAGGATCTTCTCAATGAGGCAGCTCTCACGACTCCTCGTCCTTGCGATTCTGGTCGTCACCCTCGGAGTCGGCTGTGCGACCTCGAACGGCCCGGCACCGGAGACGGCCGAGGCACCGCCCGCCGCCGAAGAGCCGTCTGACGAAGCCAGCCCCGAGCCGACGGTCGCATCGGACCCCACCACAGGGCCGGACCCCGAGCCGGATCCGGTCGCAGCCGACGACGAAGGCCCCTCAGGAAGTGACCGCGGCAAGAGCGCCGTCGATGGCATGCTCATCGGAACGATCATGGGCGGATCGGTCGCCGGCCCATACGGTGCCGCCGCCGGCGCCGTCATCTTCGGGATCTATGGCGCCGTCACCGGCGACGTACCGCTAGGCGGTGTCCGGGGAGGACGTGCTCCGTCGCCCCGAAGCGAGCGCGGGCGAGATGACGAAATGGAGCGCGAGCTGGAACGGGAACTCGGCAAGGAAGTCTCGCGCCAGGACACGCTCGAGAGTGCGATCGAGGAAGAGCTCAAGCGGCAGGAGGAATTGCTTCGCGAGATCGACCAACGCGAGGCGCAGAAGGAAGCCGCCGAGCAGGTCGCCTCCCGCAGAGGGGGCGGTACCGTGAACGTCGACCCGCGGGTCGCACCCTCGGCACCGAAGGAACGGGAGCTCCCGCCGTCGATCTACGAAGAGGGCTACCAGACGGTGGCCGCGGGCACCTGGGACAACGACCGCGCGCAACGCGTATTGACGCGAAGCCTCGATGCCGACCGGGACGGTGCGCCCGAAGAAATCCGGTATCACGACGACGGGACCGGCGCGATCCTCCGCAAGGAGATCGACCGCGATTACGACGGTCGCATCGACGCCTGGACGGTCTACGACGCCGGACTTGTCGCCGAGGTGCGGGAAGACAACGACGGCGATGGAGAACCTGACGAGTGGCAGGTCTTCGGGCGTGACGGAAAGATGGCCCGGCGCGAAGTCGACCGAGACGGTGACGGCCGACGAGATGCCTTCTACGTCTTCGAGGCAGGCGACCTCATCGTCGAGAAACACGACGGCGACTCGAATGGCGAGCTAGACCGCGTGGTCTACTACGCTTCGCGCAAGCTAGAACGCACTGAAGAAGACGCGAACAAGGACGGCGCCATGGATACCTGGACGACGTTCGCGGCAGATGGCGACGAGGAAGTGATCGCGCGGATCGAGCGCGACGCCGACGGCGAAGGCACCCGGGACGTCTTCGAGCAGTACGAGCAAGTCGAGGGCCGCACCTACCTTCGGCTGCGTGAAGAAGACAAGAACAACGACGGTGAGATCGATATCAAGTCGGTCTACCAGCACGGCAAGCTACGGGAGCGGGAAATTCGCGATCCCGCCCTGGTCCCCCTCTAGGCCGCTGCCAAACCGACGCCGCGAAGACCGCTGCTTCAGCGACCTAACGACCTAACGGTGCGACGCGAAGATCGAGCCCTCCTCGTCCTCGCGCGGTGCATCGACGAAGATCGGAGATGACCAGGCGCGCTCCTGGACCGCGGCCGGGCACCCGCCCTTGCTCACCCTGTCCGGTGCGCACGGCGTCGTCGCGACGGCATTTCCTTCCGCATCGAATTCGGTCGCGAGCGGCTGGCCGTTGAGTCCCATCGAGGGCTCTTCGAGGGCGCGAACGTAGTAGACCGTATCTGCAGGCGACGCCGCGAACTCGGGATCTTCGAACTGGATGGTGCAGCCGTCTTCGGCGACGTCGCAGTCGAAGCGGCGCCACGGATCCTCGATTCCGGTTCCCGGATCCTCGCCGCGTGCGACCGGACGGATGCGCACGACCTCGATCGCGGCGATTTCGCGCCGGGTATCGCTCGGGTGGTAGCACTCGCCGTGACACAGGTAGGCGAGCCGAGCCGCCGGCAGGCCGTTCACGCTGTCCGCCGGGCAGCCGGGCTTTTGCTCGAAGCTCCCGACCGCGCGCACCTCGAATGCCGGCGTCTCCGTCAGGATCGCCTCGCTGCCCATCGGCTCGCGCCCGTCGTCCCCGTTCAGGAGATCGAACCAGAGCAGGATCCGCGGACCACTCGTGCCGTAGACCTCGCGCCGCTGCAGCGCGTCCCAGATCGACTCGCGTGATCGCGAGGCACTGTGCACCGCCGCCAGCCCGCCCGGATACAAGAAGGACGCAACGCGGAGATCGTTCCCCGACAGGCCAATGCGCTCCTGGCTGATACGCACCGGCTGTTGCGGGTCATCCATGCTCCCCCCCACGATCGCGGATGCACCGAGCGAATACGGGAAGGGAGGTTCGTTCCGCGTGTCGCTCATCATCGGCGGATCGAGCTGCTTGTACCCGTGTCCGGGACGCCCGGTGTGGCCGTCGCTCGACGCGATGAAGCCGTATCGGAAGCGCACCGGATCCACGTCTTCGGGTTCTTGTCGCGACAGCGCCATCGCGTACTGCACGCTCTCCTTCGGGCGATGCGAGAACGAGGGACGAAAGCAATCGCGACATTGATCGCAATCGAGCCATGCTTCCGCGGGCGCGTCCGGGAAGACGCGCGACGGATTGACCCAGGCCTCGGCCGCGAACGCGCGCGCGTCCGCAACGCGTGCTTCGCACTCGTCCTCGGCCAGATCGCCGCAGCGCGAGCGCATGATCTCCCCGGCTTGCCAACAACAGGGGAGGAAGTCTGCCGTCGGCGCCGGGCACGACGCGGTTCCCTCGGCGTCCACGACCTTGGCCGTGTAGTCGCGGTACTCCTCGGAGTTTCCGTGGCCCGACATCACCTCGATCAAACGCATCGAATCCGGATCGTAGTTTCGCGAGGCCAGATGTTTGTCGATGGTGGTGGTCGCGGGCGTGTACACGCCCCAGGACGTGCCGTGCGGAATCGTCAGCGCGCCGACATTCCACTGATCGAGCTTCTCATGCAACTCGTGGGGCGTCGGCGCCACCTCCCGGCAGTCGCGCGGAAGCTCTCGGGAGTCGATGCCTTCTTCACAGACATCCAGCGCCTGATTGGCATCGATGTAGTCCAGGAAGGCGTTGTGTCTCCCGAGCGTCCACGGTTGCAACCAGCGCGCGCCAGCCACGATGCCCTTGAGTGCCCCCATCGACTGGCGGGTATCTGCGGATGCGATCGGCCTTGCCGGAAGTCGGGCATCATCCGTCTCGGGAAAAATCACGCAACGATGTCCGTAGTGTTCGTCGGGTGTCCGACCCGCCTGCGACCACTCGAAACCCATGAACGCAACCAGGTCCGGGTTCGTGGCGTCGCCAGCGCGTGCGTTGCACGAACGCACACTCTCTTTCGATGCTTCCCAGTGCTCGGGCAGGAGGCTCTCGGCATGGTCGGTCAATGCGAAGAAGTCGACCTGAGCGCAGTGACGGGCGAAGTCACACGCGTCGTTCGGCGGGTGCGCGCCCTCGCCACCCAATAGCGGCAAGGAGAACATGAACGCATCGAAGCTCCACGTGGTGTGCGCGTGGAGGTCTCCGAACAAGATCTCCTTCGTGCCGGAGGCGCTGGGCTCGCCGAGCCGCGCCGTAAACGTGTCGCGCGCGACCTCCTGTCGGAGTGCAGCGGCAGCGACCGATTCGGCGGAACGCATGCGGCCTTCGATCTCCGCATCGCGCCGGGCCTGTCCCGAATCACAGGCGAGGAGCACGAGAGCGGCGGCAAAGACGATGAAGTTTCGAGGCATGGCAACACCCTACCAGAGCGCCCGCCGCTTCAGATGCCGCCGCGCATGCGCTCCGCGAAAGCCGGATCGCGAGCGGCGAGTGTAATCAGGTCGCCGTCGGCCTCCGTGGCATCGCCCAGCGTTCCGAGCCGGTTGTAGCCGCGGAGCTGCGTCTTCGTCATATGCACGGCGGTCTCGGGTTTGTCGAGCAGGTCGTCGACCCAGCGTGCCACTTCGCCATCGAGCTCGGCGGTCGGAACGGCCGCGTGTACGATTCCCCAATCAAGGGCGCGGACGGCATCCAACCGGTCGCACCGGAGCAGGAGCTGCCGCGCGCGGGCCATCCCGACTTCCTGCACGAGCCGTGGCACACCGGCCCACGTCAGCGGGACGCCGAGTTCCACCTCGGGCAGCGAGAACACCGCATCTTCGGCCGCGATGCGGAAGTCGCACGCAAGCGCGAACACGAAGCCGCCGCCGATCGCGTGGCCATGGACGCGCGCGATCGTGAGCGCTTCGCAGTCTTCGATCGCACGCGCGGCGCGGCGACCCAGGTGCTGCTCGAAACGTCGCGCGCGCGGCGTCTCCGGCTGACGAGCCGCGTCGTGTACGTCGGCATCCTTGCGATCGGCGCCGGCGCAGAAAGAGGCACCCCTCCCGCCGAGAACCACGAGGCGTGTTTCGAAGTCACGCTCGACGGCGCGAAAACAGTCGGCGACTTCTTCGAGCAGCGTGTTTCCGATGGCGTTCCGTCGCTCGGGCCGGTTCAGCCAGATGCGGAGCACCGGCCCTTCGCGCTCGACTTCAAGGGTCTTCCACGGTCCCAAAACGCTCACGGCCACCTCCAGTCAGGCCGTGTACCCTAGCGCGCCCGATGCGGCGCAATCCCAGCGCCCCTTCCAGGAGTGGTGATGACAAAGCCCTATCAGAGCATCTTCCGATCAGATCTGTTCGCTGGCCAGACCGTGCTGGTGACCGGCGGCGGCACCGGCCTTGGGCGCTGCACGGCCCACGAACTCGCCTCCCTGGGTGCGAACGTCGTCGTCGCGGGACGAACGGCGGAGTCCCTGGAACGGACCCAGAGTGAAATCCGGGAAGCCGGCGGAGCTTGTGACACCCTCGAGATCAACATCCGAGATGAGGCCCAGGTGGATGCGGCCTTCGCCGAGGTCGTTTCCCGGCACGGCCCGATCCACGGGCTGTTCAACAATGCCGGCGGGCAGTTCTTCGCTTCGATCGAGCAGATGTCGGCCAATGCCTGGCGCACCGTGATCGATCTGAACTTGAACGGCACCTTCATGATGTGCACGGCCGCCTATCGCCACTCGATGAAGGAACACGGCGGCTCGATCGTGAACATGCTGGCTGATATCTGGACCGGCTATCCGGGTCTTTCCCACATGTCCGCCGCGCGCGCGGGCATCGAGAACATGTCGCTCTCCATGACACTGGAATGGTCCGAGTTCGACATCCGCTTGAACTGCGTTGCACCCGGCACGATCCTCTCGAGTGGGATGCTCACCTACCCCGAGGCCGTGCAACAACAGACGGTCGGATCGGTCGGGACGCTTCCGGCCGGACGCTTCGGAACCGAGAGCGAAGTCTCCGCCACCGTCACGTTCCTGCTGTCTCCGGGCGCTGCCCACATCCGCGGCCAGACCGTGCGCGTGGATGGTGCTGAAGGCCTCCAGAAGGGGCGCATGTGGAAGATCACGCGACCCGAAGGGACGACGACGTTCGACGGTTTCCCGCTGCGGCCCGATTTCAGCGGCACCCCGTACGAGACGCTTCCTCAACTGCAAGGAAGCGCCGATGACGGAAGCGAATGACGTGGGCGCCTGGCTGAAGCAACGCCAGGCGAGTGAGAGCGCGGGCGGAACCTGGCCGCTGAAGCACGAAGCCGCCGAGGCGCTTCGCCGGATCCTCGACGCCCTCCCCCGGAGCAGCGCGGATGCGGAAACACTCGAGGGCGTCATTCCACTGCTGCAGGAGGCCGCAGAGCGCTTGACCGGACACGACCCGGCCGAAGATGCACGCCAGGGCGGCTCCCATATCGCGGGCATGGCGGACTTCATGTACGTCAGCCCCATCGTCGGTTTCGCCAATGCCATCGCATCCCCGTTCCAGTTCTGGATCGACGAAGAGGAGCGCATCGCACGCGGCGAGGGGTCCTTTCGCAAGGCGCATGAAGGCGGGCCCGGCATCGTCCACGGCGGCATCCTCGCGGCCACCGTGGACGAACTCCTCGGAATGGCGACGACTTTTTCCGGCCAACCCGGACTGACCGGCCGCCTCACGATGCACTACCACCGGCCCACGCCGATCGAGGAACCGCTGCAGCTGACCGCACGGCTCGACCGCCAGGAAGGACGCCGGCTACACATGTCGTGCGACGTCCACCATGGCGAAGTCCGCACAGCGAGCGCCGACGCGGTGTTCGTGGTCGTCAGTGGCGACAAGTTCGCCGATCTCGATGCCAAGCGAAGAGCGAAATCCGAAGATCGCTAGGCGCTGTCTTTCGCCGGCCAGGCGCCGTGGATCAGGCCCACCAGGCCGAAAGTCGCGAACTCCTTACCGGCATCGACGAGCATCACCGGAATGCTATGCAGCGAAAACGCGTGATGGCTTGCCAGCGTGGTTCCGACCAGGGCCGTCCCCACGAAGATGCCGAGCGCGGCACCGGGGAAGGCGCCGCGCACGCCGGCTTTGCCCATCAGCGCGCTGACGCCGTAGGAAATGACGATTGCGCACGCGATCGCGACCGGAAAGACGTAGCCGGGGGGTTGTCCCATCTGGCTCGGGTCCAGGCCGATGCCTTCCATCCAGATCGTTCCGAATGCCCATTCCGAGTACCAGACGAAGCCGACGGCCATCTGGGCGACGACGGCCAACAGGGCGGCCAGGTGATTGGTCTGCGGCACGGTCGATCCTCCGGGAGTGGGACGTGGCGTTCACCGAGTTGCGAGAAGGGCCTCGACGCGGTCGATCACCTTCGCCGCATAGTCTACGCCGTCGAGGCGGCTCATTTCCTGGATTCCGGTCGGACTCGTCACATTGATCTCGGTCAGGCGACCGCCGATCACATCGATTCCAACGAAGAAGAGGCCTTCCTCCCGCAACCGCGGAGCCACCGCGGCAACGATCTTCTCGTCATCGGCGTCGAGCCCGACCTGGCTCGCCTGACCGCCGGAATGGAAATTCGCGCGGCTTTCGCCTTCGGCCGGCACGCGCAGCACGGCGCCAAGCACCTCACCATCCACCAGCAAGATGCGCTTGTCGCCCTCCCGCACCTCGGGCACGTAGGCCTGGGCCTGTACCCAGCGCGTCTCGAAATGCGTACTGACCTCGAGGATCGTGCGCACGTTCGGGTCGCCTTGTCGGATATGGAAGATGCCTTCGCCGCCCTTTCCGTCGAGCGGCTTGACGATCATCTCGCCCCCGTGGTCGGCAAGCGCAGCCTCGAGGTCGGGAATCGTGCGCGCCACGCGGGTCGCCGGCATCAGGTCGGGGAAGTTCATCGCGAATAGCTTCTCGTTCGACGCCACGACGCTGTCGGGACGATTCAGTACCAGCGCCCGCTCGCACAGCGACAGCATCTGGTTCACGCGCGTGAACGACTCGTCGACCGGCGGGTCGGTTCGCTGCCAGATCACATCGGCGTCGTCGAGTGCGATCTCCTGCGGCGCCTCCAGGGTCACGTGGTTCCCGGCTTCCCGGCGGAGCGTCGCGCGTTGCGCCACGGCAATCGGCCCTCGACCCGGGCGAACCCCGACACCACCGGGCGGCACGTACCACGTCTCGCAGCCACGGCGACCGGCCTCCAGCATCAGGGCGAACGTCGTGTCGGCATGGATATCCACGACCTCGATTGGATCCATCACGAAGGCCATTACGGGGGCTGTGGACAAGGCATTCTCCTGGGCTGGCGAAAGGCGCGAACCGGCTCTTCGTAGCGCAGAAGCCGTACCGCCGGGAGCCGGCCGCTCGTACGGCGCCGCTTGCCATCTACCGGGGGTCTTCTAGCCTGCGCGAGACGCCCCGTCCGGAACTCCGCGGCGCGCGGCGGCCACCCAAGGGGGGTGAGGGTGCGCAACGTGGCAGGGGAGCATTAGCAATGCGGCGGCTCTTGTTGTGGGGCGGCGGAGCCCTCGTCGTGCTCGGTCTCGTGGGGCTCATCGCACTCTGGTGGGTCCTGCTCCGCGACCTCCCGGACGTCGAGACCCTGGCCGACTACCGGCCGGCCCTGACCAGCACCGTACTCGACCGCAACGGCACACCGATCGGCGAGTTCTTCGAGGAACGTCGGCGACTGGTGACGCTCGATGAAGTCCCCGAGGTCGTGATCCAGGCCTTCCTCGCCGCCGAGGACGACACCTTCTACCAACACCGCGGTGTCGACTACATGTCGATCGCCCGCGCCGCGTCGGCAGTGGTGCTCGCCGGCGGCAGCAAGGTCCAGGGCGGCAGCACCATCACCCAGCAGATGGTGAAGCAGTTGCTGCTCTCGCCCGAGCAGACCTACACCCGCAAGATCCGGGAGCTCTATCTCGCACAGCGTGTCGAGGAGCGGTTCAGCAAGGATGAGATTCTCAGCCTCTACCTGAACCACATCTACTTCGGGAGTGGCGCATACGGCATCTGGGAAGCGGCGCGCACGTACTTCAACAAGCCACTGTCGGACGTGACTCCAGGGGAAGCCGCAATGCTTGCTGGGCTCCCGAAGGCCCCGGGCAAGAACTCGCCCTTCTTGAGTCCGGTTCGCGCCGAGGAGCGCCGACTCTACGTCGTCTCGCGAATGCTCGAAGAGGGCTTCATCGACGCGGACATGGTCGAGACGGCACAGACCCCGCCACCGCTGGCAGACCCGGACGCGAACCCGTTCGCCGATGCCGGCTATGTCACCGAGGAAGTCCGGCGGCGACTGGTCGATGTGATCGGCAACGACCTCGTCTTGAATGGCGGGCTCACGATCGAAACGACGATCGACCTCTCGGTACAACAAGCAGCGGTACGATCTGTCCAGCACGGCGTCGAGGAGCTCGACCACCGCCGCGGGTACCGCGGCCCGCTGCGCCAGGTCGGAAACGACGGTGCGGACGCGGAGATCGAACGCTTGGGACAAGCCTTCGGCCTCGAAGAAGGCTCGTTGCCGCTCGGTTGGGGCAACACACCGCGGGAAGCGGTCGTCACGCGGGTGGGGAAGGACGTGGCCACCATCGCCTTCGCGCCGGGCGTGACGGCTACCGTTGCACTCGAAGGCAGCAAGTGGGCCCACGATGGCAATGACCCGTCACTTCACGGACGCACGGTCGAGTCCCTGATCGATGTCTTCCAGGTCGGGGATGTGGCCGCCTTCCGGATCCTGCCCCCAGCCGCAGAAACCGTCGAAACGCCGGACGGGCTTCAGGCAACGCTGTATCAGGAACCGGACGCCCAGGGCGCCCTGCTCTCCTATGACATCCACTCCGGCGACTTGCTCGCGATGGTCGGCGGCTATGCGTTCGGGTCGAGTGAGTTCAATCGCGCCCTTCAAGCGAGACGACAACCCGGTTCCGCGTTCAAGCCCATCATCTACGGAGCCGCAATCACACGCGGGTTCACGCAGGCGACGATCCTGCACGATCGCCCAGTCGTATACGAGGATTTCGCTTCGGGCTTCGTGTTCAAACCCGAAAACTATGGGCGGCGCTTCCTGGGCCCCCTGACAATGACCGAGGCGCTGGCCCGCTCGGTCAACAACGCCGCCATCCATCTATTGGCCGACGTCGGCATCGACTACGTCATGGATTTCGCGGCCGACCTCGGCATCCATTCCCCGCTGGAGCGCGTGCTTGGTCTGGCACTTGGCGTCAGCCCCGTGACCTTGCTCGAGATCACTCGCGCGTACGGCGTCATGGCGGCCAATGGCCGCTATGTCGAACCCCGCCTGATCGTGCGCGTCACCGACCGAGACGGCAACCGGATCCTCGAAGACGTCGCACTCGACCCCGTCGTTGCAGCACCCACACCCAGCCTCCACAGTGCCACGTCCGGGACCCCGGAAGCAGAGCCCGCAATGGAAGCGCCGCCCATCGCTGACGTCGCCGTCGTCGAGAACGATGACGAACTCGCCGCCGAAGACACCGCGCCGCCCCTTCCCGCGGACCACGTGATGCAGCCGGCCGACGCCTACCTGGCTGGCTCGTTGCTGCGCTCGGTCGTCACGCACCCGCGTGGGACCGGCCGTCGCGCACTTCGTCTCGGACACCCGGTCGGCGGCAAGACCGGCACCACCAACGACAACACCGACGCTTGGTTCGTTGGCTTTTCCGCCGACATCGCGACTGGCGTCTGGGTGGGCATCGATGCCAAGGAAGTTCTCGGCCGCCGTGAGACCGGCGGAAAAGCGGCCGCACCGATCTGGATCGACTTCATGGAATCCGCGCTCGCGGAGCGCAAGCCCCGCGACTTCGAGGTTCCCGACGGCATCGTGTTCACGCGCATCGACGCCAAGACGGGCAAACTTGCCTCATCGACTGGCGAGGCAACCCTGTTCCAGGCGTTCAAGGCCGGAACGGAACCCACCGAACGCGCCGCGCCCACGGACCCGGACGGCGACCCGCGCCGACGGCTACGTCTCGATTTCTAGCGCGACCCGTCCCGACCTCAGACCGCCATGAGCCACCGGACCAGATCTTCCGGCGTGGAAGCATGGTAGTCGGGCTGCGCGCCGAGTAGTTCGGCATCGTCCCCGATCCCCCAGCCCACGGTCACGCAGCGGAGCCCATTGCCCCGGCCCGCCACGACGTCCACATCCCGATCCCCGACCATGGCGCCGACGCCCTGCGTCTGACCGATGGCCTCGCGCGCGCGTTCCACGGTTCGGGTCTTCGCCTCGAAGTGGGAGTTCGTGACCGGTGGCCCGGTGATCGCCTCGAACCGCCCGGCCAGGCCCAAGGTCTCGAGAATCGGCCGAGCGAATGCTGCCGGTTTTGCCGTAGCCACCCCCAGGGAGAAGTGCGGACGAAGACGATCGAGCGCTTCCTCCATCCCCGGCATCAATTCGGTATGGGTCAGCGAGATACTCGCATAACGTTCACGGTAGGCGGCTACCAATGCTCCGACATCCCCGGTTGAGTTTCCACGCGCTTCGAGGATTCCGCGAAAGGCAGAATCGAGAGGCGGTCCGATCAGCTGATGCAGGGAGGCCTCGGGCTCTGTGGGGTAGCCGAGCGCCTCGAGCGCCTGATTCATGCAGCTCGAGATGGGGACGCGCGAGTCGACGATCACGCCGTCGAGGTCAAACAGAACGAAGTCGAGTGCCAAGGAATGCTCCGCGCGGATGCGATCGCCGTCGCTCGAGACCGGGCATCCGAGTTGACAGGACCGCGGCAAGCACGGTAGCAACCGGGTCGGTGGGGGAGAGAGGACCGACGATCCAGCCCGCGAGCCGCGTCCAAGCGGCTCGCCGGGGAGCCGCGCAAGCGAACACCCGGGATTTCCAGGGTCTTCTCGCGCGTGTGGTCGCTCGTCTAGCGGAAGAGACCCGCGCAACGCGAGTGGTGGCCTGGGGTCGCGATCATGCCGGAGCACCCGCCGTGCTGGCCGCACGCCTCGAAGGCTCCGCACTGCTCGCGCCGGACGAATCATCCTTCTGCCATCTCGCAGCGCTCGCCGGGACGGTGGACCTCGGCGACCCGGACCTGCCCGCAGACATCCATGCGATCGCGGTCGATCACGGCTTCGCCGCGGGCGCTCCGGTCCAATCGCTCGACGGCGAACCCCCGGCGGTCTTGCTCCTCGGCGGTTCCGAAGGCCCCGGCCAGGTCCGCCCTCGGACACTGGCCGCGCTCGCGGCTGCGGCCGAGCGGCTCGCCGCACCCGCGGCCTCCGAAGCCGCCGTCCAGCGTCTAGGTCGGCTCGACGCCGAGGTGCAACGTCTCGATCGCCTCGCCGCCCTCGGCGGGCTGGTGGCCGAGATCGTGCACGAAATCCGGAACCCGCTCGTGACGGTCAAGACGTTCATGCAGCTCCTACCCGAGCACACCGACGACCCGGAGTTTCATGGGGAGTTTCTCACCGTCGCACTCGAGGAAGTGCGTCGCATCGAGCGCCTGCTCAACGTGGTCCTCGAAAATGCGCGGCCACGCGCACTGGATGGCGCTGGAACCGATGTCGCACAGGCATTCGACAGCCTGGCTCAGCTCCTCGCCTTCCGGGCCAGCGATCGCGGCGTCACCCTGCAGATCAATGCGCCCGATTCTCTCGCTCGTCCTGGAATCGACCCGGACGCATTGCGCCAGGTGCTGCTCAACCTCACGCTGAACGGGCTCGATGTCTCCCCCGAAGGCAGCGCGCTGGAACTGTCCGCGCGGAGCACCGACGATGCGATCGAGATCGACGTAGAGGACCGGGGCCCCGGCGTTCCGAAAGAACTCCGCGAACAACTCTTCGAGCCCTTCTTCTCGACGAAATCCGATCGCCCGGGCGGCCTGGGCCTCGGCATCTCGCGCAAACTCGTCGAGGAGGCCGGCGGCGAGATCGCCGTGCACGACCGCGAGGGCGGTGGCTCCACCTTCCGGGTCAGCCTTCCACGGCTAGCCTAACGTCGGAGGTTGCCGGCGTGCTCAGTTCTGGGCGAGCCACTGCTGCGTGAGCTGCCCCAGGTTACCGAGCCCGCTCATGAAGAAATGATCGGCCTGCGGCAGCACTTCGAACGTCAGTCCGGGTGCATCCAGAAACGCAGCGGAGAGAACGTCTTTCGGCACGAGCTCGTCCTTCGCTCCGGAGAGCACGAGCACGCGCTGCTTCAGGTCGGCAATTCGCTCGGGGGCGATCAGCGCCGGCGGAGGAGCCACCAGGATCACGCGTGAAACGCGACCCGTTGGGTTCGCTTCTGCCGCTCGTACCGCGGCCGCGGCACCGAAGGAATAACCACAGGCCAACAGTGGGCCTTCGACGGTTTCGGCCACGTGCGTGACCGCGGCGCCGTAGTCGATGTCTGCGTCTTCGGGCTCGCCACTCGGAGCGCCCGCGGAGGCTCCGATGCCGCGCCAGTTGAAGGCGACCGATGCGATGCCGGTCTTCGCAGCCGCCCATGACAGCTCGTTGACGACCGGGGAGTCGATGCTGCCGCCATAGAGGGGATGCGGGGGCGCGATGACGGCGCCGCGGTCATCGCCTTCGACGCCGGCGCGGTACACGCCTTCGAGCGTTTCATCCGGCGCATCCGCGCGCGCGATGGTGACCATGCGTTCTTCCAGGTGAGCCATTTCGCGTGCGTCCTCCTCGCGCCGAGGAGAATGACGTAACCTCGCGCCGAATGCCGCGCGAGAGTCAGGCCAAACGTCAGGAACGAGCACACCTCATCGTCGGCGTGCTCGCCGAGACCTATCCCGATGCCAAATGTGCTCTGCACTACGGGAATGCCTTCGAACTCCTGATCGCGACGATCCTGTCGGCCCAGTGCACGGACGAGCGCGTCAACCAGGTCACCGCCGAACTCTTTCCGCGTTTCGGCACGCCCGAGAGGATCGCGGCCGCAAAGCCGGAAGACATCGAAACCGCCATCCGCAGCACGGGCTTCTACCGCCAGAAGGCCAAGAGCCTGCAGTCGGCCAGCCGTGACATCGTGGAAAAATTCGGCGGAGAAGTGCCGCGATCGCTGGAGGAGCTGGTTTCGCTCCGCGGGGTCGCCCGAAAGACGGCGAATGTGGTGCTCGGAAACTGTTTCGGCGTCCCTGGCCTCACGATCGATACGCACATGAAGCGCGTCAATCGCCGGCTCGGTCTCACGACCGAGGAGGATCCGGTCAAGATCGAACGGGCATTGATGCCCCTGATCCCCGAAGCCGAGTGGACGATCTATTCCCACCGCGTCATCACCCACGGGCGCGAGGTCTGCGACGCGCGAAAGCCGACATGTGATCGTTGTCCCTTGAGCGCGCTGTGTCCCCAGCTTCTCTAGCCCCGACCCGGAGGCACGTCTCCCCATGAGCATTGAACTGATCCACGCGAGTCGCGTTGGCGACTGGCAGGCGGAGACCGTTGATCTCCCGAACGGGCGAACTGCGCGGCTCGAAATCCTGCGTCATGTCGGAGCGAGCGCCGTGGTCCCGTTCGAGAACGATTCCACCGTGCTCCTGATCCGGCAGTACCGACATGCCGCCGGTGGAACGATCTGGGAGATCCCGGCCGGAAAACTCGATGGCGACACCCCCGAGGTCTGCGCCGCCAAGGAGCTCGAGGAAGAAGTGGGCCGCAGGCCCGGACGCCTCGAACCCCTCGTCACGATCCTGACGACACCGGGGTTCACCGATGAACGGATCCACCTCTTCGCCGCCTATGACCTCGAAACCGTGCCTCAGCGCCTCGAAGAGCACGAAGTCATCGAGGTGGTCCCAACGCCACTCGAGCGTGCCATCGAAATGGTCTGGAGTGGAGAAATCCACGACGGGAAAAGCGCACTGGCACTGCTCCACGTGGCGCGGCGCCATGGGTTGCTAGGCTGACGCATTGAACTCGGTGCCTAACGAACGAATCGCATTCGCGACCATCTGGCATCAGCTCCCATTCGAGGACCTGCGAGAACTCGTTCAACATGCCGAGGGCCTGGGCTACGAGGCCGCCTACCTCGATGGCGACGTCGGGTTCGTCCCCAGCCTCGGCGACGCCGACGTGCTGGATGGCTGGACGGTCCAGACCGCACTCGCCGCCGCGACCGCGCGCATTCGCTTCGCTTCGATCCGCCTGGTTCATCATTGGAACGCCTTCCGCCTGGCACAGGCCGTCGCCACCTTCGAGCGGATCTCCCCTGGACGCCAACGGGTCCTGGTCTCGGTGGGGGGCCAGCACGGCGACAAGGCGATCGGCCTGCCCTTCCCCGGCCACAAGGCCCGCGTGGCGTGGCTGGATGAGACGCTCTCGGCGGCAAGGCGCCTCTGGACGGGGGAGGCCGTCGACAGCGACGGCGACTTCGTACGCCTCGATGGCGCGCGGCTCCGGCCGCCGCTCCTGACGCCGCCGTTTGTCGAAGTGGGCGGCGCGTCAAACGAGATTCTCGATGTCGTTGCGCGTCATGCGGACGGCTGGAACGTGAATCGACCTGTGATTCCGCACGAGATCGGGCGCGTCACGAACTCGTTCCAGCGTGCGTGCGACAGGGTCGGTCGCGACCCGGCCGAGGTCGAACGCTCCCTGTGGTTCTTCGCGCGGCCGGACCATTCGTCCGAAGAAGCCCTGAAGGCCTACCGACGCTTCGCCCCCTGGTTCAGGCACTTCACCGATCGCGACCTCGCACCCGGCCTGCTGCATGGCTCCATCGAGAATGGGCGGCAAGCGCTCGCCGCGGCCAGCCAGGATCTTGCGTTGGATCTGCCGGTCATCGACGTCACGGGGCTACCGCTCTCGGCCGCCAAGGAGACCTTGGACGGCTTCGCACCGCGTCATAAACCGGCCTCGAGTGCGTCATGAACGCGACCAGGCAGCGCGCCTCCTGCGTTGACGCCCCCCAGGTGCCTGCTTACGCTTCGTGAATGCCGCGCGAGTGCGCCCCTCGTGCGGCCTCGTCGGCGACCGGTGGCTCCACAACCCGGCTTGGCTGACCGACAAGGATGAACGACAGCCCGGAACGAACCGTAGACAGGGACCCAGCGGTCGACGTCGATGGCTCGCGGCCCCTGTGCCCACCGGAACGCGGACCCACCGCCGGCGTCTCATCACTAGGCACCGGCGCACCCCAGGAGAGACTTTGTACGGACGCGGACAACAGCAAGTGCGATTCGGCCCCCCGGTGACGCCCGACGTCATCAAGTGGTTGATCGGCGCAAACGTGTTCGTCTACTTCCTGCAGCAGTATGCGGGGGCCTCGGGTTGGCTCGTCCAACATCCGGAGCTCTTCTGGGAACATGGCCAGATCTGGCGCGCCTTCACCTACATGTGGGCGCATGGCGGCCTGATGCACCTGGGCTTCAACATGCTGGCGCTGTGGATGTTCGGCACGGATGTCGCGCTCTACTGGGGCGTGCGCCGCTTCCTGACCTACTATCTGATCTCGGGCGTAGGCGCCGGCTTCATCATCGCGGCCTGGCCGGCCTTCGCGCTCGCGATGGATCCGACCACGGCGTCCTACGGCATCCCGACGCTCGGGGCCTCGGGCGCCGTGTATGCCGTACTACTGGCCAGCTCGCTGATGTGGCCCAACCGCACGGTGATGCTCCTCTTCCCGCCGATCCCGCTACGCGCGATCTACCTCATCCCGTTGCTGTTCTTCATGGAGTTCATTTCCGCGAATCCGAACGTGAGCCACGTCGGCCACCTGGGTGGTGTCTTCGTTGGCTGGATCCTGTTGTGGCGCTGGGGCGTCACACGACCGCTTTCACTCGACCAGGCCAAGGTCCGCTTCCGGCGCTGGAAGATGCGGCGACAGCTCCGGGCCGTGCAGGTCGACGAGGTCAATGAACGTCGCGAGCGCAACGAGCGCGCCCGCGAACGTCGCCGCCAGGAACGCGACGAAGACGGCGGCTGGATGAACTAGTGGACACCGAGACGTTCCAGATGACGCCGGCGCTCGACGCCGAGATCGCGACCGCGGCCGAAGCCATGGTCAGCGCGGCATCGGTCGTGGCATTGACCGGTGCCGGCCTGTCCGTCGAGAGCGGCATCCCGCCCTTCCGCGGTCCCGGTGGCCTCTGGACCCAGCACGGCGAACCGCCGCTCGACGGTTATCAGCGCTTCTTGCGCGACCCCGCGGCCGCATGGCGCGAACGGCTGAACCCGACCGAAGGCTGGGCCATGGGCTTGCGCGACACACTGCAGGCCGCGAAGCCAAACATCGGCCACCGCTGCCTCGCGGCGCTTGGGGAACTCGGACACTGCGACGCCTTGATCACGCAGAACGTCGACGATCTACACCAGCAAGTGGGCCAGCCGGGCTTGCTCGAAATCCACGGAAACCATTTCTGGCTGCGTTGCCTGGAGTGCCACCAGCGTTTCGACCCGGCTGGTTTCCCGATCGACGAAGCGAATCTGCCGCCTCTGTGTCAGGACTGTGGCGGCATCGTCAAGGGTGACACGGTCTCCTTCGGAGAGCCGATCCCGCCCCTCGTCCTACGTGCTTGTTATTCCGCCGTCGAGCGATGCGATGTGATGCTGGTCGTCGGGACCAGCGCAACCGTGTTTCCGGCCGCCGAGTTTCCGATGGAAGTGCTCCGAAATGGCGGCACCCTCATTGAAGTGAACCCCTACCCGAGTGAACTCACCGAAGCGGCCTCGATCAGTCTCCAAGGGCCCGGCGGCGCAGTTCTCGAACGTCTCCTCCACCATGTCCGCGCCAAATCCCATCCAGGAGGCGCCGCATGAGCCAAGACGACTTCGAACGCGACGAAGACAACATGGGCAAGGAAGCAGGGCTCGGCGGTTTCCTTCGCTCGCTCTTCTCCGGCATCCCCTGGAGCGAACGCGCGGAAGCCGAGGAAACGCTGACGCTTCCTGCGCCCGCGGCCGGCACGCTACGCGTCGACAATGCGAATGGGCGTACGCACGTCATCGGGGAGGACCGTGACGACATCGAGATCCAGGTCCGCAAAGCCGCACGCGCCGAGAGCCCCGAGCAAGCGGCGAGCCTGGTGGACAAGATTCGTGTCCTGCATCGCGAAGACAGCAATGGTTGCCTCGAGGTCGAGGTCGACATTCCCGGACGTTGGAATCGGCGCGGCCGAGCCGACCTCACGATCCATGTGCCGCGAGGTACCGAGGCGCAGATCACGGCCGCCAACGGACGCATCTGCCTTTCCGGGCTACGCGCCCGCGTACGCCTCCACTCGAGCAACGGCCCGATTCAGGTCAGCGACGTGGTGGGCGACATCGAAATCCACACATCCAACGCCAAGGTCCACACCGATTGTACGTGTGGCCGGCTCCTCGCGCGGTCGTCCAATGGCAAGATCGAGCTGAAGGAGCATCGGGGCTCGGTCGATGCGGCCACGTCGAATGGCACGATCCGCTGCGAACTCGAAGACATGGGCAAGAGTGGCTGCGTGCTCGTGACGAGCAACGGCCGCATCTCGTTGACGCTTCCCGAAGATGTCGACGGCGACGTCGATATCCGCGTCGACAACGGCATCATCCGAACCGCGCGCGAGATTGCGAACGCAGCCGGAGATCGAACGGGACGTTTGAAGGGTCGACTCGGCCTCGGTGGGCCGCCAATTCGGTTGCGCGCGTCGAACGGGACGATCAACCTCCGCTGATCCCGCCAACTTCGTAGGAGAACGCGATGCGCGCTCCGGTTCGAGGGCGACGCACGCGGCGGCGCTCGCTCTTTTCGATCGCCTGTCTCGTCGCCATTGCTGCTGCGGTAGGAGTGCACGCCGAAGGCGAACCGGCGCCGGTCGCAACGCTTCTCGCGCAGGCGATCCGCATCGAGTCGGTCAATCCGCCGGGCGGCGAGACGCCGGTCGCGCGGTTGCTCGCACGCGCCCTGGAGGATCGTGGCATCGAAGCCATCGTCCTGGAGGGCGCCCCCGGGCGAGGCAACGTGGTCGCCCGGCTACCCGCGACCGAACCCGACGGGCGTGCCCCGCTCCTGCTCCTTGCCCATCTCGACGTCGTTCCTGCCGACCCGTCCGCGTGGTCGTTCGCACCCTTCTCGGGCGACATTCGCGACGGTGCCGTCTGGGGTCGTGGCGCCCTGGACGACAAGGCTCACGCCGCTGTTTTCGTCGAAGCGCTAGGCCTCCTGGCTGCGAGTGGGGCACCGCGGGGCCGAGACCTCGTATTCGCCGGCACCGCGGGTGAGGAAGTTGACGGCGCCGGTGCCCAGTGGTTGATCGAACACCATTGGGAACGACTCGGACCGCCAGCCGCGGTCTGGAACGAAGGGGGCGCTTCGACGGCGCTCCCGGAGGCCGGCGGCCGGATCGTCAACGGAATCGCGACCGGCGAGAAACGCTCGCTCTGGCTGACGCTCGTTGCGGAGGGCGAAGGCGGACACGGCTCGATGCCGGTGGCCAACGGTGCCAATGAGCGGCTCGTCCGCGCGCTGGCCCGCATCGCCTCTTGGGAGGTTCCGGCGCGCATCACGCCCAGCGTCGGAATGGCGTTCCGGCGGTTGGGCGGAACGATGTCGGGACTCGAAGGCTTCGCGGTCGCCCGCCTCGAGAACCCACTGGTGCGCTGGTTTGCCGGCGGCGCACTCCGCGAGTCCCGGACGCTGAACGCGATGGTGCGCGACACCGTCGCCCTGACCGTCCTCGACAGCGGCATCAAGCACAACGTGATCCCACGGCGAGCCGAAGCCAAGCTCGATGTCCGGCTCCTTCCCGACACCGATGCCGCGTCGTTCGTGGCCGATCTGGCTCGCGTCATCGACGACCCCGAGGTCCGGATCCAATTGCCCGAACGGGGGCTACCGCCCGTGATCCCGGCGTCGCCGACCGACCACGAGATCTTTCGCGCGATCGAGGCGGCCACGGCGAAAGAGCTTCCCGGGAGCCTGACCCTTCCCATGCAGGCGAACGGCGCGACGGATTCCCTTTTCTTCCGGGCTCGCGGCGTACCGTCTTACGGCTACTTCCCGGTGCTCCTGCCCGCCGAACTAACAGCATCCATGCACGGACTCGACGAACGCATTCCGTTGGCCGAACTCGACCGTGCCGTGCGCCTCACGGTCGAGGCTCTCACGACGCTGGCCCGGCCAGAATCTCGCTAGCGTCAGCGGCCTAACGTTTCCCGACGCGGCGCTCGACCCGTGACCCTTCGAACTCGAAGACCACGGCGGTGGGTCGGATCTCCACCACACGCACGGCGTGAACGGTGTCTCCTTCCTTGAGTTCGAGCGGGTCCCGGTCGATCTCGACACGGGCGGTGCGGCGTTCAGCAGACGGATGCCACTGGGTCCGCACGACGTGGAGGTCGGGCATCGGTGCCACAACGGCCACGGACACCGGCTTCTGCGGCGGGGTCGGCTTCACACTCGGCTTGGGAGCGGGCGACGGCGCGACTTCGGGCGCTCGTTTGGCAACTGGTGGGCGAGACGGTTCGGCGACCGGCCCGGGTGCCGTATCCGCTGCCTTCACGATCAACGGCGGCGGGGAAGCGGAGCGCTGCACCGGGGCTTTGGCCGCGGCCGGAGCCGGCTCCAGGGGAAGCGTGGTGATCGAAGACGGAACGGGCACCTCGTCGGACTCGGAGGCCCGGACGGGCGGCGCCGCGGACGCGCGGAGCTTCGCCTGCATGCTCTGCTGGACCGCCGATGGAACGGCGACCGGCGGCGGGTTCGGTGCGGACTCAGCCACGAGCGGCGGGGCGTCCAGCAGCGGGCCGGTGGAGTCCGCGTTGCGGACCACGAGCCAGCCACCCAAGCCGATCAACAGTACGCCGACGCCCAGGACAAGGCTCCAACCCGGGACGGGCAGCGCGCGCACTCCGTTGGGTGTCACGGCTTCGGGGGGCGGGTCTGGCTGACTCCGCGCCACCTTCGGTGACGCCAACGCGTCATCCCACGCTTCGGTCCCGAGTGCGGGTTGCACCTCCGCCGGCGCCTCGTCCTCTTCCACCCGGCGCAGCGCGTTCAGGATCGTACTCACTGGCGACTCCGAAGCCGCGGCGGCGGGCCTTCCGTTCCGAGCCTCTCGGACAGGCGCAACTGGGTCATCGGACCGACCCGACCGTCCGCCGCGAGACCCACGCTCTCCTGGAACGCACGCACCCCGGCCGCCGTACCGGCGCCATAGGTCCCCCGCACTGCGCCCGATTCGAAACCCAGGCCCTGGAGCGCGTCCTGCAGCCACAGGACGTGTACGCCCTGCGCGCCGGGCAGTAACAGGTCTGGGAGTTCGGCCGAATCCCGCCACGGGACGATGGCCGTTCCAGTCCAGTAGAACGTCACGTCGGACAGCGCGACTTTGTCCAGGCCGCCAGAGCCGTTGGACACCGTTGCACGGTCACCGGAGACCGAACGAAGCAGGACTTCTCGCGGTTCTTCCGGCGGGTTCGAAAGCAACAGAATCGCCGGACGATCGATCGCCAGCAGTTCATCGAGGGTCGCGTCGTCTACGGCGAACAGCGAGAAGCCGTCGGCCTGGAGCATGGCCCGCCCTTGTCGCGCGGAGAGGCGCTGCACGCCGAGCGACTCGCCACCCCACGCTTCGAGAACCGCGTCGACCGAAGCCGCCGTCCACGTCGCCGGTGTGAGTTCCCGCAGCGCGCGGTCGAGATCGAACGCAAGATCAGACGCCGGCTCGAGGACGACCAGGCCGGGCGGCGCGGCATCGACTGGAGGCGGAGCCGCCACCAATTCCGTGGCCTCCCCCTCGAGCGGCGGAAGCGCGGCGGGGTCAACCTCGGGTGCATCGAGCCCGAGCCAGGTCGGCGCGACCGAAGCGAGAACGAGTAGCGTCGCGATCGCGGCTGCCGCGAGCGTCGCCGCTACGGGGAGCCAGCTGCGAAGGTGAGGGAGCTGAAACGTGCGCCGCCGGTGCGGGCTGTCCGGCAGCGCGGGCTCGTGATGTCCGCCAACCTGGAGTTCACTTTCGACCTGGGTCACGAGCCCCAGCCCGACCTGCTCCACACCGGCCGCGAACCCGGCGAGCAACGAGCGGTCGCATAACAAATTGATCAAGCGAGGAACGCCTCGCGAATGGCGATGGATCTCACGAAGCGCACCGTCGGTGAACAGGTTCTTGGTCTGCCCTGCGGCGATCCGGAGCCGGTGCCGGACGTACTCGCGCGTCTCGTTCGCCGAAAGCGGACCCAGCCGCCAACGCACCGTGATGCGCTGCCGGAGTTGTCGGAGGTCCGGCGCCTCGAGCAACGTGTCGAGTTCGGGCTGACCGATCAAGACGATCTGGATCAGCTTGGCCGTGCTCGTCTCCAGGTTCGACAACAAGCGAACCTGTTCGAGCGCCTCTCGCTCAAGGACCTGCGCCTCGTCGATGATCAACAGAACGCGCCGCCCCTCGCGTTTCTTTGCCAGCAGGAAACGGTTGAGCTGTTCGGTCAGTTCACGCCGCGTGCGGTCTTCGGTCTCGAGTCCGAGTTCGGCCGCGATCGACTGGAGCAGCTCCTCACCCGAGAGCTGCGGGTTGAAGATGAAAGCCACCTCGGTGCCGGGCTCGATGCGCTCGAGCAAGGTCCGGCAGAGCGTGGTCTTGCCGGTCCCGACTTCGCCCGTGATCGCGATGAAACCCTCGCCCTGCTCGATGCCGTAGAGCAGATGCGCCAGCGCCTCCCGGTGAGAGTCCGAAAGGTAGAGAAAGCGCGGGTCCGGACTCAGGGAGAACGGTTTGTCGCGAAGACCGAAGAACTGGGTATACATGGCCGCCAAGTGCCCGGGGCCGGGGCACGACTGCACCCACCCCAAAGGCCCCACGAGGGTAACGGAGGCCAATCACGATGACCGGAACGTGGGTCGGAATCGATGTCGGAGCCAGTGCCACCAAGGTCGTGGTGCGCCGCGACGGTCAGCGCCAAACGCGTCGCTTCTCGAGTGTGGACACAGCCGATGTGGCCGACTTCGTGCGGGCCCAGGACGCCGCCGGCATCGGCGCGACCGGCGGTGGAGGACAGGCGCTCGTGGCCGAATTCGCCGAGGACGGCGCACGTGGCATCGAAGAGTTCCAGGCCTGGGCCAATGGTGTCGGGATCCTGGCCCAAGAGCACCGCGTTGCCCTGGAGCCCGCGTACCTGATTGCGTCGGTGGGCACCGGGACCTCGGCGGTGCTCTCCCGCGAGGGCGTCGCGGATCGAGCCGGCGGCTGCGCGCTCGGCGGAGGCACCCTGGTGGGCCTGGGTCAGCTGTTGCTCGGAACCGGCGACCATGCGGCGTTGATGGCGCTCGCGCAGGCGGGAGACCGGATGGCCGTCGACCTCCAGATCCACGACATCTATCCCGACTTCCCGCCCGGCTTCACGGCGTCGAATTTTGGCGGGCGTGAGACCGTTGCCGGGACGCCGCGCGACCGCGAGGACATCGCGCACGCACTCGCAGTCCTGGTCGGCGAGAACGTCTCGATCCTGTGCTGCGCACTGGCCGGCGTGCACGACGTCCACCAGATCGTCTATGGCGGAGGCACCCTGCGAGACAACCCTGTGTGCTGGGAAGTCGTCCAACGAATGGCCCAGGTCCGCGGCTTCGAAGCGATCGCGCTGCCTGAGGGCGAGTTCGCGGGCGCTGAAGGCGCCCTCGCGGCCGGCATGGTAACGCCGGCACGCTGAGCGGCTCCGTTTCCGCCGCTACTTGGGGACGGGCTCGCTCGCTTCGTCTTCGGGGCGGGAGATTCCCCGGAGCACCCGCTGCGTCCGCGCGATGGCGGCCCGCTGAACGCGAAGCTCCTCCGTCTGTGCGGCAACCTGTCGCTCCAGACGTTCCTTGGCGTCCACCACTTCTTCGAGACGGGTTTCGAAGTGCGCCATGCGGCGCTCGATCTCCTGAACGATGGCAGCCATGTCGTCTCCAAGTTCACTGGTATCGAGAGGGGCCACCGCGGCACTGACGGCGGCGACTCCTGCGGTTACGGGTGCGGGTGCATCGTCATCGAGGCCGGGCTCCTCGGCGACGACCTCGGCCTCATCCACATCGAAGAGCGAACTCGGCGACTCCGAAGAGGCTTCAGTCTCGGCAACTTCAGGGCTCGCTGTCGGCTCCGCCGCTTCTGCGTCGGAGGACACCGCCGCGGTCGACGCGCCTGCGGCGAGGTCGGTGGCATCGTCCTCGAAGTCTTCGGCGACAGCAGCGCCCGAACGACGCCGCATGGCCCAGACCCCGAGGAGCACCACGACGAGGCCAACTGCGGCCAGCACGATCGGATTGCCCAGGATCGCGAGCGGACTTCCGGAACTGGACTTCGCAGTCGGCGCGGGGGCCGGCGGCGGTCGGATGCGTTCAGGGGTCGGATCGACGACGGCCACCTGGCGTGTCTCGGGCTCGGGCGCCGGCTCGTCGAGGGAGGCGAGTCCGTCGACTTCGGCAAGCCCCTCACCGGTCTGCGCTTCGATCTCCGAGGCCAGCGGCTCGCTCGGAGTCGTCTCGGCGACTGCCGCGGGCACCGGTTCGGACACGACCGGCGGCGGTGCGACTGGCGCCGGACTGAGCGCCGGTTGTGGCGTCTGCACGACAGGGGGTGCTGCACCGGGCACGAGGTCGAGTACGACGCGGTCGGGCTCCGTGAGCACCATCTCTTTGACGGTCACGCTCGACGCCACCTGCAATCGCACGTCGGCCCCACCAACCCGCGGTTCGACACGAACCCACAGGAGCGGCGATCCGTTGCCGGCCATGGCCTCCGGCGCTGCGTCGGCGCTGAGACGCACGACGATCTCGTCGGCCGTCCGCGAAACGATGCGATAGTCGGCGGCCCCGTTCAGTTCGAAAACGACGCGGGTCTTGTCGGGGTGGTTCCCGATCCGAATATTGCGGAGATCTGCGGCGCCTGCGGAACTCGCCCACAACACGCACGCAGTCGCGAGCGCGAAGATCCGTATTGCCACGGCGGGCCGCGTGGCCCCCTTGCCTGTCAGGTCCGGCACCTTCTCACCCCCCGGTGCGGTCAGCCGTTCACATGTGGACCGGTCCCTCAGGGACTCGCAACAACCGACGTAACTGGTCGATTGCCTGGCCGATTCGAGGACCGTACCACGACACCAGAGTGCCGTCGATCAGGTGGATGCGGTGATTCTGGGCCGCCGGCACGGGGAGCTGCCCCAGAACGGCCGCTTCCCTGGGTCCAAAGGCATACGGTTCGTCCGGCAACAGGATGACTTCGGGAGCCGCTGCCACGATCTGGGCGTCCGATACATGGGGATACCGGCGGTCGCCCTCATCGGAGAAGACATTCTCCGCACCGCAGAGCGTCAAGAGGTCGTGGGCATAGGTGTCCCCCCCGACGCTCATCCACGGGTCCTTCCAGATCGGACAGAATGTCCGCACGGGGTGGCCTGGCGGGGCCCCTGCGACCGCGTCGAACGCGGCGCGAACGGGGTCGACCACGCGCGCGCGGGCTTCCGCCGAGGCGCCGAGTTCGACCATCTCCTCGAGGAGTGCGACCCCGTCGGCCACCGTGCGAGGGTCCGTGACCCAGACCCTCAGGCCCGCGTCTTCAAGTCGCTCGACGTCGCGTTTCCGATTCTCTTCGTGGTTGGCGATCACCAGATCCGGCGCAAGACGTTCGATGGCTTCTCGATCCGGGGTCTTGGTCCCTCCGACCTTGGGCACCGGCTTCACGCCGTCGGCCGGGTGGATGCACCAGTCGGTGACCCCCACCACGCGCTCACCGAGACCCAACGAAAAGAGTGCCTCGGTCAGACTCGGCACCAGGCTCACGATTCGCTCGGGGAACGCGCTCGGACGGTCGCGGCGCGGCGGCTCAGTCGAACCGGACATGCAGCACTCCGTCCTCGATCCGCGCGCTTTCCACGCGGTGCCCGGCAAGGGACTCGGGGAGGGCCACGATCCGCGTCGCGTCACGCACCCGAACGATGAGTTCGTCGCCACGTTCCACCAGGTCGACCTCGTCCTTGGACGTGCCCGGCAGATCGATTTCGAGGCGTGCGCGCCCACCCGTCTTCGCGAACCGGATCGGGTGGCTTTGCGCCAGGATCGCGGTCGGGTCCGTACCGGCATACACCTCGCGTCCGAGTGCAGCGAGATCGTCGATACCCGCCAGTTCCTTCTCCCGCAGGGGTACCGGAAGGCGCGGGATCGGAAACGACGACTCGATCGCGGCGAGTTCCACGCGTTCGCGTTCCGCCCAGCGCGCGAAGAAACCGGTCGTCGCCTCTTCCGGCAGGATGCGGTTCACCAGCACAGCGTCGGTCGTGATCCCGTGCAGCGACAAGTACGAGAACGCACGACGACTCTCCGCAACCACGAGACGCGCCGGGTTCACGACGAGACGTGCCGTCGTCCGTGTTCCGTCGGACAGGAGTCGGCGCGTTGCATCCACTTCACTGACGAGGCGCTCGATGGCGGCGAAGACTTCGTCCCCGGGAACCACGCTCTCGGCATGGAGCCGTTCGAGGAGCGGCCGCACGGCACGTGCCCCGCGGCGCTCCATCTCGAAGAAGTGGTCCATGAATAGCCGCAGCGCATCTGGGAAGCGCAACATGCGGAGTGTCGAACCGGTCGGCGCGCAGTCGACAATGCAGCAGTCGGTTTCGCCGGTGGCTTCGATGCCCTGGATCGCTTGCAAGGCGACGAGTTCTTCCAGTCCCGGAAATGTCAGCAGCTCGTCGGCGATGAGCGGGTCGGCGTCATCCTTCAAGAGCCCACGCAGGAAGCGGTGGATGTCGCTCCATCGCTCGTCGAGTTCTTCGAGAACCGCGACCTCCTGCGCTACGAGGCGGTCCGCGACCCGCGTCGCACTGGCACCAATCCGTTGACCCAACGCATCGCCCAGATTGTGCGCCGGGTCTGCCGACAGGAGGAATGTCCGGTGCCCGAGACGGGCGGCTTCGAGTGCGGTCGCCGCTGCGAGGCTCGTTTTTCCGACGCCACCCTTTCCGGTGAAGAGCAACGTCCTCACCGCGTTGCTCCAGGCTGGCGTTCCAGGTCAACGCGCAACTCGCCGTCGCGCAGAAGAGCACGGGTAAGTTCGTACGATGCCAGATGACGCGGCAGCGGGAGTGCTCGGCGCCGCGTGGGCGTGCGCAACAACAGCTCCGCATCGAGCTTGACCACGTCCAGGTCTCCCGGCGCCACGTGGGGCAATGGAAGATGAACCCGCGCACCACGAGCGGTCGCCTCGAAACGCAAGCCGGGCTGGTGACACAAGATCGCGTCAGGCCGCTCGACGCCGAAGAGTTCGGCCCCGTGTGCGGTCAACGCCTCGATGCCGATCACCTCGTCTTCGCCGAGCGCCGCCAGCAGCAGCGGTACCGGCGCCACGGCGTCGCGCAACACGTCGAGGGTTTCTGCCTGGCGACGGGCAGCGTCATGAAAGAAGGGCTCGCGCGCGGCATCGGGCGGCAACACGCGATTCGCGATGACGACATCGCAGGCCAACCCGAAGAGCGCGAGGTCCGTATGCGCCCGCAGGGCTTCCTCGACCGCGATCCGTTCGGGGGTCGCGACGAGGCGGACGTGCGCGTCAGATTCGGTCAGCCAGCTACGCAGACCGTCGAGCTCGCTGTAGAGCAGGTGTTCGGCCTCGCGAAACACCGCGGCCTCCGGCAACGGGATCGCGACGAGGTTCCGCGCGAGGGGCGTGGCGATGGCGGCGACACCCCGCTGAAGGCGCAGCAACCAGCGCGCCGCGCTGCGCACGACATCGGGCGCCGTGAGCAAGCGCAACGCCGATCCCGTAGGCGCGCAATCGACGACGATCAGATCGTAGGCGCCTTCGTTGGCCATCCCGCGCGCGGCCAGAAGCGTGGTGATCTCTTCAGCCCCAGGAAGCAGCGCGAGTTCGTCGGCCACCATCTCTTCGATGCCCTGGTGTCGAAGCAGGCTGACGAGGTAGCCATGGATCCGGCCCCAGCGCCGCTCGAGTTCGACGCGCGGGTCGATCTCGACGGCGTCGAGTCCGGGCGCCACCTCCACCGGAACGGGGCCGAGCCGGTCACGACCGAGCACGTCTCCAAGGCTGTGCGCGGCGTCCGCCGAGGCCACCAGCGCGCGAAAGTCCTTGTGACCGTTGGCCCGCGCCCGAGCCACGGCCCAGGCCGCAGTCGCTGCCGAGGTCGTGGTTTTTCCGACCCCACCTTTCCCGGTGTACAAGAGCTTTCGCACACGGGGAAGGTACCGGTCAGGCGGCCCGCGGCGCTCGACGTCGCGGAGCGACCCGGGCCGGCGCAACGGCGCCGCGCGGACTCGGTGCGTCGAAGGCGATTGCCGGGCGGGCCCGCTCGGTCCAGCGGTGGTCGCAGCGTGGGCATTCAGCCAGCAAGAGCCAGCCGCGGTCAATGACCTCGTCGGTGAAGACCTCGCTGAAGCCGCAGACCTGGCAGCGCGTGACCGTGCGGCTCGCGCACGGCAGTTCCGCCAGGAACGGGTTGACCGAGTCCGCCGCTACGCCGCGCGTGGTCTCGCGTGTCGTGAAGGCTGCGGAGTCGGGCTCGGAGAGATCGATGGAGTCGAAGTGCGAGTGGGTCGTCATGGTGCGGTTCCTTTTTCCTCGTTCCGTCGGGCGTGCCCGTTTGGCATGAGCATTTGGCATGAGCCCATTTGGCATGAGCGTTGAGCGGGTCCGTCGGCCGGGGACCAAGCCCGGGCACCCGGGTCTCGCCGGCCGCACTGCCCAGGAGGGGATTGGGCAACCGCGTCCGTCTGACCGGGGCGCCGCGGGCTGGGGGGTGGCCCTTGGCAAGGATCATTGAAGCGGTCCGCTGTGACGTTTCCGGTCACAGCTTTCGTTTTATTTTCGCCTTTCAGGCGAAAATGCGCCAGATCCCCGCTTGGCTTTGCGCGGCGGATCAGCCGGCCACAAGCACGCCCAGCTCGACTGCGAGTGCGGCCCGGTGGGCCACCGGGTCCCCCTGGAAGACTTCGTTCGCGGCTGCCCGCCGGTAGTACAGGTGGGCGTCGTGTTCCCAGGTGAAGCCGTATCCACCGTGGAGGTGGATGTTCTCGTAGGCAGCCGTGCGGGCGGCCTCGGACGCGATCGACTTCACCACATGCGCGGCTTCACCCAGCTCCGCACCATCGTTGGCGGCGACCCACCACGACCAGTAGGCCGCGCTACGAGCGAGTTCGACCACGGCGTAGGCGTCGGCAGCGCGGTGTTTGACGGCCTGGAATCCACCAACAGGGCGGCCGAACTGCAGCCGCTCCTTCACGTAGGCCACCGCCTGATCGAAGCAGTGCGCGGCCGCGCCCACTTGTTCGGCCGCGACCGCGATCACGGCCTGATGCCGGGTCTTCACCGCGGCCGCATCTGGGTCAAGACCCACTCCGAGCTTCCGAACGGGTGCGCCGGCAAGCTCAATGTGGGCGTACTTACGCGTGAGGTCCGTCGCCTTGGCCGCGACGATGCTCACCCCGTCCGCACCGGGATCTAGCGCAATGAGCCCACCACGCGTCGTCAGCAACAGGAGGTCTGCGTTGTGGGCGTCGATGCACCACGCCACGCGCCCGGACGCTCGCCCGTTGTCGACGGCCAACCCGGGCGCGTCGGCCCACGCCGAAATCGACGTGCCCGCCGCGATGCCGGGCAGGAACTCGGCGTGTTCCTCCGGTGTCGCGCCGTTCGACAGGGCGAAGTTCGACAACACTGCGGAGGCCAGGAACGGCCCCCCGGCGAGCTGCCGGCCCAGTTCCTCGAGTGCGATCCCGAGTTCGAGCATCCCGAACCCCTGCCCGCCGTGGGCTTCGGAAACGGCGAGGCCCTGCAGTCCGAGTTCGTCCGCCATCTGCTTCCAGACGGCCCGATCGAAGCCAGCGTCGGTCTCGGCAAGCCGCCGCGTTTCGGCGACCGGCCAGCGCTCCTCCACGAACCGCCGAAGCAGTTCGCGGAACTCATCCTGTTCTTCACTGAAGGCGAAGTTCATGTCGTTCCCATGTGCAATTGAAGGCGGAACGCGGGGCGCACATCAGCTCCGCGGAACTTCGTCGAAGGGCTTCCCCTTGAATGCATCGGGTTCCCGCGGCAGCCCGAGGACCTGCTCGGCGACGAGATTCTTCATGATCTCCTCGGTGCCACCGCCCAGGTGCATCGATGGGGCGAAGAGGAAGTCATGCTCGTAGGCATGCCCAGGGGCGAGCGCGTCCTCGCCTAGCAAACGAATTCCGATGTCGGCGGCCGCGAGCATCACGTCGGAGATCTCGTTCTTCATCACGGAGCCCTCGGCGCCGGGCACCTGCCCCTGACTCACCTTGGTGAGCACACGCTTGTTCAGGAGGTCGAGCGAGCGGGCACGGACGTAGAGCCGGGCGAGTTCGTCCGCGGTCACGGCGTCGACCGGCACCCCACGCTCGCGTATGAGATCCCGCAGCCGCTCGAAATGTCCCAGCACCGAGAAGCTTCCGATCGAGCTGCGCTCGTACATGAGGGTCGTTCGGGCGATGCCCCAACCGGCGCCCTCCGCCCCGACCTGATTGGCCACGGGAACTCGAGCGTCGCTGAAGAACACCTCGTTGAAGTGATTGCCGCCAGTCATCTCGATCAGCGGTCGAACCTCGACACCTGGTTGGTGCAGGTCGATCAACAAGTAGGTGATGCCCTGGTGCTTCGGCTTGCGGGCGTCGGTGCGGACCAGCAGGAACCCCATGTCGGCCACGTTGGCGAACGAGGACCAGACCTTTTGTCCGTTCACGATCCAGTCGTCGCCGTCTCGAACCGCGCGCGTTGCCAGCGACGCGAGGTCGCTCCCTGAGCCCGGCTCGCTGAAGAGTTGCGCCCATAGGATCTCGCCGCGGGCGGTCGGCTCGAGGAGGCGTTCCTTCTGTTCCTGGCTGCCGTGCGCGATGAGCGTCGGCCCCAGCATCGAAAGCCCCCCATTCAGGACGCCTTCGCCAACGCCGACGCGGTCACACTCTTGACGCCAGATGACGTTCTTGGCCGGTGTCAGGGCACGTCCACCCCACTCGGCCGACCAGGTCGGCACACTCCAGCCGTGCTCATGGAGGATGAGTTGCCATTCTCGCTGGCGCCGCGCCTTTTCCTCCATCGTGCCCATGTCGTGGTAACGGACCCCGCCCTCGGGCAGGTTCCTATCCAGGAACCCTGCGACTTCGGCGCGAAACGCGGCCTCGTCGGGGGTGTCTTCGAAATCCATCGGCGGGCTCCTGTCCGAGCGGCGGAGTGTAGTGCGCGGTCACACGGGATCGAAGCGTGGCCAGGCTTCGAGAACGCTGCCGTCCATCAGCGCTGCGCCCATCGCCGCATGCCACGGCCCGGACCCCGACGCCGCGGTCGCCGCCCGTCGAGCCGCATCGGCGTCGCTCTCGCCCAGGGCCAGGCATCCCGTCAAGGCGATCGCCTGGTCGATTTCGAGCGCCACGCATAGGGCATCGATCAGCCGCGCATAGCATTGCGCATCGAGCGCGACCGGTGAGAACGTGGACGCCCACAGCATTCGCGCGCGGTCGACGGCCTCCGCGCGTTCGTCGGCGATATGGACCGACAACGCCGACCAGGACTCACTCACCGCACCAGCCAGCGACTCGGCCACTTCGCGAAGCGCGGGCGTTACGCCGAGACGCGTCGGGTCGAGGTCGGCCCACAGCAAGCTCACTTCGATGCACGCGTCGTCACGCGGTTCGGCTTCGAGGGACGGGTAGGCAAGCGCCTCTTGGAGCGCGCCCAGACTGGTCCCGAAGGCTCCGGCCCAGTCCTCGATACTCGCTTCGACGAAGGCCAGCGCCGCTTCATCGGAGCCCGACGCGGCGCCCAACGCCGAGCGTGCCTCGACCATTGCGGCATCGAGCGCGGTGGGATCCGACGGGACCTCGGCCCCGGCGAGATCCCCGTCCGGAGTGGCTTCGACGAAACTCCGCCGGAGCCAGTGGCCGCGCCAGGCACCGGCGACCCAGCCCGCGGCCGCGAAGCCCGGCGGCGGAATTCCAAGGCCGTCCGGGTCCAGTACTGCCTGGAACAGGCGCGCGGGGGCGGTCTCGAGAAGGAACCGATCGGGGTCGGACCCCGGAGCCACATCGCGCGTCAGCGATGCGAACACGCGCGCCGCTTCAGCGACGAGATCGTCCGTGGCAACGGGCGAAGGCGGCAGGTCGAGTCGCAAGCGCGCCCGGCCTAGGCCAGCTCGACGTCGACGGTCCCCATCACGTGGGGTCCGAGTTCGTTCATGCCGGCGAACTCGACCGTCGCGAGCGCGCCGTCCAGCGCAACGACGCGCCCCTGCATCACCATTGCGTCGCCGGGGTAGTTGGGCGCGCCAAGGCGTATCCGGAGCGCGCGTAGCCGCGCCTCGGGACCGGCCCAGTCGGTCACCCAACGCGCGCTGAGACCGCTCGAGGTCAGGATGTTCATGAAGATGTCCTTCGATCCGCGTGCAATGGCGAGGTCGCGGTCGTGGTGCACGTCCTGGTAGTCGCGCGACGCGATCGCCGTCGCCACGATCAGGGTCGTGGTGATCGGAAAGGCACGCCCTGGCAGGACGTCGCCGACCGAGACCGCATCGGCTCGCCGTGTCACGGACTCCGGGGGGCACCCTTCGGACAGCAGGCGTTGCGGCGAATCGCCACCACCGGCTCCGGCCGCGGTTTTACCCGTTCCCGGTTTGAACTTCAGGATGCGGAAGCGCATGCGACCGACCGGCTCATCGTCCTGGTTCGTGTAGTCGGTCACCGTGGTCACGAAGTGACCCACGCCTAACGCCGTCGCCTTCTCTTCCGAGACCTCTTCGACCACGCCACGACCATGCACGAGATCCCCCAGCCGCAGGTACCGCGCGTACTCGTGCTCGCTGTTGGTGGCGACGACCGACGTGTAGCCGGCCGAATCGAGTGCGTCGTAGCAGGCACCCGCGGGATCCTGTCTTCCTTCGGGGCGCGGCGAACGGCCGGGGAGGCCCGGCATGGTCCACGCGTTGAGCATCGCGGGGGGCGCCACGATCCCGCCATGAATCGACTGGGCGGCAAAGCCCGGATCCGTGTAGATCGGGTTTGCGTCGCCCATGGCATCGCACCAGTGGCGGATCATGGCCTGGTTGACGGCGTCGCGTGCGACCTCGAGCTCGCCGGGAGCGCCGATCCGGTCGCGCAGGCGGTCTACGAAGGCTGCGTCGGTCATGACGCCAACGTAGCAGCGGCAAGGGGCCGAACGGCCGACTACGCTGCCATCATGCAACACGGCCTCATCCTCCAGACCGGCTCGGTGAAAGGCGATGTCGACTGCGCCATCCGCGCCGACCGCGCCGGCTTCGACTCGGTGTTCACCATCGAGTTCTTCAACCGCCACGGATACGTCCCGCTCGGTGCCATCGCCCAGGCGACAGAACACGTGAGGATCGGGACCGGCATCGCCAATGCGTTCACGCGGACCCCGCTGCTCCATGCGAGCGCGGCCATGGATCTCGATGAACTGTCAGGCGGCCGCATGGTCCTGGGCCTCGGCAGCGCCACGAGACGCATGAACGAGGACTGGTACGACGTGGAATTCTCGGCGCCGGCGCGCAGGATGGAGGAACTCTGCACCCTGCTTCGGACCGCGTTCGATGCCCAGAAGGGCGGCGGCCTCCGCTTCGAAGGGGAGTTCTGGAACCTGAAGGTGCCGATCTATGGTCGACCGGGCGCCGCCCGTCCGCAGATTCCGATCTGGATTGCGGCCGTGAACCGTCGAATGATCCAGGCCGCCGGAACCGCGGCCGATGGCCTCGTTGGGCACCCGGTGGCACCGCGTTCATGGCACCGCGACGTCACGCTCCCCGGACTGCGCGAAGCGGAGGCCACCGCGGGTCGCGACGCCGGCGCCTGCGTCCTCGCGCCTTACGTCTTGACCTCGATCGCCGAAACCCGAGAAGAAGCCGTCCGAAACGCCAAGGGCCAGATCGGCTTCTACTACACGACCGAGCTCTACCACACGATGCTCGACGGCATCGGCATGCGTCATGTCGGCGAAGAGGCCCGCGCGGCGCTCCGCAAGTTCGACACGAAGGCGATGGCGGCCGCGGTCCCCGACGAACTCGTCGACGAAGTCGCGATCGCGTGCACGCCGGATGAGGCGCGGGACCGCCTCGCGCAGTGGAACGACCTGACCGACGAGGCCCTCTTCTACCCACCCTCGATCGGTGTGCGACCCGAGGCGCAGCGCGCCAACATCGACGCGATCCTCGATGTCTTCGGGCGAACGCGATGACGAAACCCGACGCCTCGATGATCGGAAAGTTTGCCCGACGGCGCTGGGAAGCCACCAGCGAAGAGGTGACGGGGGTCTGGCGTCTCAGGCGACGACTCGCGTCCGCCATGCGGCTCGTGATCGAACGACTCGTCACCCTGGAGGCACCGGAAGCCGAACTCGAAGCTGCCGCGAAGGCGCTCGAAGACTACGCCGAACGCCTGAAGAAGCATCCGCGACGGAAACGTTATGTCGGATTTTCCGAAGCGGCGGTGGCGGACGAACAGCAAGAAGATCAAGAGGGCCGCGAAGGTGGGCACTTCGACTTCAGCCCCTTCATCGGGCGCTCGAACCCGCTCTCGCCGCCCATCCGCATGAGCCATGAGGAAGACGGAACGGTCTACGGCCACGTCACGTTCGGCAGCGCCTACGAGGGACCGCCCGGCTGCGTCCACGGGGGCTATGTCGCGGCCGGCTTCGACGAAGTCCTGGGGTATGCGGAGACGTTCACCGAGCGGCCCGGGATGACCGGCACCTTGAACGTGATCTACCGGACGCCCACGCCGCTCCACGAAGAAGTCGTTTTCCAGTGCAAAGCCGATCGGGTCGAGGGCCGGAAGATCTTCGTCACGGGAACCCTGCATGCGGGCGAGCGGCTGTGCGCCGAAGCGAGCGGCATCTTCATCGGGATGAAGGAAGGCGTCTTCGACCGACTCGTGGCACAGCGAGCGGCCCAACAAGGCGAAGGCTGACCGCGTCGATGCGACCGCTGGTACTCGGCGCCGGCGCGGTGGGACTCGGACTCGCGAGTGCCCTGCTGAGCGCCGGCCAGCGCGTGCAGCTGGTCGCGCGCGGCGAGACGCGCGGCGCCCTCCGGTCCCACGGACTCCGCCGAACCGGGATCCTGGGCGAAGCGCATCATGGCCCCGATACGTTCGACGTGGTCGGGAGACCGGCAGAGGCTAGTGCGGTCGATGCCGTGCTGGTCTGCATGAAGACCTTCGCGACGGCCGAGGCGGCCCGGCTCCTGGCGGAAGCCACCGATCGGATCGAGAAGGATGCGCCCATCGTGCTCTGCCAGAACGGCTGGGGTAACGCCGAGCAGCTCACACCGCCGTTCCCGTTGGAGCGCGTGTTCTGCGCGAGCGTACTGACAGGCTTCCGGCGCCCCGACCGGACGACCAGCGACATCACCGTCCAGGCGGCGCCGATCCGGATGGGCAGCCTGAGCGGGGCGTCGTCGGCACCCTTGGCCGGCGTATGCGCCGCCATTGCGGCCGGTGGAATCCCGTGCGAGACCACCGACGAAATGGCCGCAGAACTCTGGGCCAAGATCCTCTACAACGGCTGCCTCAACCCGCTCGGGGCGATCCTCGATGTTCCCTACGGTTCGCTCGCCGAGGGTGCGGAGACCCGAGCGCGCATGGACCGCATTGCCCACGAGATCTTCGCCGTGATGCACGCGGCTGGATACGCCACGCACTGGGCCGATGCCGATGCATGGCTCGCCCACTTCTACGACGTGCTGATTCCGCCGACGCGCGCGCACGAATCCTCGATGCTGCAGGACATCCGCGCCGGGCGGCGGACGGAGATCGAGTCGCTCACGGGCGCAGTCGTCGCGCTCGCTCGAGAACACGCGGTTGATGCACCCGAGAACGAGCGCCTGCTCGCGGCCGTGCGCACCGCGGAAGAATCCGCGGTGCGCACCAGAGCCGCGAGACGAACGGCGCGCTAGACGTTCTCGACCTTGGCGCTCGGTGCGTTCTTCTTCACCGAAGCGACGCCGGCCGCGCAGGCCCGGGGCGTCTTGTAGGTCTCGCTGGTGCCGACGACCTTGCCGTTGGTCGACTTCAGGTTGAAGCGGTGGCCGGACGGCGTCTTCTTCACGTCGAAGCACTTCGCGTCCTTGCAGTTCTTCTGGACCGACGCGATGCCGGTGCGCACGCCGGAGCGGCTCGCATAACCCTGGCTCGCGAGAATCGTCTCACCGTTGCTGGCCTTGAGGCGGAAGCGGAACTTTCCGCCCCGGTCCTTGAAGATTTCGAACTTTCCGGGCATGGCTGTCTCCTTGTGTGAGGCCTCCGCCATCCTATCGCGAGAATGTGGCCAACGTCCACGATCACACGCACTGCGTGCGACGCCGATCGCGCTCAGATCGGGAGGTCGTCGCGACCGAACAGCGCTTCCAGCGTGACACCGCGTTCGGCGAACGCTTCGCGCGCTCCTTCGCCGCGGTCGACCAGACAGAAGACCCGCGTGACCTTGCCGCCCTCGGCCTCGACGATGTCGAGGGCATCAAGGGTCGAACCGCCCGTCGTCGTCGTGTCTTCGACGAGTGCGACGCTCATCCCCTTCTCGAATCCGCCCTCGATCTGGCGCCCGAGTCCGTACTTCTTGGCTTCCTTGCGGACGAAGAAGCCCTTGAGCAGCGTCGCCGGGTCGTTGTGCCCAGCCGCTGACAACACAGCCGAGACCAACGGAACCGCCCCTACGGCCATGCCACCGACGGCATCGACCCACGCACCCTGGGCCATCAGGGAACGCAGCACGAGTTCCCCCGCAAGCTTCTGCCCGAGCGGCCGCATCAGGGTCTGACGTAGGTCCAGGTAAAAATTCGACTTCTTGCCGCTCGCAAGCGTGACCTCGCGGCGCTCGAACGAAACGTCGAGAATCAACTCCAGCAGATCGTGGCGCGCGATGTCCCCGCTCGCGCGGACACGGTCCAGGATTTCGCGGCGCTTCGCGTCTCCCTCGCTCATTGCTTGCGAACTCCCAACATGAACTCGGCGATCATCTTGGTATGCAGCTCGCTCGTCCCCTCGCCAAACTCGAGCGACTTGGCTTCGAGCAACAACCGCCCGATCTCGTACTCCTCGGACAATCCGTAACCACCGTGAATCTGGATGGCGTCCAGCGCATTGTCGACGGCCGCCTTGCTGGCCGTGAGTTTCGCCAGGCTGGCTTCCATGCTCGCGCGCGGAATTCCGGCGTCCTTCATCCGCCCGAGCTGATACACGAAGTGGCGCGCCGACTGCGTGCGCACCGTCATGTCGGCGATCTTCTGTTGGATCATCTGGAACTCGCCGATCTTCTTGCCGAAGGCCTCGCGATCCATCGCGTACGGAAGCGCCAGGTCGAGGCAACGCTGGGCCTGACCGACACAGCGCGCGGCCACACTGAAGCGGCCGGTGTCGAGCGCCGAACCCAGGACCGGAAAACCGCCGCCGGGTTTGCCTAGCAACGCTTCTTCCGGAACGAAGGCGTTCTCGAAGTGGACCTCGGCGAGGTTGTCGCGCTTGAGCGTCCGCATCGGGAAGTCGCCAATCGTGATGCCCTCGGTCGTGTGCGGGTCGACCAGGAATGCCGTCACGCCCTTGTGCTTCTTCCCGCGATCGATGCTGGCCACGACGAAGAAGAGGCCCGCGTGCGCGGCGTGCGAGATGAAGACCTTGGTGCCCGTGATCTCGTAGCCGCCGTCGACCTTCTTGGCCGTGCTGGCCATGTTGCCGAGGTCGGTTCCACCACCGGGCTCGGTCAAACAGGCCGAGCACAGGATGTCGCCGGCCGCGATGCCGGGCAGCCAGCGCTGCTTCTGCTCGTCCGTCCCGTGGTTCAGGATCGAACCGGCGCAGAGCGAGTTCGCGACCGAGATGACGGACGCGACCACCCAGTCCACGCGCGCGATCTCTTCCATGATGATCCCGTACGTGACGACATCGCTGTACGAACCGCCGTACTCCTCCGGGATCATGGGGCCCATCAGGCCGAGCGGCGGGAGCTTCGCGACGAGTTCGGTCGGGTAGCGGGCCTCGCGCTCGTACTGCTCGACGTGGGGCAGGATCTCCTTCTCTGCGAACTCGCGGACGGTGGCGCGGACCTGGCGCTGTTCGTCGGTGAGGTCGAAATCCGCCAGGCGGTCCAGGGGGGTCTGCATCGGGGCTCCTCGGGCGGCGGCCCCTCCGCGGGGCCCAGCCGGGGGGAGACTGTAGATTTCCTGCGGGAATTCGCCTACTTTGCGCCGCCCCGCCTCCCTCCCCCGAGGACCCCGCCGTGAAGAAAAGCACCAAGCTTCCCCACCGGAACCGCAACAAGACCTCCCGCGTTCGCGCGAAGCTCAAGAAGAAGCTGCAGCGCAAGCGCCTTCGCAGCTCTGGCGGCGTCCGGAAGTACCACCGCTAGCTGCGGGAACGAGGCTCGGCCGGCACGCTCCCTGCGCATCGGGGCGGCAGTGCGGCTTCGGCTCATGGCTCGCACCTGTTACAGGCGGGTCCGTTCACGTCGGCAATGCCGACAACGCACGTTGGGTATCTAACGCGGGACTGGCTGCGCTTGACTTCGCCTGCGCCGCACTGCCGCCCCGCTGCGCAGCTCGCTTGAGGCGTTGCGCCTCTAGCCCGAGACAGCCTGGGTGAGGTCTTCGATGGCGTCGTCCAGGGCCGTGTCGATGGCGGCTTCCCATTTCGCGGGGGTGGTGGCCGCTTGGGCGGCCGGGGGGAAGAGGATGCCGCGGGAGGAGTTTACGAGGCCGCCTTCCAAGCGGCCGTCGGGGCCTTCTGTGAAGCCAGCGACGGCATCGGCGGCGCCGCCGCCTTGGGCGCCGTACCCCGGTACCAGGAAGAGCATCTGTGGCATGTGTGCCCGGAGGACGCGGGCTTCGTCGGGGTGGGTGGCTCCGACGACGGCGCCGAGGCCGGACCAGCCGGTTTCGGGACCGCGGAGCAGTGCGGCGCGGTCGGCGAGGGCGTCGGCCAGGTGGAGGTGGAGCGGTGCGCCGTCGGTCTCACGGTCCTGGAAGTCGCGGCTGCCGGGGTTGCTCGTCTTGACCAGTACGAAGACGCCGGCGTGGGCTTCGGCGGCGGCTTCGAAGTAGGGCTCGAGGGTTTCGAGGCCCAGCCATGGGTTCACCGTAAGGGCGTCGGCGGCCATGGGTGCGGTCTTGCGCAGGTAGGCGGCGGCATAACCTTCGGCGGTGGAACCGATGTCGCCGCGCTTGGCGTCGAGCAGGACCATCAGGCCGCGGGCGCGGGCGGCGGCCATCACGCGGTCGAGCACCGCCACACCGGGGGCGCCAAGTTGTTCAAAGAACGCGCTCTGGGGCTTCACGATGGGGACGCGGCCGGCGACGCGATCGAGGATGGCCAGGCAGAAGCGTTCGACGGCGACCGCTGTGGTCGGCTCATCGGCCGCCATGCTGCCTTCGCGAAACAGGTCCGGCAACAGCGGCAGATGCGGGTCGAGACCGACGCAGAGCGGATGCCCCAACGTCCGGACCTGCTGGATGACGCGGTCGGCGAAGGCGTTCGACACGACCCCAGGCTAGCGAATGGGGCGCTTCGCTTCCGCGCGCGAGGCGGAAACGGCGGTTGTGGCTACTTTCCGCGGCCGTGAGCTCCTTCTCCTACACGCTGCAGGCCCAGAGCGGGGCCGCCCGCGCCGGCACCTTCGAAACGCCCCACGGCACCATCGAGACCCCGGCGTTCATGGTGGTGGGCACCCAGGGCGCCGTCCGCGCCATGACCACCGACCAGGTGCGGGCCACGGGCACCCAGGTGGTGCTCGGCAACACCTACCACCTGGCGCTGCGCCCGGGCGAAGGGCTCGTCCAGAAGCTCGGCGGCCTGCACGACTTCATGGGCTGGCAGGGGCCGATCTTGACCGACAGCGGCGGTTTCCAGGTCTTCTCGCTCGAAAGCAAGGAGATCACCGACCGCGGCGTGACGTTCAAGAACGAGATCAACGGCAGCTCCATGGAACTGACGCCCGAGCGTTCGATGGAGATCCAGAACGCGCTCGGGGCCGACATCATCATGGCCTTCGACGAATGTACGCCCTTCCCTGCGACGGAGAAGATGGCCGCGAGCGGTGTGCGCCGGACGCTTTCGTGGATGGACCGCTGCATGGAGGCCCACGCGCGGCCGGACGATCAGGCGCTGTTTCCCATCATGCAGGGCAGCACCTTTCGACACCTGCGGCAGAGCTGTGCTGAATCGCTCGTGGCGTTGGATGCGCCGGGCTACGCCATCGGCGGGGTCTCGGTCGGCGAAGGCCACGATTTGTTATGCGAGATCACTGAGTACGCGGCGCCCATGCTGCCGGAAGGAAAACCCCGCTACCTGATGGGCGTGGGCCTGCCCGAAGACCTCGTGGCCTGCGTCGGCTACGGCATCGATCTGTTCGATTGCGTGATCCCGACCCGCTACGCGCGCAGCGCCACCGTCTTCACGCGCCGCGGCCGCATCCGCCTCACCAACAAGCGCTACCGCCGCGACACCTACCCCATCGACCCGACCTGCGAATGCGCCGCCTGCGCCCAGAAGTTCAGTCGCGCCTACCTGCACCACCTCTTCCAGGCCAACGAGATCACGTCCGCGGTGCTGTGTGCCATCCACAACGTCCGCTTCTACCAGGCGTTGATGGCCGAGGCGCGCGCGGCCGTGCTGGCCGGGCGGTATGCGGACTGGGCCGAGGGGTTCATGGCCGAGTACCGGGGAGAGGCGCCCGCCGAGAAGTAGACCGGCCCCATTCCCCTTCATTTTCAGTATCTTACGGCCGATGGTGGAGTTTAGTACCGTTTCGTACTAAACTGGAGCGCACGATGGCCACCCTCCGCCGCCAGCGAGACAGCTGCGAAATCCGCGAGTGCCGCGTGACCGAGCGCGGCCCGCGGCAGTTCACACTCGCGCGTTTTCGCGGGGCGCTGACGCTCGACGTGCTGGACGAAGCCGCTGCCCGGGCGAAGCGGCCCTTCGACGTGGACGCGGTGGTGGCCCGCGCGCGCGCAGCCGGGATCCCGGTCGCCCTGCGGCGCGGGCGTCGCGCGGCCCATGCACTGCTGGCCGCCCTCCGTAGCGGAAGCGAACTCGACGCTGGCCTGGTTCACCTGCTCCGCGAAGCGCTGGCGGCACGACCCGCGACCGCCCTCCCCAACCACCTGGAGGACGCCGCCGAATGGGTCGGCCGAGGTGAAGCCACGCGCGGCCGCGCGCTCCGCGGTCTTCTTCGAACCGCGAGCCGCATCCTGGCCTCGCGCGGAGACGCGACGCGCGTGCTCCCCGAGGAGCCCTTCCCGCGCTTCCACACCCGCCCGCTCGAAGACGAAGCTCCCGCCTAGCATGTGGCTCGATGAACAGATCGTGGCCATCGAGCGCGGGTTCGCCGAAGCCGCGATCCCCCACGCCTTTGGCGGCGCCCACGCGCTCGGCTACTACGGCGGCATCCGCGCCACCCATGACATCGACATCAATGTCTTCCTGCCCGCCGTCGAGGCCGAGCGCGTGCTGGGAGTGCTAGGCGAACTTGGCGCCACCGTCTCGGACCCCGCCCTCCGACCCCGCATCGCGCGCGACGAGCAGGTCCGCATCCGCTGGGAGACGACGCCCCTCGACCTCTTCTTCGCCTACGACCCGCTGCACGAAAGCTCGGCCCAGCGCCGCCGCAAGGTCGACTTCGGCGGCGACCCGATCCACATCCTGAGCCCCGAAGACCTCATCACCTACAAGGCCATCTTCGACCGCGACAAGGACTGGCACGACATCGCCGCCATCCTGTTCGCCTACAGCGAACCCCTCGACCTCGACTACATCCGCGGCTGGCTCACGCGCGTCGAAGGCCCCGACGGAGAGAAACGCGCGCGGCTGGAGCGCGTAATCGCGTCGGAAGGACGTAGCGCCGGGGACGGCTGAGCGGAGTCGCGAACGGCGTGTCTATTCGCCCGACTGGAACCGCCAGAAGCGGATCTCCGCCCGCGCGACGCCCGACTGGTACTTCTCCGCGTACGCTTCCTGGATGCGCGTGCGCTCGGCTGGGTCGCTGACGCGGACGACGGTTCCGTCGTAGAGGTTGCCCGCGATGCCGATGCGCACGCTAGGGCGGGCCTCCATCCAGCCGGGCCAGTTCTTGGTGTCGGGGTCGCGGGCGCCGATGTAGAGCTGGCCGTCGAGGCTGGCGCACCAGATCGTGACCGAGTGCGGCAGCAGGTACGGCGTACGGACCTGCACGGCGATCTCGCCGTGCTCATCGGTGAAGCCCCAGTCCGCCGGCGCCGCCGAGACGTTTCCGGGCAATGCAAGGCCGGGACGGCGATCGCTCGGGCCGATGCAACCCATGACGAGCGCCAGGGCCACGACCAGGAAGGCGGTACGCACGGTGGTTTCTCCGCTCAAGACTTCGGGAGCTGCGTGGCCGGGTTGGCCTGCACGCTCGGTCGCTCACTGACGCGCGCGTGCCAGGCGGCCAGGTTCTCGAGCTTCGGGTCGTAGGGGAGCTCGACGAGACCCGCGGCGAAGTCGATGACGCTGAGCGCCAGGATGTCGGAGATCGTGAAGGCGTCGCCGGCGATGTAGTCGGTCTTGGCCAGCGAGGCATCGAGGAATTCGTAGAACTGGTGCGCGAGCGCACGGTTCTGCTTGGCGGCCTCTGCGATCTGGTTCGGGTTCACGGCTTTCGTGAACGGCGACCCATGGACCCAGACCATTCCCACGGCCTGCATCCCCTTGAGTTCGACGCGGCGGTTCCACATGTCGATGCGCGCGATCTCCTCGGGCGTCGTGCCGAATAGCGGCGGCTCCGGGTTCAGGGCCTCGAAATAACGACAGATCGCAACGGACTCGGCGATGTGTTCACCCGAGTCGAGTTCGAGCACCGGAATGCCGCCCAGCGGGTTGCGCTTCTCCAGGAAGTCGGGCGTGCGGTTTTCACGTTTCATGATGTCGACGTGTTCGCACGGCACGTCGATGCCCTTCTCGGCCAGGTAGATGTGGACACGGCGGGGGTTCGGGGCGGAGGCGAAGGTATGGAGTTTCATGCGGATCCTTTGAGGTTGCGGGCAAAGAGGTCGTGGAGCCGCGACCAGTGGGTCTCGGCCGCGGGCTTGTTGTAGATCTCGCCTCGCTTGGGGAAAGCGAAGCCGTGGTGCACACCCGGGTACCACTCGATGCGGCACTTCACGTCGAGGCCGGCCATGTGCTTTTCGAGCGCGTCGATCTGTTCCTTCGGCGCGTACTCGTCGATCTCGGCGCAGGCGAAGTAGATCTCGCCCTGGATCTTGTCGGCGGCCAGGTGCGGGGAATCGTCACGGTCGGTCAGCAGGCCGGCGCCGTAGACCGAGGCCGTGGCCGCGAAGCGCTCGGGGTAGGCGGCGGCTGCGGCGAAGACGAAGGGACCGCTCATGCAGTAACCGACGGCGCCGACCGGGCCCGGCTTCGCCGCTTCCTCTCCGTCGACGAAGTCGAGCAACACCTGCGTGTCTTCGACGACCATGCCGTTCCGCAGCGTCCGCATCAGGCCGAACATTTCCTCCATGCCCTCCTGGCCCGGCTTCATCCGGAACTCTCGCTGGTCGCGGTAGTAGAGGTTGGGGAGTGCCACGAAGTAGCCGGCCGTGGCGATGCGGCGCGCCATGTCGTGCAGCTCTTCCCGTTTGCCGGGCGCATCCATGTAGAAGAGGACGGCCGGAAAGGGACCGCCTTCGTCGGGGTGGGTCACGAAGGTATTCATCTGACCACTCGGCGTGGTCAGGTCGATCTCGCGCTCGATCAATGGCGGCTCCGGTGTCGGGGGATGCCGGAGCGTAGCTCCGACGGTGCCCGGCGGGAGCGTGATCCGTCGCGGTGGACCGCGAAATCCGTCAACCTGTGCGCCCCATGGCCCTCCGTTGCGGAATCGTCGGCATGCCCAATGTGGGCAAGAGCACGCTGTTCAACGCCTTGACCGAGGCGCGGATCGCGGCCGAGAACTATCCGTTCTGCACGATCGAGCCGAACTCGGGCATCGTGCCGGTGCCGGACCCGCGGCTCGAAGCGCTGGACGCCATCGTGCACGCCAAGCAGGTCCTGCCGGCCACGGTCGAATTCACCGACATCGCCGGGCTCGTACGCGGTGCCTCCCAGGGCGAAGGGCTCGGCAACCAGTTCCTGGGCCACATCCGCGAGACCGCGGCCGTGGTCCACGTGGTGCGCTGCTTCGAAGACGCCGACATCACCCACGTCGACGGCACCGTCGACCCGATCCGCGACGTCGAGACCATCGAGACCGAACTTGGGCTCGCCGACCTTGAGACCGTGCAGAAGCGCCACGACCGCGTCGCACGCGCCGCCAAAGCGGGCAAGCCCGAAGACAAGGCCGAAGCCGCGTTCTTTGCCGAGTTGTTGGCCCACGTTTCCGACGGCGAGCCGGCGCGCTCGTTCGCGGTGCCGGAAGTCCACCTCAAGGCCTTCCGCGAATGCTTCCTGCTGACGGCAAAGCCCATCCTCTACGTGGCCAACGTGGACGAAGAAGCACTCGAAAAGGGCAACGCCCACGTCGAAGCCCTCGAAGCCCACGCGGCCAAGGTCGGGGCCGGCGTGCTCCGCGTCTGCGCCAAGATCGAGATGGACCTGATCGACCTCGACCCCGAAGAGCGCGGCATGTTCCTCGAAGAACTCGGACTCGAAGAGCCCGGTCTCCATCGCCTGGTGCGCGAGGCCTATCAGCTCCTCGACCTCATCACCTTCCTGACCGCGGGTGAGAAGGAAGTGCGTGCCTGGCAGATCCGGCGCGGACTCAGTGCCCCGGAAGCCGCCGGCACCATCCACACCGACTTCGAGCGCACGTTCATCCGCGCCGAGATCATTCCCTTCGACGAGTACATCGCGTGCAACGGCGAAGCGGGCGCCAAGGCCAAGGGAAAGCTGCGCGTCGAGGGCAAGGACTACGTGATGCAGGACGGCGACGTGACGCACTTCCGGGTGGGCGGCTGACGTGGCGGACGAAACGCTCGAGGAAGTGCTCGCGCGCTACAGCGCGGGACCCAAGACCGGAGTCTTCACCGACGGTTCCTGCGAAGGCAACCCGGGCCCTGGCGGCTGGGGCTTCGTCTGGGTCGAGAACGACCAGGTGCTGCTCGAACGTTCCGGCCACGATCCGGCGACGACCAACAACCGCATGGAACTCCAGGCCCTGATCGAGGCCTATCGCGCGCTGCCGCGGGACGCCGAACTCACGATCCACTCCGACAGCCAACTCTGCGTCAACACCGTCAACCAGTGGGCCGCCGGCTGGGAGAAACGCGGCTGGAAGCGCAAGAGTGGCCCCATCGCGAACCTGGGACAGGTCAAGGAACTCTACGCACTCGCACTCGACCGCCCGCGCGTGACGCTCCAGTGGATCAAGGCCCACGATGGCTCGAAATGGAACGAGTACGCCGATGTGCTCGCGTCCAGCTGGCTGCGCGGACGTTAGTTCGCGGTCGCTCCGCCGGCCTGGTCGTCTCGAAACGCCGCGAGCTTGCGCTGTTCCCGAATCCGCCGCGTCAGGAACCAACCGTACGCGGCCGCCTCGACGAAGGGCACGAGCGGGTACTCCCAGTCCCAGGTGGCCGGTTGGCGAATACCGGTCGCTTCGAGTTCGGCCGGCATCAGGAAGGCTCGGAAGAACGTGTGCTGCACCCAGAAGAGTGGGTTCCAGTGCGTGAGCGGGTGAACCCACCAGGGCAGGAAGTAGACGCCCAGGGGCAAGAGCGCGCAGACGCCGATGACGCCGGCCGCCACGTGGGCGCGGCCGTCCGTCCCCGGGAACGCCTCGATCGCCAGCCCGGCCAATGGAACCGCCACGGCAGCGGCGGCAACGCCGGCCAGTAGCATCGGGAACGACACGACGGGCACGCCGTAGACCAGCAGGACGACAAGCCCCGTCGCCACACCGGCCGCGAGGCCAACCGGCGCATAGCGCGCCCACCCCTCCGTCGCGTCAAGACGCTCGAGACCGAACGCAACGCCGACCACGGCGACACCGGCCGTCGGTAACCACGGCGCGAGCATGTCCGAGCCGGGTGCGACGAGGCGCGCCAGAACAGCGGCGACGCCGACGTAGCCGAGCGAACGCAGCAGACGGAACATGGCAGGGGCTCTCCTCGATGGGCGATTGTAGGCGCGGCAGGGGTACGCTCCACCGTTCCTGCAGGAGGTCGCGCCATGAATTCGCTCCGCCCCGATGACCTCGTCCTCCACGCGGGGACTTGTCAGCACCGGAGCTTCATCGAGCTCTGCGACACCGCCGTTGCCGGCGGCTTCCAGGCCGTCACGATCTACGCCACGCAGTACCGCGGCGCACGGCAAAGCGGCCTTTCGGACACAGACCTGCGACAGGTCTTGAACGACCGCGGCCTGGTCGTGGCCGATCTCGATTGCGTCCTCGACTGGATTCCGGGCGAAGAGGCGCCGCCCGAGTTCCGGGGCGCGGAAGACCTCTTCTACCGCGTCTTCGACGCCCTCGGCGGTACGACCATGAACGTGGCCACGATGGCGCCCACCGTGGATGTCGACGCGGCCGCGGCCGGATTCGCCGCCGTCTGCGAACGGGCGGCCGAGCGCGGAATCGTCGTGACGCTGGAGTACCTGCCCTGGTCGGGGATCCCGGATGCCGCGACGGCACTCCAGATCGTCGAGTCCGCGGACTGCGCAAACGGCACGTTGATGTTCGACGTCTGGCACACCTACCGCGGCCCGAGCACCGACGCGCAGATCGCCGCGGTTCCCGGCGAGCGTTGGGGTGCCATCCAGTTGAATGACGCCCCCGCCACGGCGCAACCCAACGTCGTGCACGAAACCCTGAACGCGCGCCTCCTGCCCGGCGAAGGCGATGCCCCCGTCCTGGCCTGGCTTCGAACGCTTCGCGCCGCCGGCTGCCAGGCACCGGTGGGTGTCGAAGTCTTCTCGTCGGAACTCGATGCGCTCACGCCGGCGGAAGCAGGAACACGGCTCGGCGAAGCCACCCGTGCCGTGATGGAGGCCTCCCAGTGACGGTAAGCATCGTGAAGGCCGATCTCGACGACGGCGCGCACGCGGCGGCGTTCCTCTCCGTGCTCGGCGCCTACGCACTCCATCCCTACGGTGGCGGCGCGCCCTTGCGGGATGACGTCCGCGAGCGGCTGGTTCCCGCGATGAAGGCCCTGCCCAATACGCTCGTCCTGCTCGCGTTCGATGGCGACGAGGCGGTGGGCCTGGCGAACTGTCTCTTCGGGTTCTCTTCCTTCGCGGCGCGCCCGACCTTGAACGTCCACGACCTCGCCGTCGTCGAAGAGAGGCGCGGACAAGGGATCGGCCGGGCGCTCTTGACCGAAGCACGGAACCGCGCGCGTGCACGCGATTGCGTGAAGATGACGCTCGAGGTTCGCGAACCCAACACGAACGCCCGTGGCCTCTACGCGTCGTTCGGCTTTGACGATTCGGATGAGCGCCGCACGTTCTTCCTCGAGAACTACCTCGATCGCTAGTCGGCTACTTCCCGCGGTGACCTTCGGGGTCCCGCCCAGCGTCGTAGCGATCGAAGAACAGGACCTCGTCGACGGGCTTCCGCGGCGGTGTCCCGTACTTCCCAAGCGGCCAACCGATCGGGATGAGTGCCGCCGTCGGACAGTTCTTCGGCAGGCCGAGCCACGCATCGCACTCCGCGCCGAAGGAGCGGTGCAAGGTGGTCAAGCTCGCTCCGAGGCCGACTGCGCGACACGCGAGCAGGATGTTCATCACCGCGGGCATCAGCGCCTGGTTCTGGGTTTCGCCGCGGCGCGTCCATCCGGCGACGAAGAGGTGCACGGGTGCTTCGTGCAGGTGTTCGGCGAGATGGATGGCGGCGCGTTGCATCTTCTTCTTGCGTTCGGGGAAGTTCGGATCCTTCTCGCCGAGTTCGACCGCGGGCTGGATGTATTCGAGGAAGATCGGGCGGTAGCGTTCAGCCACCCATTGGCGTCGCTCGGGGTCCGTCACGGCGATGAACTTCCACGGCTGCCGGTTACCGCCGCTCGGCGCGAACGTCCCGGCTTCGCAGACCTTGCGGATCAGGGCGTCGGGAACCGGGTCGGGCTTGAGGCGGCGAATCGCGCGCGTGGTCCGGATCGCTTCGAAGAGCCCGATGTCTTCGCCCAGGGTCGCGGGATCGATGTCGTTCATCCGGCCAAGCTAGACTTGCCGCATGAGCGAAGCAAAACATGTGACCGCGGGCGATCTCCAGATGTACGCACACGACACCGGCGGGACGGGCCGACCCTTCGTGCTCGTCCACGGCTTCACGGGGTCGAGCGACGACTTCGTCGATGTGCTGCCGGCCTTGGCCCAGCATGGCCGAACCGTGGCGTTCGACAACCGCGGCCACGGCGACACCACGAATCCGGGCACCGGGTATACGCTGGAGCAGATGGCGGCCGACGTGGGCGCCGGACTCGACGCCCTCGGCGTCGACGAGTGCGACCTGCTGGGGCACAGCCTG
>JAJDAQ010000131.1 GCA_029261815.1 Deltaproteobacteria bacterium
CCGCGGACCTCGAGGAGCGGGGCTTCGCTCACGAGGCCTCCTCGCCGTCGAGTGCGAAGCAAGCCGCGGTATGGCCTTCACCTTGGGTTCGGTCTTCGGGCACCGTCCCTGCGCACGGCTCGAATGCACGCGGGCAACGGGTAGAGAACCGACAGCCGGCCGGCCATTCATGCGGCGCTGGGACGACGCCTGGAATCTCTTCGAGGCGCTGCCCCGGCCGAGCGAGCGCCGGCATCGAACGGAGCAGACCCTGGCTATACGGGTGCCGAGCCGCGCCCAGGAGCGTGCGGCGCGGCGCACGCTCCACGATCCGACCCGCGTACATCACGGCCACCCGGTCCGCGAGTTCGTTCACGATCCCAAGATCGTGGGTGATCAGCAGGATCGCGGTTCCGGTCTCGCGCTGGAGTTCCCGAATCAACTCGAGGATCTGGGCCTGGATCGTCACGTCGAGCGCGGTGGTGGGTTCGTCGGCGATGAGGACGCGCGGTCGCGTGCTGAGCGCCATCGCGATCATGACGCGCTGCTTCAGCCCACCCGACAACTGGTGCGGATAGGCGCTCGTCCGCGACGTGGCATCAGGAATCCCGACTTGTTCGAACAGCTCGACCACACGCGCACGCGCACCGCGCTTCGAGATCTTCTCGTGCAGTCGGATCGCCTCGATGACCTGATCGCCCACGGTCGTGACGGGCGAGAGGCTCGTCATCGGCTCCTGGAAGATCATCGAGATTCCAGAACCCCGCACGGCGCGCATATCGGGCACGGGAAGTGGCAAGAGATCGCGCCCTTCGAGGAGCACCCGACCGCGATCGATCCGGCCGGGCTTGGGCACGAGCCGCATGCAGCCAAAGGCCGTCATCGACTTCCCGCTTCCCGACTCCCCAACCAGCGCCAGGACCTCGCCGGCAGCGATCTGGAAACCGATGTCTTCAATCACCGTGACACGGCCCGACGGTCCCGGGAACGAGATCGCCAGATCCTGGACTTCGATGGCCGCCGTCACGTCGTCTCCCGCATCGTGCGCGGATCCAGGATGTCGCGAAGCGCATCACCGACGTAGTTGACCGCCAGAAGCAGACTGAACATGGCCACGGCAGCCGCCGTGATATTCCACCAGATGATCGGTTCGCGAGACAACTCGTTTCGCGCCTGGTTGATCATCTCGCCCCAGCTGCCACTAACGCCAATGCCCAGGTAGGCCAGGATCGTCTCGGACAAGACAAGCTGCGAGAACAACAAGACCAGGGTGATGACGACGAGGTGCATCAGATTCGGCAGGATGTGGCGCACGATGACGCGCGCATGCGACACCCCCAGCGCGCGCGCGGCCTGCACATAGTCGAGCTCTCGGAGCTTCAGTGTCTCGCCGCGGCTCACGCGACACAGGCTCACCCAGCTTGTCAGTCCCAACGCGAGGCAGATCTGCCAGGTCCCACGTCCGAGCGCCATGATCAGCGCAATCAACAGCAGCAGGGACGGGATCGACGAAAGCGTCGACATCACGAAGAACACGAAGTCGTCGAAGCGGCCACCGAGGTAGCCGGCGCCAATTCCGAAGAGGAGTGCCAGCGGGATGGCGATCGCGCTGGTGAGTCCGCCGATCAAGAGCGCGACACGAACACCCTTCAGCGTACGGTGAAGAACGTCGCGACCCAGCAGATCGGTTCCGAGCCAATGGCTTCCAGGCGACACGAGCGCGTCGCCGCCGTAGAACGCCTCGCTTGCCAAGGGTGCGGAGTAGCTGCTTTCGCCGGCGCCCTGGAACAGACGATCGATGACCGTGCGCGATTCGTGGCTCGAAAGCAGGTCGTCGCCCACCGACTCGCCACCCTTCCACGCGATCGAATCCAACAGCCCCACCAGGACGAACAGTGCGATCACCAGCACCGAGCCTCGACGGCGGCGCCAGAGTTCACCAAGCGCTTCGCGCCAGAGCCGGTCACGGCGCACGAACCGGACGATGCCGAGCACCGCGAGCACGATCAATGCGACCAGTCCATTCGAAATAACGTACGGCTCCACGGCTACTCCAACCGCACCCGCGGATCGACCGCGGCGTAGCTGATGTCGGTGGCAATCTGGCCGACCACGAAGAGCAACGAGAACACGAACACCATGACACGCATCGTCGCGAAATCGTTCTGGTTGATCGCATCGACCATCAGCGAGCCAAGCCCCGGAATTCCGAAGAAGGATTCAAGAAGGAGCGACCCGGTAAAGAGGAACGGAATGGCGAGCACGATCTGCGTCAAGATCGGGATCAGGCTGTTGCTGAGCACGTGGTGCACCATGACCCGCCACTCCCCGGCTCCCTTCGCACGCGCGGTGCGCACGTAGTCGCGACTGGTCTCCTCCACGAAGACGGTCCGATAGAACCGAACGTTCGATCCCACACCCGACAACAACCCGATGAGCACGGGCAGCGCCAGGAAACGCAGCACGACAGCGGGATCCGAGTCGAAGCCCGAGATCGGGAACCAGCGCAGGAGCTTCCCGATCAGATACTGGCCGCCAATGATGTACAGCAGGATCGAAACACTCATGGCGAGCACACAAAAGAACACGCCAGCAGTGTCGATGTAGGTCTCACGGAAGAAAGCCACGAACAATCCGAGCAAGACGGTCAAGACGAGGCTCAACGTAAAGATCGGCACCGTCAGGATGAGGCTCGGCACCGCGCCCTCCCGCACGCGTCGCATGATGGGCGCATCGTCCACGTCGCTGCGTCCGAAGTCAAAGGACAACATGGTCGAGTAGTGATGAAAGAACAGGTTGTCGTCGAAGTCCTGCCATGGCCAGAGCGGCCGGTCATAGCCGTGATTCACCTTCCACTGCTCGATCGCGTCGGTGCGGGCCTTGTCTCCGAGCGCGCGCCGCGCGATGTCATCGGGCGTCGCCACCTGGAAGAACAACACGAACAGGACACCCAGAACGCCAAGCACGACGGCTCCGCCGTACAGCAACCTGCGCAATACATAAGCCAGCATGTTATTGGCGCTCCCGGAAGAAAGTGCGGATACCGGGAACGACTGCCACGACGAATACGCCGGCCAGCACCCAGGCCGGCCAGACCACGGGCTTGTTCCACTCCGCGCGCCGCTCCGCACGCACCCGCGCATCGACATCCATGTACTTGCTCATCGGGTAGGACATTCCGAAAGGCTTCACGTTGCGCAGCCAGTCGTGAGCGAGCGAGTAACCGACACCGTTGTAGAGCTCGATCCACGGCCGCTCGTTCTCGACGATCGCGACCATCTTCCGAATCACCGCATCGCGCTCTTCCCCGGCTGCCAGGATCTCCATCTTGTCGAAGAGACGATCGTACTCGGGATCGCAGAAGTTGGACGAGTTCGGCCCACCGTTGGTCGATCGCCGCATGTCGCACGTCAGGAGGAACAGGAAGTTCTCGGGGTCAGGATAGTCGGCCGACCAACCCCAGAGGTAGACCTGATAGGCCAGTCGCTCGACCTTGGCCTGGAACTCGTTGTAGGTCGTCACCTGAAGGTCAACGTCGACTCCCAGCTTGCGCCATTCGTCGATGAAGTATTCGCGGTCGAGGGCGCCGCCAGAGCCGACCTCATAGGTATCGAAGGTCAGACGCAACGGTTTCCCGGTCGCAGGATCGATTCCATCCGCGTAGCCGGCTTCCGCGAGGAGCAGCCGTGCTCTCGCAAGGTCTACGCGTCGATAGGGGTTCTCGTAGCCCTCGGGTGAACCCGAGATCACGGGCGGGATAGGCGACTGCGCGGGGATGCCGCGGCCGTTCAAGAAGATCTGGATCCAGCGCTCGGCGTCCACCGCCAGACTCATGGCCTGACGCAGCTTTCGCGCGCGCTCACCGCCCTTCGCGCCGACGACGCTGTCCTCCATGTTGAAGGCCAGGTAGAAGAGTCCGGGGCTCAGGGCCTTTCGAAGCGTGATCCCACGCGCGGCCATCTCCGGCGAGAGCGTGTCGTTCTGGACGACCTGATCGAAACTCTCCTTGATGATGCCCGCCGCATCGTAGTACCCCTGCAGGAACTTGTTGAAGACGGGAATCGACTCCTTGTCGAGACGCATCTCGATCCGGTCGATGAATGGCAGTGGCCGCCCGACATACGCGGCGTCGAGCAGTCCAGCTTCCGCGTCACCCGGTGCTCCTTCGGTCGGATAGTGCGCGCCCGGCGCGTCGGGCTGCTCGATCCCATACCAGTTCGGATTGCGCTCGAGGACGATCCGGGAGCGTTTGTCGTACTCGATGACTTGATAGGGGCCCGTTCCGACGAGATGGTCGGCATAGCGTTCGCGTTGACCTTCGCCGTCATAGTACGCGACGGCCTCGTGCGCGACGGGTGTCGTGAATTCCATCGCGAACCAGTAGAGGATCTGCGGATAGGGCTCCGACAGCGTGACTTCGAGCGCGTGGTCCCCGTCGACCCGGACCCCGCGAATCCCGCCCGCCGCCTGGTACTGCGCCAGCGGCGGCTGGTCTGCAAAGGCCGGATCCGCGGCCCTGGCGGCCACCAGGGCATCGTGGAATGCCTCGAAGCCTTCGATCCGCGAGAATGGATCCCGCACCTGCACCTTCAGGGCCGGGTCAGCGAGGCGCATCAGTTGGAAGGCAAAGTCTGACGCAACCGCGATCCGTGGGGATGCCCCTGCCCAATCGTCTCCGAAGCACGGATCGGGCCCGAAGCCGATGCCTTCGCGGATCTCGAACCGATAGCGGACGCGACCGTCTCCGAGTGCCTCCGCTTCGGGCACCGCCTTCGCGAGGCCCGGGATCAGCGTGTACGGCCGCTTCAAGTAGTGGTACTCGAGCAGCGTGTCATAGACGAGGCCGGTCACCTCGTGCGCCGTCACGTTGTAGGCCTCGGCGGGGTCGAGCGTCCGGTGGGGTGTCGCGAATGGACTGAAGCGGATCTTCACGGCCGGGTCGGCTTCCGCGTACGGGTTGTTCCCACACCCCGTCGCGAGGGCCAGCAGCCCTGTCAGCCAGAAACCCGCGCACCTCGCGGCGATCGCTCGCCTCATCCCCCGTCTTCCCCCTGGGCGGAGTCTAACGGCTCCGGAGCGCGGAGCCGGAAGCGCGCAGGATCGACGGATGGGACGATCTCGACATCGGCGAAGCGGATGAGCGCGCGGCCTCCGTTCGCCGGAAATGCCAGCTCGATACGGTGCGGGAACATTGATTCGCCCACTTCGGTCCACGCCTCGTAATGTGCCGTGAACCAATCATGCCCTTCCGGGTGCCAGCGAAGACGACGGAGCAATCCGGCAGCATCCACGAATAACGTGTAGGCCGGAAATCCGAGCGCCACTTCCCCGGTCGCCGAATCCCAACCCACGGTCTGCGGCATATCGAGCGAGACGGATGGCGCGGCCAACAGTGCAGCAACCGCTTCGCGGGGTGGCAACGGGATTCCGGCGAGATCCCACAGCACGGCATCATGCAGCGGCCCGCGCTCGATCCCAGCCACGCCCTGGCGGTAGATCTCGACCTCGCGGCCATCGGTGGCAAACGCAAGTGCCGGCTGGCCCAACATCCCCTGCACCTCGAGCCGAAGCTTGTCGGGCCGCTCGAGCCAGAAGCGCTGGCGCGACAACGCTGCGCCGCTTGCGCCTTCGATCTCCGTCCGCGCCCGCGCGATGACGGCCTGGGTATGTTCCGCCCGCTCCTGATGCGCTGCCCAGCGTCGCCAACCTTCCGCTTCGAGCGCATCGGGAACCGCTTCAGGCGGACGCGCAGTCGTGCACCCGACCAGGATCGCCAGCACGGTGAGGACAGGGAGCGCGCGCACACGCCGCGACGACGTCACGGTCCTGTCAATGCCTCGCGCAGCGCATCCCGCTTCTCCACCAGATCCGGCTGCTCGGCCGCGCGAATCCCCTGGGTGATGGCCAACTCGTACGCCTCGAGGGCGTCGCGCTTCCGCCCCAGCGCGAGATAGACATCTCCGAGATGTTCCGAGATCACCGGATCGCCGCCTGAGAGCACGGTCGCTCGCTTCAGCTCCGCTTCCGCCCGGAGCAGCCATTGCGTGGCCTCCTCGGAATGGCCGCGCTCGAGCAATGGCTGCGCACGTTGGTAGTAGACCCATGCAAGGCTATCGGCGATGTAACCGTCATCGGGTTTGCGCTCAAGCGCGCGCGTAATCAACAGCTCCGCCTCGTCGAGGTCCTCGCCGCGCTCAGCCATCGCATAGCCAATGAAGTTCAAGGCACCTGGGTGACCTTCATCCTGTTCGAGGGCGCGTTCCATCCAGCGAAGTGCCTCGGCCTCGGCTCCAGTTTCCTGGTGGAGAATACCCATGTGGAACATCACATCGGCGTCATCGGGTGAGGCCGCGAGCAGGTCCTCCAGGTAGAGCATCGCCGTTTCGCGGTCACCGAGCCGTGACAAGAGGGTGGCGCGGTAGAGCTCGACTTCGCGGCGCGGCTCCTCGGCGAGCGCGCGCTCCACCGAGTCGAGCGCGCGTACGGTGTCGCCCTCTTCTTCGTCCAGTCCCGCGACCTGGAGACGAGCGTCCGCGAATCGCTCCTGGCCCGGCTCGATCCCGTTGAACGCGGCACGCGCGCCCTTGGTGTCACCGATACGCACGCGCGCGATGCCGAGGAAGAACGCGATCTCGGTTTGGTTCGGGAATGCCGCATGTGCCTTCTCGAAGCGCCTCGCGGCGCCGGCCCAGTCTTCGTCCTCGTAGTCAATGAACGCCAGGCGCAGGGTGGCGCGCAAATCTTCCGGGTTGTCAGCCTCCACCGCTTCGAGGCTCGCGATCGCCTCCCCTCGTCGACCAAGCGCCAGCTCAGCCTCGGCCTTCGCGATCAACGTTGCCTGGTCACCGGGGTGATGCGCCAGCGCCTCGCGATAGATTCCCAATTCGCCGACACGGTCGCCTCGGTGCCGCCGGCTCTCGGCGATGGCGCCGTAGAGGCGCAGGTCGCCGGGGTGCCTTTCCAACCCATCGCGCAGGATCCGCTCCGCTGTGTCGGGCTCCTTCAATGCCTCGAGTGCGGCGGACAACGCCAGCGTTCCGCGCACGCCCTCAGGCTCGTTGTCTTCGAGCCACGTGGCAGTGTCACGGGCAGCCGTGTAGTCGCCGTTCACGAACTGCGCGCCGTAGAGAAGGACGGCGGCGTCGGGGGAGACCGGTGCACCCTCGGCGTCCGTCAGCACTTCCTGCATGGCATCGCGGTCTCGTTGTTGCGCGTATCGCGCTCCGAGAAAGAGCCGCAGCGAGAGGTCGTCGGCGCCGGCTTCCCAGGCGCGCTGGCCGTAGGTCACCGCGTCGAGTGGGCGGTTCAGCACCAGCGACAACTCCGCCATCCGTCGCAACACGTCGGCCGCGGGATCGATCTCGAGAACCCGCTCGTAGGCCAGCAGCGCCTCTTCGAGCTTGCCCTCGCGTTCGAGTTCTGCCGCACGCAAGAACTCGAACTCGGCCGATGCGACAACCGGCGCTTCGGCCCGACCGGCCTCTTTCGGTGCGACGGCAACAGGAACCCCGTCTGAACGATGCGGCGTCGACGCGCTCGGCGCACCGGAACCCACGCACGCGACACTTCCGATGGCCACGCACAGCAGTGCTGCGAGCACACTACGATCGTGGCCGTGCCTGCCGTTCCTCATCCGTCCTCGCTCAGCGCGCATGCAATTCCCCTTGCCACTCCAGGCTCATCGGCCATTCGGAGCGAGCGCTTGGGGGAAACGCGCGAGTTCCGAGCCTAGGAGAGGTGGCCCTTCTCTTCGAGATACGCGACCAGGGCGGCCACGCTGTCTTCGACGGTTTGATTCGCCGTGTCGAGCACCAGTTCCGGTTTTTCGGGCTCTTCGTAGGGTGCCGAAATGCCCGTGAACTCCGGAATCTCGCCCGCGCGAGCCTTCTTGTAGAGGCCCTTGGGGTCGCGCCCCTCGCAGGTCGCGACATCGGCCTCCACGTAGACCTCGATGAAGTCTCCAGAGTCGAACAGTGCGCGCGCCTGATCGCGGTCGGCCCGGTACGGCGAGATGAACGACGAAAACACGATGACGCCGGAGTCGGTGAAGAGCTTCGAGACTTCGCCGATGCGGCGGATGTTCTCGGTCCGGTCTTCGGGCGAGAACCCGAGATTGCTGTTCAGCCCGTGGCGGACGTTGTCGCCATCGAGCACGTACGCCAGCTTGCCCCGGTTCACGAGTTCGGCTTCCGCGGCAACGGCCACCGTGCTCTTGCCGGATCCCGAGAGGCCGGTCAGCCAGATGGTGCAGCCGCGCTGGCCCAGCACCTTCTCGCGTTCGGCACGGCCGATCTGTCCGCCATGCCAGGTGATGTTCGTCGACTTCTGGTCCGCCACGTCAATTCTCCGTCTCTCCTGGGGTTCCCAGGGAGGGCGCATCCTAGCGGCTCACTGGACGCCGGGCGAACTCCGAGACCTCGCATTGGCCGGCGAATCGGCCCGTAGACGCGCAACTTCTTCGCCGATCCGGCGGACCGCGCTGGCGATTGCGGCATCGTCGGTATCACGCCCGAGGCCAATACGGATCGCGCCTCGAATGCGTTCGGGCAAAAAGCCGCAAGCGGCGAGCACGGGAGAAGGTTCGCCGGTCCCAGAGGCACAGGCGGAGCCCGTCGACAACGCGACATCGGACAACGCCGCCACCAGGGCCGCAGCGTCAACAGCTTCGAACGAGACGTGGAGGTTGGCCGGGAGGCGCCCCGAGCCGGCAGGGGGACCATTCCAGGTGACCCCGGCGACCTGGTCAGTCAAGTCAGCGTAGAAGCGGTCGCGAAGCGCACCCAGGCGAAGGGCCTCGGTTTCGCGTTCGGTCACCGCCAGCGCCACCGCGCGGCCCATTCCGACGACCTGGGGCACCGGGAGTGTTCCCGCGCGGAGTCCACCTTCGTGGCCGCCCCCGTACAGCAACGGCGTCAGCCGGATGCGCTGCCGCGACGCTCGACGACGACGACGCACGTAGAGCGCACCGATCCCCTTCGGCCCGTAGAGCTTGTGCGCCGAGATCGAAACGAGATCCACGCCATTCGCATCCACGTCGAACGGGATCTTCCCAACGGCCTGGGCCGCGTCCGTATGCAGGAGGACATCCCGTGCGGCCGTGATCTCTCCGATCGCGCCGAGGTCGGGCACGGTCCCCAGTTCGCTATTCGCGGCCATCACCGAGACCATGACGGTGTCGTCCGTGATCGCGCGCGCAACCGCCTTTGCGGACACGAAGCCGTCGGCGTCAACCGGCAGACGCGTCACCCTTGCCCCGCGACGTTCCAGCGCAGCGCAGGTCTCGAGCACCGCCGGATGCTCGGTTGCCACGGTCACGATATGGCCCCTTCCGCCCGCCGCCTCGAAGGCGCCTTGGAGGGCCAGGTTGTCGCTCTCGGTCGCACCGCTGGTAAAGACGATCTCGCGCGGATCCTGGGCCCCGATCGCGGCCGCGACTTGCTCGCGAGCGATCTCGACAGCCGCGGCCGCACGCCAACCGAAGCGATGTGTCGCACTCGACGCGTTCCCGAAGTCTTCGCGGAAGTACGGACGCATTGCCTCGACGACCCGTGCATCCACGGGCGTGGTCGCATGGTGGTCGAGGTAGATCATGGCCGGGAGGACCCGCAAGCGGGCGCCCTCGCCCGCCTTGGCGTCAGGCGCCGAACGAGGAACCGCACCCGCAGGTGTTGCTCGCGTTGGGGTTGTCGATCTTGAAGCCGGATTCCATCAACGAGTCGACGTAGTCCAGCGTGGTCCCAACCAGGTAGAGCGCGCTCTTCTCGTCGACGCGAACCGTGACGCCCTCGCTCTTGACCGCGGTGTCGTCTTCGCGAACCGCGTCATCGAACATCAGCTGGTACTGGAGGCCCGAACAGCCTCCGCCCACCACCTTCATGCGCAGGGCATGGGTTTCGAGCTTGCCCTCTGAGTCGAGCAAGCGCTTGATCTGGCTGGCAGCACTGTCTGTAACGTTCACAAGGGCCATTCAGGTCTCCGTGGGCGATGAATCGGCGGTCGGCGCCCAGGATAGCAGATATTTTTCATAGGGGACCGAATCGGTCCGCTATAACTTCCACCCCTCCTGGGGCAGAAGCCACAGGAAGATCTCGCGATTCCCCTTGGGCCCCGGTACGCGACTGTCGACCCGTGCCCGCTCCTCGTACCCCAGCTCGGCAGCGGCGGCGGCCACGTGGTCCGCGGCCCAGGTCCGATCCACGTCGTCGCGCACCACGCCGCCCTTTCCGATCCGCTCCCGCCCCACCTCGAACTGGGGCTTGACCATGATCAACAGTGCCGCCTTCGGCGCCACTTCAGGCAGTCGCGGCAGCAGGAGCGTCGAGGAAATGAACGACACATCGATCGTGACGAGGTCGATCGCTTCGGGGACCTGGTCGGCCTCGAGGTGCCGCGCGTTCGTGCGATCCAGGATGCGCACGCGCTCGTCGTTTCGGAGTGCGCCTTCCATCTGACCGTATCCGACATCGACCGCGACCACGCGCGCAGCGCCGTGCTGTAACAGGCAGTCGGTAAAGCCCCCGGTCGAGGCCCCCAGGTCGAGACACATCAGAGCCGTAACGGGGAGAGCAAGGTCTTCCAGGGCACCCGCCAGCTTCTCGCCACCACGCGAGACGAAGCGTCGCGTTTGCCCGCGGACGCGCACGATGGCGTCGGCTCGGACGCGCGTTCCCGGCTTGTCGACCGGGACGTCGTTGACCAGCACCTCGCCGAGACGGATCCGGGCTTGCGCTTGGGTACGTGTCGGGGCGAGGCCCTCCGCGACCAGGCGCTCGTCGAGCCGCGGGCGCGTCTCGGCCCTGCGCTCTCCTTGCGGCCGCTGGCTCACGCCCCGGTCATGCCCTTGACCGCCCTCGCGATGCCAGCGGCATCCAGGCCGATGGCCGCACGCTGCGCATCGGGGTCGCCGTGCTCCATGAGTTCGTCCGGAATCGCGAGGCAGCGAACCGGGACCTGGACATCGGCCCGCGCGAGGGCCTCCAGCACCGCGCTGCCGAAGCCGCCCATCCCCGCGTGCTCCTCGACCGTGACGACAGCACCGACTTTCCGGGCCAACGCCACGATGCGTTCCTCGTCGAGCGGCTTCACAAATCGCGCGTTCAGGACCGCAACGGAAACGCCGTCTCCGGCGAGATCGTTTGCGGCGTCCATCGCATCGTGGACGCAAGTCCCATACGCCATGATCGCGGCATCGTCGCCATCGCGCAGGAGTTCAGCCTGACCGATCGGCAACGTCTTCGCGTCGGGATCCATCGGAACGCCGAAGCCCGCACCACGCGGGTAGCGGACCGCGGCCGGCCCGTCGTAGGCAATCGCCGTTCGCACCATGTGCTGCAACTCGTTCTCGTCCTTGGGCGCCATCACCACGATGTTGGGCAGGGTCCGCAGGTAGGCGATGTCGTACATCCCCTGGTGCGTCGCGCCGTCCGCGCCAACGAGACCCGCGCGGTCCATTGCGAGTGTGACGTCCAGGTTCTGCACACAAACGTCATGCACGACCTGGTCGTACGCACGCTGGAGGAAGGTCGAATAGATCGCGGCGACCGGCTTCATTCCCTCGGCAGCCAGGCCGGCAGCGAAGGTCACCGCGTGCTGCTCGGCAATCCCCACATCGTAGAATCGGCTCGGGAATGCCTTCTGGAACAGGTCGAGCGAGGTGCCGTCCGACATCGCTGCGGTAATGGCGACGATACGATCGTCTTCCTTGGCGAGATCGATCAGCGTATTCGCAAAGACGCGCTGATACTTCGGCGGTCCCGGCTTCGAGGGAGGGAACTTGCCGCTCTCGATCTCGAACTTGCCTACGCCGTGGTACTTGAACGGATCGTTCTGGGCCGGCTCGTAGCCATAGCCCTTGGCCGTCAACGCATGCACGAGGATCGGCCCGTCTCCGGCGCGCAGCATCTCTCGAACGTTCTCGAACGTCTCGAGCACGATGTCCGTGCGGTGTCCCTGAATCGGCCCCACGTACTTGAACCCCAGCGCCTCGAATAGCAAGCCCGGTGAGAAGAAGACCTTGAGCGACTCTTCGGCTTTCTGGGCCCAGTGCACCATGTCGCCCGGCATCGAACCGAGAAAATCCTTGGCCCAATGCTTCATCCGGCGGACCATCGGCGCTGAGAGTTTGCGAGACAGGTAGGACGACATCGCGCCGACGTTCGGTGAGATCGACATCTCGTTGTCATTGAGAACCACCACCAGGTTCTTCTGGCGCAGGCCCCCTGCATGGTTGAGGGCCTCGAATGCCATCCCGGCGGTCATCCCGCCGTCGCCGATGAAGGCGATGGCGCATTGGTCGCGGCCCTGGTGCTCGAACGCGCGGGCCATACCGAGTGCGGCCGAAATCGACGTGCCTGCATGGCCGGCGCCGAACGCATCGTGCTCCGATTCGTGCCGGCGCAGGAATTTTCCGATTCCGCCGTCTTTGCCAATCTCGCCAAATCCGCCGCGCCGCCCGGTCAGCATCTTGTGCGCATAACCCTGGTGACCCACGTCGAGACACAGCCGATCGGCCGGCGTATCGAAGACGTAATGGATGGCCGTGATCAACTCGACCGCCCCTAGACTCGACGCGAGGTGGCCGCCGGTCTTGGAGACGTTCTCGACGATCTCGGCGCGGATCGCCTGGGCAACTTCGTCGACGCGTTCGCGCGGCAACGCGCGCAGATCTGCAGGAGAGTGGATCTGCTCGAGGACCTGGCGATCGGGCTTGCTCGTGGTCATACCTGTCTCCGCACGGCAAAGCGTGCCAGTTCCCGGAGCGCGTCCGCTTCGGGGCCCATGGACGCGAGCCTGGCGAGTGCGTTCTCAAGAAGCGCCTCCGCCCGGTCTCTAGCCACAGCCTCACCCAGAACCCGCACCAGCGACGCCGGTTCTTCATCTTCGCGATCGAGGACGTCGTCCGCGATCTGAAACGCGATACCGACCTCTTCGCCAAACTTCCCGAGTTCGTCGACCTGGGCCGTGCCCGCGCCGCCCAATCGAGCGCCTGACGTGATCGCAGCCGCGATGAGTGCTGCCGACTTGCGACGATGGACGGACTCCACACGTCCCGCTTCGTCGCTGCCGCCCGGCTGGAAGTCGAGATCGTCGACCTGGCCGCCCACGAGACCGCGCGAACTCGCGGCCCAGGCCACATCGCGCGTGACGCCTAGCAGAATCGTGGGATCCACAGCGTCGACGGAGCGTGCGAGCCCTTCGAATGCCAGCGCCTGGAGCGCGTCGCCGGCGAGAACCGCCGTCGACTCCCCGTACACCACGTGCACGGTCGGCCGACCGCGCCGCAGCGCGTCGTCGTCCATGCACGGCAGGTCGTCGTGGACGAGCGAATAGGTGTGGATCAGTTCCACCGCGGCAGCCGCAGGGTCGCCGACCCGGACATCTGCGCCGACAGCCTCACACGCTGCGTACGCGAGGGCTGGCCGAAGCCGCTTCCCTCCCGGGAAGAGCAGGTGTCGCATGGCACCGTGGAGCGCCGCCGGCGGATCCCCGGCCTCGGGCACCCACTCCTCGAGGACGCGGTTCACGCGTTCGGTCGCCTCGGCGATGTAGTCCGGGGCCTTCAATCCGGATCCCCGGAGCCCGCATCGGCACCTTCTCCGAGCGAGTCAAAGGGCGCCGTGTCGCCGTCTCCCGTCTGGACCAGGATCTCGATCCGACGCTCGGCGGCATCGAGTTCACCCGCGCAGCGGCGCGACAGTGCGACCCCTTCTTCGAATGCGGCGAGGGCCTCCTCGAGCCCGAGGTCGCCCTCTTCGAGCTGGTCCACGATCGCTTCAAGGCGCTCAAGCGCTCCCTCGAAGCTCATCTCATCCACGCTGCCGTCCGTGCCCGTTCCCATCCGCGGGAAGTTAACGGACGAGGCCCGAGGTGCCTCAATCGCCGTCGGGGCGATCGGGCGTCACCGAGGTGACCTCGGCCTCGATCACGCCTTCGGCGAGGCGCACGCGGACGGCCTCTCCCGGTGCGACCTCCGCCGCACGACGCAACACGCGGCCATCCAGGCCCTGGGCGATCGCATAACCCCGTGACAGGACGGCGAGCGGAGACAATGCGTCCAGGCGGCCCGCTGCCTCTGCGAGGCGCTGACGGTTCGCGGCGAGTCGCCGCGGCCCCGCGCGAGACAATCGCTCCGCGGCGGAAGAGACGCGGCTCCGGCGCACCGGCGTCAGCGTCGCCCCGACACGGCCGAGGCGATCGGCCGCCCGCCCCCGCGCATCGACACGGTCCCGGAGCGCGACGCCAAGGGTGCGAGCCAGGGCCTCGCGCGCAACCGCGAATCGCGCGCGATCCGCGGCAAGCCGCGCCGCAGGTGCATTCGCCAGTAGCCGCGCGTGGACGCCGCGACTCGCCAATCGACCTCGGTCGATCCGACCCCGCAACGCACGATCCAATCGGCCTTGGAGTGCGGTCAGTTGGTCCCACCATGCGTCGCCGTCCGGTAGCGCCACCATCGCGGCCGCCGAAGGCGTTGCCGCGCGTACATCGGCAGCCAGATCCGCGATGGTCACATCGACTTCGTGGCCAACGCCGCTGACAACGGGCACCGGGCACGCGCGGATCGCCCGGGCCACCCGTTCCGTGTTGAAACCCCAGAGGTCCTCGAGCGCCCCGCCCCCACGGACCAGCAGGATCACGTCGACCTCGGGCTGGCGCTGGATCCGTTCGATCGCGGCCGCGATTTCGTCCTCGACCCGCTCTCCTTGGACCCGGGTCGGCGCGATCAAGATCGGCGTCCCCGGAAAGCGGTCGCCGCTCACCCGAATCACATCGCGTACCGCGGCGCCGGCCGGCGAGGTCACGATGCCGACGCGACGTGGGAACGTCGGAAGCGATCGCTTGTCCTCGACCGCAAAGAGTCCCTCATCCGCCAGACGCGCACGGAGTTGCTCGAACGCGAGCTGCAAGGCCCCCTGCCCCACCGGCTCGAGGTCGCGCACGATGATCTGCAGCTCTCCGCGCTGCGTGTAGACCGTGACTTCCGCGTGCACCACGAACTCGAGACCTTCTTCCAGATCGAAGGGGATGCGCGTCGCGTTGCCTCGAAAGAGCGCAGCCTTGATCTGTGCGCGGTCGTCCTTGAGCGTGAAGTAGTGGTGGCCCGATGCCGCGCGGAACAGATTCGAAATCTCGCCGATGACCCGAACGCGCCCCAGTTCCTCTTCGACGAGTTCTCGCACCCCGCCAACGAGTTCGGCGACCGTCAGCGGTCGACTCGGGCGGGCCGGTTCAGCGAAGAGATCCTCCACGTGGCGGCTCAGGGGGCGACCGGCGCCGGTGCGCCGTCAACAGGAACGTCGGGCGTGGAAACCGTTGTTCTGCGCCGTTCGAGCCGCTCGAAATACTTCCAGCTCTTCAGCACTTCGAGCGCACGGGTAAGTTGGGGATCGTCCGACATCGGCTCGGCGACATCAGCATCGTCCTCGGAGTCCCCGTTCGCGAAGTGGCCTTCGAGGTCCTCTTCACGAATCCGCTCGGCCGGCTTCGCTCCGTCCTCGGCTTCATCCAGAACGCGGTCGCTCACCAGGATGTCGGGCTCGATGCCAACCTCCTGGATCGAACGGCCACTGGGCGTGTAGTAGAGCGCCGTCGTCAGACGCAAGCCGCCACCGGCACCGGGCAAGGGGTACAACGTCTGCACGGAGCCCTTGCCGAAACTCTGGCTCCCCAGAATCAACGCACGGTGATGATCCTGCAGTGCACCTGCGACAATCTCAGACGCGCTCGCGCTTCCGGCGTTGATCAGGACCACGATCGGGTAGTCGCCCTCCGTGTCCGGCCGGGCGTAGAATTCCTGCACCTGGTCCGCCACGCGACCGCGGGTTGACACAAGGATGCCGTCGTCCAGGAAGAGATCGGCGACGCCCACCGCCTGATCCAGGAGACCGCCCGGGTTGTTCCGCAGATCCAGCACGAGACCCTGGAAGGCTCCAGCGGCTTCGAGTTCGCGATGACGGCTTCGCAGGTCGTCGGTCGTGCGCTCCTGGAACTGCCGTACTGCGAGGTACGCATAACCGGGCTCCAGAAGCCGGCCCGAAACCGATGCGACCTTGACGGTGTCGCGCCGAATCGTGACGGGCAGCGGGGTGTCGCGGCCCTCCCGCGCGACGCGAATCGTGATGTCGGTACCGCGCCGCCCGCGCATATGCGTCACCGCTTCGTGAAGCTCCATCCCCTTCGTCGACCGGCAGGGTTCGATCCATCCTCCGGGCGTCTCGGTGGGACAGATCTCGACGATCTCGTCGCGCGGCCGGATCCCGGCGCGGGCAGCCGGCGTGCCTTCGATCGGGGCGATGATCTCGATGAATCCGTCGCGCGCCTTCGAGATCTCGATCCCGAGTCCCACGAATTCGCCGCGCGTGTCGATCTGCATCTCGCGGAACGCGTCCGGATCCATGTAACCCGAGTGCGGGTCGAGCTCGTCGATCATGCCGCGAACCGCACCCTCGATCAGCTGCTCCTGGTCCACCTCGTCGACGTAGTTCGTGCGGATCAGGGCCAGCACATCGCTGAAGAAGCGAAGATCGTCATAGCGACCGGCCGCATGACTGACCGACGAAGGCCCTGCCCAGAGCAGGCCTGCGGCGCAAATGGCGCCGAAGACGAAACCGAGAACGACGCGCGACCCGCCACGGCGCGTCGCGAGCGCTTTCTCGGAACCCTGAATCTGGGACATCAACGCTCCTTGGCTTGCGCGCGCCATCAGCAATAGGCTTACGGAGCGCGAAGTGTACCGATTCCGCCCCGGTCGCCTAGAAGCGCGGCCGAGCGAGCACGTTGACTAGTAGAGTCGCTTCAACCAGTCGGCTGGGTCGCGGGCCTCGGCGCCCTGACGGATCTCGAAGTAGAGCCTCGGACCCGTCAGCGATCCTGTTTCCCCGGCCGTTCCGATGGGGTCGCCTGCCCGCACGCGGTCCCCGACCTCGATGGCGAAATTCTCGAGATGGCCGGAAACCGTGAACCAACTGTCGCCGTGATCGAGGATCACCATTCGGCCGTAACCCGAGAACCATCCGGCATAACGAACGGTTCCAGCCGACACCGCGGCCACCGGTTCGCCCGGATCGACTTCGAAGTCGATGCCCTTCCGAAACGTCTCCGTCCGGTATTCCTCATCGACGATCCGGCCGAAGCGACGAAGAAGTCTTCCCGGCACCGGCGCATCGAGTTGACCGCGCTGTGTCGCGAACGGAATGGCGGTCGGACTGGCGACTTCGGCCGTGCGCTCCAATCTCGCGAACTCGGCCTCCAGGGCCTCGGCCGCCGCTTCGAGTTCGTTCAGCAGCGCGCGCTCCCGCGCCCGGTCCTGGCGAACCCGGCCGAGAAGGCTCCGCTTGGCCGCGCGCTCTTTCTCGAGGTCGCCCTGGCGGGCCAGGAGCCTGGCTTGCGCCTGGTCGCGACGTTCCGTCGCGGCGCGAAGCGCGCCGCGCGCCTGATCGAGTTCGCGTTGTTCGGCGTCGTGCCGGGCCAACAGCTCGCGATCCAGATCGAGGAGCCGCTGCATCACCTGAATTCTTCCGAGTCGGTCGCGCAGGCTGCCCGGGGCAAAGATGATCCGCACAGGGCCGGCTCCCCCAGCCTTGTAGAGAGCGACCGCACGGCGACCGAGCGCGGCTTTCGTTTGGGCGACCCGATCGGCGAGCGCGCGTTCGAGGCCCGCGATACGGGCCTCCTCGGCCGCAGCCTCGCGTGCCGCCGTCCCCGCGCGCGACACCTCGGCCGCGACGGCCCGTGCCGCAGCCTCAACCGCCTGGATCGCATCGAAGAGGCTCTCTTCCTCGGACTCGTAGGCAGCGACGCGATCTCGCCGCTCCGCGATCGCACCGCGCAAAGCCTCGAGTTCCTTCGGATCCTCTTGCGCAGTCGCGGGAGCCACCGAGATCGCAAGTACGGCCGCAGCAAGGAGCGCCCGCGTCGGCCTCAACGGCGAGCACCGTCCTGCAACAACGCCACGCCGGAGCCGAGGAATCCGAGCGCAGCGCCAGCAACGACCAGCCAGCCCGCACCCCCCGCGCTCAGAAAGATCGGATCGGCATAGCCCAACAGGAGTTCGAGCCCGTCGCGAAGGCCGGGCAACATCACACGATAGAACCCGTACAAGAGCGCCAGCGCCGCGCCTCCGCCCGCGATGCCCTGGGCCAGTCCCTCGATCAGGAACGGTGCCGAAACGAACGCGGGACTCCCACCCACGAGCTGGACGATCTCGATCTCGTCGCGGCGCGTGTAGATCGAGAGCCGGATTGTATTGGCCACGATCAACAATGTGGCCAGACCCAGCACACCGCCGATCGATATGCCGACGCCCCGGATCAGTCCGACCGCTTGCTCGTATCCTTCGATCCACTCTGCGCCGTAGCCCAGCTCCGAGATCCCGGGCAGGCCATCCAGCGCCTCGCGCAGGACTGCCAGACCTTCTTGGTTGCGTTGATCGGGCACGAGTGCGATTTCGAGAGAGGCAGGCAGTGGGTTTTCGTCCAGGCCGTCGAGCAACGCGGCCCGCTCACCCTGGGCGGCACGAAACCGCTCAAGTGCCTGCGCCGAAGTGACCAGCGCGACCGCTTCGACGCCCGGCGCCGTCTCGACGCGGGCAGCAAGGTCGGCCTGCTCTTCGGGCGCGAGTCCGGCCTCGAGATAGGCCGAGACCCGGATGTCCTCGCCGAACCCATCGAGGAGTTGCTCCATGTTGTTCACGAGCAAGACGAACGCGCCCACGAGCAACAGACAGAGGCCGATCGTGGCGATCGCGACGATACTCGTCACCGGGCTCGAGCGGATGCCATGAAAGGCCGCACGGAAGGCCGCTTGAACCTGCGCGACGCCGCTCAACGGATCGCCCCACGAACGGGCGCATCCTGGACGATCTCGCCGTCCTCGAGTCGCACGATTCGGCGGCCGTAGCGCTCGACCAATGAGTAATCGTGGGTGGCGACGAAGACCGCGGTGCCCCGCGATGCCGCGTCCGCGATCAGATCCATGATCTCGAGTGTCAGTTCGGGATCGAGGTTCCCGGTGGGTTCGTCCGCGAGCAGGATCTCGGGGTCGTTGACCAGCGCGCGCGCGATCGCCAGGCGCTGCTGCTCCCCGCCCGAAAGCGACAGCGGATGGTGGTAGCGCCGGTGCTGCAAGCCGACGCGCTTCAGCATGGCGAACACCCGCGCCCGCTTGTCGCGTTCCGAGACGCCCACCACATCGAGGGCCACGCCGACGTTCTCTTCGACCGTGCGGCGCGAAAGCAGCTTGAAGTCCTGGAAGACCACGCCGATCCGGCGCCGAAGCGGCGCGACCGCGGCCGGTCGTACGCGACTGACATTGCGACCGAGGACCAGGATCTGGCCTTCGCTCGGCTGTTCGGCTGCGAAGATCAGTCTCATCAGGGTGGTCTTGCCCGCGCCAGACGGGCCGGTCAGGAAGACGAACTCGCCCTTCTCCAATTCGAGGGACACGTCGCGCAACGCCCAGCTCCCGGCGAGATAGGACTTCGAAACGTGAAACAGGCGTACCAGTGCACCTGCAGACACGACGGGACGCGCGGCCCCCGGCATCCTCAGGATCCCGGCGAACGCCTGCGCTTGGACCGGGCATTGTCGACGAGGTAGTTCAGGATCACCTCGTCGAGCGGCTTCTCAGACACGATGCTCTCACCGAAGCGACCGCTCGCAGCGGGCGCTTCTTCTGCGGGCTCCGGGGTCCCGACCACAACCGGGTCGGTCTCCACGGCCCGTGCTTCCGCTCGGGTGTCCGCATCATCCATGGCGTCCGGCCCAAGCCGTTCGCGGATCGTGTCGTCGAAGTCCCCAGCACGGAGCCGCTTGAGGACCGTCTTGTGTTGGCCCTCCATCAGCTCCTTCACGCGCAGCTCGCGTTCGGGGTCGTCCACGTAGTCGGCGTAACTCGACTTCTCCGAGAACATGATGTTCCCGCCGTGGAACAGGTGCGTGATGATATGCGGGTGCCCAACGCCACTGTCTTCACTTTGTACGTGAAACAGTACGCCTCGATGCCGGATGTTCGTGTTGAATCCCGAGAGCATGTCTCGGTTGCACCCCCATACCTCATGCCGAACGGCGCGAGTGTGACGCACTGTCCGGCCCCGTTTCAAGCGAGCCAGTCCGTTCCCCACCAAAAGGCCGGTGCGAAACGGTCCAAGCGGCGTTATCGGCGGGCCAGTCCCTCCCCTGTAGGCCCGCCGGCCGGGCCCAGGGCTCCGACCCGTCTGCCGGAGCGAAACGGGCCGAAGCCGGAGGCCGGCCCAGGGAGACCAGGCCGGCCAGGGGGCTCCTCAGCGGCGAATCAGGTGAGGCGGCGGAAATGCCGCCGCAGGGCCACGGCGGCGATCGCCAGAGACAGCATCGCCCCGGGTTCGGGAACCAGAAGTGCCACGCCCGGCGTGGGCGCACCAGCGGTCCAATCGGCGGCGTTGTCGCCGGTATCCAGGTCTGCGAACCGGCGTGCCACGGATTGCCCGGCGGTCGCATCAGGCGCCGGGCTCCCTTCGCCCGCGAACACATCGCCGGCGCCGAAACTCCCGTAGCCCACCGCGTCGAAGGTCTGGTTGGCGTCCCGCAGCAGCACACTGTCGGGACCATTCTGGAAATCGAAGTCGGCGATCTGGTTCGCGCCAACCACCGAGGTCGAGCCGTCGGCCCGACCGTCAGCGACCACGAAGAGGCCGCTTGGCGGAATCACGCCCATCAGTCCGACCGCGGCCGTCACCGCACCGCCCGACCCGTTGATGCCCTCGAGCACGAGGCCGGTCAGCGACGTCCCGGGCGTCCCCGAAATCTCTACGAAGACCTCGCCGTCATCGCTGCCCGCTGCGTCGTAGTAGACCTCGGACAAGAGCGGCATCGCTCCGGCCGCAGCGGCACCCATGACCGCGCAGGCAGAGACGACTGAGACAATCCAACACTTCACATTCACTCTCCAAGGGACCAGTTATAAAAAGGTTTATGGATTCGACCGATGGATCCACCAGCCGTCCGTCCAGGCATCGAGTCCCGCGCCAGCTGCATTCATGCGCCGGGTCAGGGCGGCGCGTTCGGGGTCGCCAGGCGGAAGCTGGGCGCAGGCCTCGGCCGCCGCCTGTCGGTCGAAGTAGAGCCGCCCCGTCTCGTCGAGGATCTCATCGCGGAGTTCGATCCACTCGCGGACCTCGCGCGCGACATCGATTTCTTCTGGGTGGAAACGCGCGTCGCCCAGGTCCCAGCGCAGGGAGGCCTGCACATCGAAATCCCGCTCCCGATCGCGGGACTGATCGTGCAGATTCCGGACCGCCCCAGAGGTGAACGACTGATCGCGATCACTCGAACGATCGCGCCGCCCGCCGAGGCCAAAGCGCAACTCGAACTCGGGCAGCGCGCCCCGCTGCTCCACTCGCCGCCGCCACCGCGAGAGTCGTTCGAGACCGAGACCCTGCGCCTGGATCACCGCACGCTGGACGGCCGCAATGCTCGGCGCATCGCTGTCGATGCACGGCCTCGGACGCGTCCGCGCAGCCGACGCGACCGAGTTGGCGTCTGGCATCCCCGCCCTGGTGATGTCCCGCCACACGCCGCGCGGCCCGACGGCGAACCGCTGGGTCCCGTCAGCGTCAACATCCACGAACGAGACGCCGGTTGCCCCCGCCGTGCGAAAAGCCTCGCCGCCGGCGCGATGGAAGAGCCCACGGTCGGAAGCGAGCCAGACGCCCGCCTCGTCGGCCGCCAGCGCCGTCGGATCGGTGCCTGGCGGGAGGCCCGTCGTGATACGGCGAGCCTCGCCACCTTCCAGGCGGAAGACTCCGCGCTCGGCGAGCAGCCATGTTCTGTTTCCGTGCGCGGCGAGATCGAGGAGGCGACCCGCGCCCACCGGCTGAACGACGGCCATCAGGCGATACGGCGCGGATGCCGTACCGGCATCCGCGACCAGGCGATACACGCTCGATGCGACCAGTACGTCGATACCGGCGCTGCTAACGACGACCGAAGCGACCTCGCGGCGAGGTACTACTGAGATTGCTCGCGGCGCGCCGCCCGCGGCCACCAGCCAGAGGCCTGCGGTCGTTCCGACGATCGCCCGCCCGCGGTCGGTGGCCAGGCTGAGCACATGCTGGGCTCCGCCCGGCCCCAGCGACGCTTCGTGCAGCGGGCCGCCGTGGCCGTGTTGACGCCAGAGCCCGGAGTCCGTGCCCAGCCAGAGATCGCCGCCGGCATGATCGAGTGCCAACGCCTGCACGTTGTGGCCGCGCAGCAGGGGCTCGGCCGATTGGCCGATGACGCGCCATGCACCCGAGGGCCCACCGACCACGAACCCACCGGGGATGGCCTGGATCGCCTGCGTGGCTTCGACCCGGGGCCCTCCGGGAACCGGCTCGAAGTGAGGGGGCGAGGCGCCAGCGGGCCCACTCCAACCCGCAGCACTCATTACGATCAAGACAATCGGAAGTCGCCAAATCATGAGGCGCCACGGAGCAACGCGCATGCCAACTTCCCGGCCGCAATTGGGGCCTGGAGAAAGCCTGTGCGCACAGCCACTTGGCCCCGGTCTTCGAAAAAAACGTCGTGCCGTGGCGTCACTTCCGGTCGTTCGCGCGCTGCTTCCGCGGGGACACAGACGCCGTGCCGATCCCGGCTTGACGGCCCTCCGCGCCTCCAGAAGACTCCGACCGATGCATCGGATTCCGCCGCTCCTCGCCGCCGCCCTCCTTGTCGGGGCCGCCTTCCTTTCCGGCGGGCCAGCGCTCGCATCCCCGGACGGAGCCTCCGTCATCTACCGCTGGGTCGATACCGACGGCATCGCCCACTACACCACGGACCTCTCCCGCGTCCCGGGCTCGCTCCAGGCGCGGGCGGCCGCCGCTTCCACCTCCGGACCTGCGGCCGAGACCCCCGGTCCTCGCCACAGCACAGACGTCTGGGCCGATCGGGACCGCCCGCCGGAAGCCAACGCCGGGGAGGCTCTCGGAGAGGCCGACTTCGGAGTCGACGCGCCCGAACGCCGCGCACGGGTCCTCGAGATCGATGGGCAGATCGAGGGACTGCTCCAGGAAATCGCTGCGGACGAAGAGACGCTGAAGCAGCGGATCGTCGGACCAGACGCCAACCCGCTGACCGCCAGCGCTGACGATGAGATGCGGGCTGCGGCCAGCCGTCTTCCTCAACTCCTCGAGACGCTGCGTTCGCTTCGCGAAGAGCGCAGCACCCTCGAGGCTCGTTAGGCGTGAGGGCATGAGCGCGGACCGCGGCCCCGCCGTGGTCGCCTTGGCGGGCGGAGTTGGCGCGGCGCGTTTCCTGCGCGGCCTCGTCCGCGTGGTGCCGGCCAAGGACCTGACACTGGTGGTCAACACCGGCGACGACCGCACGTTCTACGGCGTCCACGTCTGTCCAGATCTCGACATCGTGACGTACACGCTGGCAGGCGCGATCGACGCAAAGAAGGGTTACGGGCTCGCGGGCGACAGCTTCCACATCGTCGACACGCTCGCGGCCTACGGACACGAAGCCTGGTTTCGGCTCGGCGACCGGGACCTGGCCACCTGCCTCCACCGGACACTCCGGCTGCAGCAAGGTGCGCGACTCGTCGACGTGACCGACGAGATCCGTCAGCAACAGGGACTCGACCTCCGGATCCTGCCCATGTCCGATGCGCCCTGCCCCACCTTCGTGCAGCTCGGCGATGGCACACAGGTCCACTTCGAGGAGTACCTCGCGCGCGATGGCGCACCGGACAATGTTGCAGCCGTAGATCTCACGGCCGCAGAGGCAGCCGAGCCAGCCGCGGGCGTGCTCGAAGCCATCGCGAACGCCGATGTCCTGCTCGTCTGCCCGAGCAATCCGATCGTGTCGATCGGTCCGATCCTGGCCCTGCGTGGCGTGCGCGAAGCGATCCGCGCCAGCAAAGCCGCTGTCGTCGGCGTTTCGCCCATCATCGGTGGGGCGCCGGTCAAGGGTCCCGCGGACCGGCTGATGCGCGGACTCGGCCTCGAAGTCTCGGCCCGCGGCGTCGCCGGCTTCTACCGCGACTGGATCGACGGATTTGTCATCGATCGGCAAGACGCGGCACTCGCCGCAGAGATCGAAGCGATGGGCATCCGTACCGCCGTCGTCGACACGTTGATGAAGACCGACGCCATCTCCGAGTCACTCGCTCGCACGACGCTCGAAGTCGCGCGCACGATCGCTGCCGACGCATGAATACGGCGCTCGTGCCCGTCAAGCGACTGGGCGAGGGGAAATCGCGCCTCGCCGGCGTGCTCGATCCGGAGGCGCTCGCCGCGCTCACGCTCGCGATGTTGGGCGATGTCGTGGAGGCCCTGCTGGCCGTCGATGCGATCGACCGCGTCGTCGTCGTCACACCGGACGAAGCCGTGGCGGATGCCGCGCGCGCCCTCGGTGCTGAAACGCTGCTCCGGAACGACCCGGGCCTCAATCCCTCGCTCGATGCGGCCGCCCCCCTGGTGACCGAAGCGACGGGCTCGCTCCTCGTCGTCCTCGGCGATGTCGCGGGCGCGGATCCGAAGGAACTCGGCGCTCTCTACACGACTCTGGGCGATCGCCGCGGTGCCGCAATCGCCCCTGCGCGCGACGGAGGTACCGCCGCATTGCTGCGCCGACCGCCCGACGCCTTCGCGGGACGCTTCGGCAAAGACAGTGCAGAGGCCCATCGCGCAGCCGCCCGCGACGCCGGCGTTCTCCTGATGGAGTGCGACCTTCCGACCCTGGCCATCGACCTCGATCGGCGCGAAGACCTGGACGCCCTCCTCGCGGGAGACGGCCCTGCGCCCCGCACCCGCACACTGCTTCGCGAACTCGGCTTCGCCCCGACCCACGGAGACCCCGAATGAGCCCCGGACTCACCCTCACCCCGCTGCCGGGCATCCCGGCCGTGTCTCCTGGCGATGATCTGGCCGCCCTCCACCTGGCCGCGGCCGAACGCGCCGGCGTGACGCTCAGCAACGGCGCCCTGGTCGTGTGCCAGAAGATCTTCTCGAAGGCAGAGGGCCGACTCGTAGACCTGACGACCGTCGATCCTTCGCCGGAGGCCCTCGCTCTCGCCGAGGACTTCAAGGCCTTCGAGAAGGACGCGCGACAGATCGAAGTCGTGCTGCGGGAAACGAAGCGCATCGTGCGCAAGGGTCACGGCGTGCTCATCTGCGAGACCCACCACGGCTTTGTCTGCGCCAACGCCGGTGTCGATCTTTCCAACGCGCCGGCCGACGACGTCGCCGTCCTACTCCCGGAGGATCCCGACGACTCGTGCCGAAGACTCCGCGAGGCACTCCTCGCACGCGGCGCGAAAGCGCCGCTGGCCATCGTCATGACCGACACGTTCGGGCGCCCGTGGCGCGAAGGGCTTGTCGACATTTCGATTGGGAGCGCGGGCATCGCCCCGATCGAAGACCTGCGCGGCTCTCCCGACATGCGTGGGCGAGAACTCGTCGTCACGACACCGGCGACGACCGACGCGCTCGCCGCGGCCGCCGGTCTCCTGATGAAGAAGGACTCGGCGATTCCCTCAGTCTGGGTCGAGGGGCTGCAGATCCAGGGCGATGGCGGTCTTCCGGACCTGCTCCGCGACGCATCGCTCGACCTGTTTCGCTAGGCGCCGGAGAACCGCTGGGGCCTCAAAGCAGATCGTCGATGGTCTGCCAGAGCTTGTCGATACCGGCTCCGTCCTTGGCCGACGTCGCAATCACCCAGTCTCGTTGAACCGGTAGGCCATCGGTCAACTCGCGGATCCGCTTTTGCTGCTGACTCTTCTTCAACTTGTCGAGTTTGGTAATCGCCAGCAGCACGGGAATCTGGCGCGCGTGCAGCCATTCGACAAAAAGCGTCTCGTCCTCGCCAGGCTCGCGGCGGATATCCTGGAGCAGTACCGCGGCGCGCAACGGCTCGCGGCCGTCGAGGTAGCCCTCGATGAGCTGCTGCCACTTCTGGCGCTCGCGGCGCGGAACCTTGGCGTAGCCGTACCCGGGCAGGTCGACGAGCATGACGTCGGGCCCGCTCCGGCGGACGTGAAAGAAGTGGAGCAGTCGCGTCTTCCCGGGCGTCCCGCTGGTTCGGGCCAGCTGCTTGCGTGCCACGAGGCGGTTCAACAGGCTCGACTTTCCCACATTGGAGCGCCCCAGAAAGGCGATCTCGGGCATGCCGTCCTTGGGGAACTGCGAGGCGCCCGCCGCGGTCGCGGCAATATCGGCCGAGAGAATCTTCACCGTGGCTCGATTCTGACAGGCTTCTGCCGGGCGCGCTGCCCGCTAAGCTCCGCGCTCCACAGACATCGCGCCAGAAGGAGAGGGAGGTCCATGACCGTCCCCGTCCACATCGTCACCGGGTTCCTTGGCACCGGAAAGACCACGGCCATCCGTGCCCAGCTTGCGGCGCGAAAGACCGAGAAGGTCGCCGTGATCGTCAATGACTTCGGCGAAGCCTCTCTCGATGAAGCCACCCTGGCCGGCGACGCGCCGTTCGAGATCACCAACATCCCGGGTGGATGCGTCTGCTGTACCGCGCCGGAAGGCTTCGTCGATGCGGTGGCCGCCGTTCTCGAGAGCGGGCCCGACCGCCTGATCATCGAGCCGACCGGGCTCGCGCGGCCACAGGACATCATCGACACGCTTCGGCGTTGTCCGCAGAAGGACCAGATCGCGCTGGCGCCTGTCGTCGTCCTCGTCGATCCGGCGCGCGTGGGCCGAGAAGACGCCGACGCGCAGGAACTCGTGGAACTCCAGGCCGGCGTCGCGGACGTACTGGTCGCGAACCGCACAGACCTGTGCAGCACCGCGGACATGGAACGATTCGAAACCTGGGTCGCGGCTCTCTGGCCGCAACCTCTGGCGGTCCACAAGACCAGCTTCGGCCGAATCCCTCCGGAGTTGATGGAGTGGCCCGAAGGCGAAGGGACGCGACTCCCGGATGAAGCCGCGAATGTGGGCCACGCGCACGCCCATGACCACGCGCACGGCGACTCTGTAGACGGCTTCGATGCGCGGTCGTACAAGTGGTCGGCCGAAGTCGTCTTCTCTGGCGAACGACTCAGCCGCGCGATCCTACGCATGCAGGAAGGGCTCGCGGGCGCCGACCTCGCGCGCTTCAAGGGCATCTTTCGCACGCAGGAAGGCTTCACGCTCTTCGAGGTCGCGGGCGGCACCGCGCACCAGGAGCGCAGCGCGCACCGACGCGACAGCCGAGCGGATCTGATCGTGCGTGGCGACGGCGCCGTCGCATTCGAACGAATCGAGAACTGGATCGCAGGTGCCACGCTGACGTCGGACGAAGTCGAGGCGGCCACGCACCAGATCGAGATCGCGCTTCCGGATGGTCGCGTCCGGATCGTCCAGCAGACAGATCTGGCCGCGCTGCCGGACGGACTCGACGACGTCGCCACGCTCTTTCCAAAACGCGCAGGCGCTGCCGCGCGGGTCGAGGCACTCTGGCAGTCGGTCGACCTGCCGGGCGATGGGTCCGCCGTGATCTGTGCCTGGGACGGCTTCGCCAGCGAACCCGTTCCCCTGGCCGCCCTCCGACAGGGCTACCTGATCCACGCGCTCGCCGGCGAACCGCTGCCGAAGGACAAGGGCGGACCGTTCCGTTTGATGATCCCGGATGAGGTCGCGGACGCGCCGTCCTCGTGCGCCAACGTGAAGGGGGTCGTACGAATCGTGGTGAAGAATGACTGATCCGACTCCGGCCGTAACCCGCTTTGCGCCGTCACCCACCGGACACCTCCACGTCGGCGGTGCGAGAACCGCGCTTTTCTGCTGGGCGCTCGCGCGTGCGACCGGCGGCACCTTCCTGCTGCGCATCGAAGACACCGACCAGGCGCGCTCCTCCGATGAAGCGGTGCGGGGGATTCTCGAAGACCTCCACTGGCTGGGAATCGACTGGGACGAGGGACCTACGCTCGGCGCGGTCGGCGGCGACCCGCGAAGTGTCGGGCCCTTCTACCAATCCGAGCGTCGCGATCTCTACGACGCAGCCATTCAAGACCTGCTCGCACTGGATCTGGCGTACCCGGCCTTCGAGACCCCCGAAGAGTTGGACGCGATGCGGGTCGAAGCCCAGCAAGCGAAACAGAACTTCCGCTACCTCCGCGCGGAAGATTGGGACCGAGACGCCGCACTGGAACGCTGGCAGGCGGGCGAAGAATGCGTGATCCGATTCCGTATGCCGGATGAAGCCGTCACGGTCGAAGACGTCATCCTCGGCGCGGTCGACTTCGCATCCGAACAACTCGACGACTTCGTGATCCGAAAACGCGACGGCTTCCCGACCTATCATCTGGCCGTCGTGGTGGATGACGAAGCGATGGGCATCACGCACGTCCTGCGTGGCCAGGAACACCTGAACAATACGCCCAAGCACATGGCCCTGCAGCGCGCGCTCGGATACCGCATCCCGGTCTTCGCCCACCTCCCGGTCATCCAGAACGCCGATGGGTCGAAGATGTCGAAGCGGGACAAGGACAAGGCGGCTCGCGCCTTCGTCAAGGACACCGGTCCCGACCCGACCACCCTTCCCATCGACGGCGATCGCCTGGCGCGATGGATCAAGGACAAGAAGGGCCAACTCGACACCTCCGAACTCGACGAACTCGCCGCGGCCCTCGACATGACGCTTCCCGAAGTCACGGTCGAAGACTTCCGCAGCGGCGGGTACCTGCCCGACGTCGTGGTGAACTTCCTGGCGCTACTTGGCTGGAGCCCGGGCACGAAGAACGCTGACGGAAAGGACCTCGAACGTTTCTCGCCCGGCTACCTCGGCGAGCATTTCGCGCTGGATCGCGTCGGGCGCGGCAATGCGCGTTTTGATCGGACGAAGTTGCTGGCCTTCAATCAGGAAACCATCGGGACCCTCCCTCCCGAGGAATTCACCGCTCGATGGACCGAGTGGCTAGGGCGTTATGCGCCGGCTCGCGTATCGACCGAACTCGATGTACCGCTGTTGCTTCGCGCCACGCAGCCGCGCAGCCGGACCCTGGCCGACCCGACGGCCGCAGATGGACCGGGCGCGTTCGCGTTCAAGGCGGACGCGGACATCGCGTACGACGAGAAGGCCGTCGGCAAGTGGCTCGCCAAAGGGGAGCCCTCCGGTTTCGACCGCCTGGAACCCCTCGCTGATCTCGTCCGGAGCCTCTCTCCATTCGAGCCCGAGTCGATCGAGGCCGCAATCGCGGACTGGTGCGCGAAGAACGAGATCGGCATGGGCAAGGCGGCGCAGCCCTTGCGTGTTGCCGTCACCGGCAGCGCCGCCAGCCCGCCTCTCGGAGAGACCCTGGCCCTCCTCGGCCAGGACGCGGTGCTCGCTCGGATCCAGCAGTGTCTCCGACTTCGGGACGCTTGACCGGGACGCCTGGCGACAGCGGCCCAGAATCCGCCAGCGCCCCTTTACCGTACGTTTACATGGGAGACCGAACCCAATTCGGCCTCGCAGCGTCACACGGTCCAGGAGGTGCTCCCATGCATCGTGTCCAACTCCGTGCCGCCGCCGTCGGCGCATTCATTTCATGTCTCGCGTTGGCTTCCGCAAGCCACGCATTCTGCGGCTTCTACGTCGCCAAGGCCGACACAAAACTCTTCAACGACGCATCGAAGGTCGTGCTCGTCCGAGACGGAGATCGCACCGTCCTGACGATGGCCAACGACTACCAGGGGGAGCCCGGCGAGTTCGCCATGGTCGTGCCGGTTCCAACCGTGCTGCAGAAGGAACAGATCCACGTCGCCAGTCCGTCGCTACTGGCCCACCTCGACGCCTACACGGCCCCGAGGCTGGTCGAATACCACGACCCGAATCCCTGCGAGCCGCGCTACGCGCTCGAGGATCTCATGTCGGCTGCGCCGATGCGGTCCAAGGCCGAGCAGAACCTTCCGGAGTCCGCGGCGGCCGACCTCGGTGTCACGATCGAAGCCGAGTACACCGTTGGCGAGTACGACATCCTCATTCTCTCGGCCGAGGAGAGCGACGGCCTCACAACCTGGCTCCGGCAGAACGACTACCGCATCCCTGACGGCGCTGAAGACATCCTCGACAGCTACTTGAAGCAGGACATGCGCTTCTTCGTCGCCAAGGTGAACCTGGGCGAACAGGCGCGCCTCGGGACCGCGAAACTGCGCCCGCTCCAGATGGCGTTCGAGACGGAGCGTTTCGGCTTGCCGATCCGACTTGGCACTGTCAACGCGCGGGGGACGCAGGACCTGTTCGTCTACGCGCTGACCCGCCAGGGCCGCGTCGAGACGACCAACTACCGCACGACGAAACTCCCCAGCAATGTGACGATTCCCGAGTTCGTCGAGGACGAGTTCGCCGACTTCTACCGCGAACTGTTCGCGGAACAGACCCGGAAGGACGGGGGGACCGGCGTCTTCCTCGAGTATGCGTGGGACATGGCCTGGTGCGACCCCTGCGCGGCCAATCCGCTCTCGAACAGCGAACTGAGGGAGCTCGGTGTCTTCTGGGTCGGCGAACGGCCCGCCCGGACTCCGTGGCAGGGAAGCCGCATCGCGCCGCAAGCGGCGAACGTCTTCGTAACGCGCCTCCACGTTCGCTACGACGCCGAGCACTTCCCCGAAGACCTGCAGTTCAAGGCCACGGCCGACCGTGAGAACTTCCAGGGACGTTATGTGCTGCAGCACGCGTGGGAGGGAAGCGACTCCTGCCAGGCCGCCGACACCTACCGCGCACAGCTCCGCATCCGCCGCGAGCAGGAAGCCCAGACCCTGGCCGAACTCACAGGCCGCGACCTGGAAGCGATCCGCGCGAAGATGCGGCTTGACGGCAGCGTCCCGGCACCGACGCCCTGGTGGCGAAACCTCTGGCCGAACAGCTGAAGGCTGTGCCCGTGCGAGACCTCCTGCGTGGCGACCCGCGCCATGCCCAGATCGCGGTGCTCTCGGGGCTCGCGATCTGGGGTGCGCTGGCACTGGACTTCGGGACGGACACGCTGACGGCGCTTGCGGTGGTCTTGACCGCGCTGGCGACCGAATGGGTAGGCAGCCGTTTCCGAGGCCGCCGATTCGACCCGCGCAGTCCGTTGATTTCGGCACTCTCCCTCGTCCTGCTGCTGCGCGCGGACGCCTGGTGGTTGGGGCCCGTCGCGGCCGTGCTCGCAGTGGGCAGCAAGTTCGCGATCCAGCGGGATGGCAAGCACGTGTTCAACCCCACCAACATCGCGTTGGTGGCCCTGTTGCTATTGACCGACCGGGTCTGGATTTCACCCGGCCAGTGGGGAGGCGGCGCGCTTCTGGCGGCCGCACTCGTGGGTGCGGCGTGCTGGGTGCTCCCGCGCGCGCGCGGCGACGTGACCCTGGCGTTCATCACGTTCTGGGGCGGCGCGCTGGTGGCGCGCGCCGTTTGGCTGGGAGACCCACTGACGATCCCCATGCACCAACTCCAGAACGGCGGGCTCCTGCTCTTCGCCGGCTTCATGATCTCGGACCCGAAGACATTGCCCGACACGCGCGCCGGTCGGATCCTGTTCGCCGCCCTGGTGGCCGCCCTCGCCTACTGGCTCCGCTTTGCGCACTACGAACCGGATGCCCTGCTGTACGCGCTCGCCGCCAGCGCGGTCTTCGTGCCGGCGATCGACCGGGCGCTCCCGGGTCGAAGGTTCCAATGGCCCGGCGTCACCACGGCAGGCCAGCAAGTCCCCGCACCGGGACGTTAGGCGCCTACCAGCCCATCACCATCGCGAACATCAGGGGTGCGACGATCGTGGCGTCGCTCTCGATAATGAACTTGGGCGTGTCCACATCGAGCTTCCCCCACGTGATCTTCTCGTTCGGGACGGCACCCGAATAGGAGCCGTAGCTCGTCGTGGAGTCGCTGATCTGACAGAAGTAGGCCCAGTGGGGGAGATTCTCCCGCTTCAAGTCCTGTTCGAGCATGGGCACCACGCAGATCGAGAAATCGCCCGCGATGCCGCCGCCGATCTGGAAGAAGCCCACCGGATGATCGTATGCCGTGGCCTCGTACCAGTTCGCGAGTTCGACCATGTACTCGGGCCCGCTCTTCACGGTGTGGAGGGACTCCAGGAGACCCTTCATCACTTCGGACACGAAGAAGTTGCCGAGCGTCGAGTCTTCCCAACCGGGCACGAAGATCGGCAGGTCGGCCTCGGCTGCCGCGACCATCCACGAGTCCTTGGGATCGATCTGGTAGTAGGGCTCGAGCGCGCCGGAGCGGAGCACGCGATAGAGGAACTCGTGCGGGAAAGCGCGGTCCCCGGACGCCTCGGCTTTCTGCCACTCGTCGATCAATACGCCCTCGACCCGACGCATCGCTTCCTCTTCGGGGATGCAGGTGTCGGTCACCCGATTGAGCTTCTTCTCCAGGAGTTCCATTTCCTGCTCCGCGGAGAGATCCCGGTAGTGCGGCACACGCACGTAGTGGTCGTGGGCCACCAGGTTGAACACGTCCTCTTCGAGGTTCGCGCCCGTGCACGAGATCGCGTGGATCTTGCCCTGCCGGATCATCTCGGCGAGCGAAATGCCGAGTTCGGCCGTGCTCATCGCACCCGCGAGCGTCACGAACATTTTGCCCCCCGCGTCGAGATGCGCGGTGTAGGCGTCGGCGGCATCCACGACCGTGGCAGCGTTGAAATGGCGGTAGTGATGGCGAAGGAACGCGGAGACGGGGGCGTCGGTCATGGCCCCTGGATCGCCGAGGCCGGCGCCAGTGTCAACTGGCGCCGGCCCGTGGGAATCCGAGCGTGCGTTAGAACCGGAACCGTACGCCGAACCGAAGATCCCGCCCGGGGATCGGCAACCGGTCCTTCAAGAAAGAAGTGTGCTGCCGGCCACGTTGATCCGTGAGGTTTCGGGCCTGGACGAAGACCGCCAGGTCGGGCTCGTCGAAGGGGCGAAACGTGGCCTCCGCGTTCCAGACGACATACCCCCGTGTCGCCGACTCACCGCGTGCCGTACGGCGTTGCCCATCGACAAAAACCGCTTCGAATCGGAAATCGTGACGCTCGGCGGTGAGCCCGGCGCCGACCGTCAGACGTTGGGACGGAATTCGCGGCAGGTCACGCCCCCGGGACGATGCGCGCACGAAGTCGTAGCCAAGGTCGACAGCGACCTCGCCCCACGCGTGCTCACAGACCGACCAGGCCAGATCGACTTCGGCGCCGTAGAAGCGTGCATCCGCCTGCGAGACCCGCCGGACAGGAAGACCATCCTCGATCTCGGCCGTGTCGCGCTGGAACAGGAAGTCATCGAACGCGGTGACGTACACATTCACGGCCCCCGTCACGGCACCCTGCCGCCGCTTGGCCGTCAGCTCTGCGGACCATGCCGTCTCCGGGTCCAGCCCGTCATCGCCGATTTCGAAACTCGCGGTCGCGAAGTGAGGACCGTCGGCGTAGAGCTCGTCGCCGACCGGCGGCCGTTCCGTGCGGGACAGCGAGAGCCCGACAAGTGTGTCGGCATCCAGGGCAAGCGACGCGCCGAGCGAGGCGCTCCATGTCGTGAAGCTGCGGTCGCGGAGCCCCCCGCCGACCGACAGGTCGGTGTGTTCGAGGCGAAGCCCTCCTTCGAACGTCCACGGGTCGAGATGCAGTTCCTGCACCGTGAAGAGCGCCCATTGGTCCGTCTCGAAGTGCGGGAGAAACGCCTCCGCACCGACAGCATCCCTCTCTTCGCTTCGCCATTGCAGGCCGACCGAGCCGTCGAGGTTGTCGACCTGCGCCTGGGTCGCCTCGATCCGGACCTCGATGCCTTCGTTCTCGAAGACGGTGCCGACTTCACCGTCCACGATCTCCGCATGCTCGTATTCGCCGTAGACGGCGCGCATTTCGACGGCCTCGAACGGGCCTAGATCAACCCGCCAGCCAGCTCCGAAGTCGAAGCGGTCCTGCTCGAGATCGATGGCGATGTCACCGCCCGTCGGGTCCTCGGGCGGAACCGGCACGCCGTACCGGCTTTCCAGCCGGGCGTAGGACGCACCGATGAAGCCGTCTTCGTGTACCCATGAGGCGCCGGCGGTCCCGCCTTCCGATTCCACGAAGGTATTGCGGACCCGGCCGGACGTTCCGAACAGCGGATCGCCGGGCCCGAACCCCGACGTACTGCTCAGGGGATCGCCTTTCACTTCCAGTGCATGCGCGCGCCGCGCGAAGCCTTCCAGATGAAGGACGACCGGGCCGAACTGCCCGCGAAGGACTCCGGCGCCGTTGCGATCGTCCTGGTTCGAGCCGCCGTGAAAGGACAGGCCGCCCTCGTAGGCCGCGTCGAGCGGTACTTCTGCAATCCGCCCGTCGATCACGTTGACGACGCCGCCGACGGCGTTGCTGCCGTAGCGAAGTGTCCCTGCTCCCTTCAGGACTTCGATGCGCTGGGCGAGCAGGGGATCAGACGCCACCTGGTGATCGGGGCTCGAGGTGCTCGCGTCCACGACACTCACGTGGTTCTGCAGGACACGGAGTCGCGGGCCGTCAAGGCCGCGGATGATCGGCCGACTGGCACCGGGCGCGAAGCCCGACGATCGGACCCCGGTTGCGCTGCCGAGTGTGTCGCCCAGCGTGGGTGCGAGCTCCTGTTGCAGGGCGTCTTCGCTGAGCACTGTCGTGCCCCCGATGACATCGAAGCGTCGGCGCTCGTGGCCCGAGAACGTAACGATCAGCTCGTCGAGGGCCTCATCGTGCTGGTGGCCCTGGTGGTCCGGATCCGTTGCATGGGCTTCATCAGCGACGGCGGGAATGGTGGGAAGGAAAAACAAACTGAACGCGGCCGCACATAGCGTGCAGCGAATTGAAATGGTCATCTCAACCTCGATCTTGGCGGTGAATCAATACATCCGCGCAGAGCGCGGGCTTACGGATCCGAATTCAGCCGAGACGAGGTGGCGCGCGAGAGCGGTTTCCGACGCGGTACGCCGAAGTCGCGGTGGGCGAAGCGCAATGGCTGCGCTCAAGCTTCGGGGCCTGCGCTTGGGCGTCGAAGGACGCGCCGCACGAAGCCACTTCCCACTGTGCCGTGGTGTGGCACAACGCGCAGGAAGGGTCGGTTGCAGCCTCGGCGGCCACTTGCCACCCAGGCGCATCCGCCACCGACGCGCCGTGACCGTGGAGCGACACCGCCGCGAGGGCGAACACCGCCAATCCAACGACCCACCCTGTCGTGAAGCGGTGCGCAACCATCTCGCCAAGCTTCCGCTGTTCTCACGACACGTCAAGGGCCGGGTGGCGCGATTCATCGGGCGTCCCGATCATTCTCCCATGCACGATGTTCACGCTGGCGGCGCGCACGGTCACGGTCACGCGCACGAGACCGGAGACCGCAGCGGCCAGAGGAATCGCCTGGCATTGACTTGCGGCCTCGCAGCCGTCTACCTCGTCGCCGAAGTGATTGGTGGCCTCTGGACCGGGTCCCTCGCACTGCTCGCAGACGCAGGCCACATGCTTTCAGACGTGGCCGCGCTCGCGCTGGCCCTGTTCGCACTCTGGCTCTCGGACCGGCCCGCTCCCGCAGGCCGCACTTTCGGCTACCGCCGCATCGAGATCCTGGCGGCCTTGGCCAACGGAATGGCGCTCGCCGTCGTTGCCACCTTCATCGTCTTCGAAGCCGTCGAGCGCTTCGGCAACCCGACGCCCGTGCTCGGCCTTCCGATGCTCGTCATCGCGGCCGGCGGCCTGGTGGTGAATCTCGTCGGACTCTGGATCCTGCATGGCGGACGGAACGACAGCCTGAATCTTCGTGGCGCCTGGCTGCACGTCCTCTCAGATGCCCTCGGCAGTGCAGGGGCCATGGTCGCGGGCGGCCTCATCTGGGCATTCGGCTGGCATGTCGCCGACCCGATCGCCTCGATCGTGATCGCGGCCCTGGTCCTGAACGCCGCGTGGTCGCTGACCCGGGAGGCTGCGGACATCCTCCTCGAAGCCGCCCCCGCCCACGTCGACGTCGGCGATCTTGAGACCTCGCTCGCTGCGGTGCCAGGCGTCGACAATGTGCACGACCTACACGTCTGGACGATCACGAGCGGGATGGTGTCATTGTCGTGCCACGTACATGCGATGCCGAACGCATCTCCACGGGAGCTCCTGGGGTCGATCCATCGTGTACTGCGCGAGGACTACGCCATCCACCACGTCACGATCCAGATCGAGCCGTCCGGCTTCGAAGAGCAAGCGGACGTCTGTTAGGCGCGGAGCCGCGCCTCCAGCACCGGCGCCATCCGCTGCAGGGCTTCCTCGATCGACTCCATCGGCGCCGCATAGCTGACGCGCAGGAAGCCCTCTCCGAACTCCCCGAAGTCGATCCCGGGCGTCACGCCCACGTGGGCGTGTTCGAGCAGGTGGTTCGCCAGTTCTCGTGAATCCGCGCCGAAACCCCGTGCGTCCGCGAACACGTAGAACGCGCCCGGCGGCGAAGTCAAGATCTCGAAGCCCAACTCCCGCAGTCCCGCAACGAGACGATCCCTGCGCGCCTCGAGCAGTTCGCGCGCCGCTGCCACCGTGTTCGCGCCATCCGACAGCGCGGCCAGGCCCGCGTACTGGACGAACTCGCTCGCCGAAATGAAGAAATTCTGCTGCAGGGTCTGAAGACTCCGCATCGCATCCGTCGGTGCGATCACATAGCCCAGGCGAAAACCCGTCATCGCATAGCGTTTCGAGAAGCCGTCGAACGCCCACGCGTCATCCGTCAGGGAGAGGGGCGAAGTGATCTCGGCGCCGTCGTACAAGAGGCCATCGTAGATCTCGTCGGAGAGGAGCGGCGGGCCGAGGTTCACCAACGCCTCGACCACGTCCCGCGGCTGAACGGCGCCGGTCGGGTTCGCGGGGCTCCCGTATACGATGGCCCGGGTGCGCGGGGTGATCGCCGCGCGCACTGCGTCGGGATCGATCGCCCAGCCGTTTCCGGGATCGCACGGCACCGGAACGGGCTGGGCGCCACAGAACCGCGCGAAGTTCGGGTAACAGGGGTAGTGCGGTGCAGGCACGAGGATTTCGTCGCCGGGCGCGAGCAGAACGCCGAAGGCCATCAGCATTGCCGGTGAGGTTCCGCTTGTGACCAGGACCTGCTCGGGATCGATCACGCGGCCAACACGCGCGCCCTTTTCTTCTGCAATCGCGACACGCAGCGGATGCAGGCCGCGGCTGTCGGTGTAATTCGTCGCGTTCTGCGAGAGCGCTGCCTGCGCGGCAGCCAGGGCCGCGGGCGGCGGCGGAAAATCCGGCTCGCCGACCTCGAGGTGCACGACATCGATGCCTTCGCGCTCCATCGCCATCGCCCGTTCCATGATTTCCATGGCCAGGAAGGGCTGGATCTGGGCGAGGTGGGAGGGCGGTTGCACGGCGTCCTCGGGGGTAGCGGGCGCAGGCCGGAACGGTCAAGCAGGAAACCGCCAAACGGTTGGAATTGTGACGTTTTTTACCGAACCAACGGTTTGACGCCATCAAGAGCAATCCCTAGTCTGCTCGATCTGAGGAGACCCATGGCAAAAGGTATCCAGATCGCTGTCGGAGCCATCGCAATCGCCTTCCTGCTGGGCTGGTACGCGTCCGACAACCTCGGCGAAGACTCGTTCGTCTACTACCAGACGTTGAACGAATTCCGCGCCAACGGCGACGCCGGCGACAACGCTCGCGTACACGGGTACGTCGCGACCGGCTCGATCGAGCGTGACGTCCAGTCGCAGCGCGTCCGCTTCGTCGTTCAGCAAGAACCGCCCCACACAGGCGGCACACCGGACGGCGGCCTGTCGGTGATCTACGCCAGCCTTGAGACCCCCGACCTCTTCAAGGACGGCGCCGAAGTCGTCGTCGAGGGACGGCTCACCGCCCGCAACGGTGCCTTTGAAGCGACGAACGTGTTGGCCAAGTGCCCGTCGAAGTTCGAGGCAGCCGAAGCCGCTGGCGAAGTGCCACCGGGCGCTGCTCGCTAGCCGGAGTCCCATCCCCCCTATGGCCGACCTCGGCTCCTTTGCCCTGCGCCTCGCGCTGCTGATCGCGCTCACCGGTACGGTGACCGGCATCTATGGCGGCCTGAAACGACGAGGCGACTGGTCGGAAGTCGCGCGCCGTTCGGTGCTGTTGCTATTCGGCCTACTCACACTGGGTATGGGCGCCCTCTTCTGGGCCTTCTACACCAACGATTATCAGCTTCTCTACGTCGCCAACCACTCGGCACGCAGCATGCCCACGGCCTACCGCCTCGCAGCCCTATGGGGCGGCCAGGCAGGCTCCTTGCTCCTCTGGTGCTGGATGGTCGGCGCGTATGGCGCGGCCGCAGTCACCGTCAATCGGCGTCAGACCACGCTCTTGCCCTGGGTCTCCGCGACCCTGTCGGCGAACGCCTTCTTCTTCCTCGTGCTGCTCAACCTCGACCTGGTCAATGAGCTGCCGGCATTGGTTGCGAACCTGGGCCTAGCGCTCCCCGATGGCTTCGGCATCGATGTCCACACGCATCCGTTCGAACGAATTCCGGCCGGCACGATCGTATCCGACGGCACGGGACTGAATCCGCTGCTCCAGCACCCGGTCATGATGATCCACCCGGTGATGCTCTACACCGGCATGACCGGCTTCGCGGTGCCCTTCGCATTCGGCCTCGCGGCGATGGCGTCCGGAGAACTCGGAACCGCGTGGATGCGCATCACCCGGCGCTGGACGCTGTGGGCGTGGTTCTTCCTTTCCATCGGCATCCTGCTCGGCGGCCGCTGGGCCTACGAAGTGCTGGGCTGGGGGGGCTACTGGGCCTGGGACCCGGTGGAGAACTCTTCCTTGATGCCCTGGCTCGCGGGCACCGCTTATCTGCACTCGGTGATGGTGCAGGAAAAGCGGGACATGCTGAAGATCTGGAACCTCGTCCTGATCGGGCTGACCTACTCGCTCTGCCTGTTCGGCACGATGCTCACGCGCAGCGGCCTGGTGCGCAGCGTCCACGCATTCGCCCAGACCGAGATCTTCGGTCAGCTCTTTCTCGGTTACGTGCTGGTCACGGTCATCGTCTACTTCACCGTGCTCTACGTGCGACGCGGCGAACTGAAGGCGACGACTCACATCGAATCGGTGATGTCGCGGGAAGCCGGGTTCATCATCAACAACTGGCTCTTCATGGCACTGCTCGGCGTCGTGATCACCGGCACGCTCTGGCCGAAGCTCACGGACTGGATTCTCGGTGTCGAGCAGACGATGGGGCCCGGGTTCTTCAACCTGCTGGGCGCGCCGATCGGCATGACGCTGCTGTTGCTGACCGGCGTCGGTCCGCTGATCGCCTGGCGTCGCGCCTCTCCGGCCAACCTGCGCCGGCAGTTTCTCTGGCCCACCGCGACGGGCATCGTCGCGTTCGTCGTGCTGGCATTCGTCACGCGCGACCACCTCGCATGGATGGCGGTCGCGACCTGGGCCATCGGCGCCTTCGTCACCGCCACCATCTCGCAGGAATACTTCCGCGCAATCCGCGCGCGGATGCGGCGCGGCGAAGGCATCGGAGCTGCGTTCGCCACGTTGATGCGGAAGAACCAGCGCCGCTACGGCGGCTACGTCGTTCACCTCGGCATGGTCTTTCTGTTCATCGGATTCGCAGGCGCGGCGTTCAACGAGGAGCGTCTGGAGAACGTGGCCGTCGGTGAGGCCGTAGAGATGGCGCCCTACCGTCTCGAATACCGCACGGCGCTCGCCATTCCCGAGCAGCACTATGGCGGCGCAGAGGCGCGCATTGCGCTGTTCGACAACGACCGACCGGTCGCGACCATGCGCCCTGAGCGGCGGATGTATTGGCTCGAAGAGCAGCCTGTCTCCGTTCCCTCGGTCTACTCGACCATGACCGAGGATCTCTACGTGGTCTTGACTGCGATCGAAGCCGACGGCTCGGCCACGCTCAAGATCTACCGGAACCCACTCGTCAACTGGATCTGGGCAGGCGGCTGGACGTTCGTGCTCGGGACGATCCTGGTGATGTGGCCGCACCCCGAGGGGCGGCGACAGGAACCGTAATGCGGTGGACGCACCCGATCCTTCTGGCCGGAATGGCGGCCTTCGTCACGCTCGTCCTGGGGCAGGCGCCTGTCCTGGCGCAGGACGCTCCGGACGTGCCCGCCGGCCCAGGCGTGATCACGGGGCGGGTGCTTCATGCCGCCACCGGCGAGCCCGTTCCCGACGCCGAAGTGGTCGTCTACGCACTCACTGACACAGGCGTCCCGGGTCTCCGCCGAACGCGCAGTGCGGCGGATGGCTCCTATCGCTTCGAAGGCATCTCGAATGCCCCGGGGATCTCCTACCTCCTCGGTGGACGTTATGCGGGCGTTCCCTTTCCGGGTGCGCGCGTTCGCTTCATCCCGGGCGCGAACGAAACGAGCGCCGACATCCGGGTCACCGAACTCACCGACGATCCGGCAGAGATCGAGGTCACGGCGAACGAGTTCCAGATCCTGCGCGATGCCCAGGGCCTGCGGGTCTTGCAGGTGATCGAGTTCACCAATCGCGGCGCACAGACCTACAGCGTTGCTCCAGACGCGCGGAACGGCGCACGGCCGGCCGTCACGGCGACGATTCCGGCGTCGGCAAGCGGCTTCCAGATGCCCCTCGGCGTCATCCCGGACGGCATCGTGCGCAACGATGGGCGGATCGCCTACTTCGGGCCGATCTACCCCGGCGTGCACGATCTCTCCTGGACGTTCTCGTTGGCTGGAGAAACCGACAGCGACGAGGGCGAACGCTTCGTCCTCGAGGGCGAGACGCCGGCGGGAGCGCCGATTCGTCTGCTGATCCCGGAAGGCCTCGGACGAATAGACGCTCCCGGCTGGGAAGGCGCTTCCGAACCCCACCTCGCGGATGGCCGTGCGCACGATCGCTACGACAGGGACGGTGGACGCTATCGCGTCGAGTTCGTCCTGCCGCCCGCTGTCGTGGATGCAGACGCGGTACGCATCACGGAAGCGCAGGTCATTCTCGACCTCGATGACGTGGTGATGAACGTGCGCGAGACGCTCACTCTCGAGTCGACTCGAGCCGGCGTCGTGATGGGCACCGAAGCGGTCCCTCTGCTTCGCATGCCGCTTCCCGAAGACGCGACGGACATCCGCTTCGGAACGGACGCCGCCGGCGTCCAGCTGATTCCGCACCCGGACGGTGGGCTCGCCGGCATCGGCTCCACCGGTCCCGGGACGTTCCAGGTCGAAGTCCGGTACCGACGCACCGTTGACTCGGTTCCGATTGCCTTCACCTACACGGCGGTCGAAGCACTGCCGAGCTTGTCGATCTTCGTCGGCGACACCGGCGAATGGGCACTGTCGTCCGGCCGTCTCCACCG
>JAJDAQ010000132.1 GCA_029261815.1 Deltaproteobacteria bacterium
GGTTCGCCGAGCGCTTCACCGAATGACCGGCCGACCTCGCGCAGGATCGAGTCGCCGACCGGGCGCAGCACCTTCTCGATGTAGTGCACGTGGTCGATCTGGCCCGGCAAGGGCCGCCCGGGCAACACCGGTTCGGGCCCGGTCCGAGTGATCACGTAGCGGATCAGCCGGCCCGCATGAGGTCCCGCCTTGCGCGCTGCCTGGACGTGCGGCGCGTTCGATGCGTAGTCATCGAGGGATCCCTTGCGGATCCGCTTCACGTAGGCGAGTTCGTCGTCGAGTTCGCCGCTCCGGAGTCTGGCGACGAGGGTGACGGCAAACGGCATCGGATCCTCACCCGTGAACAGGCGCCGCAGCATGCCTTCTTGAAGCCGATGCGCGAGCTGGGGCCAGTCGCGCCGAACCGATTCGAGCCCCACGATCTCGAGCTCTCCATCGCGCCACCCCGCATAACGCTTCTTGCTGCCGCTCTTGCCACCTCGCACTCGCGGCAGGAAGAAGGGGTCGTAGATCTTCTCCAGCTCCAGTTCGAGCCGGGGTTCGAGTCGGTAGGCCTTGCGGATTCGCGACATCACCGCCTCCTGGACCTGCTCCCGCAGTTCCTCGGCGACCGCACGAAGCGCGTAACGGTCCGGGGCCTCGGGGAGTTGGACGAAGACCGAGTCCGTGTCGCCGTAGAGGACACGAACCCCCACGTCATCGAAGGCCTCTCGCGTCCAGTGCAGTGTTTGTTGGCCGAAGGCGGTAATGGCATTGGCGACGTCCGGGTCGAAGAACCGACAGGAGGGCGTGCCGAGGACCCCAAACATCGAGTTCATCAAGATCTTGATGGCCTGGCTCGCGTGGCCGTCGCCGCGGGCCTTGGCGGCGTCGCGACTTCGCATCCATTCGAGGATGATGCCCGGCAGGATCGCGCCCTGTCGCGCGAATCGCGCACCATTCGGGGCCACGATCGGGTCGGCGTCGTCATCGGCACGGAGATGCGCGAGGGGGTCGAGACTGAACGTCCGGATCAGACTCGGGTACAGGCTCTTGAAGTCCATGACGGCAACACGCGGATGCAGGCCGGCCTGGGGCTCTAGGAGAGCGCCTCCCTTGACCCAGACGTTCTCGCGGTCACGCGCGACCGAGGGCGCCACGACCCCGCGCGCGCGTAGTTCCGGCAGGTAGACCAGGTCGAAACTCGCGACGGACGCGGATACGCGGTCGAGTTGCATGCCGGTCAGCCGACTGCGTTCCTCCGTGAGATCGAGCAGCCCCTCGTGGTGCAGGATCTCGGGAACGAGTCGCGCGTCTTCGAGGTTGTAGGTGATCAGCGCTTCCGGGTCCTCGCGCCACATGCGCTGGATCTCGGCACCGGCATCCGGGGCCTCGTGGTCGATCTTCTTGCCTCGACCGAGTAGCGAACGTGCCACGGTTTCGAGTCGGTAGTCGGTAAGGCGAATCGCTTCTCGCACCATGGGGATTCCGTCGAGCACCATTCGACCGGGAATCTCGAAACGCGCGCGGCCGCGACCCTCCTGTTCGATCAGGCGCGAGCGATCCGGAGTCCGGCCGAGATTGCACGGGATCCGGTGGGCCTCGCAGCGGTTCAGCCAAACCCGCAGATCGAAATCGATCACGTTCCAGCCCACGATGATGTCCGGGTCGAGCTGTCGAATCCGCTCCATGACGGCGAATAACAACGCGGGTTCCTCGCCGTGCACGATGGCACCTGCGACCGGACGGTCCGCGATCACGTGGACTTCTTCGATGTCGTCGCACACGAATGCGGCGGAGAAGATGAGGCTCGCGTCGAGCGTCGTCTCCAGGTCGATCGACAGCGTCCGGAGCTTTACCCGCGCGGCAGCGGGAAGCAGTTCGGGATCGCGAAAGCGGACCAACCCGTCGGCACGGACGTCGCCGCGTCCGCGAATCTCACAGGTAGCGCGGATGCGACGATCGGTGAGGAAGCGATACGGGTACCGGACGTCGGCTTCGCAGGGATGTCCGCCTTCGCGGAGCACGGCATCGCGCAGCCTCGGCACCTCGGCGGGAATCGGCGCAGTGACCTGGACCATGGCATGGCCCCCGGTATCGACCAGGTCGGTGGCGTCGAGCGAGAAGGAGCCGTTCGTCGGGAGCCATCGCTCTTCCCCCTTCCTGACGAAGAAGGTCGGCCGGTAGCGCGTCTCTTCGACGAGGAAGGGTTCGCCGCTGGTGAGACGACCGAATAGCTGGACCACCGGCACACCATCGCGCACGCGATAGGTCGGATGCACGATGAATCCCTTGGGCATGGTCGGAGTGTAGGGACCCCGCCCTGGAGACTGGCCTAGCGGAAGAGGGCGGCCGCCAACTTGGCCCGGAAGGTCTGCGTGAGATGATGCCCGCTACCCAGGATCTCGAAGACGTCGAGCAGCGTCGTGCGAGCGGCTTCGTCGGCAAAAGACTTGTCGCGGGCGACGAGGTCCACCAGCAACGGCATCGCGTCCTCGTAGGCTCGTGCTGCGACGAGGGCGCGGGCGTAGTCGAGGCTGGCCTGGAGGTCGGCGGGGTTGGCCTCGGCGGCGGCGCGTAGCGGCGCCAGCTCCGTTGTGTCCACCGGTGTCTGGGCGGTCCTGAATTCGGCGGCCATGCGCTCCGCCTCGTGCTCGAGTTCGCGAGGGGCGGCGCCCATCCGCGCCAGCAGTTCGAGGCCGGCGGCGTAGTCGCCGCGATTGCCGAGCAACTGGGCCTGACCGAGGAGGGCATGCGGGTGGCGGGCGTCCAATGCGAGCGCTCGGCCAAAGGCGGCCTCGGCCGCCTCTGCGTCGCCCGCCGTCAGCGCGTCGAGCCCGGATTGGGCCGCCTGATCGGCCTCGCTCGGCAAGAGGGCTTCGAGAAACTGGCGTACGGCCGCTTCTGGCTGAGCGCCAGCGAATTCGCTGACCGCAGCGCCGTCACGGAAGGCGATCACGAGCGGGATATTCCGGATCTGGAGCTGCTGGGCGATTGCGGGCGACTGGTCGATGTCGACCTTGGCCAACACGAACTGGCCGGCAAATTCGGTCGCCAGCCGCTCGAGGATCGGTCCGAGATTCCGGCACGGACCGCACCAGGGGGCCCAGAAATCGACAACGACGGGGACCTGATGGGAGCGCTCGACGACGGCCTGGACGAAGTCGGCGTCTCCGACGTCAATGACGAAGTCGCCGGACGGAGGGGAGATCTGGGGCGGCAGGGACATGGCGCCGGATTCTAGCCGCCGATCGGCGCGTCGGCGGCACCGGACCCGCGTTGGCGGCTTCTTTGGCGGAGGGGCTTCCGCCTCTCCCGACCACGGGATATGTTCGTGCCCGCTGTGGATCCCGGTGGGCGGGATCGCAGTCTTTCACCGCCCCCATCGGGGCGAAGCCGGCCGCGACCGCGTGGACCGGACCCTGAGAAAACGGAGACAAGATGCCCTGGGTAGTCACGAGCCTCTGCCGCGATTGCGTGGACCAAGCTTGCGTCGAGGTTTGCCCCGTCGACTGCATCTATGAGTACAAGGGAAGCGACAGCGCGACCTTCCCGAACCAGCTCTACATCGATCCTGAAGAGTGCATCGACTGTGGCGTCTGCGAGCCCGAGTGCCCGTGGGAAGCCATCTTCGAAGACGAGCGGGTTCCCGCCGTGTTCGCGGATGACACCCCCCTCAACGCGAAGATCGCCGACGCCAAGGACGACTTCGAGGTGCCCGAGGTCGAGGACAAGGATAAGCCGTCGCCCGAAGAGGTGCAGGCCAACAAGGAGAAGTGGGGCTTCACCGAGTGACCCCGCGCGTAGGCCAGGGTGCAGATCGTGAGGCCGAGCCTCGCGACACACTCGGCCGCGCACTCCGCGATCTGCGCATCTCGGTCACTGACCGGTGCAACTTTCGCTGCCCGTATTGCATGCCGGAAGAGATCTTCGGCGAGGGATTCCCGTTCAAGCAGCGGGCAGAGATCCTTCGCTTCGAGGAGATCACCCGGCTCGCGCGGTTGTTCGCTCAGCTTGGGACCCGGAAGCTACGGTTGACCGGCGGAGAGCCCCTGCTGCGGGCGCAGCTCCCGAAGCTCGTGGCCGAACTCGCTGCCATCGACGGCATCGAAGACGTCGCGCTGACGACCAACGCGGTGTTGTTGCCGCGTCACGCCGAGGCGCTTCGGGACGCCGGACTGCACCGCGTCACGGTGAGCCTCGATGCCGTCGACCGAGAGCCGTTCCTGGCCATGAGCGGCGGCAAGTCCGAGCCCGAGGCCGTGTTCGATGGCATTGCGGCCGCAGAGCGCGCCGGTCTGACGCCCATCAAGATCAACGCCGTGGTGCGCCGCGGCGTGAACGAGGACCAGGTCGTCGAACTGGCAAGGCGGTTTCGCGGAACGGGCCATATCGTGCGGTACATCGAGTACATGGACGTTGGCACGACGAACTCCTGGGACCTCTCCGAGGTGGTTCCGGCCGCGGAAATCCTCGAGCGGATTGGAAGCGAGTTTCCGATCGAGCCGGTCGACGCGAACTACCCGGGCGAGGTCGCTCGCCGCTATCGCTACACCGATGGAAGTGGCGAGGTCGGGATCATCGCGTCGGTGACCCAGCCCTTCTGCGGGGGCTGCACGCGCGCCCGTATTTCGGCCGACGGAAGACTCTTTACGTGCCTCTTCGCCGGAGATGGCCGGGACCTGCGCGAGCCGCTCCGAGAAGGCGCGAGCGATGAAGCGCT
>JAJDAQ010000133.1 GCA_029261815.1 Deltaproteobacteria bacterium
CCGCGGGACGGCGATGGTGGAGAAGGCCGAGGAGTTGGCCAAGAAGCACGGCTGGCTGCTTGCGCGCCAGTTCGAGAACCCGGCCAACCCCGAATACCATCGCAACACGACGGCGCCCGAAATCCTGCGCGACTTCGCCCATCGCCGGCTCGACTACTTTGTCTCGGGCTGGGGGACCGGCGGGACGCTCACCGGAACGGGTCAGGTGCTGAAGGCCGCCCGTCCTGGCGTGAAGATCGTCGCGACGGAGCCTGCCGGTGCGTCGCTGCTCGGCGGCGCCGAATGGGCACCGCACAAGATCCAGGGCTGGACGCCCGACTTTGTGCCCGATGTCCTCGATGCCACCGTGTACGACGAACTCGTGCCTGTACCGGACGAGGAGTCGAAGGCCTGGTCGCTTCGCCTCGCCCAGGAGGAGGGCATCTTCGTGGGGCTCTCGTCGGGCGCGACCCTGTGTGCCGCGATGAAGACGGCAGAGACGGCCGAGCCCGGCTCGGTCTTCCTCGTGATGTTGCCCGACACCGGCGAGCGCTACCTGAGCACCTACCTTTTCGAAGAAGTGCACGACGGCTCCGATGACGAGTGGGAAGCCTCCCTCTAATCGTTCCGCCCCGCGCTTCGGACTTTTTCCTCCTTCCCGACAACGGAGTCTTCTCGTGACCCAGCCCTATACCGTCATCACTTCCGATGCCCATGCCGGCGCCAGCATCAACGACTACCGCGCCTACCTGGACGCCAAGCATCAGCAGATGTTCGACGACTGGCGTGGCGGGTACCGCAACCCGCAGAAGAAGCACATCGGCTCGAAGAAGCACAAGAACTGGGACGCGACCGAACGCGTCGGCGACATGGACACCGAGGGGGTGGCCGGCGAGGTCATCTTCCCCAACACGGTGCCGCCGTTCTTCAAGACGAGCGTGTTGATCTGCGGGAATCCGCCGGCAGAGGACTACAAGCTTCGCCTCGAAGGGATCCGCGCCCACAATCGCTGGCTCAAGGATTTTTGCTCCGAGTTCCCCGAACGGCGCGCCGGCATCGGCCTCGTCTACCTGAACGACATCGACGATGCGATGGAAGACGTGAAGTGGATCGCCGAAAACGGACTGCGTGGCGGGATCCTGTTGCCGCACGTGCCCGATGACTGCACGCACATCGAGCCGCTGTACTCGCCCGAGTACGAGCGATTCTGGGCTCTTTGCCAGGATCTCGACGTCGTCATCAACCAGCACGGGGGAACGGGCTCGCCGAACTACGGCGACTGGCCCGTGTCGCTCCCGATCCGGCTGCTCGAAACGCCGTGGTTCTCGATCCGCTCCCACGGCCACCTGTTGATCTCGGGCGTGTTCGAGCGCTACCCGAAGCTCAAGTACATCCTGACCGAGGCCGGCTGTGCCTGGGTGCCTGATGTGCTCGACCGCTTGGATGCGATCTGGAACACCGTGCGCGGTGGCATGGCGGGAGAATTCCAGTTCAACGCGGATTCGATGCCGCCGGAACCGCCGAGCGTCTATGCGAAGCGGAACTGCTGGTACGGCGCGAGTTCGGCTTCGCCGGTAGAGCTGCGGGATCGCGATGTGGTCGGCGTCGACAAGATCTGCTGGGGGACCGACTACCCGCACTACGAAGGTACCTACCCGCACACGCGTCTTGCGATGCGTCACAGCTTCAACGACATCGCTGAAGGAGATGTTCGCAAGATGCTGGGTCTGAACGCGGCTGAACTCTACGACTTCGATCTCGAGGCGTTGGCGCCCATCGTCGAGAAGATCGGCCCGCGCCCGGCGGATGTTTCGATTCCGTTGAGCGAAGACGAGTTTCCGGAGAAGTCCTACACCAACGCGTTCCGGCGTTAGTCGGGCGCCGGACGATGGCGATCACCCGGGGTTTTCGCGCGCTCGTGGAAGAGGCGGAAGCCGTCGTCGAGACACTGACCGTCGACGAGGCAGCAGGGCTTTTGGGCCAGGACGATGTCGTGTTCGTCGACCTGCGTGACATCCGCGAGCGGATCCGCGAAGGGTTCGTGCCGGCGTCGGTCCATGCCCCCCGCGGCATGCTCGAGTTCTGGGTCGACCCCGAGAGTCCGTACCATCGCGATGTCTTTGCCGGGCCCGGGCGCTTCGTTTTCTACTGCCAGAGCGGCTGGCGCTCGGCACTGGCCGCCCGGACGGTCCAGGAGATGGGGATGGAGCGGGTCTGCCACGTAGGCGGCGGCTTCGCCGCCTGGAAGGAAGCGACCAAGCCGGTCCTCCAGACCGAAGACGGCCGGGAGCCTCGCTAGCCGGCACATCTGCATTCTCGGGTTTTCTCCGAGTGGGTGTCCTATGCCGGCGCGAGCTGGACCACCCATCGACAGGGAGAAGCCCATGGTCGATGCCGCCGATGTGATCCACCTCTGCCGACGCGCGGGCTTCGGGGCGCGCCCGTTCGAAGTCCAGATGCTATCGGCCGCGCGGGACCGCAAGGATCTCGTGCGCCAGGTCATGCGCAGCAGCCGGACCCGCGGCGAGCCTGCGATCTCCACACCGCCGCCGCCTTTCTCACCGCCGAGCTGTACGAGCCCTGCGGCCTATCACGAAACGTTGGCGCTCGGTCGCTGGTGGCTCGATCGAATGCGCACTTCGACGTTCATCGGCAAGCAACCCCGGGACCCGCACCCGATTCGCGAGAAGATGGCGTTGTTCTGGCATGGGCTGCTCGTCTCGTCGCAGCGCAAGGGTCTGGTCTATTGCCACCACGAGACGCTGTGGCATCAGAACCAGATCTTCCGGCGCTATGCGATGACAAACTTCCGCCATCTCCTGGCCGAAACCGCTGCAAGCCCGGCCATGGTCTTCTATCTCGACAACTACGCCAATACGGTCCTGAGCCCGAACGAGAACTTTGCGCGGGAGCTTCTCGAACTGTTCAGTCTCGGCGTCGGCAACTTCAGTCAGGGCGATGTCGCCGAAACCGCGCGCGCATGCACCGGGCATACGGTCAG
>JAJDAQ010000134.1 GCA_029261815.1 Deltaproteobacteria bacterium
GACGGGTCCCTGTCCCTCTTCCTCGATGTCGCCGCCGCCACGCCGATGCTCTCGAACCAGCGGCAGATCGGCCTTTCCTCGCTCGCGTTCCATCCCGACTTCGACGTTCCGGGCGCCGCCGGCGAAGGCCGGATCTTCACCACCAGCAGTCAACCCGCGGACGTCACGCCAGACTTCCCGGTACCGGTGGGTGCGCCGGTGAGCCATCACTCCGTCCTCCATGAGTGGACGCTCGACGCTACCGACCCGAACCAGGTCGACCCCGCCTCTCGCCGCGAGGTCCTGCGCGTGGCCGAGCCCTATCACGATCACAACATGGGCCAGATCGCGTTCGATCCGAACGTTGCCCCCACCGACCCCGACCATGGGCTCCTCTACATCGCCCAGGGAGACGGCGGAAACTTCGGTTGTTGTCCGCGCCCGACCGTCGACCCGCACTTCGTCGGGCAAGACCTTGGGAGTCCCCTGGGCACGATGCTACGCATCGACCCGCTCGCACTCGGCGGCTCGCCGTACGGCGTACCCCTCTCGAATGCCTTCGAGGCGGACGGCGACCCTTCGACGCTGGGTGAGATCTGGGCCCATGGCCTCCGGAACCCCCACCGATTCACCTTCGACACCGGAGGAACCGGGCGGCTGTTCATTTCGGACATCGGGCAATCGAACATCGAAGAGATCGTGATCGGCGCGAACGGCGCGAACTTCGGCTGGTCCGAACGCGAGGGAACCTTTCTCGTCGTGCACGACAATGAAGTGGACGTCTTTCCGCTGCCCCCGAACGACGCGACGCTCGGTTTCACCTACCCCGTGGTCCAGTACGACCACGACGAAGGCGACAATGCGGTCAGCGGCGGTTCCGTCTATCGCGGCAGCGCGGTGCCGGCACTCATCGATCGCTACGTGTTCGGCGACCTGGCCTCGGGCCGGCTCTTCATCGCAGATATCGATGACCTGGACGGCAGCGGCCTCGCGCCTTTCGAGACCCTCCGCCTGCTCGACGCCGCAACCGGCGAAGAGCGCACGCTCCTCGAGATGATCGGTGTGGCGCGCGCCGACCTCCGCTTTGGACAGGATGACGCCGGCGAGGTCTACCTCGTGACCAAGCAGGACGGTGCTGTGCGACGGCTCGTCGCCGCAGCCGAGTGCAACGATGGACTGGACAACGACGGGGACGGCTTCACGGATGCAGCCGCTGACCCGGGCTGCCACCTCCCAAGCTCACTGCGGGAAGCCCCCCAATGCCAGGACGGCCTCGACAACGACGGTCAACCGGGCACCGACTTCGACGGAGGCGTCTCCGCCGGTGCGACGGCCGACCCCAACGGGGCGGATCCGCAGTGCACTGCCGGATGGAAGAAGCTCGAGGCGGCCCAGTCGAGCTGCGGGCTCGGCCCGGAGCTCATCGCCCTGCTCCCCGCGCTGGCCTTCGCACGCATCCGAAGATCCGCACGCGGCCAAGCCTAGGTCCCGCAGCAGGCCCGGCCTTCATGCAACCGTTGGGGTTGAACGAGACCGGGCGGCGGTTCCGTTGTTAGTTATCCGCTCCCCAGGTCGAGACGGTCCGAAGGACGAACGTGCCTTCCACGGTGGCCGCCTCGCGGGAGGCCGCCATGTAGGTGGCCCACGCTTCACTCTGGTTGAGCACGGCCATCGATGCTTCTGCGTGGGCTTCGCTCTTGAACCCAACAGAGATGACGTGGGTCGCGGGTGCGATTCCAGCAGCTCCGACAGCCGACAGGTAGACCTGGGCGCCTGTCGCCTTGCCCGCATCCGAAGCCTGCAATGCCTCGAGAGCCGCGAGCAACGCGGCCGGATCAGAGACACTGAATGCGTGCATCTCCCACACGACGTCGGCACCTTCATTGTCCGTTCCCCAATCGGCGACAAAGTCCATCCGAGAAGTGTCGCCCGGGCTCGTCATTCCCGCGGTCGCCTTGACGTACTTGTCCCAGGCCTTGGAGGCCCGGAGTTTCGCCATCCACGTCTCGCGTGCCGCGCGCGAGTCGAACGAGGAAATGATGCTATGCGAAGTCGCTCCTCCGGCGACGTTGGCCATCAGGGAGACTGTTCCAGTGAGGTCATCCCCCGCCGACTTCATCAAGTCATCGAGAGCGGCTTGCACCTTGGGCGCGTCCTGAAGCGAGATATTGAGACCAATCGAGGTCCAGCTCGGCCCGGCGGCGGCCGTGGTCGCGACCATGACGAAGGCCGTGGCCAGCAATGCGATGCGTTTCATGTGGTGTTCTCCTTTAGGGAACTTCCGTCGGTGGACGGGATCGGTAGTTATCTCACGCTCACACAACGTCTGGCTACACGGAATCGTCCGACCCGCACGAAACCAACCAAACCACGTGAGGTCTTTCACCTAGCCGCGGGTCTCTGGCCCCACCCATTATCTCTGCCGGCGACGGTCAGGCCGTATTCGGTGTGAATTCCGTGCGAGGCAGAATCGTCCGCCCGCTCGATCGTCGGTCCGCGCATCCCGCGGCGATGGCGCTGGTGCAGATCGCAATGGAGCGTCACCAAGCGTTCCACTCGATCTACGCCGTTGTGAACGCGAGCGGAGCCACCGGCGCGAATCGTTCGCCCAGAGGCGTTAGCTTCCGCTCCGAGTTGCCACCACGAGGTTCTGAGATGCCGGCCAGCTTTCCCGTTCTCGACGTGCACCACCACGTTGGCAATGCATTCCGGGCCCTCGGCGGGGACGTCTCGCTAGGCGCGGGACTTGAGGCCGAAGCGTTTGCCGAGCAGGAACTCAGCTCGCGTCTCGCCATCATGGACGCGGCCGACGTCGACCAGGCAGTCGTCATCCCAGGCCACGGCTACGAGCGCGCGAACGGGATCGCCGACACGAAACTGGAGAATGATGCGATCGCGGCCTATCGCGACCGGACCCCGGAGCGATTTCCCGTCGCCGTCGGCATCGTCGAGCCGCGCGACGGCGAGGCCAGCCTGGAGGAACTGACGCGATGTCGAGAAGAACTCGGCCTCGCCGGAATCAGCTTCCACACACGCTTCCAGGGCGTGTCGTTGGACAGCCGCTGGATCCGCACCTACTGCGAACGCATGGCCGAGCTCGAACTCGTTCCCGTGATCCACGCGATGGATGAGACGCCGGAGGAAGCGCTCTGGAAGTTGGCCGTGCTCGCCCGCGCGGTTCCAGAGACACCCGTTCTGGCGCTCGACGCGTTCGGTTCCTACGAAGCGACACGCCAGTGCTTCTTCATCGCCGAGGTCGCACCCAACGTCATCTTCGACACGAGCCTCAGCTACAACTTCGACTTCATCGAGGAGTTCGTGGGCGCGTTCGGCCCGGAGCGTGTCGTCTTCGGGACCGACCTCTACTCCCACCCTGTCGGGCGTCGAATCAGCCACATCCTTCCGCAGATCCTCGAGTCCGAACTGTCCGATGACGTGAAGCGGATGATCCTGGCCGGCAACGCGCGCAGACTCTTCGGTCTGGCGCGATGAAGATCTGCGCCACCAGCGATCTCGTCGCCCACTTCGCAGATGCGCTCCCCAGTATCGCGCCGGCCGCCGAGCTCGTGACACTCGATTTCGAGGGTTCGTTCGATCGCGATCCTGAAGGCGTCGAAGTCATCGTCTTCTCGACGACTGCCGGCGTCGATCAAACCGTGATGAAGGCACTCCTGCCTCACTTCGGGGCGCCCTCCTTGCGCTGGCTGCAATCCCCCGGCGCCGGCGTCGACAGCCCGGTCTTCCGCACCCTGATCGAGCGTGGCATCCGGCTGACCAACAGCTCGGGCGTCCATGCGGAACCCATCGCCCAGTACATCTTCACCTACGTCCTGCACTGGCACCGCCAGGTCGCCAGACACCAGGCGCAGCAGGCCGCGCACGAGTGGAATCTACTCGTCTCCGACGACCTCACGAGCAAGACGCTGGGGATCGTGGGACTCGGCGGCATCGGCCAGGCCGCCGCCCGCGTCGGCAAGGCGTTCGGGATGCGGGTGCTCGGCCTTCGGCGCACCACGAGCCCCAGCCCCCACATCGACCGTCTATTTGGGCCCGAGGAGCTTCACACGCTCCTGTCCGAGTCGGACTACGTCGTCCTCTCTGTGCCTCTCACCAACGAAACGCGTCACCTGATTGGGGCGGCGGAGTTGGCCGTGATGCGCGAGGACGCGGTCCTGATCAACGTCGCACGCGGCAATGTCGTCGACGAACCCGCGCTCATCGAGGCCCTCCGCGCGGGAACGATCCGGGGCGCGACCCTGGACGTCGTCTCGCAGGAACCCCTCCCGCAAGACTCGCCCCTGTGGACACTCGAGAACTGTGTCCTCACGCCGCATGATTCCGGCTGGTCGCCGCGTGCAAGCGAGCGACTCGCCGCCCTGTTCCTCGAGAACCTGGGGCACTACGTCAGTGGCTCGCCGCTCCGCAACGAAGTCCAGGAAGCCGACCTCGTCGCCGACGGGTGAGGCGCGCCCCAGGACACCGCGACCCGGGTGCACCTGAAGAGGCTGTCGGTTGGCGGAGAGGGTGGGATTCGAACCCACGGAAGGCTTGCACCTTCACCTGATTTCGAGTCAGGCACGTTCAACCGGACTCCGCCACCTCTCCGCGCGCGGGGGAGGCTAGCCATTTCAGCCCGCGTCGTCGCGACCCTCGGCGGCCTCGGGCGCGCGTAACTCCAGCTCGTCCACGAGGCTCTCCGAGGCCCTTCCAGACGCCGTGGGCGAGCCATCGAGCGACTGGAGATCTCGCTGCGACAGGTCAACGCGGGGCGCGAAGACATTGTCATGCACTTCGATCGCTGCGCGACGCGCGGTACGGGCAAGAGGCTCGTCGGCTTCGGGCGCGGTGCGCCCGCACGCCAGCAGCGCTCCAGACGGTGCGAGCAGGCAGCCCCGAACACCACGATCGTCGTTGCTCACGCGAAGTCGGAAACCGTGACCTCGGTCATCGAAGCGCGGCGATCGGCGCAGACGCCGCGCCACGGCCTCCGAGAGTTCGTCGCTGCCCGCGTCGATGCGGACCGGAAGTGCGATGCCCGCACGCCGGAGGCTGCCGGGATCCAACTGCCAAGCCTGCTCCCACGCAGCGATCGCGGCGGCCAGGTCGCCCTCGCGGTCTTCGGCCCAGCCCAGGGTCGCGAACAGCCGAGCTCGAAGCAGCGCTTCCGCGGGCACCAGGCTGCCGAGTGCGCGCTCGGCGAATGTGCGCGCTTGATCGGCGTCGCCGCCGACGCGGGCCAATTCGGCCGCCATCGCGTCGAGGTAGGCGGCACTTCCCGGGAAGTGCTCGACGGTGCGAGCACGGGCCAGGGTCGCGCTGACGACGCCGGCCCCGAGAACCTCGACCAACTCGAGTTGTTGCCATTCGGGAAGCGGGACCTGGTCCGCCAGGTACGGCCGAATCGTGGCTTCGAGGACCCGGTCACTGGCCAGCCAGGTCGATGCCCGCCGAGCAGCCGCCCAGGAAGCAGCCCGGTGCGACACGATCTGGAGCGATGCATCGGCGGCTTCACGTACCGTCTCGAAGGACAGCGAAGCGGCCAACGTCTCCCAGGCCTGGGTTTCCGCCGTGCGCTGCGCCAGATGGTCGACGAGCGCGACCGCGGCCAGCCGCGCCGGAATGTCTTCGTTCGAAAGCCCGTGGCGATCGGGCGACCGCGACGTGCGCTGCGTGATGCGCGCCGCGTGTTCCACCCGGCCGGTGACCAGCAGCAAGCTCGCCGCGTTCAGTGCGTTGAAGATCTCGTTCTGCTGTCTCATGTCCGGGCCCTGGGACGCGACCCAACTCAGCAACTCTGGGAGCGCAGCCCCCGCCTCTGCAAAGCGGCCCTCGGCCACGTAGAGCTGAATCAGGAATGCCCAGGGGCTGCTCGGCGTGTCGGTTGATAGGCGTGTGGCATCGAGCGCGTGACGCTCGGCCTGATCGAACTGGAGAACCTCGAGCGCCGCCTCAGCAGCGTTGGCGGATGCCACCGTTGACCGTCGCGTCTGGATCTCGGCCGCCTCCCGGCACCTGGCCCATGCCGCTTCCCGGTCCCACCGTTCGGCCGCAATGGCACATAACGAGGTGCGCGCGATGTCATGGCTCCCACGGCGGTCTTCCATCTGGAGCGCGAGTTCAGCCCAACGTTCGGCTTCGTCGTAGCGTCCGAGTCGCATCAGCGGCCACGCACGATCTCCCGGCGAAGATGGGTACGCCTCCTGGATCCGATCGAGGGTCGCCAACCTCGCCTCGTCGTGCCCCATTTCCCCATGAACCCGCTCGAGGAGCTCCAACGCACTGGCGTGCCAGTACCAGGGTGTTTGTTCGTCCGGACCCTGAGGAAAGCGGGCCTCGAACAACTCCAGGGCGCGATCGGCGTGGTGGAGCGCACGCGCGAGGTCTCCCTCTGCGTGCATCAACACCATGCCTAGCAAGACATGGCCTTCGATTGCGTCCGGATCGCGCGCAAGCACGTCTTCGGCTTCTTCGCGGGCGCGAATGTTCTTGCCTTGCCACAGCGCCATCAGTCCCTGATAGGCGGCCAGGTCCCCCGACATCCCATCGGGGAGCGACTCAGCGATCAAGGCATCGAGCGCGTCCGCGCGCTCACTCTCCTGCCCCCAGCCCGCCGTGGACAGCGCGACCGCGAGCAGCGACACCATGAGAGCAGCTGCTCTCACCGACCCGGACCCCGAAGCGTCGTGCGCGCCAGTCGTTCGAGCGGCTCCGTCATGCAATCGCGCGCAGTCAACATCGATTCTTCGTGCTGCGTTGCCACGGCCTCGATCCGGTGCGCAAGCACATGGGGAAGAATGGCTTCAAGATCGGCGCTCGACACGAAGTCGCGGCCCTCGAGCGCCGCATGGGCCTGGAGCGCCGGTACCGCCAGTACGAGGCTTCGCGTCGACGCCGCCTGCGCCACGCGCTCGTCCGCGCGCAGGGCTTCCGCGACGTCGACCAGACATTCGTGGATCGCGTCGTCCACATGAACGTGCGCATCGATTGCGGCGCGCGCTTCCAGCACGGCCGATCGATCGACCGGCGGCGCATCCATCGGATCCACATCTCGTCGACTCCGACGCGAACGCAGGACTTCGAGTTCGGCTTCGCGCCCGATCGGCTCCATTCGGATCTTGAACAGGAAGCGATCGAGCTGGGCAACCGGCAGCGGGTACGTCCCCACGAGGTCCCGAGGGTTCTGGGTCGCAATCACGAAGAAGAGTTCATCGAGCGGATGGGTGACATTGTCGAGTGTCACCTGCTTTTCGGCCATCGCCTCGAGCAACGCTGCCTGCACCTTCGGAGAGGTCCGGTTGATCTCGTCGGCCAACAAGATGTGCGCGAAAACGGGCCCCGGCCGAAACGCAAAACGCCCGGTCTCGGGATCGAACACCGACAGCCCGGTCACATCCGACGGCAGCAGGTCGGGCGTGAACTGGACCCGGCGGAAGGAGGCAAGCGACGTCGCCTCGGCCCGGATCGCGCCTCCCAGCGCTTTCGCCAGCGTGGTCTTCCCGGAACCCGGAAAGTCCTCGAGCAGCACATGTCCGTCCGCGACGAGCGCGACCAACACGAGGTCGATGACGTCGTCTCGGCCCACCACCTGCTGCTGCACGCGTTTCCGGATGCTGGCCAGTGTCTGCCGCGCCGCCTCGAGCGGTGCATTGACCTCGGACTGTGGTTCTTCGAAAGTCATGAGTCCTCCACGCGTGCCTAGCGAGCACGCATCCAAGATGTGGGATCGAGCCATCCCATGACCCGCCGCCAGGCGGGTGCCTGCGCAAGTTCACGGTGAATCGCTCGATCGAAATCACGCAGGGTCGCGGACGGGACTCCAGCACCCGGGCCGAGCGCCGACCTGAGGTGGACGCGCGTCAACGCCGCGAAGCTCGGGGTGGCCACCGATGCGCGCCGTGCGAAGGCCTCGCGGGTCTCGCCTCGTCGTCGCCGAAGTCCCCGCTCGACCAACTGGTCGAGCGCAGCGCGGTACGCGAGGCGAGGCCGCAAGGACTCGGGGGCGACCCAGGGGACGACTCGCCGATAGATCTTCAGCAGGAACGCAAGGCCCAGACCGCCCAGCGCGAGCGCTCGCAGCCAGCGTGCGAGGTCCACCGGCGTCCAACGCGACCCCGGCTCCTCAAATGGGACGTCGCGCAGTTGTTCCCGCAGCATCTCGCCTAGCATTCGCTGGAGCGCGGCATCCGGCGCCGGCATCGCGCCACCGTCCGCCACCGTGCGGGGAGCCAGGTCGACCACCACCCAGCCGACGCCGTCGAGGTAGATCTCGGGCCAGGCATGCGCATCGCCCCCGCGGACGAGGACGGCGGAACCTCCGCCCCGGGACTCGGCAGCGACCGCGTACCCGGCCGCCACCCGCGCAGGAAGTCCCATCGCCCGTAACAGGAAGGTCGCCGCGTGAGCGAAGTGGACGCAGTAACCGGTGAGATCCCCGAACAAGAAGGACGCTGTGGGATCGTCCGCGCCGGCGTGACCGTTCTTCAGGCTATACGTGCCGTTCTCGTCGAGGTAGTTCTGGATGACGACCGCGCGCGCGAAGGGGTCGTCGCGGTAGCTCGGAACCAGCTCATCGACCAGCTGTTCGGCGAGAGCTGCATAGCGCTCATCCGACGGAAATCGTGTGTACCCGGCCCGCTCTTCGGGCCCCCAGGCGGGGTCGCCTGCCGTCCGGCCCAACAGGGCATCGGCCTCGAGCACCGGCACGTTCGAAACGACGTGATAGGTGCGCTGGAACCGGAAGTCTTCCATCACCGCCCGGGGCTCGACGCGCGCGGGGGCGTCGAGCGCGAACGGCTTGACGTGATCGACGAGCAACCCGAATGACGTCGGCAGCGAGACACGCCCTTCCCCCAACCCAGGGGCGTTCTCGACCTCGCGCGGACGAGTCGGGAAGGCTCGCAGGATGTCGTCATCCCACCCGGCTGCCGACTCCACCAGGCGGTTCCCATTGAACTGCGAGAACGCCGTCTGCCGGAAGTAGTAGACGCCCGTCGGCGGTGTGTAGTCATCGTGCAGCAGGACGACGGCCATCGGTGCATGTTTCGCCTCGTCCGGGTACTCGGCCTCGAACGGAAGCTCCTCGAATGGGAATCCTGTGCGACGCCCGCCCTCACCGTTCTCGCCGTCGCTGGCTTCGCGCTCGCGCCGGCGTTCCTCCGCCGCCTCTCCGCCGCCCGTCAGACCGAGCGAACCGGCGTCGGACGCGACCGGCAGCCCGATGCCCCGCAGCCCCACGACAATTCCGATCCCGATCAGGAGCCAGGCGATGCCGTGGAGCGGAAGCCTTCGCGACTGCTGCTCGCGCAACAAGAGGGCCGCGAGGAACAGGCTCGCGCCGACGCCTAGCCACAAGAACATCAATGCCGGATCGATGCCATGCGACCACGCCCAGTCACTGAGTGCCAACGGCCGCTGAACCTGTCCGCCACGATGAGCCGAGAACGAGGCAGCCACCGCTGTCACCGTCACGGCGACTTCGCCCAACGCGCCGAGCGGACTCCTCGCAGCCCAGCTGCGCAACACGAATACGACGGCGGCGAACACCCCGAAGGCTCGAATGGACTCGTAGGCGGCCACGGAAGCGGAAACACCGAGAGCCGTCGTCCAGCCCGACCAGGCGGCGAGGCCGCGCGCGATGACTTCGGTGAGCAAGACGAGGCCGAGCGCCAGGACGAGCGCACCCCGGACGTTCAACCGCGCGCCGGGCTCGCCCGACTGGGCGCGCTCGGCGAGCGCGGCTGCCAGGAAGGCCCCGACCGCCGCCGCGACCGAGCCCGCCGGGACAGTCAGTGGCCCGGCGACCACGGCGCACGCCACGCCGAGCGCGAGGCCGCGCAAGATGGCGAACGGCGTGAAGATCGAGGACTGCGCGATTGACATCATCGACGCCACGATCCGTCGGAAACATCGAGAAGCCGCCCCGTCTGGCGCACGACGACCACGGGTGGCGCCGCGGTACACGCCGCCACCGTCCTGACGACTTCGTCCAGCTCCTCGGTCGTCACGGCTTCGGGCAATGCGGTCTCCGGGTCGAGCGCGAAGCGCGCCCAGGCCGCACGCGGCCGACGGGCGCCCGCGATCTGGTCGACCCCGATCACGGCGACCGCTTCGACATCGAGCGCTCCGAGCTGACGCACGACGTCGGGCAACCAGTCGCCAATCCGCGGGGGCAGGAACAAGATGCAGGAGGCTCCTCCGCCGAGCGCGTGATCCGAAAGAAAGGAACGCATCCCGACAGCGCCAGCGAACCCGCCCGATCGGGCCACGGCTTCAAGCGCTGCAGCGCGCGAGTCGCACGCTGCGGCGGTCCCGTCGGCTCCAAAGGTCCAGTCGTCCCCGAATGCGCCCGACTCGAGTGCGACCCGGGCGGCCGCGGCGCTGGCTTCGTCACCGTCCGCGGCGACCAGGTAAGCCACCATGCGCCGCGACGGCTCGACCGAGCGTTCGCGCAACCGCACGTGAAGCTGGCGCGTACGGGCATACACGTTCCACATGACGTCACGGGCCGAATCCCCTGGCACATAACGCCGAACTTCCATCCGATCGCCTTCGGGGGCCCCGGTCGGCCACGGGATTCCGTCTGCGCCCGTCCTCGCCGAGACGATCGGCGTCTCCCGCATGCGGCCCACCGCAGGGAGGGCCCAATGATCGAGCGGCGCGACTTCCTTGAAGGAGCTTTCACAGAGGCCGAGGACGTCGCGCACCGTCCAGAGGCGGGCCACCTGGTCCGCGCGAAAACGTCGGGCCGGACGCACTCGTTCGACCCAGACACCCTCTTCGTCCTGCACCAGACGGGCGCCCACACCAAGCGGCAATTCCCAGCGAACATCGAGTTGCAGGAATGGCCAATGGCGCAGCCGCTTCACCCTGCGTCCAGTGACCGTCTCGGCATCCGTCTCCAGGCAGCGCGGCGCGCCTTCGGTCGGCATGGCTGCATCGGTCTGGCTCTGGTGGCGCCACCAAAGCGCGTTGACCACGACAGCGACCGAAAGAGCAAGCCAGGCCGCGAGCGCGGTCGCGCCGATCGCGAGCACGATCAGGTCGACCTTGCCCACACCGAGCCACCAGGTTCCGGCCCCTGCGAGCACCAGGACACCGACACCGCGCCGGGTCCAGGGAAAGAGTCGCCGCACCGTGGCCGCTCGCTGCCGCCACGAAAGTGTCACCCGCTCGTCCGGGTCGTCGGCGCGCTGCGCCTCGGTCCCGAAGGGGGTAACGGACATGGAACTCCTCCGGTGATGACGGATGCCGGGCAACGACAACGTCAGCAGTCGTACCGCGACAAGGCTAGGTATCGTTTGCCGTTCGCCCAACCCTACGCGCGGGACGTCGAAGGACGCGGTTTCCGACAGACACCGAGCGCTTTCAACTGGTTCTCTGCCTGGGGTGCCCATCCCCGGTTCGCGAGCGGACTCGCCGGACTCGGGTGCAATACCGTCGCGACCGTCGGTGCGTCGTCACCGAGCGCGGCCAGTGCGGTCGCTGCACGTCGTTCGGCGAACTTGCCGATCCCAATGACCCATTCCGGCGCGAAGACCTCGACCGTTCGCACGAGATGCCGATCACACGCTGCGAAGAGCGCTTCGCGCACCCGCACCGGCAGCTTGTCGGGCGTAAAATTTCGCCCGGTGGCTTCCATGAAGACCAGCGGGCAATAGTTGGCGATGAAACCCTCGGCGAAGAAGCGCTCAGGCGTCCCGTAGTGCGCCTGGATCGCGCCCCAGAGCCGCGCGCCACTGACTTCGCTCCGCGTGCAGGCGAAGCCTTCGATCGGGCGCTTCGGATGCTCCTCCGGCGGCCGATCGACGCGGGCTTCGATCCCGAGCCAGTCGCGCACCAGCGATACCTCTCCAAACGGGACGCCCGTCTGCGCCATTCCGTACGGACCGGGGTTCATTCCGAGGTACAGCACGCGGACGCGAGCCGTGGCATAGCGGCGCAGGAAGGCCGTGTGCGGCCGGCGTGCATAGACCAGGGGGTTGTAGACGTGCGTGACCGGCGCCGGGATCGTGAGATCCGCGAGTTCTCGGCTGAGACGCCGTTCCGCTGCGAGCAGTCGATCTGCCAGGGCCATGGGGGGCGGAGCGTAGCCTGCTACCTTCCTCCGTCGCGCGGACGGGGAGAGATGACCGCAGGGTCCCGGCCGGGTCGGGTCCTTGTGAACTCCGTCAGATCCGGAAGGAAGCAGCGGTAGCGGGGAATCGGCGGTGGTCGGATCGCCCTGCGGTCTTCTCTCCCCGTCCCGCACCGATCGTGTGCCGGAGCGGCACGAATCGTGTGCCGGAGCGCCGGCGCGAGAGGATCCCCCCATGTCCTACCAGGTCATCGCGCGAAAATATCGGCCGCTCACCTTCGACGATGTCGTGGGGCAGGCGCATGTCAAGACGCCGCTGCGCAACGCCATCCGAAGCGGACGGATTCCGCACGCGCTGTTGCTCACCGGTCCGCGCGGAACCGGCAAGACCACACTCGCGCGCATCGTCGCGTGCTGCCTGAACGCGGACAAGGGACCGACCGAGACCCCGTCGCCCGAAGATCCGGCGTGCCTCGAAATCCGGGCCGGGACCTCGACCGACGTCCAAGAGGTCGATGCCGCGAGCCGCACCAGCGTCGACGACATGCGCGAGGTAATCGACTCGATCCGTTATGCAGCGGCCCCGGGAAAGTGGCGCATCTTCATCGTGGACGAAGTCCACATGCTGTCCACACCGGCCTTCAACGCCCTGCTCAAGACGCTCGAAGAACCGCCGCCCCAGAGCTTGTTCATCTTCTGCACGACGAACCCGGAGAAGATCCCCTTCACCGTGCTGTCGCGCTGTCAGCGCTACGACCTGCGCCGTATCGCCACCGCCGAAGTCGCGACTGCCCTCGCCGAGATCGCCACGGCCGAAGGCATCGAGATCTCCCGCCAGTCGCTACTGGCCGTGGCACGCGCAGGTGACGGCTCGATGCGAGATGCGCAGACGCTGCTCGATCAGTTGATCGCGTTCGGCGGCACCCAGATCGACGATGACCGTGTCGCCGACGTTCTGGACCTGATCGATCGCCAGCTCCTGATTCGCATCATGACGGCCTGCATCGACGGGGACGCCGCCAGCGGCCTCGAAGCCGCGCGCCAGGCGTTCGACTCTGGCGTCGATGCGAAGCGACTGGGGGCCGAGCTGCTCGCGACCATTCGCGACCTCGTCGTCCTCCGCGTGTCGCCCGAGAGCGGATTGGTGGAAGCCTCCGACGCGGAACTCGAAGCGTTGCGGCAGGTGGCGAACCAGACCGAAGAGGCGCGCTTGCGGCGAATGTTCCGCGCCTTGTTGCGCGAGCAGGAAGACCTCGCGTGGGCCCCGGACCCGTACGCGGTGCTGGAAATGGCCGTGATCCGTCTCGCAGGAATGCCCGCGGGCGACCAGGTCGAAGCCCTCCTGGCCCGAATCGATGCCTTGGAACGCAACCTGGCCGGAGGGAGCGGAGGAAGCGGCGGACCCAGCGGCGGGCGCGCAACGCAACCGCGCGCGACGGGAGGAGCCGACGGCAACGCGCGCCAAGGAGGTCGCGGTCGGTCGGCCACGCCCGCGCAGGAAACACCCACGGCGGAGAGCAAGGCCGACGAGCCGGCGCCCGAACGAACGCGCCCGACGAGCGCGCCGGTCGCGGAGCCTCTCGCCGTCCCGGTCCCGGTTGCGCCGGTAGCCACGCAGCCGGAAGGTGCTTCGGAGCCCGAGATGGCGGTTGCCACGAGCGCGCCCGCATTCGACGGTGAGGCCTCCCTCGATACGATCTTCGATCGGCTCCGCGCCTTCGGGCAGGACCGCAATCGAGGCCTCTTCGCCGCACTCGAAGGCGGGCGACTCCTCGACCGCTCGGCGGGAAAGCTCCGGATCGGAATCTCGTCGAGCACGGCTGTCCGCCGACTCGACCAGCGCACGGGCGAACTCGAAGACATCTGCACCGAGTTCTTTGGCGAGTCCGTACGGATCCAGCTCGTCGCACTTCCCGGGGCGGGCGGAAAGGCAACGCCGGCAGTACAGACCGCCGACAACGAACCCGACGTCGCCGCCGCCGCGCGCAAACAGCGACAAGACGCGCTTCAACACGAAGCCGTGAACGACGCCCTCGAAGTCCTGCGCGCCGAAATCCTGGAAATCAAGCCGAATGCCGAGCGCCAACCCGGAGACCACGCGTGAGCCAACCGCCGGACCTCCAGGAGATCCTGGCCAAGGCCCAGGAGATGCAGGGCAAGCTCGGCGAGCTTCAGCGCGAGCTCGCGGCGCGACGGATCGAGGCCTCCGCCGGAGGCGGCATGGTCACGGCCGTCGTGAGCGGCGAACTCCGCGTCCTTGAAATTCGCATGGAGCCAATCGTGTTCGAGGGCGGCGATCAGGCCATGGCCCAGGACCTGATCGCGGCCGCGGTCAACGCCGCGCTCCAGAAGGCACAGCAGATGGTGCAAGAAGAGATGCAGCGCGCGTCGGGCCTCGCCGGGCTGGCCGGCATGAATCCATTCGGCGGGAGCGCGTGAAGACTCCGGCACCGATCGAACGACTCGTGGCGAGCCTGAAGCGGTTGCCCGGGATCGGAGAGAAATCTGCGACGCGACTCGCGTTCTTCATCCTGTCCGCTCCTGAGCGCGTCGCGACCGACCTCGCGGACGCGATCACGCGCATCAAGACCGAGATCGTGCTGTGTGAACACTGCTTCGACCTGACGGACGTCTCGCCCTGCCCGATCTGCCGTGACGACCGCCGCGACCCGAAGATGTTATGCGTTATCGAAGAGCCCGCGGACCGCGCCGCGATCGAGCGCAGCGGTGACTGGCAGGGGCGCTACCACGTCCTCGGAGGGGCCCTGTCGCCGATCGATGGCGTCGGCCCCGAGGACCTGCGGATTTCGCAGCTGGAGGCCCGGGTGCGCGCGGACCAGGTGACCGAAGTCCTGCTGGCAACCAACCCGAACGCCGAAGGCGACGCCACGGCCCACTACCTGGCTGAACGCCTGCGGCCGGTCGGCATCCGCGTCACGCGGATCGGATACGGCATGCCGATGGGCGGCGATCTCGAATATGCCGACCACGTCACGGTGGGGCGATCGCTCCAGAACCGCCGAGAGATGTCCTAACGCGTCCGACCCGCACGAAAGTTGCGGGCGAGGCTAAAGGCCAGCACACCGCTCGCCGATCCTTCTGGGGCCGGGTCGCTTGCCCGGTGCCCGGGCGGCAGGTAGCCTGATTCGCAAGAGTCTTGGAATCCCGGGTAGTTACGACGGTTTCTTGCTTGGACCGACCGGTTCCGGCAGGCGCCACCAGGACCCATAGCGGGGCGCATATGTTCGATACGCAGCTCGTGATGTACGAGGAGGACCACAAGCAGGTTCTTCACGTCATCGGCCGACTGGTCCGCGACGCAAACGCCAAGGGCGTGTTCGTCGTGGACAAGAACGGCCAGCTCATTGCCGAAGCCGGTGAAGTGCGAGGCATCGATACGACGAGCCTCGCATCGCTCACGGCGGGATCGATCGCCGCGACAGGGGGCCTGGCAAAGATCATCGGGGAGGAGGACTTCCCGGTGCACTTCCATCAGGGCGCGCGGGACAACCTGCACATCACCCTGGTCGCGAAGCGGATGATCCTCGTGGTCGTCTTCGATGATCGCAGCTCACTCGGACTCGTTCGCCTTCGGGTGAAGAAGGCCGGCGCCGAGCTCGCAAAGGTCTTCGAAGACATCCAGAAGAAGGCCGAGGCCGACCAGGCCACGGGCGGTGGCGCCGGAAGCCCCTTCGCCGAGATCACCGACGACGACATCGACAACCTTTTCGCGGACTGAGGCAGACCCGGGACCCATGTCGTTCATCAACTATTCGTCGCGCGAGATCAATTGCAAGATCGTCTACTACGGGCCTGGCCTGTGCGGCAAGACGACCAACCTGCAGTTCATCTACACGAAGACCAACCCCGACCTGAAGGGGAAGATGATCTCGCTCGCGACCGAGACCGAGCGGACCCTGTTCTTCGACTTCCTGCCGCTGGCCCTCGGCCAGATCCGCGGCTTCAAGACCCGCTTCCATCTCTACACCGTGCCGGGCCAGGTGTTCTACGACGCCAGCCGGAAGCTCATCCTGAAGGGCGTCGACGGCGTCGTCTTCGTCGCCGACAGCCAGATCGAGCGGATGGAGGCCAATCTTGAAAGCATGGACAATCTCCGGATCAACCTGCGCGAGCAGGGCTACGAACTCGACAAGATCCCGTTCGTGGTCCAGTACAACAAGCGGGACCTGCCGAACGCGGCACCGCT
>JAJDAQ010000135.1 GCA_029261815.1 Deltaproteobacteria bacterium
GCCGTCGGTTCCTGTTCATGGTCATCTCATGCGCTCGGCACTGGGAGCGCGCGTATCACAAAGCCCGTGGGGGAACGCTGGACGCCACTTCGTGGTCAGGAATCCATCACGAACTTGCGGATGTCTTCTCGTACCCTGGAACGCAGGCCTACTGGCAGCGCATCCATTTCATGTTCCCGCCTGACTTCGTGAGCTTCGTCGAGAAGGCGGTGCGGGAGATCAAGAGAGCCCGGCCTGCCACCTAGCAAGTTACAAGCACCCGTAACTGGAGAGCCGATGACGACGTCCGCGAACTTCCCGTGCGAAGGTGGCTGTGTCTGCGGTGCCGTCGGCTATCGGCTGCTCGAAGATCCCCTCGAGCTTCATGTCTGCCACTGCACGAGCTGTCAGGCGGTTTCCGGGAGTGCGTTCGTCATGTGCATGCCTGTCCACATGCGAGGGCTCGAGCTCTTGCAAGGCGAACCCAGGTTGTTCTCGTTCGAGTCGCCCGGAGGCGGTGCAAAGCGCGACCGGCGCTGCGCGAATTGTGGCAGCTGTGTCTGGGGAGAGATCACGCCCGAGATCGTTGCGCTCCAGGCGGGTACCCTCGACGACAAGGGCTGGCTCAAGCCGATCGCCCACATCTTCGTCAGTCGGGCACAACCTTGGGTCGAGATCCCCGAAGACGTTCTCGTCTACCAGACGCAACCCAAAGACAATCTCGAGCTCGTTCGGGCCTGGAAGGGTCGAAACGACAAGTGAGATGGCAATGAATGGCAGGAATACGAGATGACGCTGAGCGAGATGGGCAGCATTGGAGAAGTGATTGGAGCGGCCGCGACGGTCGCCACGCTGCTCTACCTGTCGTTGCAGATCCGAGCGAACACGCTCGCTTCGAATCGGCAGTCGCTCGACGACATCATCGATCGCGTGGTGCGCTGGGAGAAGCAACTTGCAGGGTCGCCCGAAATGCTCCAGTCCTGGCTCGACGGGCACGAAAACTACGGCGGCCTCGCATTGGAGGACCAGGTCCGGTTTCAGTCCCTGATGGTCGAGATCCTCGCTGCGTTCGAATCGAACTTCGAAGCCGCGAAGTTTGGCGACGTCAAACCGGAAACCGTCGAAGTGATCCGAGAAATGACGGCGCATCTGCTCCAGAATGCGGGGGCGCGCGACTGGTGGGAGCAGAGCGGCCGCGTAACGTTCGCGGCCGACTTCGTGCGCGAAGTTGACGCCATCCGAGAGCAGACCGAAGTGAGCCATCAGAACCGGCCCGGTCCACTTCCGTTTCGACTCGGACGAGGCGCGCGCGCTTCAGGGAAGTCGGCGCAATGAGCATCCAGGATCTCGGGAGCCTCGGAGAGTTGATCGCGGCCATCGCGACCGTCGTGACGCTGGCCTACCTGGCGGTGCAGATTCGCCAGAGCACATACGCCACCCGCGCCGCTTCGTTCCAGTCGGTCACGGACTCGATCAACTTCGTGAATATGTCGGTGACGCAGAACAGCGAGCTTTCGCGGATCTACGTCGCGGGAATGAAGGACAGGGGTTCGCTCACCGAAGAAGAACGCCACCGTTTCGACTTCACGCTGCTTTCGTACTGGCACGTCTTCGAAACCATGCACTACCAGGCGCTCGTGGGCGCAGGGGAGAGCGGTCTCATGAGTGCCGAAGAGCGAAGCATCCGCGCGGCTTTGGAGATGCCCGGAATCCGCGAGTGGTGGAGCGAGAACCCCTACGCGTTCGGGCCCGACTTTCGCGAATACATCGACCGGCTTGCGGCGGAAACCGCAGCCGGCGCCTAGCCGGCGCGATCGGCTGTGATGACCGCGGACGCAGTGGTTTCAGTGCTTCGGGCGTTGGCCGAAGCGTCGATCCCGGTGTGCATCGACGGTGGCTGGGGGGTCGATGCGCTCCTGGGCGAGCAGACGCGCGAGCACCGGGACCTGGATCTGATCCTGAGCCTCGGCGATGCGCGGGGCCTGCAACGCACGCTTGAGGGCGTTGGCTTCGCTCGCCAGGAAGGCGGCGATACGTCCAACTTCGTGATGACCGCGACCGATGGCCGCGAGGTCGACGTCCACCCGATCGAGATGGACGAGCACGGAAACGGAGCCTTCGCCTTGCCGGAAGGCCGCCGCTGGCCATTCCCGCGCGCAGCGTTTGAAGGCGAAGGGAGCATCGGCGGCCAGCCCGTTCGCTGCCTCTCGGCGGACGCGCAGGTCCAGTGCCACGGACAGGGCTACGACCCTGGCGAAAAGGACCTCGCAGACATGGAGCGGCTCCAGGAACGCTTTGGCGTCGTGTTGCCGTTGCACCTGTGCCGCCAACCGAATCGGCGATAATGCATGGGCGCCCAAGGACTCTGCCGATAGCCCGTGACCCACAGGTCTCGCACCATGCCCCATCGAGCCATCCCCGAGATCGTGAAGAACAAAGCGCGCGCGGTAGGCGCGGAAGCGTGGCTCGACGACGTACCGCGCCTGATCGCAGAGATCGAAGAAGAATGGGCAGTCTCCGTCGGTCCAACGCTCACGGGCGGGACGGAAGCGTTCGTGGCGGAGGCGACGTGCGCGGACGGGCGCCACGCGGTCCTGAAACTCATGATCCCGCGGACCGGCGACGGCGCTGCGAACGAAATCGCGGTCCTGCGCTGCGCGAATGGTGACGGCTGCGCGCGATTGCTGCGTGGCGATGCCGCTCGAAGTGCACTGCTGGTGGAACGTCTGGGCCGGCCCCTGTCGGATCTGGGCGTTCCCATCGCGCGGAGACACGAGATCCTGTGCGACCTGGCCGCATGTATGTGGCGCCCGGCGCCCGGTCTCGACCTCCAGACCGGGGCTGACAAGGGACGATGGCTTGCGGAGTTCATTGCCCAGAAATGGGAAGCGCTGGACAAGCCATGCACCGAGAAGGCGGTGGAGTACGCGCTCGACTGCGCGCGTCGCCGCACTGCCACCCACGACGACGAACGCGCGGTCCTCGTGCACGGCGACGTCCATCAGTGGAACGCGCTGGAGGCCGGAGGCGGTTTCAAACTCATTGACCCCGACGGTCTGCTGGCCGAGGCCGAGTACGATCTGGGCATCCTGATGAGGGAGGACCCCGCGGAACTACTGGTCGGCGACGCCCGAGACCGTGCGATGTGGCTGGCCCAGCGAAGCGGGCTCGATGCCACAGCCATCTGGGAATGGGGCGTCGCGGAGCGCGTGTCGACGGGACTCCTCGCCACCGAAATCGGTCTGGAAACCGAGGGGCGAATGATGTTGGCCGTAGCGGACCGAATCGCGGGCCCCTGAGTTCGTTCTTCGCCTCGCCTACGGGAGACTTGAATGTCAGAACTAACACCGCACGAGATTCACGGAATGCAACCGGTCCTGAGCGTTCACGACGTCGAATCGGCGCTCGCGTTCTACCGGGACGTGTTGGGATTCCATGTCGACTTCGTCGCTGGTGATCCGCCGGAGCACGCGCGCGTGTGTGCCGACCCGACTTACGCGTCACCCACGGTCCATATCCGGTTCGAACCTGCTCGCGGCGGAGCGGCTGACCCCTCCGCCATTTCGCTCTGGCTTCACGTCGCGAACGGGATCGACGAGCTCTTCGAGCGCTACCGCGCCCGGGGTGTGACCATTGTCGCGGGGCCCGAGGACAAACCCTGGGGTCTGCGAATGTTCTCGATCAAAGACCAGGACGGCTATGTCCTGCACTACTGCGCGGAGATTTCGACCGCATAGGAGGTCCGACGATGAACCAACGAATGCTCTTGGGGCTGATCTTCATGGTCTTGATCGGAGGCGTCTGGCTCAGCCCTGCCACTCCGGCGGATGCGGTGGGCGTGAACGACACGTCGACCGTCCGGCTCTACTCCGGCGGTGTGGTCGTCGGTGAATGGACCGCGCAGGGGACGGGCCGGGTCGAAGGGGACACGCTCGCCTTCGTCATCAAGGACGGGATCGACCGGCGGAACGTTCGGATCCGGGGAACCTATTCGGTCGAACTGAATCCGTAGGAGGTCGCGAGGAATGGACGAAGTCGCGCTTCGCGTTGCCACCGAGGCCGACTTGCCGCGCGTCGCGACCATCCACGTCGCGGGCTGGCAGACGGCCTACCGCGGGCTGATCCCCGACGATGTGCTCGACGCGCTCTCGACCGAAGTGCGTCTCGCGGCGTGGCGCGAGTGGTACGGGGTGCCCGGAAGCGAAGTCTGGGTGGCCTGCCGTGGTCATCTCGTCTGCGGCTTCTCCCGGCTGCAGCCCGCCCAGGACGCGGCGCTGCCGGTTGGCACGCTCGACTTGACCCACCTGTATCTCGACCCCGAGGAACGAGGCGCAGGAATCGGCGCGCCCTTGTTCGGCCACATGCTGGAGAGAGCTCGCGACCGAGAAGCACCGACACTCGTCCTGTCGGTGCTCGAGGGCAACCATCCGGCGCGGCGCTTCTACGAACGCGCAGGGTTGCAACCCGATGGACATCGAGCGACACGACCGCGCGCGCTCGGCCCCGACGTGCACGAGGTGCGTTACCGAATCGACTTCGACGACGCGCTAACGTCCGTTGGTGAGGGAGCACCGGACGGCCAGCCCTCGACTCGAACCGGAGACCCCGAATGACCTTGATCACACGACTCGCGCTTGTCTTGAGCTTCACCTTCCTCGTCGGTTGCGCGCCCGCAGTCGGTAGCGACGAATGGTGCGCGGACCTCAAGGAGAAGCCGAAGGGCGACTGGAGTGTGAACGACGCGACCGCGTTCGCGGAGCACTGCATCCTCAAGTAGGCGGGCGCCCGGCCGCGCACCGCCGCGACCGAAGGAACCGAACGCGATGCCGATCGCAGCCAAGTACGTCCACACCAACCTGATTGCGCGCGACTGGCGACAGCTTGCGCAGTTCTACCAGGACGTGTTCGACTGCGAACCGGTGCCGCCGGAACGCAATTATGTGGGCGAGGACCTGGATCGAGGGACGGGGGTCCCTGGCGCGCGTTTGACTGGAATGCACCTCCTGCTCCCGGGGAATGGGCCAGACGGGCCCACGCTCGAAGTCTTTCAATACGATCCGGCGGGCACGGCCGTTGCGCCATCGATCCATCGGCCCGGCTTCGGCCATATCGCGTTTTCGGTCGAGGACGTTCCAGCGGCCCGCGAGGCGGTCCTCGCGGCCGGGGGCTCTGCCATCGCCGAAGTCGTCCAGCTCACCTTGCCCAATGGAAACCAGGTCGAGTGGTGTTATGTCGCGGATCCCGAAGGCAACGGGATCGAGCTCCAAACCTGGCTGTAGAATCACGGGGGCCCAACGCATTGGCGATCCAACCGAAAGCGTGCAGCGTTTGCGGAGCCCCGGCATTACGGCCGGTCGACCGGTTGCTCTTGACCGTCGGCGGGCGCCGGCGTTGCACGGCGTGTGGTGCGGCGTTCGGAATCTCGCCGCAATGGCGAGTGGCTGGCTACGTGGGTCTCGGAATGTCGCTGTTGGCACTGTGGTTGTCGGACGTGGCCGCCGACCCAAGGCCGTGGGCGCTCGCGATCACCCTCGGGTGGGTGGCCATCATCGCTGCGTTTCCGGTCGAGGTGGATCAGGATGACCCGATGTCGAAGCGAGCCGTGCGCCGCCACGGCGGCTCTGATTGACCGCCGGGCGACCCACTGAATGAAACGAGGAATGGACCCATGAGTCAGGAACGCGTGCGCTCCCTGAACGATTTCACCCGGAACAAACATCCGGGAATGGTGGGGATCGAAGTCCTCACCGTGACCAAGGAGGAGGTGACCGGGCGTATGCCCGTGACCACCGAGGTGGTCGCAGGCACTGGGTTCCTGTGGGCGCCCGTTGTCATCACACTCGCGGATTGGCTCTGCGCAGCAGGCATCGGCGAGCATCTCGAGGAGGGCCAGGGCTTCACCACCATCGAGATCAAGACGAACTTCCTGGGGACCGTTCGCGAGGGCGGCGAGATCCGCGCAAGGGCCTGGCCCGTCCACGTGGGCCGCACGACCCACGTGTGGGACGTCGAGGTGTCGAACGCGGCCAACGACAAGGTCATTGCATTGTTCCGCTGCACGCAGATGGTCCTGTCGGCGCGTTAGGCAAAGAGAACAGGAGTTCCAATGATCGATCACATCAGCTCGTACACGGTCGACTTCCCGACGACGAAGTCGTTCTACGAACAAGCCTTCGAGCCGCTCGGCTACAGCGTCCAAACCGAGATGGTGGCGACATGGGACGCCGAGTTCCCGACCCGTCGGATCTGTGCGTTCGGCCCGCCCGGCAAGCCGGCGTTCTGGGTCATCGAGACACAGGAAGCTGCGACGCCTCGTCACATCGCATTCCTGGCGCCGAACCGTAAAGCCGCGGCGGCGTTTCATGCGGCGGGGCTGGCGGCCGGCGGCCAGGACAACGGGGCACCTGGCCTACGACCGATGTATCACGCCGACTACTTCGGCGCATTTCTCCTCGATCCGGATGGAAACGGCATCGAAGCCGTCTGCCACCAACCCGAATAACGACCAGCCATTTACCGACCTGAAGGGGAACCCATGCCCGCACCGCTCTCTACGGCCCGGATCTTGTTGACGATCCCGGCCCTTTTCCTGGCGCTGGTTCCACCGCTGGTCGACTTCACCCCGACCCACGTGTTGAATCCACTCTGGTCACCCCATGCCAGACTCCACACCGTCTGGTTGTTGGGCACCAACGCCCTAGTGTGCATCGTCGCGCTGGGTCTCCTCTGGCGTCCGGTCGACGCCCGTGCCCGTGAGCGCGTACTGCTGGCTGCGGGGCTGATCGGGTCGGTCCTGGCGGGGTTCTTCATCGCTGCAGCGACGCATCCGCTCTATGGCGGCGCACTGACCGACGTGAACGGGGTAGAAGGAACGGTGGCTGGCTTGGACCTGAACCTGATCACCTTCAGCGTGCTCGGCCTCGACGTCGCGGCTGCGGCGTTCCTGGCTTGGCGAGGGCGTCGCGCGTGAGCGCGCCGGATGTCCAGCGCGGGAGCTGTCTGTGCGGCGCCGTACGGTACGCGGTTTCGGGGCCGATCGGCCCTCTTGGGCATTGCCACTGCACGACGTGTCGCAAGGCCCACGGCGCGGTCTTCTCGACAACTGCGCGAGTCGCGCGGAGCGACTTTCGATGGGAGGCGGGCGACGAGCTTCTTCGCGCGTTCGAATCCTCGCCCGGAAAGCGCCGAACGTTCTGCAGCGCCTGCGGCTCGCAGCTCGTTGCCGCAAGGGATGGCGAAGACGAGGTCATCTTGCGTCTCGGCTGTCTCGACACCGACCCGGGCAGCCGTCCACTGGCCCACATCTGGATGTCGGAATGCGCGCCCTGGTATGACCCCGCCGACGAGCTGCCGAGGTTCCAACGGGGAGTGACGCGGGGCACTTCACCCAACGGCACTAGAACTAGACGCTAGGCGAATCCCCTTGACGCGACCGACCGGTTACATCGAGACCGCAGCCGACCACGCGATGCTCCGTGTTCTCCTGGACCGTTACGCATGGGAAATCGATCACGGGACGCCCGAAGGCTGGTCCCGCACGTTTACGCCCAAGGGCATCTTCGAAGTACCGGACGCGGGAATCCGGGTCGAGGGAACCGAAGACCTGGTGGCATTCGCACAAACCCTCCAGGCCCTGCTGCCGGATGTTCACCACGTGATGAGTGGGTTCGTCTTCGACGTTGATGGGGACCGCGCAAGTGGGCGTTGTGAGTTGAACCAGTTCATGGCGCGGCCGGAAGGCGTGCTTGCGAGCCAGCAGGGCTGGTACCAGGACGACTTCGTCTTCGACGGCAGCGAATGGCGACTGAGCCATCGCCGGGCGTTCACCCAGGCGCCCGCCTCCGCGGTCGCAGGCCGGGTTGGAGAGTATTCGGCCGCATACTTCGCCGCGGTGTCTCGCTTCGTCCGGAGGTAGCTCGCGGCCGGGGACGCTTCGCTACCCTGGCAGGTAGACCGTCGGGAGGTTCCATCATGAAGATCGAGATCCATTACTGCGTCCGTTGAAACTACCTTCCGCGGGCCACCAGTTTGGCGGCCGAGATCGAGAAGGCAGTGGGAGTAACGAGCGACCTGGTCAAAGGCGGCAGCGGCGTCTTCGATGTGTTCGTCGACGGTTCGTGCGTGTTCTCCAAGGACGATGCGGGTCGGTACCCAGAGCATGAAGAGATCCTGAAAGCGCTTCGCGACTAGGTGCCACGCTTGCGGAGACCAGCACCATGATCGAGATCCGGATGTTGTTCGCCGGCGACGAAGCCGTTCTCGAGCACGTTGCCGATGATGTCTTCGACGGACCCGTCCAACCGGCGTTGGCGTGCGAATACCTGGAAGACCCTCGCCACCACCTGATCGTGGCACTCGACGACGCGCTCGTGGTGGGGATGGTTTCGGGTCTCCATCACATCCACCCGGACAAGCCTCCTCAGATGTTCGTGATGGAACTGGGCGTGGCCGGCCCCGTTCGCCGTCAGGGGATCGCGCGTCGCCTGATGGACGCATTACTGGCTCACGCGCGAGTGCTCGGTTGCAGCGAAGCATGGGTCGGCACCGAGAAGGACAATTCGCCGGCTCGGGGCCTCTATGCCAGCCTCGCCAACGTCGAAACGGATGAAGCGTCCGTGATCTACACCGTCCCGTTGCGTTCGTCCGAATGACGGAGCAGCGGTTCCGGAAGAGAAGGAGCTCCGCATGATCGACTACTGCTGGCCCTCATGGTGCCTGGATGTCCGGGACCTCGACCGATCGGCTGCATTCTACGAAGCGTGCGGCTTCGAGCGCGTTCCAGGGGAATCCGCTCCCGGCATCCGCATCGTGATGCGTTCCGGCGGGATGCGGCTCGGACTGTTCAGCGGCATCACGACGCAGAGCCTCAACTTTCGCGGCGGGGACATCGAGGCTACACGCAATGCGCTACTCGCAGACTTCCCGGAGATGCCGGGTGAGCTCCACGCCTACTTGCCAGACGACACCAATCGCGCTGACGCCGGCGGGGTCTCGTGGTGGACGGAAGATCCGGACGGGCATCCGGTGTTCTTCGATACGAACGCGCAGGAGCGGGGTCCGGCATTCGTCGCGAATCGGATTGCGACCGTATTGCTCGACGCGGCGCGAGAGCTGGAACGGGTCGGCGCGAGCGCCGAATGCCTGGAGGCCTTGCAGAAGGCCGTGATTGAACCGTTCGTGTCGGGCCGCGCTGCGGGCCGGGCCCACGACGGCGCGCCTAACTAGGGTCGAACGGCCTCGCGCCGGAAAGGAGAATACGTTGGAACCCCGCATCACCCTGATCTCGCTCGGGGTGGCTGACCTCGAACGTTCGATTCGTTTCTACCAGGACGGGCTCGGGCTTCCGCGTCGGGACGGGCCCGAAGGCATCGCCTTCTTCGAGACGGGTCCGACGCTGCTCTCCTTGTATCCGCGCGAAGCGCTGGCCGAAGACGCGACGGTATCGTCGGAAGGATCCGGGTTTCGGGGTTTTGCACTGGCTCACAATGTTGCGAGCAAGGAAGCCGTCGTGGCGATGCTCGATGAAGCCGTCGCAGCAGGTGCCCGCCTCGTGAAGCCTGCACAGGACGTGTTCTGGGGCGGCTACTCGGGTTACTTCGCGGACCCCGACGAGTTCCTCTGGGAAGTCGCCTGGAATCCGCACATGCCGCTGGCCTAGCGTCGGGTTCCTGCGCCTCGGATGGAAAAATGAACGCACCGCAGAAGATCCGACTCTACGACTACTTCGAATCGGGAAACGCCTACAAGGTGCGTCTCGTGCTCTCGCAGCTCGGCATCGACTTCGAACGGGTCCACCTCGACATCTTGAAGGGGGAGACACGGACGGCCGCGTTCGTCGCACGAAACGCCAACCATCGGGTACCGACGCTCGAGTGGCCCGATGGCCGATGTCTCGCGGAGTCGAACGCCATCCTCTTCTACCTGGCCGACGGAACGCGGCTTCTACCCAACGACGCCTGGAAGCGCGCCGAAGTGCTGCAATGGATGTTCTTCGAGCAGTACAGCCACGAGCCCAACATCGCGGTCGCGAGGTTCTGGCATTTCTCGGGGCAGGCCACCGAGAATGCCGCGCGGTTGCCCGAGAAGATGGAAGGCGGAACACACGCGCTCGGTGTCATGGAGAACCATCTCGCGGAGCGGTCGTACTTCGTCGGGGAGGAGTATTCGATCGCGGACATCGCGTTGTACGCCTATACCCACGTCGCTCACGAGGGTGGGTTCGATCTCGTACCCTACCCGGCAATCCGCGCCTGGCTCGACCGCGTCGCCGCGCAGCCCGGGCACGTCCGCATCTCGGACGACGTCGGCGAGTTGGTGGATTGGGCAGAAGACGACTGAACCGCGGCAGTACGCTTGGTACGCTGCTGCGCGTTCGAGTCAACCGATTGGATGGAGATTGCATTGATTACCGCAGAAGAAGCTCTCGCTCGCCTCAAGGAAGGCAACGCGCGATTCGTCAAGGAGCGGACGCGGGCGCGAGAGGATGGCTCGGCCACCCGGCGCGTGGCGACGGCGGTCGCGCCGCACCCGATCGCGGGTGTGCTCGGTTGCGCCGATTCCCGCGTGCCGCCCGAGCGAGTCTTCGACCAGGGCCTGGGCGACCTGTTCGTGGTGCGCGTCGCGGGGCAGGTCGTGGACGATGCGGTGATGGGTAGCCTGGAGTTCGCCGTCCTGGCATTCGAAGTGCCCCTGCTCATCGTGCTCGGTCACGAGAATTGCGGCGCGGTTACGGCCACGGTGAATCAGTTGCAGGGCTCCGCCGAGCCGCCGCCCGCTCACGTGGGTGCTGTCGTCGACCTGGTCCGTCCGTCGATTGCGGAAGTCGTGGCCGACGGCACGGGCGATGACCTGGCCGCGCTGGTCGACCGCGCCACCCACGCGCACGTGGCGGCAACCATCGCGAAGCTGCGCGCGGGGACGCCCTATCTGGAACGCACACCGATGGTGCCCGCCTACTATCACTTGAGCGACGGCAAGGTCTCATTCGGCGAGCCCATCTAGATCCGGCGCGGCTCGGCGCGCAGGCCAGGTCGATGCAGGCTTTCGGACGGGAGCAGTGACGCGGGCCTCACCCCATATTGTTCATCCCGCGCCACAACCGAGCCCCCGTCCGAGAGCCCGCGACCCGCCTAGACCCCCGGTCCCGTTGAGGGTGGTTGGCGGGCAACGCTCATTCGCGTTGCCTTTCGGTAGAGCAACGCGCATGCCAACCTCACGGCATGGGACGGAACCCCGGAAGCCGAGACGAATCAAGCACTTGCGGGCGCGCGGCCAAGTTCCGCGGCCGCACCTGTGAACCGCCGTCGGAGGCAAGCGCGTGAACGGATGTCTCATCGTCTTCGAAGGCATCGATGGCGGCGGAAAGTCGACCCAACTTGCGCTCCTGGCGGAAGCGCTTCGAGCGGCTGGGCACGATGTCGTGACGACGCGCGAGCCCTACGGTGGCTCCCCGGCCGGCCGGCGCATCCGCGAAATGGCGCAGGGGAACGAGGCCGTTTCGCCCGAGACCGAACTCGCATGGTTTCTCGAACAACGGAGAGACCACGTGCGGGAAGTAATCGCGCCTGCCCTGGAGCGCGGCGCCGTCGTCCTGTCGGACCGCTACTACCTCTCGACGATCGCCTACCAGGGCGCACGCGGATTCGAATGGCAGGCGCTGCTGGAGCAACATGAAAGCGAGGGCTTTCCGCCGCCCGATCTGGTCCTGCTATTCGACCTCGACCCCGGGGCTGGGCTCGCCAGGGTGGAGGATCGGAAGGGAGTCGCGGAGCCGGTCTTCGAGGAAACCGGCCTGTTGTCGCGGGCGCGGGCCATCTTCCTGGCCGTCGATCGGCCCTACATGGTGCAGATCGATGCCGCTGGCTCTCCGGACAGGGTCGCTGAGGCCGTCTCGCGGGTCGTCCAGGATCGGGTGGGGCTGTTGCCGTCGCCCGAAGACCGAGATACCAAAGAAACTTGACTATGTGAGGTCGGCCGAGGCATGCTGCTGGCCCATTTTCGGATGCAGCGCGCGCCTCTTCCTTGAGTGCGCGCCCGCGCCCAGGAGACCTCGATGAAGCCCGCACTCTTCCTGCGCTCAGCCGGAGTCCGCTGCCTCCTCGCCCTGCTGTTTGCGGCCGTGGCCATGCCCGCGCTCGCCGAGGATGACGACCTGGCCGGGATCGACTCGATCACGGTCACCATCACCAAGCGGGAGGAGAGTCTCCAGGAAGTCTCGTCCGCCGTTTCTGCCTTTGGTGCCGAGTTCATCGAAGACGCCAACCTCGAGAACCTGAGCGACATCGCCGCACTCCTCCCGAATGTGGTGGTCAAGGGAGAAGACCGGAACGGTGCCATCTCGATCCGCGGGATCTCCTCCGGCTTCACGGGTCAGTCTGCGGTCGCAAAGCACGTCAACGGGATCTTCAAGCCGCGCGCTGCGGATGGGTACTTTGGCGCCTACTACGACGTCGCCAGCATCGAAGCGCAGCGCGGTCCCTCCGGCACGGTGTACGGGCGCAACGCGACCGCGGGCGCCATCAACCTGAACTGGAACCGACCCCATGACGAGTGGGAGGTGCGCGCAGACGTCACGCTCGGCAGCTACGACCGGCGCCAGTTCCAGGGCCTCGTCAACATCCCGGTGTTAGGCGAAGGTGACCGGCGACTGATGGCGCGCTTCGTGGTTCAACGCGAAGTGCGGGACGGCTATGTCAACAACACCTTCCAGTCGCGTCGTGATGACCCGCAGAACAAGGACGAGTGGTACTTCCGGGGGGCGCTGCGCTCCGAAATGACCGAAGACCTGACGGTCGAGGTTCGCGCCTTCTACAACGAATCCGAGGCGCAGCCGAATGTCATGACCCCGCTCCAGCAGCAGTTCGGTTCGGGCTTCTTCACGCTCGGTGCGCTTGGAACGCACCTCGTGGACCCGTACAACGGCCTGACCGCGTTCAAGCAGAGCATCCTGACGAACCCGCAGAGTGTCCTGCTCGCGCTCTCGGCGAACGTGGCGTTGGGGCAATGTGCTCCGGTCGTGACGCCGGCGTGCCCGGACGCGTCCATCATGAATCAGAACGATGCACTCGAGTACACGTTGCTTACCGGCGTTCCGGCATTTGGTCTTCCTCCGCTCATCGGCAACGCCTCAAACTTCACGCCGGCTCGCCCGGTCGGCGAAGCCGGTGCACAGCGCACGAACTCGCTGATTCATCTGCTGCCGTTCAAGCCTCGCCTACGGGTGTTGGGCGCGGACGGTCAGCTGGATTGGAACGTAGTTCGCGGCGTCCCAATCCTGGGCGATATCGACTTCGTGGTAGCGGGTGGCTTTGAGAAGCACACCCACGTGCGCTTGACGGACGCCGACGGGTCGGAGGCGGTCGTGGTGGATTCGCTCGCGCGATTCCGGCGCGAGATCTACACGGGCGATGCTCGCTTCATCACGACGGGCGAGTCGTGGATCGATCTCATCGCAGGGTTCTTCTACTACCACCAGGAAGAGGACACGTACGATTCGCGGCCCTTCACGGTCTTCGGCGTCTTTACCGGCTCGAGTGTCACCGATGAGCGCGGTTGGGCACTCTACGGCAGCGCCGAGATTCGTCCGCTCGAAATCTTCATGGAGGATCCGATCGTCGACGTCGAGCTATTTGGCGGCTTCCGGTACAACAAGGACAAGCAGTACCTGAACACCGTGCAGGATCTGGTGCCTGGCTTGCGGCCGGCCGCCGCATTGCGCGACGAAGCCGTGTTCCGCGAAACGACCTGGGAAGCGGGCATTCGCGTCTTCCTGACCGAAGACCACATGGTCTACTTCAAGGGAAACAAGGGCTATAAGCCGGGGCTCCAGCAGCTCGTGATTGCGACCGGGAGCACCGCTCCGGTCGATCCCGAATTGATCCGGACGCTTGAGTTCGGGGCCAAGAGCGTCTTCTTCGATGGATCGCTCGTCGCGAACTTCGCGGCGTTCACCTACGAGTACTCAAACCTCCAGGTGCCGCAGCTGTCGGGTCTCCAGATCCTGACGTCGAACGCGGCGAGTGCGACCATGGATGGCGCAGAGTTGGAGCTGCAGTGGGTGCCGTCGCCCGAGTGGTTGTTCGCCGCAACCGCGAGCTGGCTCGATTCCGAGTACGATGAGTTCTGCCTGACCGACGCCTTTCGGGCCACGACGAGCATCGCCGTCGGCTGCACGGGCCCGGGCGAGTTCAACCTCGCCGGAAACAGGCTCGAGGATGCGCCCAGCTACCAAGCGAGTCTGTTGGTTCGCTACACGTTCGACCTCGGGGAATGGGGAACGCTGACGCCGGTCGTGAAGTTCGCCTGGACCGATGACTACTTCCGGCGCCCGCAGAACGTGAACCAGATCGACGTGATCGAGTCCTACACGCGGACGGACTTGTCCCTGGCGTGGAAGAGCGTCGATGGAACGTACGGCATCGAGGTCTTCGCCCAGAACCTCGAGGACGAGCTGGTGTATGCACGCAGCACGGTGGGGCAGTCATTCGCCGGCGGGTTCCCGGCCTCGCTCGGGTTCTTGGGGCCGCGGATCTACGGTCTGCGTCTGACCTACCACTTCCAGGACTAGCGGCGCGCCGGCATCGGGGGTGGCGCCGATGCGTTATCGTCGTCTCCCCATGAGCGGACCGGCCAGCACATTGTTGCAGCGGTACCGGGCGGTACGTGCCGCCACGGAAGCCCTTGCAGAACCGCTTTCGCCCGAGGACCAGACGCCGCAGTCGATGCCGGATGCGAGTCCGGTCAAGTGGCATCGTGCCCATACCACGTGGTTCTTCGAGACGTTCGTGCTGGAGAAAGCCCTGCCGGGGGAAACGGGCTTCGACCCGGCCTACCGCGTGCTCTTCAACTCCTACTACAACGGTGTGGGAGAGCAGTTCGCGCGGCCCGATCGCGGTTTGGTGACCCGGCCGGGGATCGAGGAAGTGGCCGCCTATCGCGCCCACGTCGACGAGCGCATCGAGCGTTTGTTGGGAGATGACGCGCTCGGGGCGGATGGACTCGCCATCGTCGAGCTGGGCCTGCACCACGAGCAACAACACCAGGAGCTGTTGCTCACCGACGTGAAGCACCTGTTGGCTCGCAACCCGCTGCACCCGGTCTATCGCGGGCGGGCGGAGGCCGCACGCACGCACCATTCGCCGCAGACGTGGACGGCTCACCTGGCCGGCCTGCGCGAGGTCGGCCACGCGGGGAAGGGCTTCCACTTCGACAATGAAGCGCCGCGCCATCCGGTGCACATCGCTGCGTTCGAGTTGGCGGACCGGCCGGTGACCAACGGCGAGTGGATCGAGTTCATGGAAGACGACGGCTACCGGCGCGCAGAGCTCTGGTTGTCGGACGGCTGGGCCGACGTCCAGGAGCACGGCTGGCGAACGCCCCTCTACTGGGAGCGGATCGACGGGACGTGGCACCAGTTCACGCTGGCCGGCCTCCTGCCCGTGGATCCGTCGGAACCGGTGACGCACATTTCGGCCTACGAGGCAGATGCCTACGCGACCTGGGCCAACGCCCGCCTACCGACCGAGGCCGAGTGGGAGACAGCAGCGGTGTCGGCGCGGCCCGATGGCCACTTCGCCGAAAACGGCGCGTTCCATCCCGTCCCCCTAGCGGCCGGCGAGGAAGGCTGCGTTCGACTCTTTGGCGATGTCTGGGAGTGGACCCGGAGCGCCTACTCGCCCTATCCCGGCTTCCGGCCCGCAGCCGGGGCCCTGGGCGAGTACAACGGCAAGTTCATGGCGAACCAACTCGTATTGCGCGGCGGTTCGTGCGCTACGCCGACGGGCCACGTCCGACCGACCTACCGGAACTTTTTTCCCGCGGCCGCGCGCTGGCAGTTCAGCGGTGTGCGCCTCGCGCGCGACGCCGGATAACAGCGACGTCACAAAGGACTGCCATGAAGCGTTTCTTGATCACGCTCTCCGTCTTGATGAACGTAGTGGTCCTCGCCGGATGCCTTTGGCTCGTCAGCGGCGGAGGAGGTAGAGCGGTTATTCAGACGTTCATCGGGCCGGCGCATGCACGCTGGGTCTCCCAGTTCGAGGCTCTTCCCGTCCAAGCGGGAGACGTCGTCTTCCTGGGGGACTCCATCACCGAAGGCGGAAGCTGGCATGAGCTGTTCCCCGGCGTTCCGGTGCGCAACCGTGGCATCGGCGGAGACATCACGGATGGCGTCCTCGAGCGGCTGGCGCAGGTCACGCGCGGGGCACCCGCGCGAGTCTTCCTCCTGATTGGAACGAATGACCTGTCCATGGGCACGTCGGAGGCGGACATCGCAGACAATGTCGGGGCCATCATCGAGCGGATCCATTCCGAATCGCCGGGCACGACGGTGTTCGTGCAGAGCGTGTTGCCGCGCGCCGCGTCGTATCGCGAAGCGATCGAGTCGTTGAACGGCCGACTCGAGCAGGTCGCGGGCGAGCATGGGGCCACATTCATCGATCTCTATCCGCACTTCCTGGATGAATCGGACGGATCGATTCGGGATGACTACGCCAACGATGAGCTGCACTTGCTGGGGCAGGGCTATCTGCGCTGGCGCGATGCCATCGACGCCCACGTTCGGGGAGAGGACGCATGACGGTTTCGCTCAACGGCATTGCACACATCCAGTTGACCGTGAACGACCCTGCGCGCTGCCTTCCCTTCTGGGAGGCGCTGTGCGGTTTCTTCGAGATGAAGACGTTGATTCGCGGAGAGGAGATCCTCTATTGCATCGGGAGCCGGACGGGGTTGCTCGTTCGCAGCGCGACCGAAGAAGACAAGGCCGACGACCTTCGCTTCAACCAGTGGCGAGCGGGCCTGCATCACTTCTGTTTCCGGGCGCGTGCGCGCGATGATGTCGATCGGATCCATGCGTTCCTGGTCGACGAGCTCGATGCGCACATCGTCCACGCACCTCAGGAGGACGGCTTCGCGCCCGGGTACTACTCGGTCCTGTTCGAGGACCCGGATGGGATCCGGGTGGAAGTGAACCACGTGCCTGGGCACGGTCACTTCGGCGATGGTGGGCGTCTCGGTCCAGAGGGAACGGGGCCGGCCGAGACCATCACAGAGACCGACCTGGGGAGTTAGGCGCGGGGAGACCTCTCAGAAGAAGGGACCGTCTTCCTCATCGTCCTCCTCGACCACGGGCAGCATCGGAAGGGGCTCGCGCTCGAGCCAGCGCTGCCGCAGCAGGACCAGCCCGGCCGTGATCGCCAGGCCGGCTCCGATCAGCCAGCTCGCGGGTGTGTGGTCGCCCGGCGCGTTGAATCCCGGAATCGGAAGGGACTCTTCGTAGGCGACCGCGAGGAAACCGGCAGCGGCCATGGCGGCATGTAGCGCGACCGGGACGAAGAGCGAGCCCGACGCAAGACGGAGCACCCCGAATAGCGTACCGGTGACGACCCCCTGCGCGAGAGCCGACAACGCCACTGGCGTGTTGCCGAATGCGGCCGCCGCAAAGAGCGCCGACAGGGAACCCACGAACAGGCAGGCCGCGAGCGGGCGCATCGAATCCGCGACGCCCTGCAAGAGGACCCCCCGGAAGAAGAATTCCTGGAGCAGTGGGGCCAACAGGACCGAAACGATCCCGGCCTCGACCCAAACCAGGGGTGAGCGTTCCACCGTCTCGGCCGGCAGCTCGTGAGGTGCCCAGAAGGTGATCCAGTTGTCGAGCTCACTCATCCAGAGAACGAGCGGAACCAGCAGCAGGATCGGAAGCAGCCAGTCGAGCGGAAGCGGGCGGAATCCGAGCCGAACGTCCGACGGCGTTGGGACGAAACGTGCGGCGACGCTGCCCAGGGCACCGAGGCCCAGGACGCTTCCCATCCCGACGGCCATGGCGTTGCCCAAGCCCATGAACAATATGGCGCCCATCAGCCACCCCATGAGTGCGAGGCTGGTCAGCCCGAACGCGAGGAGCGGACTCGGAAACGGCGGGCGGCGATCGGGATCGTTCAAGCCTTCGCCTCACGGAGGGCACGTCCGGTGTGACTCTCCGGGTGTTGCGCGATTTCTTCCGGGGGTCCATGCGCCACGATCTGGCCCCCCGCCGCCCCGCCTTCAGGACCCAGGTCGAGGACGTAGTCGGCCGAAGAAATGACATCCAGGTGATGTTCGATCACGACGACGGTGTTGCCCTTCTCGACCAGTTGCTGGAGAACTTGCAGGAGTCGTCCCACATCGGCGAAGTGTAGGCCCGTGGTCGGTTCGTCGAGCAGATAAAGGGTCTTGCCCGTGGCTCGCCGCGCAAGTTCACGCGCGAGCTTGACCCGTTGGGCTTCACCGCCCGACAGCGTGGTCGCCGGCTGGCCCAGGTGCAGGTAGCCGAGTCCGACATTGGCCAGGGTTTCGAGCGGCCGGCGAACGGACGGGACGTGCTCGAAGAACTCGCGTCCTTCCTCGACACTCATCGCCAGCACGTCGGCAATGTTCCGCCCCTTGTACTGGATCTCGAGGGTCTCGCGGTTGTAGCGACGGCCGCGGCAGACTTCGCAAGGAACAAAGAGGTCCGGCAGGAAGTGCATCTCGACACGCAGCGAGCCGTCGCCCTGGCAGGACTCGCAACGGCCGCCTTTTACGTTGAATGAGAAGCGCCCCGGGCTGTAGCCGCGGACCCGCGCCTCGGGGACCCCGGCGAATAGCTTGCGGACCGGGTCGAACGCGCCGGTATAGGTCAGCGGGTTGCTCCGCGGCGTGCGGCCGATCGGCGATTGGTCGATGTCGATCACCTTGTCGAGCGCCGAGGTGCCTTCGATGCCGTCGTGGGCGCCGGGCACCCGTTCTGCGGCGTGCAGCTTGCGTGCGAGCGCCGGGTGCAGCGTGTCCGTGATCAACGTCGACTTGCCGGAGCCCGAGACTCCCGTGACGACGGTCAGCCTGCCGAGCGGAATTGAAACATCGACGTTCTTGAGATTGTGTTCGCGGCATCCCCGCACGGTGAGCATCGGCGCCGCGTCGAGCGGACGATGGGCCGGGACGGGAACCCGTTCGCGACCCGAGAGGTAGGCGCCGGTCAACGAATCCGGGCTTGCGAGCAGGGTTTCCGGTGGGCCTTGCGCGACGATGGTGCCCCCGTGGACGCCGGCGGCCGGCCCGACGTCGATCACATGGTCGGCACGTCGGATCGTGGCCTCATCGTGTTCGACGACAATGACGCTGTTTCCGGTATCGCGCAGTCGTTCGAGACTGACGAGCAACTGTTCGTTGTCGCGCGGATGCAGGCCGATCGACGGCTCGTCGAGGATGTAGAGCACGCCCATCAGATGGGAGCCGACCTGGGTGGCGAGGCGGATCCGCTGCGCTTCACCGCCCGAGAGCGTCGAAGCCGCGCGGTCGAGAGTGAGGTAGTCGAGCCCGACATCACAAAGGAAGCGCAGTCGTTCGCGAATCTCTTCGAGGACGCGCTCGGCGACGGTTCGCGCGGTTCCCGTGAGCTGGACGGCTTCGAGATAGGCGCGCGCATCGCCGATCGGCAGCGCTTCGAGCTCGTGAATGGCGAGTTTTCCGACGCGAACGTTCCGGGCGTAGATGCCGACGCGGGCACCTTCGCACTCCGGGCACGGCCCCGGCCGCGTGTACTTGGCGAGTTCGTCCGGGAGCGCATCGCCGTCGCCGCGGCGTCGCTCGAGTTCACCCACGACCCCGTCGAACGGTCGCGTGACGCGCCCGCCAGCCTTGCGCGGGAGTTTGAAGGTGACTTCCCGCTTGCCCGTTCCCTGCAGCACCTGCCGCTGCGTCTTCTTGGGGAGCTGGTTCCACGGGGTGTCGAGCTCGAACTCGAGTGCCTCGGCGAGCCCTTCGAGGAGGCGCACGTAGTAGCGTCCCATTCGGCGACCGCCCCAGGGCGCGATCGCGCCGTCGGCCAGGGAGCGGTCCGGGTCGGGGACGACCTTTGTCGGGTCGATCTCGTCCCAGGTTCCGAGGCCGCTGCAGCGCTCACAAGCGCCGGCCGGGCTGTTGAAGGAAAAGAGGCGGGGCGCCATTTCGGGGAACGAGACACCGCAGCGCCCACACGCGCTCGACTGTGAAAGGAGTTCGTCTTCACCGTCGGTTGCGATCACGACGAGCCCGTCGGCCAGGTCCATCGCGGCTTCGAGCGAGGTCGCGATCCGGAGCCTCGCACTGTCCTTGACCGCGACGCGGTCGACCACGACCAGGATGTCGTGCGTCTTCTGTCGCGCGAGCTGGATCTCCTCGGACAGGTCGCGCACTTCGCCGTCGATGCGTGCGCGCACGAAACCCTGCTCGCGGAACCCATCGAGTTCCTTGCGGTAGATGCCCTTTCGGCCGCGCACGACGGGGGCCAGGATTTCGACCTTGGCGCCTTCACCCCGTGCGAGCACGCGCTCGGTCATTTCGCCCACGGTCTGGCTCGAGATCGGGTCACCACAACTCGTGCAATGGGGTGTGCCTGCGCGGGCGAAGAGCAGCCGAAGGTGATCGTGCACCTCGGTCACCGTGCCCACGGTCGAGCGTGGGTTGCGACCGACGGTTCGCTGTTCGATCGAAATCGCGGGGGAGAGCCCCTCGATGCTCTCGACGTCGGGTCGCGACATCTGGTCGAGGAACTGCCGAGCGTAGGCTGACAGGGACTCGACATAACGTCGCTGCCCTTCAGCGTAGATCGTGTCGAAGGCCAGCGAGGATTTTCCGCTCCCCGAGAGTCCCGTGATCACGACCAGCTTGTCGCGCGGGATGTCCACATCGACATCGCGCAGATTGTGTTCCCGCGCGCCGCGGACAGTGATGCGGTCGGGAGCCGCCGCGCGGGTCGGACGGGCCGACCCCGCGTTCAAGACTCGCTCGGCCGGGAGAACAGGTCCTTGCGCTCGATGTAGGTCTGCGAGCGCAGTTCCTCGATGAACTTCGTGTACTCGAGTTCCATCTGTTCGTTGAAGAGCTGGTTGTGAAGCGGGTTCTGCGCCTGCTCGTAGCTGACGGGCTCGTAGGTGCGGCGGTCGACGAGCAGGATGAGGTTGCACCCGAAGGGCATCTCGACGATCTCGGACATCTGCCCGGGCCCGAGTTCGATCACGGCCGGTCGCATCCAAGCGGCAAGGTCCTTCTCGTGGATCCAACCGAGCGTGCCGCCGCGTTCGGGGTTCGCCTGTGAAATTTCGGCGGCCACCGACCGGAAGTCTTCGCCGTCCCGTACGCGGGCTTGTCCGCTCTGGGCGAGAGTGCACGTCTCGGCGACCGAGCGCTGCGGGGTGGCCGCGATCAGGATGTGTCGCAGGAAGAATTCTTCGCCGCCTTCAGGCTGGTCGCCGAGTTCCTGGAGGTATCGGCTCTTGATGTCGTCGTCCGAAACCCGCACGCGCCCGGCGACGATGCCATTCATCACCTTCGAATGTTCGATCTCGGTTCGGATGCGTTCGCGATAGACGCTATACGGCATTCCCTGGCTCTCGACGCTTTCGCGGAGCTGACCCAGGCTGATCTGGTTCTCCTTGGCGATGCCCGAGATCGCGTCTTCCACCTCGGCTTCGGTGGCGTCGAGTTCTGCCCGGCGCACGACCTGGCGAACCAGCGCCCGCTCGATCGCGCGGTCGAGGGACTGGCCCCGGATCTGGTTGATGTCCTCGGGAGTCGCGCCGGCAGCACGGGCCTGGGCTTCGACCGGGGCCGACGCCGTCATGACCTCGGAGAGCAGCACGATCTCGTTGCCGACCTGGGCCGCGATCCCGTCGAGCAGGGCTTCCTCTGCGTGGGACAGGGTTCCGGCGGTGGCAATGACCGCGGCCAGGGCTGCGGGAATCCAGGGCTTCATCGGGTCTCCTTCGACGCGGCGGCCAGGGTAACGTCCGCGCCGTGCGGGCGGCAGGTCTCGTGCGTCGTTCCCGGGTTTCGGGGCCGCCCGGGCGCCGAAGGTTCCGAGTGGGACGCGAGCGAACCCGCTTCGTCTATTGGCACTGTCATAATAGAACCAATCATGCCAAATTGGTTCCATGGAACTGGCCTTTCAGCCCGACCCAGGAGCGCCCGAGCCCGTCTACCGGCAGCTCGCCAGCTACCTGCAGTCCTTGATCGAGCGCGGACACCTCGCTGCGGCGCAGAAGCTGCCCCCCACCCGAACCCTCGCTGCTTCGCTCGGCGTTTCGCGCAACACCGTGAACGGTGCCTTCGCGCTGTTGGCCGACGGAGAGTGGATCACGTCCCACGTGGGTCGCGGCACCTTCGTCGCGGCGCGTCCACCGTCGGGTCTCGTCGAGTCGCCGGAACGCGCGGCGTCCGGGTCTGGGCCGAGCTGGGAGTCGCTCTTCGCCGAACGCTCCGACCGTTTGCCGCACCCGCGGTTGCTGGACCGGCGCACCCACGTCCGCTTCGACTTCCGTTCCGGCAAGGCGGACCCGAGTGGCCTGCCACTTCGCGCGCTTCGGCGCTGCATCGGCCGCGCGCTCGAGGAAGACCTGCCGCACTTCGCCAACGCCACCGACCCGCGCGGTTGGGCCCCGCTTCGCGAAGCGATCGCGGCGCGGCTCGTCGCGCGCGGCATTCTATGCGACGCCGACGATGTGTTGGTCACGGCGGGTGCTCAGCAGGGCCTCGACTTGATCGCGCGTGCGCTTCTGGAACCGGGCGACACGGTCGCGATTGAACGCCCCGGTTACTTCGGTGCGGAATGGTGCTTCCGTCGCGCCGGTGCCAGCTTGCTGCCGATTCCGGTCGACGCCGACGGTTTGTGCACCGAGGAACTCGCGCGCCAGCTGACTCGCCGGCCGGCCAAGCTCGTGTATTGCACGCCGGCCGTGCAGGCCCCAACGGGTGTCACGATGTCGGATGAGCGTCGCACGCATCTGCTGGCGATCGCCGAACGCGTCGGCATTCCAATCCTGGAGGACGACTACGACGGCGACATGCGACTCGAAGAGCCGATCGTCCCCGCGCTGAAGACCCGCGATGCGGCCGGACATGTCGTCACGGTGGGGACGTTCTCCAAGGCGGTCTTCCCCACACTGCGCATCGGTTATGCGGTGGGACCACGCGCTTTGATGCGGCGCCTGGCCGAACTCAAGATGAACACCGACCTCGGGACGAGCCATCTGGAACAGGCTGCGTTGGCGCGTTGGATCGACACGGGCGGCTTGGATCGTCACGTCCGCGCGACGCGCCGAGAGGTTTCGGACCGCATGGACGCGGCGCTCGAAACCATCGCGGAGACATTCCCGGCGAACACCTTCGTTCGGCGTCCGGCGGGCGGCCACGCCTTGTGGATTCAGCTTCCTGAGGGCATCGACCCGGTCGCACTCCAGAATGAGGCCTTTGCCGCAGGGTTCAGCTGGTCGCCGACGGACGCGTTCCTCGCGGGTCCCGATGGCGATCGCTACCTGATGCTGTCGGTCGCCGTATTGCCGTCGGGCGAGATTCGGGAAGGCATGGCGCGGCTGGGCGAGATCCTCCAGCGCATCCAGAAACGTTAGGTCAGCGGTCCCATCGATAGCGTCGCAGCGAAAGCCGACCCGTCTCATCGAACACGATGCCTTCCGCCTCCAGCATCGCGCGTTGCAGGAGATCGCCATCGGAGCTCGTCCGCGTACTGATCTCGCCGCGTGCATTGACGACCCGGTGCCAGGGTACGTCGGCTTCGTTCAGCGCGTGCAGCGCATAGCCGACTTGCCGCGCATGATTCGGTAGGCCCGCGAGTTCGGCGACCTGGCCGTAGGTGGCGACCTGCCCTTTCGGGATCCGCCGCACGACGCGGTAGATCCGCTGCCAACGGGTGGTGCGATCGGTTGCTCGTCGAGGTGCTTTCGGGGCGCCCACGAGCGCAAGCGTAGCGTCAGAGCTCGTAGGAGCGGGCGCGTTGGGCCACGAACTGCTCGAGCCGGGCCTGTTGTTCCGCCTCGACGTCGAAGAAGGTCACGCCCATGCCCATCGGCAGGTTCTCGCGCTTGAGATTGCCCGGGACGTTGGCGGAAACGACCTTCGCCTGGAGGGATAGGTCGCCGGTCGGCAACGGCAGGGTCAGGATCATACGTCCGCCCGGGAGCGATGAGCGCTGGGTGTCGAGGAACGCACCGGTGCACGACAGGTTGTAGAGCCCGGCGCTGCGCTCGCCCGCGCTGTTCCGCATGCGGATGCTCAGGCCGGTGGGGACGCGCGTGCGGTCGCGAACGTCGCCGCGGGTCCGGTCGTAGAGCGCGCGATTCACGACGAAGCGGAGTTCGTGGTCGGAGAACCCGTCCCACAGGCAGTAGCGCACCCCGTCTCGCCGAAGCCCGTCAATCGCGGCGGGCTCGGGTTCCTTGCCGCAGACGATGTACGAAAGACCGAGACATTTCTCCGCAAGCTTGGCGAGCTCACCGGCACGATCCAGGAACTCGTCCTCGACGGGGATGATCGCGCCGCGCACGGGGCGTTCGGTACGGGATAGCAGCATGGCGGCACCCATCGGTTCTTCCGCGCGCAGCGGGCGATAGCCCAGCTCATTCAGCCGATGGGCCAGGCCGTCGTGCTGGTCTCCGAGGCCGATCAGGAAAATCGGATCGCGTTCGTTCGCGCGCATGGTGGACCCCGTATCGGTGAGTTTACCGTCAGGGTGGAGTGCCGATCCGAGGCACTCGGGTGTCATCGCGGACGGTCACGTTCTAGTCCCGGATGGCTTCGAGGCGCAGGAGAGGCGCATCCTTCGGGGGCTCACCCGCACGCAAGTCCACGCGTACATGCAGTGCCCACGTGTCGCTTTCGGTCGGATCGAGCAGCGCTTGTTGCGCACGCCAGACCTTGGGTTCGACATCCTCGATTCGGGTCAGATGCGCTTGCCGCGCGGCTGGGTCGAAACGCAGCGTCTTGTGCTCGGCGAAGAAGGGGGCCATCTCGGCTTCGAAGCGTTGGGCTGTCCAAGGCGTCTCGTCGTCGACCCAGACACAGAGCACGGCGTCGTCCCAATTCTTCTGGGAGAGTGCGCGGACCAATGCGTGCAGCTCGGTTCGCACCCGTGCGCGGAACGCGCGCGGGTCCTCGGCCAGGGTCCGCGGGCGCGGACGCGTCGCGGTGGCGGGTGCATCGGCACCGGGCGCCGGCCCACCGACGCGGTTCTCCCACTCCTGGAGCAGGCTCGTGTCCGTTCGGCGAACCACGTCGCGCAGGTACGCCGTGATCTCGAGCAGTTCCTCTGACTTCTGGCTGTCGGGAACGGTCTGCTCGAGCGTCGTGCCCACCTGCCCGAGGTAGCGGAGCAATGTGCCTTCGTTGCGTTGGATTCCGTAGCGCTTCACGTAGTCGTCGAAGTGTTCGAAGCGCTCGGCCATCTCACGCGCAATCGACTTCGGGCGGACGATCTCTTCGCTGACCCAGGGATGGTGTTCGGCGAAGACCCGGAACGTGGCTTGGAGGAAATCGGCTTCGGGCTTCGGCCACGTCACCTCGTCGAGCTTCTCGAGTCGTTCTTCATAGGGCACGCGCTTGGACTTCAGCTCGGCCATCAACGCGTCCTTGTGCTTGCGGACTTGTTGGCGGAGCAGCACGACCGGGCTTTCGAGCACGGCCTCGACGCAACTCAGCACGCGCATCGCGTGACCGGGTTCTTCGGGGTCGAGCGCGGAGAGCGCCTCCACGAGATAGAGCGAGAGCGTCTGGTAGAGCGAGAAGTCTCGCTGCAACTCTTCGTCGACTTCGACGTGGCGGCCGTCGACGCGCAGGATCCCGGCCCCGCGCAATGCCCGGAACAATGTCGCGGCTTCCCGGCGGAGCCGACGTTTACGCGCGGGCCGCTCATGACTCCGATCGATCAGGGCGACCAGGTCGCCGTAGCCGCCGCGGGGCCCGGCGATACCGGTTTCTCGCTGTAGCAACTGGACGAGCATGCCGTGCGTGACTCGGAAGCGCGATTCGAGGGTCTCGGCCGGATCGTTCGTGAGGCGCTGGAAGGTGGCCTTGTCCCAAGCCACGAAGCCGCGCGGCGGCTTGCGCGGGGGCTTGGGCTTGCCGCCGCGCTTCTTCTGTTGCTGGCGGCGATTCTCGATCACGTGCTCGGGCGCCTGGCACACGACACTGCCGCGGTCGTCGAAGCCCTTCCGGCCGGCGCGGCCGGCAATCTGTCGGAAGTCCCGAACCGACAGTACGCGCACTTTCTGGCCGTCATACTTGGAGAGGCGCGTGAAGACCACGGTCCGGATCGGAACGTTCACGCCAACGCCGAGTGTGTCGGTACCGGAGATGACGCGCAGCAGTCCTTCCTGCGAGAGCTTCTCCACCGCCAACCGGTACTTCGGCAGCAGTCCGGCATGATGCAGGCCGACACCGTGGGAAAGGATACGTCGCATCTCGCGGCCGTAGGGCGAATCGAACCGTACGTCGTCGATGGCCCGGCCGATGGCCTTGCGCCCTTCGCGGTTGGTGACGTTGGCGCTGGTCAACGCGCCCGCGACTTCGGCCGCTTCGCGCTGGGTAAAGCTCACGACATAGATGGGTGCGCGGCCCTCCTCCAACAAGTCCTCGACGGTGTCCTGGAGCGAGGTTTCGCGGTAGTCGAAGTCGAGCGGCACGGGGCGTTCGTTGCTCCAGACGTGCGCCACTTCTCGCTGGGTGAGGTCGCCCAGTTTTTCCTCGATCGGGGCCGTGTTGCCCAACGTCGCTGACATCAACAAGAACGTGGTGTTCTCGAGCGCGAGCAGCGGAACCTGCCAAGCGTGGCCACGGTCGCGGTCCGCGTAGTAGTGGAACTCGTCCATCACCACGTACGGCGCGTCGCAATGCTTGCCCCGCCGGAGCGCCATGTTGGCGAGCACTTCCTGGGTGCAACAGATGATAGGCGCGGCCCAGTTGATGCTCGCGTCGCCCGTGAGCATGCCAACGTTCTCGGCGCCGAACGTTTCGCAGAGCGCGAAGAACTTCTCGTTCACCAACGCCTTGATCGGCGCCGTGTAGAAAGAGCGCTTGCCCTCGCACATGGCCTTGAAGTGGAGGCCCTGCGCCACCAGGGACTTGCCGCTGCCCGTCGGGGTCGCCAGCACGACGTGTCGACCGGCGGCGATCTCGAGGAGCGCTTCTTCCTGGTGGTCGTAGGGCGTGAGCCCGCTGTCGCGCACCCAACCGATGAAGCGGTCGAGGATCGCGCCAGAGTCGACGAGCGCCGCCCCGTCCGGGATACGGTCGATGAGTCTCGGCGTACTCATCGCCGCACGCGGGCCTAACCGTTCCGCTTGGCGAAGTCGGCGAGGAAGTCGGCCAGCGCGTCGCAGCCTTCGCGGGGGAAGGCATTGTAGATGCTCGCGCGCATGCCACCGACATCGCGGTGGCCCTTCAGGCCAGCGAGGCCGATGGCCTCGGCTTCGGCGATGAATCGCTTCTCGGTTTCTTCGTCGGGGCCGCGGAATGTCACGTTCATGGCCGACCGGCTGCCTTCGCCTGCCGTGCAGCGGTAGAAGCCCGCGTTCGCTTCGAGGGCGTCGTAGACGACACTCGCCTTCTCGCGATTTCGCTCGCCCATCGCTTCGAGGCCACCGTTTCGCAGGATCCACGCGAAGACGCGACCCATCACGTAGATGCCGAAGGTGGGCGGCGTGTTGTGCATCGTTCCGCTCTTCCGGTCGTACCGCTGCATGGTGGGAAGCTCGCGAACGGGGCCGCCCTCCAGGAGGTCACGGCGCATGATCACGAGCGTGACGCCCGACGGCCCCAGGTTCTTCTGGGCGCCGGCATAGACCATGCCGTAGCGGGTCACGTCGATCGGACGGGAAAAGATGTCGCTCGACGCATCGGACACCAACCACGCGTCGGCCGGAATCTCGGGCTCGGCGTTCCATTGGGTTCCGAAGATGGTGTTGTTCGACGTCATGTGGACGTAGACGGGTGCTTCGCTGTACTGGATGTCGCTCTGCGTCGGAACCAGCGTGTAGGGCTTCTGGCCACGCCAGGCTTCGTGGGCCGTTCCGTAGAAGGCCGCTTCCTTCACGGCTTTCTCGGACCATGCCCCCGTGACGAGGTAGTCGGCCGTCCTGTCCGCCGGGAGGTAGTTGGCCGGCAGCATGAAGAACTGGGAACTTGCGCCGCCCTGAAGGAGCAGGACTTCGTAGTCGTCGGGAATACCGGCGACCGTGCGGCAGTCGGCCAGCGTCTGCTCGTAGACCGCATCGAACGCCCCGCCGCGGTGGCTGTGCTCCATGACGCCGATGCCGGTGCCGTTCAGGTCCCAGAGGGCTTCCTGGGTTTCACGCAACACTTCCTCGGGAAGGGTGGCGGGGCCGGCGGAGAAATTGAAGATCGAGCGTTCAGGCATGGGGGCTCGCAGGAGGGGATAGCGGGAAGGGGCGGCGGAGGCGCTGCTACGTTAGGGATTCTTTTAGCAGAGTGGAGGGGCGCCGCCGGGCGCCACGCCCACGGAAGGACGGAACCCGTAGTGGCCCAGAGACGATCGCGGCGCGGCGCTCCCGTTGTCGAAACCCGCCATGGCTCGGTGGAGGGCCGCTTCGAGCGCGGCCTCGCGGTGTTCCGCGGGGTGCCGTACGCGGCCCCTCCCGTCGGCCCGCTGCGATTCCAGGCCCCTCAGCCGCCGGAGCCGTGGGCCGGAGTCCGCGACGCGCGGCAGGCTGGGCCGGGACCAGCCCAGAACAAAGCCATGATGCGGATGTTGTCCGCCTTTGCCGGGGCCGGACCGGGAGGAACCGGTGACGATTGTCTGAGCGTGAATGTGTGGTCGCCGGCCGCCGACGAGGCCAAGCGCCCCGTGATGGTCTGGATCCACGGCGGTGCATTCATGATGGGCAGCGGCAGCGGCCTCGTCTATGACGGGGGACCGCTCGCGCGCCTGGGCGACGTGGTCGTGGTGACGATCAACTACCGGCTCGGTGCGTTCGGCTTCCTGCAGTTCGCCGACGTGGGTCCCGAGGGCTTCGCGGCCAGCAACCCGGGGCTGCGCGACCAGGTGGCCGCCCTCGAATGGGTGCGGGACAACATCGCCGCGTTCGGCGGCGATCCGTCCCAGGTCACGATCTTCGGCGAGAGTGCCGGAGGAATGAGCGTTGGGGCACTCGTGGCGACGCCTGCAGCGAAGGGGCTTTTTCGCGGCGCCATCGCACAGAGTGGCGCCATGCATAACGTCTCTTCTCGTGAAGCTGCGGCGCGAATGGCCGAAGGGTTCCTTTCCGAGTTGGGCCTCCGGCCCGATGATGCGCCCAAGCTGTTGGAAGTGCCCGAGCGCGAGATGCTGCGCGCGCAGCGCCGAGCCGCAATCCGCCAGGGCTTTACCCACCGCGGGCTGCCCTACCAACCCGCAGTCGACGGGGAGTGGCTTCCGGAGCAGCCGCTCGAGGCCGAGGAAGCCGGGCGAGCCGCAAAGGTTCCGTTGATGCTCGGGACCAACCGTGACGAGTGGGATCTGTTCCAGGCCGGTGACCGCCGCGCGAAGGAACTGGACGATGCGGGCCTTCGCAAGCGTTTCGAGCACGCCTTCGACTCGCCGGCCGATGCCAAGCAGGCCGATGAGTTGTATGGACGCGTCTACGCCGACCGGGCACCCCATCGACGTTGGTCCGCCTTCCAGACAGACCGCGTCTTTCGCGCGCCGGCCGAACGCATGGCGGAAGTCCATGCGAAGAACGCACCCACCTACGCCTACGGCTTCACCTGGGCACCGCCGCACTTGCGCCGTTTCATGGGCTCGGGGCATGCGATGGAAGTGCCGTTGGTCTTCGGAACCTGGAAGCACCCGATGATGCGGGCCGTGACGTTAGGCGCGGGCCCCTTGTCGCGAAAGATGCAGAAGATGTGGCTATCGTTTGCAAGAGAAGGCGTGCCGGGTCACCTTGCCTGGTCCCAATACACGGCCGATGAGCGCCATCTTCATCGCCTCGGTCCCCGAAACGGAGATGCGATGGAACGCTTCGATGACCTTCGGGATTTCTGGGCAGCGCACGATCACGGAACGCGCGGATAGGTAGGAGCAGGAAAGTGGCCGAGACGGTTGAGGCTTGGTTCGGGCGAGTCATCGAGAAGGAGGGGCGACTCCTGCGCGTGACGACGGACACGGGTGCCGGAGGGGCGTTCGCTGCCCTGGCCTTCACGTTCGACGTTGGGACCGTCCGTGTCACGGCCGAAGGGGGCACGCTCGCCGGGGGCGCATTCCCGGCCACCGAGGGCGAAGCGGGAACGACCGCGAACGAAGACGACCCGTGGTGGACCGTCATCGGCAATGAGCTCCACCGGGTGACATCCCACGACGCTGGCGTGATCGTGCAGTTTCGACCCGACAACGAGTCGCCCAAGATCGTGCAGCTCGAGGCGGCGCCGGGAGGCGTCCGCGTGCGGACGGTGGTCTAGAGCTGCGGAACGGGTGCCGTCGGGCTGCCAGAGTTGCGCCTGGCCTGCCGGCGAGCTGCGCAATGGCCGACTGGATTCGTAACCCTCTTGGGTGTGCCGGGTACTCACGGGCATGGCAAATCAAGTCCTCCCCAAGCCCCGTACCCTCATCCCGTCTGGTTTCGTGGTCCGCGCGCTTTCGCGCCAGGGTCGCCGCTTCAACTGCGGCAACTGCGGAGATGTCATGTTCGTGCGCTACGCGTCGGGCCTGTGCCCGATGTGTTTCAACGACCGGAAGCCGTGGCGGGCGAGCGCCGAGCCCCGCGAGATCCCGGTCCACGTGGCGCTTGCTGGCATTCTCGACGACGTGAGCCTCGAAGAGGAGTGGGTCGAAGGCGGTTCGATCATGCTGGTGTCGGACGCGATCGAGGGCTCCGCTTCAGCGAGCGGCTGATGGTCTGGATCCCGGTCCCGGAGCGTTATCCTCGCGGGCCATGGCGATCTACCTGATTCGACACGGCGAGACGGCTTCGAACGCAGCGCGCGTCCTCCAGCACCCGGAAACGCCCTTGTCAGAGCGCGGCTTGTCCCAGGCTGCGCGTCTGGGCGAGCGCCTCGCGGGCCACGCATTCGCGCACATCCTGGTCAGCGACTATGCGCGCGCGCATCAAACGGCCGAGGCCGTGTCCGCAACGACAAGCACGGCCCTCGAAGTCACGCCGCTGCTGCGCGAGCGAAGCTTCGGCGACCTGCGCGGCCGCCCCTATGCCGAACTCGCCGAGGAGGGGATCGACCCCTTTGCCGAGGGCTATGCCCCGCCCGGTGGGGAAAGCTGGGAGCAGTTCCATGCGCGTGTGGCGCAGGCCTGGTCCCATGCGACCGACGTGGCGCACACCGCCACGGGCGACGTTGCCGTCGTCACCCACGGCCTCGTGTGCCACGGCGTGGTGGGCAACCACGCGCGTCTCGCCGACGGCGTCGGCCCCATCGAAGGTTGGACGAACACATCAGTCACGGTCCTCGAACCCGGCAAGCCCTGGACCGTGACCTTGTTGAACTGCGCCGAACACCTCGACGACGTTCGGGAAACCGGACGCGCCTAACGTTCGACCCGGTTAGGCGATCGCCTTGTTGTCGCGAAGCTGCTGGATCTCGTCGGTCGAGAAGCCCCAAGACGCCAGCCCTTCGTCGGTGTGCTGACCGGGATGCGGCGGCGGGCTCTGGATCTCGCACTCCGAGCGGCTGAAGCGCGGAGCCGGAGCCGGCTGCGGAACGCCTGCGATTTCGACGAACGTGTTGCGCGCCTTGTTATGCGGGTGCTCGTAGGCTTCCGGGATCGTCAGGACGGGCGCGAAGCAGACGTCGGTGCCTTCCATGATCTCGCACCACTCGGCGCGCGTCTTGCCCAGGAAGATCGCGGTGAGGCGCTCCTTCATGGCGCCCCAGTTCCCCTGGTCCATCTGGTGCGGGAGGTCTTCGCCTTCGAGGCCTGAGAGCTTCAGCAGCTCCGCATAGAACTGCGGCTCGATCGAGCCG
>JAJDAQ010000136.1 GCA_029261815.1 Deltaproteobacteria bacterium
AACCACAGGAGCATGCGAGGCCCGCTCGTCCCGTAGACCTCCCGCCGCTGCAGTGCGGACCAGATCGACTCACGGTCGCGTCCGGTCGAGTGCGCGGCGACGAGGCCTCCCGTCACGAAGAACGAAGCCTGACGCTCTGTCTCGAACACGGAGATCGCGAGGCGGTCCAGCTGGAAAGGCACCGACTCTGCGATCGGCTCCTCCCCTCCCCCCAGGAGTGCGCTGCCCAGGGGCCCGGCATCGATCGTGACACCATCGTTGCTCTCGGTGAAACCGCGCCGGTGGATCTCCTTGTAGCCGGTACCAGGCCGCGCGTAGTGGTTGTCGCTCGAAGCCATGAAGCCCATGCGGAAGCGACGGGGCTCGCCCGCCTCGTCGAAGTTTCCGAGCGCGGCGATGTACTGCGCCGAACTCGCCGGCCGGTAGTTGAACGCCGGCTGCTGACAGTCCTGACACTGACCGGCATCGAGCCAGTCGGCAGCAGTCGTTCCGGGTACGGTGCGCTGGATCGCCACCCGCGCATCGACCGCATGTTGACGCGCAACGACGGCCCGCGCCTCGCACTCCTCGGCATCGTCTCCCTCGGCCAGGCAACGTTCGCGGATCAACTCACCCGCGTGCCAGCAGGAAGGCACGTAGTCGGGCTGGGGCTCCGGGCAGGAGAGCGACCCGTCCTCGCCGATCTCCACGGCGCGCCAGTCGCGATAGACCTCCGTTTCGCCGTGACCCGAGTAGATCTCGATCAGCGTCTGTCGGGCGGGGTCGTGCATGGCACCGGCCAGCTGCTTGTCCCAACTCGAGCCGGGCGGCGTGTACAAGCCCCAAGCGGTCCCGTGCGGGATGACGATCACCTCCGCCCCGTTCTCCTCCAGCCTCCGGAACAGGTCAGCCGGCGTCGACGCCACGTCGAGGCAATCGGGTGCTAGTTCCTCGGTCGGAACGCCTTCGGGGCAGACCTCTCGCCCCTCAGCATCGGTGTACATCGCGGCCAGGTCGTGCATCCGGCCGCCAGCCAGGAGAGCCCCCGCGCCCAGGGCGAGCACCGGCGGGCTGGCGCCGAGCTGCCGCGTAGCGGCGATCGGACGCGCCGGCACATCGTCTTCGCCCGTTCCGGCGAGCACCACGTTCTTGTGCCCGTAGTGGGTGTCGGGCGTGAGACCCACCTGGGTCCACTCCCAGCCGAGGAACGCGACAGTGTCGGGGTTCGCACCGCTTCCACCGACCGCGTTGCACTGACGGATGCTCTCGACCGTGTCCGCCCACTCCTCCGACGAGATGTTGGAAGCGTGGTCGTTGATCGACCAGAAATCGAGGGCGGAGCAGAAGCGCGCGAAGTCGCACGCGTCGGACGGCGGGTGCGCGCCCTCGCCCTTGAGCAGCGGTAGCGAGAACATGAAAGCGTCGCGCGAGAAGGTGGAGTGAACATGCAGATCGCCGAACAGGATCTGCTTCGGGCGCCGGACACCGACGGCGTCCGCACCTTCGCGCTGAGTCCGCAGCGTCGCGGCAACGGCCGTTTCCGGTCGTCGCGTGGCGGTCACTTCGCCGACGTGCTCGGGGCTTCCGAAGACGCCCCGCCCAGCCAACCATGTCAGCGCGACCAGGAAGGCCAGCGTGATCCCGACACCCATCGCGAGCTTGCGCATCGTTTCGTCTCCCACGCTGCATCCACAGCGGTTTCATTCGCTTCTAGGAAAATGACACTTCCACATGACCGAGCGTGTCGAAGTCGGCGCGCACGGCGTCGCCGGCGCGAACCGGCACGGCCCGTGTGCACGATCCGGGGAGGACCACGTGTCCGGGTTCGAGAGCAACATCGAATTCACCGATCGTCTGGGCAAGCCAAGCCACGGACGTGACGGGATTCCCGAGCACAGCCGCAGCCGTTCCCGTCTCGACGATGTCGCCGTTCAACCGCAACGAAGCACCGATGTTGCGAACATCGACGTCAGATAGGCGGACCGGATTCCCGCCGAGCACGACCCTGGCCGACGAAGCGTTGTCGGCGATCGTATCGACAATACCGATCTTCCAGTCGGCGATGCGGCTGTCGATGATCTCGATCGATGGCAAGATGAACTCCGTGGCTCGAATGACATCTGCCGCGTTGCATCCCCGCTTTGGCAGCGGCGCGCCCAGCACGAACGCCACCTCGATCTCGACGCGAGGTTGGATGAGCTCGGCAATGGCCACGCGCTGCCCCTCGAACACAAACATCTCGTCGAGCAGATGGCCGTAGTCCGGCTCATGTACACCCATCATCTCTTGCATGGCCCGGGAGGACAGACCGACCTTGTGACCGCGGATCGTGGCACCAGCTCGGACGCGGCCCTCGATGTTTTCCCGCTGGATCGCGTAGGCGTCAGCCACTTCGAGCGCCGGCCAACGTGTCGCCAGCGGGGTGATCGGCTTCCCCGTGGTCGTCGCCTCCCGCAAGGCGAGAGCGACTTCTTCACGAATCGTGCTTGAGATCATTGATTCTCTTCCTGGCTCATCGAAGGGTTCCTTCCTCGCGTACGTTCAGATTCGCGAACTGACGAGTGTCCCTACCACCACGGCGGCAGCTCTGGCTCATCGACGCGCTGCGCGGGGACTTCCGGCCGCATCTTGACCCTCACCTCGCCGTTCTCACCCTCGCGCCAGAGGTCGAGAATCTCCTGCGCAATCACGGCCGGCTCCATCATCGGCATTCCCTGAAAGGCGGCGGGCACGATTCCCGTGCGCACACCTCCCGGGCAGATCGCGCATACACGCTGCCCCTGCTGCATTCGCTTCAGGAGCGGAGCGACTCCCCGTACCAGACCGACGACGGCGTGCTTGCTCATCGAGTAGGCGACGTCCGGGGCATAACCGACGAGCCCAGCCGCGGAAGCCGTTGCGACGATGGCGCCTCCATCGGCGAGGTCCGGAACCACACATCGAACGCCATGAACCACACCAACCACGTTCACACGCATGACCCGGTGGTAGTTGCGTATGTCCATCGTGACGAGGTCCGACTCCTCGCGCGGCGCGTCTGGCGGAGCCGTCATGACACCGGCGTTGAGCGCAACGAAGTCCCATCCCGGATCCGGACGGGGTAGCCCGGCCCAATCTCCGGGATCCGCGACGTCCATCGCGTGCGGGATGCAGTCACCGACCGAGGCCACTTCAGCGAGCGCGGCGGCATTCACGTCGACCAACGTGGCTTCACAACCCGCGGAGATCGCACGCTCCGCGAGTGCGCGCCCGATCCCCGACCCCGCCCCAGTGATCAAGACGCGACGGCGCTCCAACCACTTGTCGCTCATCTCACGCCCCGCCGATCCCATGGCTCGCGAAGGCTCATGAAGCGGTCAGGAAGTCGATCGAGATCCGTTCGAACTCGCGCGCGTGTTCGAGTTGCGCCCAGTGGCCGCACCGCGGGAACACGTGCAGTCGCGCATCTTGCATCCGGTGCAGCATGAAGAGCGCGCCGTCGAGTGGCAGGACCCGGTCGTCGCGCCCCCAGGTAATCAAGGTCGGATGCCTGACCTGGTCGATCTCGCGCCAGATCTCGCCCTTGGTGCGCTGCTCTTCGCCCGGCCCCATGACCGTCATCAAGAAGCGTCCCAATCCTTGGATCACCGAGGGGTCGCTGGCCATCTTGTAGCGCTCCTCGATCAGCTCTTCGGTCACGAGCGACTGGTCGTAGACCATGATGCGAACGAACTCTTCGAGCTTCTCGCGGCTCGGACCAGGCGGCGCCAGGAACCTGCCAAGGATCTTGACTCCTTCGGTCGGCTCCGGGGAGAGGAGCGGAATACACGCACCCCCAGGCCCCATCTGGACGAGCCGATTCGCGCGGTCTGGATAGTCCAGCGCCAGGCGAAACACCGTCCCGCCGCCTAACGAGTTCCCGAGGAAGTGCGCGCGAGGGATGTCGAGTTCGTCGAGCAGATCACGGACGGCGCGCGCCGCGAAGACATTGAACTGCTCCGACGTGTCCGGTTTGTCGGAGAGCCCGAACTGCGGCTGATCGACCAACAGCACGCGGAAGCGAGAGGTGAATGCGGGAAGATTCTGCTTGAAGTTGCTCCAGCCCGTCGCTCCGGGTCCGCCGCCGTGCAGCATCACCAGGACGTCCCCTTCCCCGGCGTCGTTGTAGTGCAGGCGAAGGTCGCCGAGTTGTGCGAAACGGCTCGTCGACTCGAAAGACAAGGACTCGCTCGTCATGGGAGTTCTCCATTCACTGGTGGGATGCTTCACTGCGCTCGCGCGAAGGCGAGGTTGCGGTCCCCGCGCTCAGTACATGCTTCCGGGGGGTACAGCACCGCCCAGTTCGTGGGCGCCGTACATCAGGAGGCCGCGCTCAGTATCGTTGATCGCGTGGACCCGCGCGGCGTGCACATCGCGCCACGCGCGCTGAATCGGCTTGTCGAGGAAGAGAGCATGGCCGCCAGCAGCCTCGAAGACACGGTCGGTGGCCTGCACGGCGGCTCGCGACCCGCGGACCTGGTCCCGACGCACCCGAAGTCGGAGATCCTCCGGAATCCCATTCCCGGCTTCCGCCAGACCGAGGAGCTCGTCCATGTTTCGGCGCAGCTGCAGGCGAGCGTCGTCGATTTCGCCGGCGGCTTCCGCCAGCCGAACCTGCGAGAACGGATCGGCGGCGGCCTTGTCGCCGTACGACACGCGGACCCGGTGAAGCGTGTGCTCGCGATAGGCCTCTACGGCGCCCATGGCGATTCCGATCGTTGCAGCCGTGATCGCATTGGAGAACACGGACGCGAACGGCAGCCGGTAGACGGCATTCGAGTACGTGCCGGCACCGCCGAGCGGGCCGATGGTGGGCTGTGCCCGTCGCGCGGGGACGAACGCGTCCTCGACGACGACATCGTTGCTTCCCGTTCCCGCCAGGCCAACGACGTGCCAGACGTCGTCGATCGAATAGTCCGACGCGGGAACGAGGAACGTGACATGAGCCGGAACTCCGTCGTCGACGACGATGCCGCCTAGCAACACCCAACGGCAGTGCCCGCACCCCGAAGAGAAGCTCCACCTGCCACGGATGCGATAGCCCCCGTCGACGGGTTCGACGGTACCGGTCGGCGCGTAGCTTGAGGAAACCAGCGTCGACGAATCATCTCCCCAGACCTCCTCTTGCGTCTCCTCGGGAAAGAGCGCGAGCTGCCAGGCGTGGACGCCCACCACGCCGTAGACCCATCCCGTCGAGCCGCATGCGGCAGCGAGTTCCATGGTCGCTTCGTAGAACGCGGTGGGAGGCAACTCGAACCCCCCGTAGGTCCCGGGTTGCAGGGCTCGGAAGAGCCCGGCCTCTTGGAGTTCCTTGATCGTCGCGGCCGGAACCATTCGATCCAGCTCCGTCGAGCGGGCTCGTTCCCGCAGGCTCGGAGCCAGTGCTCGAGCGGTCTCGACCAGTGTGTTGGCGTCCATGCTTAGTGCTCCTCCGGCCGCTCGCGGGCGCGCCGCGGCTAGTTTCGGAATCCGATGCTGAAGTCGTGTCCCCAGTCGCTGACCGACGTGATCTCCGCGGTCGAGACATTGTCAACGTCGACTTGGATGCCGCCGAAACCGAACTCGATGTCGAACCCAGAAGGCGACTTCAGGTAGAACGAGACCATCTTGTCGTTCGTGTGCCGCCCGAGCGTCGCACTCAGCTTGACTTCGGCCTGAAGACATCGGTCGAGCGCGAATCCGACTTCGTCCATGTTTGGAACCTCGAGCATCAGATGCACGAGGCCGGCCGGATGAGGGGCCTCCATCAACGCCAGCGAGTGATGCCTGGGATTGCAGTGGTAGAACTGCAAGCGCGCTCCCCCCGCCCCGTTCGTGTCAGCGCCCAACCGCATTCGGTCGGTGAGCCGGAATCCGAGCAAGCGCGTATAGAACGCATCGGTCTCGTCGAACGCCTGGGCCGGCAACACGACGTGCCCTAGCCCTTGATCCCCCGTCACAAACTCGGAGACGCCGGCCGGCGAGACGAACCGCGTGTTCGCGAGCAGCGGTGTGTGGAAGAGCTCGAGCCGATTTCCAGAGGGATCATCGAGCCGAACCAATCCACCGACGCGTCGCTGGAAGGCCTCTCCGGCGCTAGCCCGCTCGAAAGCGACGTTCTCCGACGTCAAAGATGTCTCGATGCGCTCGAGCGCATCCGCGTTGCGGACCTCCCAACCAACGGCCTGCAAGTACTCCCGGTCCCCGGGAACCACGATCAGTCGGTAGGGGCGCTCGTCGATGCGAAGCCGCAGTTCTTCCGCGTCGGTATCCGCCTGAGCCCCGAGCACCTTCGCGCCGAAGTCTTTCCAGCGGTCCATCTGCATGGATTCGACGGCGATGTAGCCAAGCGCCACAATGGGATGGTCAGGGTTGTTCATCGAAACCTCGCTCCCGGATCGAAGGCACTGGATACCACAGCTACGAATATCGTCAATCGGATGGCATATGTATTCCATTTTTCGTAGCATCAAGCCGTTCCGGGGATGGCTTTCGCATCTTGCGGCCCCAATGGATCGGAACCAGTTCCCCGCCTGGGCTCCCAGACAGCCTGCGGTACGGCGACGAGTGAGATGGACAAGACCGACCAGCGCATCGTGGACTTTCTGCAGCAAGACGGGCGGGCCTCCAACCGGGCCATCGCGGAGGAGCTCGACCTGTCGCCCCGCCTGGTGGGCTCCCGCATCGATTCGATGATCCAGAAGCGCGAGCTCCGGATCGCGGCCGTCGCCGACATCTTCGAGGCAGGGAATGACCTCGTACTCGCCGTCGGCTTGACCGTCCGCGGACGCGCGACTCGGGACGTCGCGGAGGAACTCGCCGCATTCGACGAGATTTGTGCGGTCAACGTCGTCAGCGGCGAGTTTGACCTTGAAGTCCTGATTCTCTCGGCAGACCACGAGACGTTGCGACAGTTCGTCTCGACGCGGCTGTCGTCCATCCGTGGAATCGAGCGTCTTTCGCCCGCACTCGGACTCGAGCTGTTCAAGTTCGAGAGCACCTGGGCCAGGTTCTAGTGGCGTCTCGCTCTCTCGACGAGACCGACCGGCTTCTCATCGCTGCCTTGCGGCTTGATGCGCGGCAGAGCCACCAGTCGATCGCAAGCTCCCTTGGCGTATCCGAGGGCACCGTGCGCTCTCGGATGAAGCGGCTTGAAGCCGACGGGATCGTTCACATCACGACGATCCAGAACATCGACGCGCTCAGCGAAAGCGCGTTCGCCTACCTGTGGATTACCTGTGACCGCACGCGTCTCCAGGAGATCGGGGGCGCGCTCGCCTCAGAACCCTTCGTCGGGTTTGTGGCGTCGATCCTGGGGCGGGCAGACATCCTTGCGATCGCCCATCAGCGCAGCGCTTCGGACCTCGTGCGTCTCGTAGACGACGTGGTCAAGAACCTCCCCGGCGTGATCGACGTCCGGACCGAACCCATCCTGGGGCTCGTCAAGAACGACGTTCGATGGGGTCTCGTCCGGTCGCGACAGCGATGATGACGTGCAGGAACGCCCCGCGCGCGACCGGCGGCGAAGCGAGCGTCTATGCCGCCGGGCCGCCCACCTCGAGGCCACGATCCTCGGGCCTGCCCTCGCCCTCCGAGATCGCGCGTGTGACGAACGGGGATGTCATCGCTCGCAGCAGCGCGCTGTAGTTCAGTTGAAAACCAAGCTCCGAGCCGATCGCGGGACTGGTTGGACCCGTATCGAGCACCAGGTGGTCGCTGCTTGCTCCGAGGATCTGCATTCCATCGGGAGCCTCCAACCCGTCAGGATCGGTGTCCTGCCGGCCCAGCGCGAGGATCGCTTGCGAGATGAGCCCACGATCGGTGCGCGTTTTTGCGAACCCGAACGCCGCCTGACCGAGTTCGCCCCACGGCTTCGATGGCTTTTGTTTGCATTCGATGACCTCGGCCACAAGTGTGAATGCGTCCGTGTACAGACCCTCCAAGGCTTTTCGATGCAGAGGATCACGGCCTAGCAATATCGATTCACCGAGTCGCAGCGTATTGACTCTTCCCGCGTCGGTTGCGCTGAGCGCCCAGCCCAGGTTCGCGGAGTTGCCGCCCGACACGGTCGCGATCTCGACGCCGAAGGTCGCCTCCAACGAGTCTGCCAGCGACGACAAGACATCCATGTTCTCTTGATCGGGTGACACTCCGCTCTGACAGGCCAGATTGGTCCCGATGCCACGGAACTCGATATTGGGCAAGCGAAGGACCTCGCCAACGAACGCGGGTAGATCGGCCGGCAGAATGCCCTCTCGCAGGTCGCCAAGCTCGACCATCAGCATTACGCCGTGAGTGCGTCCTTGCGCCTTCGCGCAGTCGGAGAGTTGCTTGACGACATCGATCTCGGTGTTGTGGCTAACATCCGCATGAGCAACGACGCGTTCCGCCTGGCTGATCATCGGAGACCGAATCAACGTGAACTCACAGCCAATCCCGGCACGCCTCATCGCCTCGATGTTCTCGATGCGAGCATCGCCTAGGCGCGTGACACCGGCGCTGACCAGTTCTCGCGCGACCTCAGGCAGGCCAAGGGTCGCCTTCGTGACGCCGATGACGCCGATCCCGCGCAGAGCGAGCTGATCGACGAGCGTCTTGGCATTGTGATGGATCCGGTCGAGGCGAATCTCCAGCCTCGGAGCACTCACGCGGCTCCGGCGACCAGGGTCCTTCCGATCTCGGGAAAGGCACGGACCACCATCTCCACCAACAGGTCGGCAGGCCGTGTCAGTGCATCCGTCACGGGAATACCCAGGTCGCGTTCGTTCTCGACAATGGCCGTGGTCACGTCAGCGTCCGTCATGCCCTCGTGATTGATCGTAAGACCGATGACCTTCGTCTCTGAGAAGTTCTGGATGAGGTTGATCTCACTCTCCGGCGTGGGCATCGGAATCTGATCGAAGTCGCACAATGTCTGCCGGAACGGCGCGTGCTGCAGGATGACGCCATGCGGCTGCCCCCCGCGCAGGATGAAGGTCGACGTCAGATATGCCGGGTGGCTCAACGCGCCCTGCCCCTCGATGATGATCACGTCCGGGTGCTCACGTTCGAATGCGTCGACGACGGTCGCCTCCAACTCACCCGAGCAGAACTGGGACGGAATGGCGTCCAGCGCTACGCCGTAGCGCGCGCCCTGAATGATGCCCGTCTGCCCGGTCCCGATGAGGACCGCGTTGATGCCCTGAGCCCTCAACGCTGCGGTGAGGATCGTCGCGGTCGTTCGTTTACCGATGGCTCCGTCGGTACCGAGCACAGCAATTCGCGGACACGTCACGGTCGAGATGCGGCCGCTGAACAACCGCAGTGACTTCTTCTCGCGAGGCCGTCGGACATCGAGAATCGTCACCCCGTACTGCGCACTCGCAGCCGCGAACTCGGGATCATCGTTGAGAAACTCGTGCAGGCCGTTGACCACGCCCATCCCCCGGGCCATTCCGTCGAGCATGATCCGCCGCTCAGCGGGAGACAGCATTCCCGTAGAGGGCGCAATCCCGAAGATGAGAAAGTCGGGCACCTGCTCTGCGCGCGCGACTGCCTCTTCGAGGCTCGCGCAGATCGGGATCCCATTGGGCGCATCGTCGAGCGCCTGGCCTGCGTCGAGACCAGCCTTCGAGCTGTCGATCACGGACAGGATCTCGAACTTCTCGGAATAACGAACCAGACCGTTCGCGGTCTTCCCGTCGATCGCGGCGAAGTTTCCTTCGCAGTAGACAATGGCCGTTTCACGAGTCGAACGCCGAGCAGCGACGCTCGAGTCCTGTGGATTGGGTCCGGGCGGACGAATAGCGGTAACTTGCGTGCTCATGGCGCTCCTCGAGTTGATGCTCAGAGGAGGCGACCCGCATGTGCCTGACCAAGACTGGCCAAGTGTAGACGAGGGGTCCCCGCTAAGTATTGCGGATGGAGTTGAAAGGGTAACAGTAATGTTGCTAGGCCGCTCGCGCGCTCAAGCCAGAGCCGCCCGCAATCCAGCACGGCGCGGCCACGCCAAACACTGAAAAGTGTTCTCCTGCAAGACGTGCGACGGCAAAACGCGTGCGTTCGGAGTCACATGCTTCACATGGTCATCCGACTCGCAGGAGCAGGGGAGCCTTCGCTCAGCGCTTGGCAAGCGTGCAACCCTCTTTCTGCTTCCGGTAGCCGGGGTTGCAGGTCCAGCCGTTCCCCGAGTAGTCCACGTGAGCGTCTCCGGGCACTTGAAGGGGCGCGCACGATGCCCCGCTCTTGCGAAGGCCCCGGCCGCAATCCCAGTCGTGCCCTGCAGATGTCAGGTGACCACCCTCCGGAACTTCGACTGCGACGCAAGAACGGTCGTTCCGAATGAATCCACGGTCGCACTCCCAATCATCCCCGGTCCAGCGAAGGTGCCCGTTCGTTGGGACTTCGAGCGGCACGCACGAACTACCCATTCGCCGGAAGCTTCGTTCGCATTTCCAGGAGGCGCCGGCATCTGCGAGGTAGGCGTTCTCGGGCAGCGAAATTGCCGAGCACGATTCGCCGACCTTTCGAAAGCCGCGATCGCATTCCCACAGCCCACCGCGTCCACTGAGAAAACCATTCGGCGGGATCTCGATCAGCCCGCAGTCTCCCTTGCCCCGCCGGAAACCCCGGTCACAGTCCCAGCTGCTTCCGCTGGCAGCCAGGTGCGCGTTGGGGGGCACCTCGATCGCGGCGCATGCCTGCTGCGTCTTCTTGTAGCCCCAGTTGCAGCTCCAGCCTGGCCCGTAGTAGTTCTCGTGTGCGTTGAGAGGCAGCTCGATCGACGCGACATCGCGCGGTGCTGCCGTTGATTGCAGAGGCGCCAGCATCAGCAAAGCAAAGACCAGATGCAGAAGGAGCGGAGCGCGCCATCGTAGCTTGGTGCTCATGGATACGGTTCTCACTTTCAATCGATTCTCGAGGGGGCTGGCAATCAGGAGCGAGTTCTTGGGAAACGTCACCGCCCCAACCTGGATTCCGCTTCGCTGGATTCCGCCTCACGCTCTCCCTCGCGAACCTCGGCCCAGAATCGCGCCCGGTCCCGGTCCACCCGCGACTCCTCAGCGCTCTCCTGAAAGCGGCGCCCGAGGCGCAGCCAGAGTTCTCGCAGAGCTTCCCACATGTTATGCACCCGCCGAAACCGGACGCGCCCGATTGTCGAGAGTGTGAATGCCATAGGTTTCATTGACCTTCGCGTGATCACGGAGGACAAGGAGACCAGCGGTCTTCTCCTCTTCGTCGATGTGATTCTCGATGAGTCGGTCGTGCGACAACCTTGATTTCATGGCGTAATTCTCCGGCGATGGTCTCGACGTGGTGGGCTCGCTCAAGGGCTCTTTGTGCTCTCGGTCCCATCCGCGACGCCACGGGAAGCAACCGGCACAGGGACGAGGGACAGCGGCGATCCTTCCCCGCTGACCGGCCTCCGCAGAGAGCGCTTTGCGAATGGGGGATGGACGACACGAAGACCGGCGAGCAGATGCGCGCTGCCCGCCGAGTCGATGTAGAACTCGCCACGTCGCGTCTGGAAGTACGTCCCGTGTGTAAACCGCCCGCGCCGCAGCACGCCATCGGCGGCATTCCAGAGCACGCCGACTCCCTTGACCCAGACATAGTCGTGGTCCAGCAGGTGCGCTTCTTGCTCCGAGGTCAGGCCCGCCAGGACCGCATGGCGCTCCTGGGCATGGAGTCGTGTCCGAGTCCATTCGATCCACTGGGCTTCCTGCATCGGCTCCCTCCCTATTGCGGCCTCCCGGCCCACCGGGGCCGCGCGACGGCTCCACTGCTAAGTATACTTAGCTATTCACTAGTATCAAGCTATTGATTAATCTGCTTGATAGAATTGGCAGATTCAACTACCGTGGCTCAGATGGCTCGTGGAACCCCCCAGACCAAGAAGAAGCAACAGTCGGGCTCGCTCGAGGGACAACTCAGCGAACTCGCTCGCGTTCTGGCCGACCTGCGCACCGCCAAGGGGCTCACGCTACGGCAGGTCGAAGAGGCCACCGACCACGCCGTCTCGAACGCATACTTGAGTCAACTCGAGAACGGGAAGATCAAGAAACCGTCGCCCAACGTTCTTCATCATCTCGCCGCGACCTATGCCGTGCCCTACGAGGCATTGATGGAGAAGGCAGGCTATCTGCTACCCGCCGAACCAGGCGGCGAGCGACACCAGCGGTTGGCCGCTTTCGCGATCGACGACCTGACCGCCGAGGAAGAAGAAGAACTCCTCAAGTACCTCGCATTCCTGCGCTGGCGGAGCCGATGACAGGCCGCGAGACCAGGACGGATCATGATCGCGCGCTTCAGGAGGCTGCGCTGAACTTCTCGGGACCGCAGCCTCGACGCGTTTCCCTCGCTCCAGATCGACCGGCAGGAAGGCCTAACAAATGACCATTCGTGTATTCGTAGCGTTCGACATGGAACACGATCATGACCTCTACGACAAGATGACCAAGAGCGCTGGCCGCCGGGCGAGCTTCGAGATCTCCGGATCCTCTGAACGGCGACTCGACCCCGATACCTGGACGCAGACGACCAAAGCTCAGATCGCCGCTTCGGAGCAAGTCGTCGTCGTGTGCGGCGCCCACACCGAGAGTTCCGTCTCGGTTGCGGCGGAACTCGGCATGGCGCGGTCTGAGAACAAGCCCTTCACGCTGCTTTGGTCAAGACGTGAGATCATGTGCCAGAAGCCAGTCGGCGCGCTTGCGGCCGACAGCATGTACAGCTGGACGCCCGAAATCCTCGAGAGGCAGCTCGCGGCGAATCGGCGCAATGCGTCCAAGGCGCCCGAACCTGCCCGACCGAGCCGCCAGGCCGTACGCGTGCCGGATGAACGTTCCCCGCTTCCGCCTGTCGCGCCCGCGAGCCTCGCCCAGGGCGAACTGCTGCCACCGCGACTCGGCTAGGCGGTCGCTCGGGCCTTCAGCGCGGACAGAAGCTCCTGGTACACCGCGTGGTGCCCTTTTTCGCCGCCAAGCATGAATCCGATGTGCATCAGCAGGCGATTGGAGCGGACGTCGCAATGGAACGAGACCCGCGTGGTGTTGGGTGCCAGCGCCTCGAACTCCCAGCGGCCGTTCCCCACCAGGTCCCCCTCGTCGTAGGTCTCTTCGATGACCCTGGGCGAATCGATCCGCCGGATCGTACGAGTAAAGCGCGACTTCACCGGGGAGCCCGCTGGCGAAAGCTCGTGGCGGAGGCGCGCACCTTCTTTCACCTCGCCGCCGCCGATCAACGCGACGCGGTATCGCGGGTACCACTCGTGCCACCGTGGGTAGTCGAGAACGAGGTCGAAGAGCCTTTGGGCAGGCGCGGCGATCTCGAGACTGTCGACCGTTATGAGGCGCGGCATCCGACGAGTCTACGCGGCAAGGTTGGCGGATGCTTGCACGCGAAGACCCGATACCGGGTGGGCTCTTTCGAGAACCCGCGTCGAGATCCTTGCCTCACCGAGGCGACCCATTGCGGCCCACACTGGTAGCCGCTCTGAGCTGAAACGAAGCTCTCTCGACAGGCCGCGTTTCGGTAGCGGCGATGCCACACGCCAACGCGCCACAAGTGCCATGGAAGGGGAGTGTCTGCATTCCGACGTGTTCGTGTCGGACTCCCGCTACCCTGCACTCCGCCCTCGACCGCACAGGAAACCGAACCGAGATGACCACGCCCACCACGTACAGCCCCGCTCAGGAAGCCTTCGTGAGTTCCTACATGTCCGAGCGCCGCGGTCAGGACAAGCCGCTCGACCGAGTCGTCTCGGAACCCTGCGGCCTGTCGCCGGCGGAGATGATGTCGGTCCTGGCCCACCCCGGGCTCGAAGACCGCGGGCTCGAGGTCATGGCCGACTTCATGCACCCGGCCGACGCCATGTACTTCGATGCGATCTTCGGTGCGCAGTACGGACAGCAGGCGATTCGCGCGTGGCTGCTGCCGACGATGGCCGAGATCTCGTTCATCGAGTTCCGTCCCCAGCGGCCGTCAGTCCTCATCGACGCCGGCGATGAGACCGTGATGATCGACGAATGGATGATGGTGGCCACGATCGAGGGCAACGAGATTCCGCTCTCGCCCGGCATCAGCGTGCGGCGTTTCCGCGACGGCTGGATCTCGTGGGTCGCGGACATCTACGACACAACGACGAGCCGAACGCCGCCGCCCGCTGACATGGCGTTGCCAGAGGGCATGCCGGAACCGGCGCCGCTCCCGGACTACCCCGAGATGAACTGGCCGACGCTGTCGCTGGCCCCGCAGGCGCCGCTCAGCACGGCGGCGCGGGCCTGGGCGGACGCGCGGGTGCAAGCCCACCAGAGTGGCGGCGACCTGGCGCTCGATCGACCCAGCACCTTGTCCGCCGACGACCTGCACGCCCTCCACAATCACCCGACACTCGGCCGTGCCTGGAACCTGGTCGCCGACCTGATGCACCCCACCGACTCGGTCTACATCGATCCGATCTTCGGCCGCTTCGAAGGCCAGGCGGCGATCCGCAGCTGGATGACAGACATCATGGGTAAGATCGGCAGCATCGACTTCGAGCCGATTTCGGAGATCTACTGGAACGGCGAGACCTCGCTCCAGCTGTGGAAGCAAGTGGCCCCGACGCCCGACGGAAAGCAACAGGAGATGACCTGGGGCGTGAGCGTTCGCCAATTCAAGGACGGCTGGCTCGTCTACTGCGCCGATTACTTCGACGCCGTATCTCTGCAGAAACCCGAAGTACAGGCCGCTGGACAAGCCGCCGGCTCGATCATCACACCCGAAGACATCCTCCGGTACCGCCCGGAGCTGGCAGGCCTGGCGTCAGGCTAGGCCCGCCATACCCGCTTGTTCATCGAGCCAAACATCTCGGAAAGCTCCACGCGCGTCGGCGTGATTCGCACCGGAAGGAAGTTTGCATCCTCCGGGCCGGTCGATCCGAACTGCGTCAGGTCGTAATCGATCGCGTCCCACGCATGTCGCTTGGTCTCCAGATCGTCGACCAACTCTGCCCTTCCGCGCACCATCACGTGGATGAAGTCCGGCGGCGCCACCTGGTACTGGATGTCCAGGTTCGGGTTCGCTCGAAGCTGGTGAGCCTTCGGCGAGTCGGGCCCGGTGGCGAACCAGAGCACATCTCCGTCCCAGGTCGGGTGCACGATACGCACCCGCGGTTCGTCTCCGTCGACCGTGGCAACCGCGCACCAGATCGCCTTCTTGCACGCCTCGTCCACTTCCTTGAAGAACGCTTCTCTCTCGGATGAATTCACGATGGCTCCTGCAGGTTTGTTGGGAGACAAGGATGCGGGACCTGGCGCGCGGACACCACCATGCAAAGCAAGCGGGGCCGAGCACGCGATCTCGGCCTAGAATCCGTCCCCTCCGGCCACTTCGCCTATCGCTTCAGGGAATCGCGAACACCCCATGGCTCACACCCTTCGCATCGGAACCCTTGGCGCAGCCAGTATCACCGGTAGCGCGTTGATCGGTCCGGCTCGCCAGATCGACAACGTCGAAGTCGTCGCCGTGGCAGCACGTGATCTGGCGCGTGCGAAGACGTTCGCGCAGAAGCACAGCATCTCGCGGGTCCACGAGAGCTACAAGGCCTTGCTGGCGGATCCCGAGATCGATGCGGTCTACAACCCGTTGCCCAACAGTCACCACGGCCCGTGGTCTATCCGCGCGCTCGAAGCCGGCAAGCACGTGCTGTGCGAGAAGCCGATGGCGTCCAATGCGGCCGAGGCGCAGCAGATGGCCGATGCCTCGGCGCGCACGGGGCGCGTTCTCGCAGAGGCCTTCCACTGGCGGTACCACGCGCTCGCCGCGCGAATCCGCGAGGTCATGGACAGCGGCGAAATCGGCCGGCTCCGGCGGGTCGAAGCGTCTCTCTGCTTTCCGCTCCCGACCTCGAACGACATCCGATGGCGCTACGAGCTGGCCGGTGGCGCCCTGATGGATGCGGGTTGTTATGCCGTCAGCCTCGTGCGGTTTCTCGCCGACGCTGAGCCCGACGTCATGGCCGCGCGTGCCAAGACAAGGCGGCCCAACGTCGACCGTTTGATGGAAATCGATCTGGCCTTCCCCGATGGCGTCGAAGGATTCGTCCGCACGTCGATGTGGTCCCGCCACCTGCTCTCCGTAAGCGCACGTGCGATCGGCGATGCCGGCGAACTTCGGGTGACGAACCCGGTCATGCCCCACCTCTTCCATCGCCTGACGATCCACACGGCGGCCGGTCGGCGGCGCGAGAAGATCGACGGCCCGCCCACCTACGTCGCCCAGCTCGGCGCATTCCGCGATTGGGTCGCCGGCGGGCCGGCCATGCCGACCGACGCGGCCCACGGCGTCGCGAACATGCGCGTGATCGACGCCGCCTACCAGGCTGCGGGTTTGCCCTTGCGTCCCACTTTGACCGAGCGCTGAACCGGCAACCTCCGGAAACGAAGCGCTCCTGAAGCTGCGCCAGCAACCCAGCCGTCGGAGTCGTTCGCGCCGCTGAAACCCCCTCCAGCCCGCCGCCGTCTCATCGGACGCGAACCGCGGGTTGGCACTGCAGGGCGGTTTCGCGAAGGATTCGCTAGTCTCCGATCTCAAGAGGTCTCCGACCGGTTCCCAGACAGGCCCATGGCCAGTCTCTGTACTCCGTCGATCACCCAATGGAGCCGGCCTCGTCCGAGACGATGAAGTCTTGAGGCGTTCCCGGCTTCTCCTATGCGACGGAATCCCGTCCGGATCTTCCGGACCCGCGACCGGAGCGAATCGTGGCCATGCGCACGAGCGCGAGCCACGAGGACTGTTATTTGAGCAAGAAAATCTATGTGGGCAACCTTCCCTTCTCCGCCACCGAACAGGAGCTGCGCGACCTGTTCAGCCCCCACGGCAGCATCGACACCGTCAACGTGATCATGGATCGCGAGACCGGGCGAGCACGCGGCTTTGCATTCGTCGAGATGAGCGAAGCCAGCTCAGCCGGCGACGCCATCCGCGCCCTTGATGGCCGAGACATGGGCGGCCGCCCGCTGCGCGTCAACGAAGCCCAAGACAAGCCCCGACGGGACGCGACCTACGGCAACTAAGCGAACGCTAGTCGGGGGCGGAGGCTTCGAGCCTTCGCCCCTTTCGCTGATGAAAACGCAACGACCGGGGAGCAAGAAGCATGGCGAGATCCAGGAGGATGTCGGCCAACCGACGCCTGCGTGCCCGGAAAGCGGCCGCGATCGCTGCCCTCTACGGGGCCGTTGGGACGCTACAACATGGTTCAAACGACGCTCCGGGCATCGCAGCAGCGGAGCCCGAAAGCAGCGCCCAGTCGCCGGCCGCGCCACACACGCCGCCGAGTCACGGGTGACGAGGCCAGCCGATGGCGATTCAAATCTTCGTAGCCTTCGACATGAAGCACGATCAGGATCTCTGCGATGAGCTGGTCGCGAGTTCCGGTCGCAAGTCCATCTTCGAGATCTCGGGGAGATCGGCCGCGCGCGCGAACCCTGAGGACTGGGAGCGGACGACCCAGGCGCGCGTTGCTGCTGCGGAGCAGGTTGTCGTGGTGTGCGGTGAGCATACCGACGCGTCCGTTTCCGTCGCAGCCGAGCTTCGCATGGCACGGGAGGAGAACAAGCCCGTGATCCTGCTCTGGTCTCGACGAGAAGCGATGTGCAAGAAGCCCGCCGGCACGCTGCCTAGCGACAACATGTACAGCTGGACGCCCGATATCCTTGGGGATCAACTCTCCGCGAATCGGCGCAACGCCAACAAGACGCCGGTCCCGGAACGCCTCAAGCGACGGGAACCGACCGCAGACGGCTCCGGGCCGAGCTGAGCGCAGCCTCTGCTCCCGTATTGATGTCGTCTCTGCATCCGTGGGAATCGCCGCGCAACTGAGGACGCCCTCACGGCCAACGGCGAGCCGCAGCGGTGCGGCGCTTGGCTGCCTGAAACAGCGAAGGGCCGTCGCGCAGCGATGCACGGCGGCCCTTCTTGATCATTCCTGAGTTGTCTCAGACCTGGCGGCGCCCTCCGCGACAGAGGCCGACAAGGGCCAACCCTGCCACCGCGAGCAAGCCCGAAGGTTCGGGCACGGTGATATCGACCTTGAAATTGTCGACCAGGAGGTCGAGCTGTTCGTCGCCGGCAAACACGTCTCCGAAGGACGAGAATCCGAAGCCGAACTCCAGATCCGCTGGACCGGCGAAGTCGATGAGGAAGAAGTCGGTGTTCGTCAGAACGGACGACGTGACCGTATGCCAGCCGGAGCCGAGGCTAGCGATGGACGTAAAGCCCGCGAGGTTGCCCTGAGAGCCGTTATCGATCGTAAACAAGGCTTCGTCGAATACGCCACCCTCAGCGCCCGTCGCCCCGAGGTTGACGTCGATCGAGAACGTGATGGTCGCGATCGCGCCCTGCGCCAGCGGGTTGTAGGCCATGGACTGCTCGGAGAAGACCGACTGGAGGAACACCGTCCCGTCGCCGTTGATCGGCTCGCCCGTGCCAGGGTCCCGGTCGACTTCGTGAAAGTGCTCGATCAGCAGATGCCCGCCCGGGTTCCCGCCCGAGAATTCCTCGCTGAAGCTCTCGAAGCTGAAGTCGTCGGCGTTTCCGCCGCCGCTGCCGTTCGAGCCATTGAACGAGAACGAGAAGTAGTCCGGCGCATCGAACGTGTCGTTCAGGATGGTCACTGCGCTCGCCGGAGCAGCTGTGATTGCACCCACGAAGAGTAGGAGCGCCGCGAGTTGCGAGGTGCGCGGAGCGTTCAGCCAATAGGATCTCATCTTGTTCTTGCCGCCTCAGTGGGTTGGAAGTGTGAGCGATTCGTGAGGGCGCCTGCGCCCTCGGTCGCGCCGGTGACGGGCCTCCGTCCAATTCCGGCAGACACTGTAAGTGCAAACCCCATGCCGCCTCGACGGACGAAATTGATTGCTAGGCCGGTCGCTGGAGACCGGACAATGCGAGCACCTGTACCTGTTGAGAAGCCGCCTTCCTCTTGATGGGAACGCTTCTTCCGTTCGACGCCTGAAGCTGGCGGCTGGAGCACGAGGACGGTCCGTCAGGCGTCAAGCCGGGCCTCACGACAATTGAACTCACCTCACGCAAACCTTACGTATCTGACGATTGCGTGAGCGGCGGGGCTCGCGTCCAGATCGGCAGCAGCGCACTGTCAGCTCGGTCATACTGCTAGGGTAAATGCCTGACCCCGCCTTCATGCAGCTGCGCTTCGACGACCGCGAACTGACGCTGTGGAATGGAACGGCTGCCGTTCCCGCGGCGCCGAAAGTCCTACACCTGCTGAGGGCCCTTCTCGCGCGACCGGGTCGCTTGGCGTCACGGGAGGACCTGCTCGCCGCGGTCTGGCCCAACGAACACGTCACGCCCGACGCACTTCGTTATTCGATGCGCCAGCTCCGCATCGCACTCTCGGATTCAGCCACCACACCGGCCTTTATCGAAACAGTGCCGCGACGCGGCTGGCGGTTCATCGGGCAGGCCAGTCTCGGGGCGGATTCCACCTGGCAGCTTGCCCCGCACGACGCGGCCTTGTCCCCGGCTCGCCCTGCGCGGGTCCTTCGGCCCGTCATGGGGCGCACTCACGAACTCGAGCGCCTCCGCCAGGCCCTCGCGCGTGCGCATGGCGGCGAACGACAGCTGGTCTTCGTGTCAGGAGAGCCCGGCATTGGAAAGACGACACTGGTCGAGACTTTCCTGAACCCCCTCGAATACGAGACGGAGACCCAGGTGGCTCGGGGGCAGTGTGTTGAAGATATGGGTGCCGGCGAGGCCTACCTGCCGATCTTCGAGCTGCTGGAGCGGTTATGCACGGCACCCGGGATATCCCGTGCCACGGAGACACTCCGCCAGTACGCCCCAACCTGGCTCGCTCAGATGCCCGCTCTTTCGGATCCGGACGAGCGAGAAGCCCTGCGTCTGCAGACGCAGGGCTCAACCCAAGGCCGGATGATCCGCGAACTCGCGCTGGCAATCGAAGCCATGAGCGTCGACCAGACGCTCGTGCTGTGGATCGACGACCTCCACTGGACGGACGTCTCAACCCTCGAGTTCCTGGCGCGCTGCATGCGCCGCCCCGAACCCGCACGCCTACTCTTGATTGCCTCCCATCGACCGATGGAGGGGCACGCCGCTGCCGCTGCCTTCGACACGATTCACCAGGAACTCTCCCTGCATTCTGCCTGCGAAGACATCGACGTCCCGTTCCTGGGTGCCGATGCAATCGCCGAGTACAACGAGGCCGAGCTCGGCCCCGCGGCGTCCGAGAAGGACGCAACGCGGCTCCGCGATTTTGTTGCGGAGCGCAGCCACGGCCACCCGCTCTTCATGACGAGTCTCGTCGAGGAGCTGCTCCGAACCGACGTCATTGCGCGCCGCGAGGACGCCTGGCACCTGAAGGGCGACCTCGATGCCGCCAGCGTCCCGAAGACGATCGAGCGGCTCCTGGCCCAAGGCCTGGACGGGATCGACGCGGATGAGCGCGCGATCCTCGAGGTCTGCAGCGTGGCGGGAATGTACGCATCGACAGCCTCGATCGCGGCCGCCACCGACGCACCGCTCGAGCAAATTGAACGCGCCCTCGAAGCCCTGGCAGCCCGGCGGCGCTACATCGTCGGCCGCAGTTTCGAGCGATGGCCCGACGGTACGCGGTCTAACGGCTACGAGTTCATCCACGCGCTACACCGCGACTTGTTTGGCGCGATGGTGCCCGCAGCGCGCCAGACGCGTTGGCTCCAGGCGATCGCGGAGCGCAAGGCCGCAGCGTGGGGTGATCGCTCGCCAGAAATCGCGACCGAGCTGGCCCGGCATTTCGCGGCCGCCGGCGATGCCGCCCAGGCAAGCCGATTCTTCGCGATCTCTGGCGATTCTGCTGCGAGCGTGTCGGCGAACGACGAAGCCGTCGGCCAACTCGAGAAGGCGCTCCTTTGGACCGAGAGGGTTCCGGCGTCCCCAGAGCGGAATGGCCAGGAGTTGATGATTCGGCTGGCACTCTCGCCTCCACTGGCCTCTACGGAAGGTTATGCCACCACCCGTATCGCCCGGAACCTTCGTCGGATCGAAGAATTGATCGAAGCCACCGGAGCTGTCGACTCCCTGCATCCCGTCCTACTGGGCCTATGGTCCCTCTATATCGTCCGGGGCGAACTCGCTGAAGCGGCCGAGATCGGCCAACGTCTCCTGCGGCACGCGGCGGCCGATGATTCAGACCCGATCGGAACCCTCCAGGCGAACCGCACCCTCGGCTTCTGTCGGTTCTTCTCCGGAGATCTCGAAGTCGCCGACCGCCTCCTGGAGGCGGGGCACCGCCTCGTGGATATCAAGACCCATCCACGGCTGGACTACAGCGTCGGCGACGACCCGGTCGTGCTGGTCCTCTCCTATCAGGCGTGGGTCGCGTGGTTCCGGGGAGATCCAGATCGCGCAGGTCGGCTGGCTGAGGAAGCGGTCGCCGTCGGCCGCCGGATCGAGCACCCGCCTAGCCTCGCGTTCGCACTCGCCTTCGCCGGCGTAACGCATCATCTGCGCCGCGATGTCGACGCCGCTCGCAGCTCGGCGAACGCGCTGCTCGATGTGGCAGATGGTGACGGCATGGCCATGTGGTCGGCGCTCGCGCGCATTCTTCGAGGCTGGGCCGAGGGGTTCTCAGCCGCTGGAGGAGACCAAGGACTCGAAGAGATGCGCGACGGCCTCGCGCGTTGGGAGAGCACGGGCGCCGAACTCGGCCGGCCCTATTTCTTGTGCATGGTGACCGATGCCCTGCTCCGCGCAGGCCAAGCGACCGACGCCGCGGACCTTCTTGACCTCGCCGCCGATTGCATTCAGCAGACGCAGCAGGATCTCTTCCGCCCGGAGGTCGAGCGCTTGCGGGGTGAACTCTCGCTGCAGTGCAAGAACAACGCCGCAGCGCGCGCCCACTTCACACGGGCCATCCAGATGGCGCGCGCCGTCGAAGCGACCGGACTCGAGTTGCGTACAGCGCTGTCCTGGGCGGAGGCTGACCCATCCAGCCAAGGCGCCTACGACAGCATCCGAACTGCACTCGATCGCTGCACCGCGGCGAACGACGATCGCGAGCAAGGACGAGCGCTCGCGCTATTGGCCACGCGAACCTGACGGCGCGTCGACGCGCTGGACAACAGACGTTGGCTACCGGGGCGATCCGATCGCGTTGGAGCTGATCGGCCGTGGCAGGTCGTCAGCTTCGAGGGCTCAAGAACGACACGACTTCGCGCAGACCCAGTTCCTTCGCGATTGCGGGCGCTCTCAGACACGGCTCCTTCGTCCACGGCTCGCGCGGCTCGTTGTCGGCCAACCACGCGACCACGCCGGCGACACTGGCCGCGGTCGTCGGCTTGAACCGCTTCAACACGGCTTCGTCGATGCCACTTGCCTTCATCACCTCCGTGACCACCAACCCTGGCTCGATATTGAAGACGCGAAGTGCCGCGTCCGGATGTTCGACGCGCAACGATCCGGCCATCCGCGCGAGTGCGGCCTTCGAGGACGGATAGGCGAACCCCCAGCCGCCTTCGTCCGCCGGGACCGGCGGGTCCAGGAACGCCGTGGCCGAGAGCATGTTGAGGATCGTGCCTCCGCCCCGCTCCAACATGCTCGGCAGGAAGGCCTTCACGAACGCCAGCGGCGTCAGGACGTTTCCCTGATAGATGGCCCGGACCTGATCCGGCGTGACATCCAGCAGGCGTTCCTGGTTTCCGGCTCCTTGATAGGCCGCATTGTTGAGCAGCAGATCGATCCGACCGAACTCGCCCAGGGCAGCCCGTGCCGCCGCCCCGATGGAGTCGGGGTCGAGGATGTCCGCCTGGATGCAGAGCGCGCGGCGCCCTTCCGCCTCTACAGCGGCCGCGGTCGCACGAAGGCTTCCGGGCAACGCGGCGATCTTCCCGACATGGTCATAGGCCTCGCCTTCGCCCAGGGTCCGCGCAGTGATGGCGACATCGAAGCCGGCGCGCGCGAGTGCGACAGCCGACTCGGCTCCGATTCCGCGACTTGCGCCACTGATGAAGGCGGCTCGTTCTTTCATCTGGTTCTCCAATCGTGCCGATGCCGAATGTCACGGCATCCGTCGGGCGTGTGCGCTTCGGCTCGTTCAACCGCTGCGGACGGAGCGCCCACGACCACGGGCCCCGATTCAGTCGCGCGGCGAGTAGTAGCCGGTGATGAGCGGCAGATCGGCGTAGGTGCGGATGCCGGGCGACGCCGCACAGACCGTCGGGATTGCGGCGACGACGGGCATCGAAGTGATCGTGTTCGACATGTCGAGGTAGTCCGCAAGACGGCCCTGCTTCTGCGGTCGGAAGCGCACGCGCGTCTGCACATTCGGGTTGCCCTCGACTTCCATCGAGTAACCGTGATGGATCGGCCATTCCGGATCGAGACCAGGACCGGCCACCCAGCACACGTCGAGTTCGAGCACGGACTCGTCCTGGCCCGCAGCGAACGCCTGCCACGTCGACTTCTGCCCTGCGATCGTCCCGGCCGGCATCGCGAAGCCGAAGTACTCACGATCCTCGGGCGTGATGGCCCACTCACACGTGAAGCGCCGATCCGCAATCGGCACGCGGAGCATGTCGGCCATCACGTCGAGACACTCGTCGTAGAACCCGAGCACTTCACGGCTCGCCTGCTCCCACTTCGGCTCGGGCGGCTGACCCCAGCCGAGGTTCGCGTAGTTGTGGATCGCGTTGTAGCTCGAAACATCCACGGCCTCGAGGAAACGGACGCGTTGGAAGCCCTGACTCACCGTCGCCATCTGGGCGGCGATGTAGTTGGCGAAACCGGGAAAGATCCCGGAGCCGAACACGCTGACACCGCCAGCGACCGCCGCGGTCTCAACGCGTGCGCGAGCCGTGTCGCCGACCGTACGGAAGTTCGTGACGTTGCTGGCGGCGACGTTGAGCCCCGCTTCAAGGATCCGGCAGATCTCGTCGACGTCGGGATGGTTCGGCGTGTAGCTCACGCAATCGGCCCCGAGCGCGAACAGCGCTTCGACGTCGTTCGTGGCGGTAAGGCCCAGCGGGCCGATCCCGCACAACTCACCAACATCCTGCCCTTCCTTCTCAGGGCTCCAGGCGTAGGCGCCGACCAACTCCAGCTCCGGGTGTGCAACGATGGCCTTCACCGCCTCGCGCCCCACGTGCCCCGTCGTCCATTGGATGACCTTCCACGTCATGTCGCTCGCTCCTTCACGGCTTCACGGGTCAGCCATTCGATTTCCCGATCGTGGCACGCGTGCCCACCGGAGTCGACACCATGGACAGGCCAGTTTTGGACAGATGTCCTTGGGATCATCGCGGACGACTACGCACCCTTCTTCGACAACGGCCCAGGCACTGAATCGAACGACGGTTCCCGCACGTCCTGATCGCATCGCATACGATGGGGCGAAGGAGAATCCCCATGGATGATCGTGTCCTGACCGACAATGCCCGCGATGAGCTGCGCTCCGCCTTCGACGACCTGATCCGCGACCTCCAGGACGCACGCGACACGATCGACGATCCAAAGCGGTTCCCGCCCGCACCGGATCCACGCGTGCTCGCCGAGGGGTACCGCTACCTCGCGGGCTTCGTGCACCACGGCATCGAACGCGCTTTCCACGAGGACCCGGACTTCCCCGCCTTTCGTAACGCGCT
>JAJDAQ010000137.1 GCA_029261815.1 Deltaproteobacteria bacterium
TCCGCCGTGAAGCAGCCAGACGAAACGTCCGTCGTCTTCGCCGCCGATCTCTTCCGGCAGACGGACGCCCTGGCCTCGAAGTACGACGTTGTCGTCCCATTCAACGCCGAGACGCGCGAACGCCCAGCTCGAGGGGCCGCCATCCTGCGACACGCGATCACGGGCGCGTTCGGCCTCCGTAGCCCACACCGTGCCAGGCGCCGTCGCGATGACACGATCGAACGCTGCGCGCGCGCGATCGAGTTCGTCGGCGCCGGCCCAGGCCAGTCCCGCGTAGTAGCTGGCCGTCGGTTCAACGGCTTCCGGAGCAATGCGGCGAGCGCGATCCAACGAGTCGGCGGCGCCACTTGCGTCGGACTCCTGCAGCAACAGGAGCCCGTGGTAGAGATGATATTCCGCCCGTTCGCCACTCGAGGGCGCAGCCGTGTCCAGGGCGGCACGGGCCCCCTCGAAGTCACCGAGGTGGAAGCGCGCCATCGCGACATCGAGGTCGATGCCGTCGAGGTCGCCCTCTCGCTGGCGCGCGGCCTCCAGCGCTTCAAGCGCGCGCGGCGCGTCGTTCTGCTGGAGGTAGCACTGGCCCTGCAGCTGCTGTGCGGCCGGCATTCCGGAAATGAGGGGCGCGATCAGGACCAGGGCGCCTTCGCAACGGCCGTCCGCCACCAGACCCCGCGCACGCAGCAGCCTCACACTGTCGGCGTCGGTATCGGCCCTTGCCGACCCCGCGAACAGAGAACCCCCAGCGACCAGCACTGCAACCAGTGCGGCCGTCACCCCCATCATCCGACCCATCAGATGGTCTCCCGATTCCTCCGCGCCCGGACCCCAAGGCCGAACCCGGCAGCCACGATCGCGAGCGCCGCGATCCCGGGTTCGGGAACACGCGCCACTTCGACGAAGGCAGCCTGGTACTGCGGAAACAGGTAGTCGTTGATCGAGCTTCCTGGAGGAGCCGTATCCAACAATGCCTGCGCCACGGCGTAGTTGATCGGCACACCGGTGCTCTGACCCTGAGCGAGATCGCCCAGGAAAATCGCGAGGTAGGTGCTGGTAAATCCGGCGGCGCGGACGAATGCCAGGTTCGGATCCGCATCATCAATCGCGAGTCCGACGTTGGGCTGGGCGTAGAACCCATCGCCATTCGGCCCGTGCGGGTCGGTTCCTGCCGAGTGCCCGATAAGCACGATCCAGAGGTCGGTATAGGCCCGGTCGTTGGCGGTCACCGTCCACACGCTGGAGCCGGTGGAGGGATTCGAGAAGTCTCCGGCCGGGTTGTTGGTCCCCGTGATCGTCGGCGGCGTCAGCACCGAGATATTCGAGTTCGCGTTCGTCAGGAACGTGGCCTGGTCCGGCAGGGAACCCACGCCGGAGGCTGCTGCGACGTCGGCAGCGCGGAAGCCGAAGCCGGTCACCGGGTCCCCGAAGAGGTTCACCGGCGTCGCTTGCGCCGCACTCGCGACGAAGACGAGCAGGAACACGACGGCAACACCGAATCGGGCGTGCCGCTGGCGTCCCAGCGTGGTGGGGAATGAATCGAGCATGCGCATCTTGAACTCCTCACCTTCCCAGGTGGCCCGTAGGTGACCGCTTCCCTGGGAAAGGTTCAGGAGTATGTGTCCGGGAAAACCCGTATGTGTCGCCGCCCAGAATAAAATTAAGACCAAAACTGCTTACGAAACGCGCGCTTATGACACTTCTGCAAGAATTCCCTCGAATGCGGTTCCCTCCGGAAACGACGCCATGCGAGGAAAGTCAGCCGACGGCGGTGCGAGCTCGAGCGCCGAGAGCTGACGACCGGCATCCCTCACTGCCTGCTCGACCCAACCCCGGAGCGGCTTGCGGCTGCGCTGCTCATTGCGCGCGAGCAGCAGGAACCCGCCGGGTTCGATTCGACGGATCAGGCCGGCGAGGAGGCCCCGCATCTCCCGATGCGCGCTCCAGAACCGACGACCGGCAGCCGCCGCAGTCGGTGGATCCAGGACGATGCCGTCGAACCGGTCGTTCGGGCCGAGATCTTCCAGCCACTGCCGCACGTCCCGCTGAACCGCGCTGTGCGCGATACCCGACAGTCCCGACAGCGCCAGGTTGCGCTCGAGCTGCTCCAGGTACGGACCCGACAAGTCCACACTCACTACGTCCCCTGCCCCGGCCTCCAACATCGCCAGGGAGAATGCGCCGGTGTGGGCGAAGAGATTGGCGTAGCGGCGACCGGGCTCGACGCGCGCGGCCACGCGCTTCCGATTCTCGCGCTGATCGGCGAACCAACCAAACCCGGGTCGGGGCCTTTCTGCGTCCGCGAGACCGGGATCGAGGCCAAACCGCAAGCCGCCTTCGCGACCCACCCACGCCATCTCTTCCGTCAACGCGCCACCGATGAGATGGACAGCGCGGTGCCGCCCCGGCGGCCGCACGCGAAGGTTCAACACCTCGATCACGGGCGTGTCATCGGGCAACCCGGCCGCTCCAAGCGCGGTTCGCCAGGCGCGCTCGACCAGGGGCAATGCCTCCGGCCCCGAGACCAACACCCGCAGCGCCGGCCCCACGCGATCAATCGCGAGACCAGGCAGGCCATCGGCTTCGCCATGAACCAGACGAAAGACATCCGTACCGTCGGGGTGCATTGCCTTCGCGACCCACTCACTGCGGCGACCGACGGCATCGACCACGCGCGCTTCAATTCCGCGCGGGTCGTTCACGCCCTCTTCCCCAGTCGCCCACATTCGGGCAGCGACACGGCCCGAGCCGCTGACGCGGGCTAGCCCCACGGCCGGGCGATCTCGCTGGGCCAGCCGCACCAGGGTTCCGGGCGCGAAGCGCGTGGCATCTCCCATCTCGTCATCCGGGAGGACCCATGGATGTCCCTTGCGGAGTGCGTGTGCGGTCTCCTGGGAGATCTCGAGCGTCGCGCCGTCGTCCGGAAAGTCGGGCGGTGAGATCATGACCTTGGGCCAGTCGAGCGCCGGGCCCCCGTCCTCCATGGGACGCGCGAAGCGCAGCGAACCGCCGCAAGCGGTGCCGCCATGCGCGAGGGCGCCCACAATCGGAGCGCCAGCCGCCTCAGCCCAGGTGAGGATCGCTGCGGCATCGAGATCTTCCGGACCGAGTGCCTCGAAGCTGAGTCGGGTGACACGGCCATCGCCGCCGGCGCTCGACCACCCGAATGCCGCGCGAGCCAGCTGTCCGTCCCACCATGGCCAGTCGGGAACCAGGGCAACCGCCGTACGACCGAGTTCGGGCAGCGCGGGCGCTACGGCGTCTTCGAGGCAATAGGCACCGCCCGGGACCACCCGTGACCGCGCGCGGCGCAGCGGCGCACCCGGTTGCCAGTCTTGGCCGCGCACCCGCGCACGGCGCAGGCGCCCGGCACGCAGGACGGATTCCGGCTCGTCGTCGAGGTCCGGAAGCAAAGCCAGGAGCCCGGCAGCGTCGAGCGGGATCCCGGGGGCGCGAAAGCGAAGGTGCGGCACCGGCGGAGAGTACCGGCCGTTTTCCAGACAGCCCGCGCGATCGGATCGCTTGAGCACCTGCCCGATCCGCAAACGCACTCCTAGACTCCGCACGTGCCTGCGTTCACCGTTCCCGATCCTGTCCTCGACGTGCTCGCGCGCCTGAAGCACCAGCAGCACCGCGCGGCCATCGTCGGCGGCGCCATCCGCGACCACTGGCTGGGCCGCACGATCCGCGATTGGGACATCGCCACCGATGCGGACGCGGACGCGCTCATGGTGAGCTTCCCGCGCGCAGTGCCGATCGGACTGGGACGAGGGCACGGGACCGTCATGGTCCCGACTGCAGCTGGGCCCGTGGACATCACCCCCTTCCGCGAGGGACGCCTCGAAGAGGACCTGGCGCACCGCGACTTCACCGTGAATGCGATCGCCTGGGATCTGGACGAGGGATTCATCGACCCGACGGGAGGGCGCGAAGACCTCGAGGCGGCAAAACTACGCTGCCCGGGGCGCGCGGCGGATCGACTGCAGGAGGATCCTCTGCGCGCCCTGCGCGCGGCCCGCCTGGTCGCCGCACTGGGTTTCGAACTGGACCCCGAAGTGGAGGCCGCGCTGCCGGCCTGTGCTCGACCGCTTGGCCGAGTGGCGGCGGAACGCGTACGAGCCGAACTCGATGCATTGGTCGAAGGTCCGTTCCGCGCGGACGCTATCCGACTGCTGAAGCGTACGGGGCTCGAGGCAAGCCTCATTGCCGGCGCCCGCGACGACGCAGCCGAACTCCTGGCCGAACTCCCGCTACGCCGCGATCTGGGCCTGGCGGGTTGGCTCCTCGAGACCCAAAGCGCGCGCGCGCTCGGTCGCTGGCGTTTCCCCAAGGTTCGAGCCCGTCAGATCGAGCGCGTGCTGAACCTCCACCCCATCGACGAGGCTTTCCACGGCGACACCGGTGCCCGCCGGCTTCGCGCCAAAGCCGGAGATGACGCCACGCTCGCGGATGCGATCGCGTTGTGTCGCGGCGTCCGTTCACTCCACGGCGCGGATGACGCCCCACTCGCCGCGATCGAAGCCGCACTGGAACGAACGCGGTCGAACGCGGTGACCGTTGGCGACCTTGCCCTGTCCGGCGAAGACGTCATGCGCGAACTCGGCGTCGGACCGGGGCGCGAAGTGGGCCGCGCCCTACGCAGTCTGCTCGAGCACGTACTCGAGGATGCCTCGGCCAACGAACCCGAGCGGCTTCGCCGAATCCTGCGAGAACTCAAATGACTGCGCAGCCCCACCTCGGCTAGTCTCCTCCGATGCCCAACGCCACCTTGGTCACACTTGTCCGCCACGGCCAGACGCGGGCGAACCTCGACGGTGTCTGGCACGGCTCGACGGATACCGCGCTGACCGACACGGGTCATCGACAAGCCGACCGAGCCGGGTTGCACCTCGCGCGAACCCGACCCGGACTCCATGCCGTCTATGCGAGCCCGCTCCAGCGAGCGCACCGGACCGCCGCCGCCATCGCCGGGCGCCAGGAACTGGCGGTCGAGACGGTGGACGACCTGCGCGAATACGACCTCGGCGAGTGGGAAGGCAAGACCTACAGCGAACTCGGGAAGGAACATCGTCTCTTCGAGCGGATGGCGGCCGAGCCCGACTGGCGACCCGGAGGCGGCGAGAGCGCACGCGCCGTCGCCGAACGCCTCGGCAGCGCCATCGCATCCCTGGCCCAGCGCCACGCGGGGGAACGGATCGGAATCGTCACCCACGGCGGCGCGCTCACGCTGGCCTTGAGTTGGCTCCTCGACGGCGAAGCGTCGAGTTGGCGGCGCGTCGTCGACAATGCATCGGTCACCGATCTCGTGTTCGCGCCGACCCCGTCCTTGCGTCGCCTCAACCACACCGCACACCTGCGAGGACTCGAGTGACCGAGGACGAACGAATGCTCCGTGCGGCAATCACGGCCTACGTCGCCGAGCACGACTACGTCACCTTCGCGGCACTCCACAAGGAGTTTGCCGGGGACGCCAAGGATGGCACCGAGATTTCGCTCCCCGGCAACCGCATCATCTGGCTCGGCTTGCCGAAGCCCATCATCGACGCCGTGCTCGGCTTGCTGGCCGAAGGCGAGCTGTCTGCGATCCCGGGCCACGTAGCCGCGTATCGACGCGATGGCCGAGTCCTTCCGCTTCCGGTCGAGAAGGCGCCGCCGAAGTCGGCGCATCGCGAGCCGAAGTGGTTCCCCGTCCTCCTCCGAACCATGGCCGCCGTCCGCGCAGAAGCGCCGGAACCGGGCGCGGCCGGCGAATCCGACTAGCTACAGCGACTCGCTAAAGGGTCAACGTGCCGAGTGCGGCCCACCCGAAGACCGCGATCGCGAGCGCGAGCACGACGTAGCTCACCGGATCCGTGACCGTCGAGACGATCGGGTCCGCGCGCACGAGTCCGCGGTGCGCCCGCACCCAGAAGCGACTGATCCAGTACACAAGCAGCGGAATCAGGGCAAAGAGCGCTCGGGGCTCGGCGTAGAGCGCTTCGAGTGGATCAGCCTGCACGTACAGCGCCAGAACCACTGCCGCGACGTAGCCACTTGCCGGACCGAGGGCCAACAACAGCGGCGCATCGCTGACGGCGTAGTCTCGACCCGCCACTTTCGTCTGTCCCGCGCGCTCCAGGATCCGAAGGTCGGCATAACGTTTCAGGAACGCCAGGTTCATGAAGAAGAAGAGCGAGAACGCCATCAGCCACGGCGAAAGCACGATTCCGGTGGCGACACCTCCGGCAAGGACCCGCAACGCGTACAACATGGCGAGCAGCATGACGTCCGCGATCGCCACCCGTTTCAGCGCGAACGTATACGCCACGTTCGCAACGAGATAGAGGACCAGAAGCCCCAGCAGCTGAGGCAAGACCAGGGCCGCCAGCATCAGCGCGGCCGCGACCAGCAACGGGCCAACCACGAAGCCTCGCACCAAGGGGATCTCGCCGCTCGCAAACGGTCTCGTCGCGTTGACCGGGTGCGCGCGATCCGCCGCAAGGTCGAGCAGGTCGTTCATCACGTACACGGCAGAGGCGAGCAACCCGAAGGCCAGGAACGCCCAGACTCCTTGCAGCACGAGCACGGGTTCGAGAAAGCGGTGGGATGCCAGGAGCGGCAGGAACACCAACAGGTTCTTGACCCACTGATGCAGCCGCAGCGCCCGGACCCAGGACGACGCGGTCTCTCGCGGAGCATCGAAGTGCACCCCGCCAGGTGCCTTCGATGCCAGCCGCGCACGCGCCGCGTCCGAGAGTCCGACGCTCGAGGCGTGTGCAGCGCCGGCCCAGACCGTCGTGTCCGCGTGCGCGTCTCCCAGGTACTCGTAGCCGCCTTCGCCAAAGTGCTCATCGAGCGCAGCGCGCTTCGCCGCACCTTTCAGGTTCTGCGTCCCATCTGAAGCCAGCACCCGGTCAAAGACACCGAGGTGGCGTGCGACCGCGTCTGCGGTCCGTTCGTCCGCCGCCGTCGCGAGCACGCAGTGCCTACCGGACTCATGCGCCGCGCGAAGATAGGCCAGCACTTCATCCCGGTACGGCAGGCGCGCGGGATCCAGAGGGGCCCTCGCTGCGATCTCGGCCTTCAACACCGAGCGACCGCGCAACCACCAGAGCGGCACCGCCAACGCCGAGAGCGGTCGGTCCCGAACAAGATCCAGGAGGCCCTCGAAGAGTGTGTCGGTGGCCACGAGTGTGCCGTCGAGATCGACGCACAGCGGTCGTGTGGCCGAATCGTTCATGCGACGCGGTCGCCGCCTCCGCTCACTGGACGGCCATCGAGCTGATACCCGACCCAGGCCCAGACGAACGCGGCGGCGCTGTAGACCAGGTGGACTTGATGAAACGCTACGCCGAGGAGTGCGAATGCGACCCCGCGCCGGCGGCGAAAGACTTCGAATAACGACCGATGAACACTGAATACTGCGAGTGTGAGAACCAGAGGGACCCAGATCGAAAGCGCACCCGCCAACGCCGCGATCCCGCTGAGGCCCCAGAAACCTGCAAGCAACGCTTTCGCCTGCTCCTTGGGGCCCGTATTGAGCGTCATCGGCACGTCGCGAGACTCGAGCAGCAAACGTGACCAGGGAAGCGCGCGGCAGACGATGTCGGTGTGCACGACGCCCCACAGCGACCACTCTTTCAGGTGTGTCCCCTGCATCGCTGGATCTGTCCGGATCCGGCCGCCCGATGCGGACAGGCGGTAGCCGAGCTCGATATCCTCGATGCTCGGTCGCTGGTACCGATCTGCATCGAATCCGCCGACGGCCAGGAACGCCTCCCGCCGCACAGCCCCACAGCCGGACCAGAACGTCACAGCATCGCCGCCATGCTGGTGATGCACGTAGTGGTGACGCAGATTCATGTACTGGGACGCGAACGCTTCATACGGCGGCGTATCGTCGTAGGAGCCGAAGACGGCGACCACGTCGGGGTCTTCGAACGCGCGAAGCAGGGGCTCGACGGCATCGTCATGGGCAACAACGTCCGCATCGACGAACCAGACGATGTCGCCGCGCGCTTCGGCCGTCGCGATGTTGCGGGCACGGCCGGGTCCGTCCTGATTGCCAGCGGGGAGGACACGAGCGCCCTGTTCCGCCGCCCAGGCAGCCGACGCGTCCGTCGATCCGTTGTCGGCCACGATGACTTCGAGCAATTCGCCGCGCGCCAGCATCGCCAGCAGCGGCGGAAGGCTTCGCTCGATGTAGCCGATGCCGTTGAAGCACGGCATGACCGCACTGACACTCAATGCCTGACCGGTCGATTCGCTCATGCGTTTCGCAGCCTCCGGATTCCAGCGCGGGCGGCCACCCACGCCCGGAAGCGCGCGCCGCCGAAGCCGCGGTGCCAACGCGGATGTCGGAAGTAGTAGGTATCGAGCCGCGGGATGCCGGAGCCGCGTAGGTCATCCTCACCGCGGCCGTCCAACGCCGCCATTTCGGTCGTCACGTTCACCGCGTAGCGGTCGCGGGCCAACGCTGCGACGCGGCCATCGACGGCGCCGTACGGGTAGGCGAACTGATCGGGTCGGCGGCCGAGCCTGGCCTCGATCTCGTCGTCGGATCGCGCCATCTCGCTGCGGACCTCGGCGTCATCGAGCGCACGAAGGTCGGGATGACTGACGGTGTGTGCCTGCACCTCCCACCCCGCGTCGTGCAGCGCGCGAACTTCGTCCCACGACATCATCGGGTGCTTGGGCGCCCAGTCCGGCTGGGTCGGCCAATCGTTCTGCCCGCCGACATGGCCGGTGGTCAGGAACAGGGTCGCCGTCGCGCCCTCTTTGCGCAGGACCGGCAGCCCTTCCTCGAACACCGAGCGAAAGCCGTCGTCGAATGTCAACGCGATCTGGTCCTCGCCGTCCGGCTGGCTCAACAACGCACGCAAGGATACGACCGTATGGCCGCTGGCACGAATGCCGCGGACCATCGATCCCAGCTGCTCGGGCGTTACCGAGAGCACCGAGTCCGTGCGATCAACCGAATGGAATGTCAGGACCGCGCGCACGTCAGGCTACGCGGCGCTCGACCACCTGGTTGTAGATCCACGCGAACAACCAACCGATCGCCGCACCGAAGACTGCGCCCCAGAAGAGGCCCACAAAGGAGCCAGGCCACGAAATCGCGAAGCCTGGCATGTAGTTGCGCAACAGGATCAGGTGTTCTCCAACATTGGAGCCACCGCGCACGAGTAGCCATGCAGTCGCTAGCCAGACACCCAGACCCGCCGCTACGCCAAACACCACGGACATGATGCGGGCCCGCATGCGGACAACGGCCCGGCGGATGATCGCTTGTTCTTGAACGCTCGCGCTCATCGGTCACTCCCCTCGAAGAGATCCACAGCCTGTTCCTCGACGCCGCGCACAATGCGCTGCTCTTCCACGGCAATAACGAAGTTGATCAGCTTCGCCATCATGAAGCCTACGCAGTAGCCAGCGACACCGGCTTCAGCCAAGCCAATGAATGCACCAGCCCAGGTGGCTTCGAAGCCCACCAGGAAATTCCCAAGTAGCGATAGGGTCGGACCGACTTCCGTACCCGGCGCCGCGCCAGCCACCAAAAGGGCCGCGGTCGCGAGAAAGAGGCCGAGTCCGGACAGCACGCCCACAGCGCTACCGAGCGCCACAGCGTCGTAGCGCGCGAACGCGTCTTCGATCAGTTCGGTAATGGTGTCGGCTTCGACCGAGGAAGGCACGGCGCGGTCGCCCGAAGTGGACGTGTTCTCGCCCGCCTGGACTTCCTCGTGGTACTCGTCCTCTACGTTGACGTCCCAGACGTCGTGCGCGTCGGTTCCGGCCACGATGTTCTCGGCCGCGAGCACGGCCGTCATCATCGAGTGATCCTGATTGTTGTAGCGGTGCTGACCGTTGCGACCGATCAACTGCATGTTGGGCGCCTCGGCGCCCAACCACTCCCGGATCTCACCAAGCGCGTCCTGATAGACGTCGTCATAAACCGGGTAGGCCTTGGGCATCCGGATCACGGTACCGTCGATCACGTCAGCGCCGTTCGCGAGGCCGAGCTGCTCGCATTCCTTCTTGCCGAGTTCGATCAGGTCTTCATCCCGTGCCGACCAGACTTCGTCGTCTTCCTGCACGAAGTACTCGAGGCCGAGCGCCGTCTTCGTGGGATCGGCGACCATGGCCGGGCTCCAGTTCTTGTAGTTCTGGATGCGACCGAGCAGCACGTCGGGCGAATGGATGTAGATCCAGTTGTCCGGGAACACTTCCTCCTGGTCCAACACCAGGATCACGGTCAGGTAGTCGCGGTAGCGGAGCTTGTCTGCGGCCTCGATCACGGCCTTCGGCGGCGCCGGGTCCATGGCGTGGAGCAAGGTACGGATGGGCATCGACGACAGGAAGTGGTCGCCCTCGACGCGCTTCGTCGTTCCGTCGGCAGCTTCGACCGTGACGGCATTGACACGACCGTCGCCCCATTCCACCGAAACCACGCGATGTTCGAGATGGGTCTCGACGCCCTTGGCCGCGAGGCGTCGGGTGCAGGACTCCCACATCTCTCCCGGCCCGTGCTCGGGGTAGTGGAACTCCTCGATCAGGGTCGTGATGACCTTGCCGCGAGTCATCATGTTGCCGAGCAGTGCCTGTCGGACCGCAGAGATGAGATCGAGATCCTTGATGCGCTGCGCGGCCCAATCCGCCGTGATCTCCTTCCAGCTCATGCCCCACACCTTCTCGGTGTAGGTCTTGAAGAAGATCTCGGAGAGGCGGCGACCGAAGCGGTTGATGACCCAGTCTTCGAACGTCTTCTCGTTCTGCACCGGGAACGCCTGCGCCCACAAATAGGAGACGCCGATTCGCACGGCCTCGATGGGCCCGAGCCCGAGCAAGGCGTTCATGGGCTTCAGCGGATAGTGAAAGAATTTGTTGTCGTAGTAGATGCGCGACAAACGCGGGCGGACCAGGAACTCGGTGTCGAGCATCTCGAGCCAGAGTTCCTGCACCTTCTCCACCTTGGTGAAGAAACGATGCCCGCCGATATCGAAGCGGTAACCGTTGTACTCGCAGGTCCGTGAGATGCCGCCCACGAGATCGTCCTGTTCGAACACGACAGCATCGCGTCCGTGGCGGGACAATTCCCAAGCCGCAGTGAGGCCCGCCGGGCCGGCTCCAATGATCACCGTTTGGGACAAGACTTGTTCGCTCCGTGGACGAGTTGCGGGGGTAAGTGACGTGGGCCACCGCCCCGGTGACAGCAGAGTCCAGATTTTTCACAGCGGCTTGCGGGCGACGGATCTGAAGTCCTTGTTGAGGCTCGTGCTCGGGACCGATTCCGCCGATGCGAAGCGGGTCGTTAGTGTACCTTCGCGTTGGAACAGGTCCCCTGGGGGACATTCCCCTCAACGCAAGGCGCACATCCAGAAATCGCGGGCGGTGTCCACGTCCGAAGCCCTGCCCTCCCCTCTTACAAGGAACTGCTCCGAGTGTCCGCCCAACATCATCTTCGGATCGGGATCGACGGCACCTGCCTCGCATCCGGGCGCGGCTATGGCCGTTTCTTGCGGGAGTTGCTTCCGCCGCTGCTGGCGGAAGACGTGGGGCACACCTACGTCCTGTTCGTGGACGAAGCGACTGCGAAGCGAACCGATCTCCCGGACATGCCGACCGAGCGGCTGATGACCGGCGAGAGCCAGGCCGAGGCGGCGTCGGGTGACGGCGCCCGCAATCCCCTCGATCTCTGGCGAATGGGCCGCGGCGTCGCGCGACATCCGCTCGACGTCTTCTACTTCCCGTCCGTATTCAGCTGGTTCCCGGTCACGCGAAGGATTCCGAGCGCGGTGGCCATTCACGACACGATCCCTGAACGCCATGGCGAGATCGTCTTCCCGCATCGCATCAATCGCTGGCTCTGGCAGGCGAAGTCCTGGGCGGCACGGAAGCAAGCGCGAACGATCATCACCGTGTCCGATTACGCGCGGCGGCAGATCGAGACCGTTCTCGATGTCGCACCGTCACGTATCTTCGTCACGCCGGAGGCCCCTTCCCCGGCGTTCTCGCCGGTTTCGGATGACGCGGCTTGTCGCGCGTGGCTGCAGGCGCGCGACCTCGCGCCCGACTCCGCGTACTTCCTGTTCGTGGGCGGCGTCAACCCGCACAAGAACGTCGAGGGCCTGCTGCGTGGTCTCGCGCGACTCGAAGCGGATGCGCTTGGCCGGCCCGCCCAGCTCCTGTTGGTCGGCTCCTACGACACCGACACCTTTCATGCCGACACCGCGTCGATCCGGGCTGAAGTCGAGCGCCTCGGCCTGGGCGACCGCGTCCACTGGGTCGGCTTCGTTCCGGACGAGGACCTACGACACCTCTACGCGGGAGCGGTCGCGGCGGCCCTTCCGGCGTTCGAGGAAGGCTTCGGGCTTCCAGCCGTTGAAGCCGCGGCGTGTGGAACGCCCTGCGTCGCGACCCGAGAGAGCCCACTGCCCGAGGTTCTCGAAGGCGGCGGCGTCTTCTTCGACCCCCACGACGACGACGATCTGGCGCTCGCGCTCCAGACGGTGTGGCGAGATGCCGAGGTGCGCGAGACCCTTGCGAGCGGCGCATTGGCACGCGCAGGCGTTCTGGATTGGTCCGTGACCGCACGAGCCACCCGCGAGGCCCTGGAAGCCACGGCCCGAGGAGCCCGATCGTGAAGATCGCGATGATCACGACGTTCTACCCGCCGTATCACTTCGGTGGGGACGCGGTCTTCATCCGTCGGCTGACCCATGCCCTCGCGCGGCGCGGTCATGATGTCCATGTGATCCACGACGTGGATGCCTTCCGCCTGCTCGCGCCCGATCGCGAGATTGCGGAGACCGAAGAACCCGCAGGGGTCACCGTCCACCGGCTGGAAAGCGCGACGCGGGCCCAGGGCTTCCTTTCCTGCCTCGCGACGCAACAGCTCGGCCGGCCCGTCGTACATGGCGACCGCATTCGCCACATCCTCGAAGACGGCGAGTTCGACGTCATCCACTTCCACAACATCTCGCTCGTCGGCGGACCGGGCGTGCTCGCGCTCGGCAACGCGATCAAGCTCTACATGGCCCACGAGCACTGGCTCGTTTGCCCCAGTCACGTGCTCTGGCGCCACGGGCGGGAGCTCTGTACCGGCAAGGAGTGTCTTCGCTGTCAGTTCCATCATCGCCGCCCGCCGCAGCTCTGGCGCTCGACCTCGAAGCTCGAACGCGAGGCCGAGCACGTCGACGTTTTCTATTCGCCGTCCCGGTTCAGCGCGAACAAACATCGCGAATTCGGCTTCGGCCGCGAGCTTGAGGTGATGCCGTACTTCCTGCCCGATGCCGATTCGGGCGCTGAAGAGCCGGAAGCGCTCACCGACGCACCCAGCGACCGGCCGTTCTTCCTGTTCGTCGGCCGACTCGAGAAGATCAAGGGGCTCCAGGACGTGATTCCCCAGTTTTCGGGGGACGGCGAGTCCGAACTCTGGGTGGTCGGTGCCGGCGACTACGAAGACGAACTCCGCGCTCAGGCGAAGGGATTTCCCCGCGTGCGATTCCTCGGTGCTCGCTCCTCGGAGCAGCTCCGCAGTCTCTACGCCAAGGCACTCGCCGTGGTCGTGCCGTCGGTCTGCTACGAGACCTTCGGGATCATCCTGCTGGAGGCCTTCCGCGAAGGAACGCCCGTATTGGCACGCCGCCTCGGACCGTTCCCCGAAATCGTCGAGCACGCACAGGGCGGGATCCTGTTCGAGACCGAAGCTGAACTGCGCGACGGACTCGACACGCTTGCGAACGACGCCGCACTCCGGGAACAACTGGGCCGACAAGGGAAACTCACGCTTGAGCGCACCTGGACGGAAACCGTCGTGCTTGAAGAATATTTCGGGATGATCCGCCGGGTGGCCGAAGAGAAGAACCCGGCCCTCGCACGTGCGTTGGCCGATGTCACAGGCTCGCCAGTCGCGATCGACGGGCAGGAGAACGCATGAAGGTCTTCATCACCGGCGGCGCGGGATTCATCGGATCCCATCTGGCGGAGCGATGCATCGCGGATGGCCACGAAGTGTGGATCCTCGATGATCTCTCGACGGGCGCGATCGAGAACCTCGATCCTGTCCTCGAGCACCCGAAGTTCCATCACCGTATCGGCGACGTGACCAATGAGGAACTCGTCAGCGAACTGGTGGACCGCGCGGACGTCGTCTTCCACCTCGCCGCTGCCGTCGGCGTCAAGCTCATCGTCGAGCGTCCGACGCACACCATCGAAACGAACGTGCGCGGTTCGGAAGTCGTCCTCAAGGCGGCAGCCAAGAAGGACAAGCTGACGTTCATCGCTTCCACGTCCGAAGTCTATGGCAAGGGAGTCAAGCTTCCGTTTGCGGAAGAAGACGACCTGCTCTTCGGCGCCACGACCAAGAGTCGCTGGGCCTACGCGTGTTCGAAAGCCATCGATGAGTGGTTGGCCCTTGCCTATCACCGCGAGCGCGGCACGCCCGTGGTTATCACGCGCTTCTTCAACACGGTCGGACCGCGCCAGACCGGTCGTTACGGCATGGTCATTCCGACCTTCGTACGGCAGGGACTCGCGGGCGAAGACATCACTGTCTACGGGAGCGGCGACCAACGTCGCTGCTTCGGCTATGTCGGCGAAGTCGTCGAATCCCTGATGCGACTCGCGAAACAACCCGCCGCCGTGGGCCAGGTCTTCAACGTGGGCAACGACCGGGAGATCTCGATCAACGCACTCGCCGAACTCATCCGGGAACGCACCGGCGGCCGCTCGAAGATCATCCACATGGGTTACGAAGACGCCTACCCGGACGGCTTCGAAGACATGGAACGCCGAATCCCGTGCGTCGAGAAGATCGAGGCCGCGATCGGCTACCGCCCGACCATGCCCGTCGAAGACATCGTCGATCGCGTGATCGAAGCCATGAGTCCAGAGGAGGACGCGTGAGCGCCCAGGTTCCCTTTTCAGTCGTCGTCCCCGCCTACAACGAAGAAGGCGGCATCGGGCCGTCGCTGCGAGAGCTCCAGGAAGTGCTTGCGGGATACGAGTACGAGTTGATCGTGGTCGATGATGGTTCGGTCGACGACACCGCTCGGATCGCGCGAGAAGCGGGCGCAACCGTGCTCACGCAACCCGAGAACCGCGGGTACGGCGCGTCTCTCAAGACCGGAATCCGGGCGGCCAAGTATGACCGCATCGTCATCACGGATGCCGATGGGACCTACCCCGCCGGCGCGATTCCCAAGATGGTCGCGTCTCTCGATGAGTACGAGATGGTCGTTGGCGCCCGGATCGGCGCGAACGTGAACATTCCCCTGGTGCGGCGGCCCGCGAAGTGGGTCCTTCGCAAACTCGCTTCGTTCCTCGCCGGACGCGAGATCCCCGACCTGAACTCCGGACTGCGTGCGATGCGCAAGGAACTCGTACACCGATACGAGCACATCCTGCCATCGGGCTTCTCGTTCACGACCACGATCACGCTCTCGTCCCTGTGTCGCGACCACCTGGTTCGTTACGAACCCATCGACTATCACGCACGGGTCGGCGACTCGAAGATTCGGCCGCGTCACGCGTTCGACTTCCTGCTCCTGATCCTCCGGACGATCGTCTACTTCAATCCGCTCAAGATCTTCCTGCCCCTCGGCGCCGTCTTCATGGTCGCCGGTGTCGCGAAGACCGCGTACGACATCTCGCTCGGCAACCTTTCGGAGAGCGCAATCTTCGCCTTCCTCGCAGGCGGGCTGGTCTGGGCCGTCGGCCTCCTGTCGGACCAGATTTCGCGCGTCGGGCTACGGAACAACGGGTAGGACCATGTCGGAAGCTGCCAAGACACGCGTCGCCATCCTGGGCGCAGGACCGGCCGGCCTCGGCGCGGCGTTCGAACTCGCGAAGCGGGGGCTCGAACCGATCGTCCTCGAACAACAGGAGCACGTCGGTGGTAACTCGGGCTCGTTCGATCTCGCCGGAATTCCGGTCGACTTCGGAAGCCACCGCCTCCATCCGGCGTCGGATCCGGAGATCCTCGCGACGATTCGTGACCTGCTCGGCGACGACCTGCTCGAACGGCCTCGACACGGACGAATCCGATTGATGGGGCGTTGGCTCCACTTCCCCCTCCGCGCACCGGATCTCGCGCTCCACGCGCCGCCGAAGTTCGCATTTGGGGTGGGGCTCGACCTCGCCCGCAAGATCCTGCCTTCGAAGGCACCGGTCGAAGAAACCTTTGCCAGCGTGTTACGAGGCGGCCTCGGTGGAACCATCTGCGACGAGTTCTACTTCCCCTACGCGCGCAAGATCTGGGGGATGGACCCCGCTGAGCTCTCGCCGATCCAGGCCTACAAACGCGTCTCCTCCGGCTCGATCGGCAAGATGCTGAAGCGCCTGCTTCCGGGCGGTTCAGGCTCCGGCGCCGCAAATGCGAAGGGCATCTTCTACTACCCGCGCGGCGGTTACGGCCAGATCAGCGAGGCCCTGGCCGAAGCCGCGACCGCGGCCGGGGCGGACATCCGACTGGGTGCCCAGGTCAAGCGGATCGAACTCCAGGACGGATCTCACCAGGTCGAACTCGAACACGCGGGACAACCGCACACCCTCGAAGCCGACCACGTCTGGTCGACGATCCCGGTAACGACGCTCGCACGACTCGCGAACCCGACGGCGCCGCCCGACGTCCTGACCGCGGCCCGCTCTCTTCGTTTCCGCGGCATGCTGCTGATCTACCTCGTGTTGGATACCGACCAGTTCACGCCCTTCGACGCGCACTACTTCCCGGGTGCCAACCTCCGGATCACGCGGCTGAGCGAGCCGAAGAACTACGCCGCGCGTAGCGAACCCAAGGGAACCACAGTCCTGTGCGCCGAACTCCCGTGTCAGCCCGACGACGCACTCTGGACCCAGCGCGACGAAGACCTCGGCGCCCTGGTCGCCGAGGATCTAAAGAACGCGGGTCTGCCGCTCTCGTGCGACGTACGCGAGGTCCACACACGCCGGTTGCCGCACGCCTACCCGCTCTACCCGATCGGCTACGAAACAGCCTTCGATCACCTCGACGACTGGGCCGAGGGCCTGGATCGCGTGCTCACCTTCGGCCGACAAGGGCTCTACGCCCACGACAACACGCACCACGCGCTCTACATGGCCCGTGCCGCGGCGCGGTGCCTGGCCGACGACGGCGCGTTCGATGTCGATGAATGGGCGCGGGAGCGCAAGATCTTCGAGACCCACGTGGTCGAGGACTAACATGTCCGAAGAGCCGGCCCAACAGACCACTCGCGGTCGCTGGCTGCTCCTCCTTCGCGTCGCCATCACCGTCGGCATCTTTGCGTTGCTCTTCTCGTGGCTCCCGATGCGCGACGTCTGGGCCGCGATGACGCGAACCGGCTTTACGGTCTGGTTCGCCGTGATCCTCGCATTCGGCGCGGGGCACGCGGTCGCCGCGTTGAAGTGGCGCGGTCTGTTGAGAGCGGCCGGAATCAGCCCCGGCATTCTCGACACGATCCGGGCACACGGGGCCGGCCTCTTCGCCAACATCTGGCTGCCCTCGATCGTGGGCGGCGACGTGATCCGCGCCAGCTGGATCGCGCGACGGCACGGGCTCGCGGTGCCGGCCGTCGCCGGCATGGTGGATCGGATCCTCGATCTGCTTGCTCTGGTCATCCTTGCAGCGACAGGTTCCCTGCTCATCGGCGATGTCGAGCGTGACGTCACTGGCCTGTTGCGCGGCGCGGCCGTGGTTCTTGCGGTCGGAATCCTCGGCGGGATCGCCGTCCTGCGCTGGCTGCAGCCACACCACATTCCGGCGGTCGTTCGCGGGCCGGCCACGAAGATCCTCGAGGTCGCGGACGCCCTGTTCCAGCAACCCGCCGCCGCTGCCCGCGCGCTCACCCTCTCGCTCTCCGTGCAGTTCCTGTTCGTCTGTCTGAATGCGGCACTCGGGGCCGCCATCGGCATCGAGCTGTCGCTCGCCGTGTGGTTGCTCGTGTGGCCGCTCGCCAAGATCGTGGCGCTTGCGCCGGTCAGCCTGGGCGGACTCGGTGTGCGCGAAGCGGCGCTCGCGGGCCTGCTCGCCCCCTTCGCCGTCGAGGGATCGCTCGCGGTCGCTCAAGCACTGGTCTGGCAAAGCGTCCTGTTTGCATTCGGACTGGTCGCCGGCGCTTCCACGATACTGGTTCCCGGCAAGCCGCCGTCGGACTAGCGACGCGTCGCCGCGAGGATCCCGAGAGACCCGACGCCCACGGCGACGATCGCCCACGACACGTCCGACGCTTCGCCGATCAGACCGGCGCCCCATGGAAAGACGACGCCACCGAGGGAGCCTGCGCCGACCACCCAGCCCGTGGCAGTGCCCCGTGCATGCGAGAAGCGGGTGCTGGTACGCGCGACGAGGATCGGGAACACGGGGCCCAGCAAGAGACCGACGGCGGCGGCCCAGACGGCAGCAACCGAACCGGCAACCGGAGCGATGACCAACAAGCTGACGGCGCCCAGCGTGCCCGCACCCAGCACGCGACGCTCGGGTGCCCCGCGCCACAGCGCAAAGCCGATTCGCGAAACGAACAGACCTGCCCAGAGGGCGCTGATCGAAACCGCACCCTCCTGGGCGTTGCCGCCCGCGGCGGCTACGAACGGCGGGAGAAACACGGTCAGCGCGGACTCCATGCCCACATAGGCCGCGGACGCGATCGCGTACGGAAGGAGACCCGGCCAGAGGGCGGAATCCGCTACCGAGGCGACACGAGCCCTTCGGGGTTGCGGCATCGGATGCGTGGCCCCGGCAATCGCGACTGCGAACGCGGCGAAGCCCACACCGATCCACGCGCCACGCCACCCGACGGCGTCGATCCCGACAGCCAATCCCATCGCACCCAATGCGGCGCCCGCCGTCGCGGCCGAGTGCGCCACCGCGAGCCGCGACGCCGCTCGCTCGGGGTCCCGCTCCGGAATAATCGTATTCATCACGGTCTCGAAGCCGCCGGCACCCACGCCTAACGCCACCAACGCGACGAACACGGCGATCACCCCACCCAGGGCCGGCACACCGATGACCGAGAGCGCGGCGACGATGGCGGCCGCACAGAAGAACGGCCGGCGCGGTAACCGGTCCACCAACGGACCCGAAGCGACAACGCCGAACCCCAGCCCGAGCGAAAGGCAGGAGGCCAACGCACCCGACGCCGCGAGCCCCAGCCCGAGCTCCGCAGCAAGCGCGGGCTGACTGGCGCCGGGAAGAACGAGCGCCACGCCGAACACGAAGAATGTGAACCAAGCGAGCACCGGAAGCGGCAGCGCGGAACTCCTTCCCTGTTTTTCGAGCCGCAGTGTAACCTCCATCGTTGGCCGGCATCGAAGCCGTCCAAAGGAGAAGCGAATGCAGCCCGAACGCATCGCCGATTGGAACGCGCTTCAAGCCCTGAGGCCCGTCCACGCATTGGTCTCGGCCGTCGACCTGGTCATTGTCCGCTGGGAGGACGCCGAACAGGTCTCCGTTCTCTATGGCCGTTGCCTGCACCGTGGTGCGCTCCTGTCCGACGGCCACGTCCGCGGCAAGAACCTCGTGTGCGGCCTTCACGACTGGGACTACTGCTACCGCACCGGCATCAGTGCCTACGCGAACAACGAGAAATTGAAGCGCTTCGACGCCTGGGTCGAAGACGGCGGCGTCTGGGTGGACCGCGACGAGATCGAGGCCTGGGAGCTGGAACACCCGCAGCCTTTCGATCGGGACGCTTATCAAGGCAAGTACGCCGACCCCCATGGCACGCCGGACGAGCCCTACAACGGCTGGATCCAGGAGATGGGCAAGAACGGCCTCGACGAAGTCGGGCACCACGGGCGCATGAACGCGATGGGCGTCCCGCGCCAACAACTCCCCCAATGGGAGGAGCTTCAGCTGCTGACGGCACAACTCCACAAGGTGCCGCTGCTCGACGAGGAGTCGGTGGGCTCAGAAGTCGTGATCGGACCCGAAACCAAACGCCCGTTGGTGCTCGATCGCCCGCTGTTCGTGTCCGACATGAGCTTTGGCGCACTCTCCTTCGAGTCCAAGGTGGCGCTCGCGCGGGGTGCAGAAGCCGCCGGTACCGCGATCTGCTCTGGCGAAGGCGGGATGCTGCCCGAAGAACAGGCCGAGTGTTCGCGGTACTTCTACGAACTCGCCTCGGCGCGCTTCGGCTTCCACTTCGATTTGCTCGAGCGGGTCCAGGCCTTCCACTTCAAGGGTGGTCAGGGCGCGAAGACCGGCACTGGTGGCCACCTGCCGGGCGAGAAGGTCCAGGGCAAGATCGCCGAGGTCCGGGGTCTCGAGCCCGGCCAGGCCGCAATCTCACCGTCGCGGTTTCCCGACTGGGACACCGTGGCCGACTTCAAGCGCTTCGCCGATCAGGTCCGGGAGGCCACTGGCGGGATTCCGATCGGGTTCAAGTTGTCTGCCCAGCACGTCGAACGCGACCTCGATGCCGCCCTGGAGGTAGGCTGCGACTACGTCATTCTCGATGGCCGAGGCGGAGGAACGGGCGCCGCTCCCCTCCTGTTCCGCAACAACATCAGTCTGCCGACCATCCCCGCCCTCGCCCGCGCACGCCGGCATCTCGATGCCCGAGGTCGCGGTGACGTTTCATTGATCATTACCGGGGGCCTGCGGGTTCCATCGGACTTCGTGAAGGCCATGGCGTTGGGCGCGGACGCGATCGCACTGTCGAATTCGGCGCTCCAAGCGATCGGCTGCCTCGGCATGCGTGCGTGTCACACCAACAACTGCCCCGTCGGAATCGCGACGCAGAAGGAAGAGCTTCGCGCCCGCCTCGATATCGCAATCGCGGCGAAGCGCCTGGAGCGCTTCCTGGTTTCGGCCACCGAGCTGATGAAGGTATTGGCGCGCGCATGCGGTCATCGTCACTTGCGCGACTTCTCGCCGGACGACCTCACCACCTGGAAGTCCGAGATGGCTGCGCTATCCGGCGTGGCCTTTGCCGGGGCGTCCGACCCTTGCGACGGGTCCTAGAAAGACGTTAGGCGTCGGAGTCGAGTCGTAGATGAAAGGACTTCGGTCGCGTCAGCGCCTCGAAGCCCAGGGGCGAGAGCGTGCAGCCACGCCCCGAGTCCTTGACGCCGGTCCACGCCAATGACGGGTCCAGGTAGTCGCAACGGTTCATGAACCAGGTACCGGTTTCGACCTGATCGCCGAGGGCCATGGCGACGTCGACATCGCGGGTCCAGATCGACGCGGTCAGCCCGAAATCGCTGTCATTCATGCGATTGACCGCTTCGTCGTCATCGTCCACTGACGCGATCCCCACGACGGGGCCAAAGCTCTCTTCGTACATGACGCGCATGCCGTGGGTGACGTCCGCGAGAACCTGAGGAGCGAGGTATGGCGTTCCGGGCGCATCGGCCGCGAAACCGGCCGGATCCACCAACGCGCGGGCGCCGCGCCCGACGGCTTCGGCCACCTGTTCGCGGACGAAGTCCGCAGCGGCGGTCCGAACGCAGGGGCCGAGCGTCGTCTCGGGATCCGTCGGATCCCCCAACCGGTAGTCCGCGACGGCGGCCGCATAGGCGTCCGTGAAATCCGCCGCGATGTCGCGATGGACGTAGATGCGTTCGATTCCACAGCAAGACTGGCCGGCGTTGAAGAAGGCACCGTCGACGAGACTCTCCACCGCGAAGGACAGGTCGGCGTCTGCGCGGACGTAGGCCGGGTCCTTGCCGCCGAGTTCGAGTCCGGTGGAGATGAACTTGCTCGCGGCCGCTTCGACCACGGCACGACCGCCTTCGACCGAGCCCGTGAAGGCAACGAAGTCGACCTCTCGGCTCGCGATCATCCGCGCCGAATCGGCGTGGGTGCAGTGGACGATCTGGAAGATCCCCCGAGGCAACCCGGCCGCCGCGAAGGCCTCGGCGAATCTTTCCGCCGCCAGCGGCGTCTGACCACTGTGCTTCAAGATCACTGCGTTCCCGGCCAGCAGCGCGGGCACGACCGTGTTGACCGCCGTCAGGTACGGATAGTTCCAGGGCGCCATCACCAGCACGGTCCCCAGCGCCTCTCGGCGTATGAAGCGTGCGAAGCCCGCTCGGGGCTCGGTATCGAGGTCGGCCAGCGCCTCGGGCGCGATCTCGATCATGTGACGCGCACGTTCCTCGAACCCGCGAACCTCGCCCGGGCTGTGGGCGATCGGACGCCCCATCTGCCAGGTGATTTCTTCGGCGATGGCATCCCCGTTCGCGACGAACGCGTCGACCGCGGCGCTGCAGTACGCGGCGCGTTCCGCGACCGGGCGACGTGCCCAGGCGGGCTGGGCGCCTTCGGCCGCCGCCAGGACGGCCGCAATGCGGCGCTCGTCCGAGAGCGGGCGCTCACAATAGACCTGACCATCGACGGGAGATACGGTTCGAAGCATCGCGGGAGCGTCGCGCCGCGCACCGGCCGGGTCAACGCGTTTCCGGGCGCCCGCTACGCTCGAAGGGTCACTCACCGCGTATCCCCAGGGAGTCCATGACATGAAGATCCGCCATGACGCCGCCGTCTTGCTCCTCGCGACCGCATTTGCGGCCGCGGGTTGCGCCACGACCACCAACCCGGTCACGGGCGAACGCGAGCTGCAGGGCATGTCGACGCAGCAGGAAATCGCGGTCGGCCAGAAGGCGGCCCAACAGGTCGCTTCCGAGATGGGTCTTGTGGAAGACCCCGCATTGCGCGCCTACGTCCGCGACCTGGGATCGCGACTCGCGCCCTACTCGCCTCGAAAGGACGTCCCGTTCACGTTCGATGTCGTGCAGATGAAGGAGCCCAACGCCTTCGCGCTTCCGGGTGGACACATCTACGTCTCGCGCGGACTCCTGGCCATCGCGAACTCGGAAGCCGAACTCGCCGGCGTCCTCGGCCACGAGATCGGCCATGTCGCAGCGCGCCACCACGCGCAACGTCAGACGCGAGGACAAGCCGTGGGCGTCGCCACCGTGCTCGGGACCCTGGCGGCAGCCGTTCTCGGCGGAGAGCAGGCCGCCCAGGCGGTCAACCAGCTCGGCCAGGTCGCGGGAAGCGGCCTGATCGCCAGCTACGGCCGCGACCAGGAGCGCCAGAGCGACGATGTCGGCCAACGAATCGCCGCGCAGGCGGGATATGACCCGGCCGCGATCGGAGATTTCCTCGAGACGCTCGGCCGCGCCACCACCCTGGAGACCGGCCAGGAACGCCAGCCCAGCTTCTTCGACTCGCACCCGAGCACGCCCGAACGGGTTCGGGATACCCGCACACGCGCCGCGTCCTTGTCGGCAACGGCGTCGCGACCGATTGCGGGCTCCCGCCGCGCCTTCGTCCAACGCCTTGCCGGTTTGCGGGTCGGCGACGACCCCGCCCAGGGAGTCTTCAATGGCTCGCGCTTCTTGCACCCGGATCTGGGCTTCGCGCTCGCCTTCCCGAACGGCTGGAAGACGGTCAACTCTCCCCAGCTCGTTGGCGCCCAACATCCGGAAGGGCTCGCCGCGGTCAAACTGCAGGGGCAGGGCCAGGGGACCGACCTCCGCGCCGCGGCGTCCGAGTTCGCAACCGCGGCCAAGGTCTCGCTGGAACAGCCGGAGTCGATCTCGATTTCCGGTCTCCCGGCGTTCCGGGCCTATGCGACCGCCTCGAATGGAAACATCGCGCAGTTCACCTGGGTCTCGCTCCAAGGGACGATCTACCGAATCGAAGGGATCGCCGCTGGCCAGAACTATCCCAGCCAGAAGACGACACTCGACCGCGCGGCCCGCAGCTTCCGGTCGATCACGACGTCTGAGAAGAACAGCCTGCGCGAACAGGTCCTGGAAATCGTGAGCGCTCGCGCAGGCGAAACCCTGGTCGCCCTCGGTCGCCGGACCGGAAACAAATGGACGCCTCAGGAGACGGCGGTGGCGAATGGCGTCCCGCTCGATGTGCGGTTTTCGAGCGGCTTCGCGGTCAAGATCGCCAAGGAGCGCGCGTACCGCGGACGCTGAAGCCCACGAAGCCTCGGGATGCCGTTATGATCCGGCGCGGAGGTCTCCATGCTCAAGCGTTCTGTTTCGGTTCTCGTGGTCGCCACAGCACTTTCGATCGGCTGCATCTCTTCACCGATCGCTCCGCCGACAGACAGTGCCGAGCTGGTTCCGGGGAGTCAGCGCGAGACATCGCTCGGGTCCGTCACTGGGACCGCCGGACGCTATGGCGGGCACGTGTGGCGAGGCCTCCCATTCGCGAAACCCCCGGTCGGCGACCTGCGCTGGCGTGCCCCCCAGGCGCCCGAAGCGTGGGGCCACCTCGACGCGACGGCATTCCCGAATTTCTGCCCCCAATTCGCGAGCGCGTTCGGTGGAATCAGCGACGCCCCAGCCGGCTCCCTCGTTGGCAGCGAGGATTGCCTGGGCTTGAACGTCTATGCGCCCGCATTCGCGACCGACTCGGTTCCTGCGGATAACGACCGACTCCCCGTGATGGTGTGGATCCACGGCGGTGGAAACACGATCGGAACGTCGAGCTTCTACGACGGGAGTCGGCTCGCCAGCGAACAGAACGTGATCGTCGTCAGCGTGCACTATCGACTGGGCGTCCTTGGGTGGCTGCGCCACCCGAAACTCAACGCCGGGGAGAACGCGATCGAGCGCTCGGGAAACTTTGGAACGCTCGATCTGGTGCGGTCTCTCGAATGGGTGCGAGAACACATCGGCGCTTTTGGCGGCGACCCTGGAAACGTCACGATCTTCGGCGAATCTGCGGGCGGACATAACGTCTTCACCCTACTGGCATCTCCGATGGCGCGTGGCCTCTTCCATCGCGCGATCGTGCAGAGCGGCGGCTCCTGGGAGGACACGCCCGAACAGGCCGAGAACCTGATCGACGACGAGAAGCCGGGCGATCGCTTCAGTTCAGGCGAGTTGCTGTTGCACTTCCTGGAGTCGCGCGGTGACGCATCCGACCGGGAGAGTGCCAAGGCCGCGCTCTCCGCGCTCTCGGCCGAAGAGGCTTCCGCTCTGCTTCGCGGGCTCTCGCTCGAAGATCTGTTTTCCGTCTATGCGAACGGCGGAATCGGCATGTACCGATCGCCGCGCGTCTTCCTCGACGGCACGGTGCTCCCGGCCGAGCAGATCGCGAACAGCCTCGACGACCCGACGCGCACCGCCCAGGTCCCGGTCCTTCTCGGCTCCAATCACGACGAGGAGAAGCTCTTCAGCCTCTTCGACGACGACTACACCGACCGGTATTTCGAGATCATCCCGGTATTCCACGACAAGCACGCCTTCCAACGCGACACGAATCGCAGCAGCCGCTCGTGGAAGCTCTCGGGCGTCGACTACCCCGCAAGCCAACTCCACAAGACCCTGGCGGGAAAGATCTTCACCTACCGCTGGGACTGGGATGAAGAGCCGACACTCCTTTGGGTCGATCTCGGCGAGATCCTGGGCGCCGCGCATGGCTTCGAGATCCCGTTCGTGTTCGGTCACTTCGACCTCGGGCCGCTCGGCAATATCGCGTTCTCGAAGGAAAACGAGACCGGACGAGAAGCGCTTTCGGCCGCGATGCGCAGCTATTGGGCCGCCTTCGCCCGGGACGGAGAACCGGGCCGTGGCGATGGCCGCTACCCGGAATGGACCGCCTGGAGCCCTGAAGGCGACCGCGACATGCTGCTCGACACCGACGCCGGCGGCGGGCTCCGGATGACGGCGGCCTTCGAGACCGCGGACTCCCTCGCTGAAGAGATCGTGGCCGACCCGACCTACGAAGAGGATGCCCAACGTTGCCTGGCCCTCGCGATCCACGCGGACGAGACCCGCGCCTGGTTTGGAGAGGCCGGCTACAAACGCGCCGGTGGTGGCCATTGCCAGTCCTTCGAGATGAAGGCCCTGCTCGACTCCCACTGGGGCTCTTGATTCGTCATCCTCCCGCCCACCCGGAGTCCCGGGGAGGAGGTTCGGGGTGAGCGACGAAGCGGAACGCCCGCTCGATTTCATTCGACAGATCGTCGAGGCCGATCTCGCGTCGGGCAAGCACACGACCATCGTGACGCGGTGGCCGCCCGAGCCCAATGGCTACCTCCACATCGGCCACACGAAGGCCATCTGGATCAACAGCAGCATTGCGGCCGAGTATGGGGGGCGTTGCCACCTGCGGTTCGACGACACCAACCCGGCCGCAGAAAGTGTGGAATTCGTCGAAGCGCAGAAGGAAGACATGCGCTGGCTCGGGTTCGACTGGGGTGAGCACGGTTACTTCGCGAGCGACTACTTCCCGCAGCTCTACGAATACGCGCTCGAACTGATCCGGCGGGGTCATGCCTTTGTGTGCGACCTCAGCTCCGAAGAAATCGAAGCCCGTCGCGGCACCTTGACCCAGGCAGGAGAAGAAAGCCCCTTCCGCGACCGGTCCGTCGAAGAGAACCTCGACCTCTTCCAGCGAATGCGCGCGGGCGAGTTCGCACCGGGCGACCGCGCGCTGCGGGCCAAGATCGACATGGGCTCGTCGGTCCTTCCGATGCGGGACCCCTTGATCTACCGCGTGGTCGATGCCGTTCACCACCGCACTGGCAGCGAGTGGCCCATCTACCCGCTCTACGACTTCGCGCATTGCCTCTCGGACGCGATCGAGGGCGTCACCCACTCGCTCTGCACGCTCGAGTTCGCGGACCGCCGGCCGTTGTACGAATGGATCCTCGAAGCGCTCGACATCCCCGAACCGCGTCCGCGCCAGATCGAGTTCAACCCGCTCAACTTCTCGCATACCGTCCTGAGCAAGCGATTCCTGAGGCGACTGGTCGAGGACGACCTCGTTTCCGGCTGGGACGATCCGAGGCTCCCCACGATCGCGGCGCTACGCCGTCGTGGCGTCCCGCCGAAGGCGTTGATGTCGCTCTGCAGCAAGGTCGGCGTCACCCGACGCGAGGAAGCAACGGTCGAGCTCTCTCGTCTCGACTTCGAAATCCGCGACGAGCTCAACCGCACGGCACAGCGTCGCCTCGGTGTGCTTCGTCCGCTCAAGGTGGTCATCGAGAACTACCCCGAAGACGAGACCGAGATGCTGCCGGCGCTGAACAACCCGGAAGACGCAGACGCGGGAACCCGCGATGTCCCCTTCTCCCGCGAGCTCTGGATCGACCGCGACGACTTCATCGAGGACCCGCCGAAGAAGTTCAATCGCATGTCGGTCGGCCGCGAGGTTCGCCTGCGAGCGGCCTACTTCGTCACCACGACCGAAGTCGTGAAGGATGCAAACGGCGATGTGATCGAGCTGCGCTGCACCTATGACCCGGCAACGCGCGGTGGCGACGCCCCCGACGGCCGCAAGGTTCGTGGAACCATTCACTGGGTGTCGGCCGCCCACGCGGTCGATGCCGAGATCCGGCTCTACGATGTGCTGTTCGAAGCCGAGGACCCTTTCGATCTTCCGGACGGCGTCGAGTTCATCGATCGCCTCAACCCGAATGCGCTCGAGACGCTGACGACTTGCCCTCTCGAGCCCTCGGTCGCCGACCTTCCGGCGGGGACGACCTTCCAACTGGAGCGGGCCGGCTATTTCTCGGTCGACCCGGACACGACGGCCGAGCACCTGGTACTGAACCGGACCGTCGGACTCCGCGACACGTGGGCCAAGATCGCCAGGAAGGGGTGACTTCGGTACGCTCGGGTTCCGCGCCCCCCGGCCCGGATCGACATCTCTGAGAGGGAGGTGTGGGCCAACCGTTGGGGCGACGGTTACCTCCAGGGGGACGCCATGCCCGGCGAGATCAAGGTCATCAGCGGTTCGAGTCACCCCGCGCTCGCTGAGAAGATTTGCAACCACCTCGGTGTCGAGCGCTGCCCCACCGAAGTGGTGCGCTTCTCGAACGAGAACATGATGGTTCAAATCGAAGAGAACGTGCGCGGCGCGGATGTCTTCGTCGTGCAGCCGTCCTGCCCACCGGTCTCTGACGGCATCGTCGAGTTGCTCATCACCATCGACGCGCTGAAGCATGCGTCGGCCGATCGCATCACGGCCGTCGTGCCCTACTTCCCGTACGCCCGCAGCGACAAGAAGGACCGGCCGAGGATCTCGATCACGGCCCGGCTCATGGCCGACCTGCTCGAGACGGCCGGCGCCGACCGCGTGCTGACGATGGATCTCCACTCGCCCCAGGTCCAAGGCTTCTTCCGGATTCCGGCCGACCAGCTCCAGGCCGCTCCGATCCTGTGCGACTACCTGACCGAGAACCGCGACCTCTCGAACTACGTGCTCGTGGCCGGCGATGTCGGAGAGAGCAAGGAGATCGGCTCCTACGCCAACCGGTTGAACCTGCCCATCGCCATCGTCGACAAGCGCCGCGACGGCGACGACGAGAACGCGCGCGCCACGAACCTGATCGGCGATGTCCGCGGCAAGCACGCGCTCATCATCGATGACGAAATCGCCAGCGGCGGAACGATGATGGAGGCGACGCGATTCGTCCTCGAAAGCGGCGCGGCGTCGGTCGAAGCCGCCTGCGTCCACCCGGTCTTGTCCGGAAAGGCCGTCGAACGCATCGAGGCATCGCCGCTAACGAACCTTGTTGTCACCGACACGATGCCGGTTCCGACCGAGAAGCGAATCGACAAGATCCACGTCGAATCGGTGGCGCGCCTCTTCGCTGAAGCGATCAAGGCCATCCACGGCGGCTTCAGCGTCTCGACGCTGTTCCGCTAGGCAGTCGATTCAGACAGGCGGCGCCACGGCGCTCACGACTTCGGAAACCACGGCCGGGCGGCCATCGGTTCCATGAAGTGACGGGTGTTCGTGCAGCAGCTTGTCGAGGTGCTCGCGCGAGGCCGCGTCGAGTTCCTTGAACTCGAGACCGGCTTCGCCGGCGCCACTCCGCCGCACCACACGAGCGGAAACGACCAGCGGCGGAAGCGATCCGCCGGTATGCAGGGCGATCTCGACTTCACTCCCGATCGCGAGATCTGCCCCCGCATCGATGCGCATACCGGTCGCCGAGAGGTCTTGTCCGATCAGCACACACGGCCCCCCGGCACCCCGGGCAATGACGCGGCGCTCGTAAGGCATCCGCTCGACGATGCGGCGATCGCCGCGCGGCTCGAGGACTTCGGCGAGCGCTCGAAAGACACGATCGAGGGTCCCCGCAAACGCGGGCCGGAAGCGAGCCGCGGCATGGCACACGCCGGTGGGTTCGCCCGAAACGGATTCTGACCAGACGATGTCACCGCGAACCGGATGCGGCCAACGACCACCCATCCCTGCAGGCAGCCAGAACCACAGTGTGTGGCCGGCCGTCAGCGGCTCTTCGCAGCGGATCCGCGCGCCAGCCAGCGAGAGATCGATCAATTGCGCCGGAAGCCGCCGCAGGCCGCTCCAGACCCGGATGGGCCGGTCGAGCGGCACACGCAGCGCGAGGCGCCGTTCAGCAATGGCCGTGGTCACAGCAGACGAAGCGTTGGACATCGGAAGGGAGTCGTTTCCTGGAGCGCAGCACCGCGCTCCAGCCTTTTCGGCCCCTCAGGGCTTCCCCTGTAGTTCCGACCTCACCCCTCGAATGCGGCGCGTAGGGCGGCGCAGGACTGGTCCACGGCATCGTTCGCGGCCTGCGCCAGCCCACCCATCGAGAAGAAGCCATGGATCATGCCGTCGTACCGGGTGGCCTGGGTGGACACCCCTGCCTCCTTCAGCCGCACGGCGAAGGCCTCGCCTTCATCTCGCAGCGGATCGAACTCGGCGGTAATGACGAGGGCCGGCGGCAGCCCCGACAGGTCGGCGGCGTGGATCGGCGCGCAGTAGGCCTGGGTCCGGTCGCCCACATCGGGGACGTAGTGGTCCCAGAACCACTTCATGCTCGACGTCGTCAGGAAATAACCCTCTGCGTTGTCGATGTACGAAACGCGGCTGAAGTCCGCGTCAGTCACGGGGTAGATGAGGAGCTGGAAAGCAATCGACGGACCGCTCTGGTCGCGCGCCATCAGCGAAACGGCCGCTGCCAGATTCCCGCCGGCGCTGTCACCACCGACCGCGATCCGGGTCGCGTCGATGCCGAGCTCGTTCGCGTGGTCGGCCACCCATTGCGTCGCGGCATAACAATCCTCGGCCGCTGCCGGGTATCGGTGTTCGGGAGCCAGGCGATAGTCGATGGACACGACGACGCACGGGCTACCCTTCGCCAACGCACGGCAAGTGCCATCGTGCGTCTCCAGACTGCCGATCACCCAGCCGCCGCCATGGAAATAGACCAGCACCGGCAGGTTCGGTGCATTGCTGGGACGGTAGATGCGAACCGGGAGGTCCCCTCCCGGCCCCGGGATCACGCGGTCCTCGACCGATGGGAGTTCGATCGGCTCTCCGGCCGGAATCGCGGTTCCAGTCATCTCGAAGAACCCGCGGGCCTCAACCGGATCCATCTGGTCCAGGGTCGGGCCCGGATTGGCGGCCATGGCGTCGAGCAGGGGTTTCAGGGCAGCGTCGAGGGGCATGGTGAACTCCGGTGCGCCAGCAGGCGTCGTGCGGGAACGGGCCAGCACTCTACGCCGCCGCCCTCCCCGCCCGCAAATCGCCCACTCGTCCCGCGTCGGCGATACACTGCGCGGCCGGAGGAACGCCATGACCCGTCCCGAAGACGTCGGCCTGTCGAGCGAACGGCTCGCACGGATCGACGAACACATGACCCGCCGTTACATCGCCCCGGGCAAGATCGCCGGCTGTCTGACGCTGGTCGCCCGACGCGGAGAGATCGTCCACTGCTCTCCACTGGGCCAGCGGGACCTCGAACGCGGCCGACCCATGGAACGGGACACCCTGGTCCGGATCTACTCGATGACGAAGCCCATCGTGTCGGTGGCCCTGATGAGCTTGTACGAAGAGGGGCACTTCGCGCTCGGCGATCCAGTCGATCGGTACATCCCCGAGTGGCGCGACCTCGGCGTGTACGAGACCGGCAACCACCCGCACTTCCTCACCCGCCCTCCGGAACGGCGCATGACGATCCGCGATCTCCTCTCCCATCAGTCAGGGCTCACCTACGGCTTCATGGAGCGGACCAACGTGGATGCCGCCTACCGCAAGCTCGGCCTCTCGGGGGAGAAGGAAGGCCGCACCCTCAAGGACATGATCGACGGGCTCGCGACGCTTCCGTTGCTATTCGATCCCGGCTCTGCCTGGAGCTACTCGGTCGCCACCGATGTCGTCGGCTATCTCTGCGAGGTGTTCTCGGGCAAGTCCCTCGACGTCTTCCTCCAGGAACGCATCTTGGGGCCCCTGGGCATGACGGACACGGCATTTTCGGTCCCGCCCGAAAAGCGCGACCGCTTCGCCACCAATTATTCGCGACGCCGCGACAAGTCGCTCAAGGTCGAGGACGACCCGGAGACGAGTCCCTATTGCGGAGACGTCACGTTCTTCAGTGGCGGCGGCGGCCTGGTCTCGACCGCGGACGACTACGCGCGCTTCTGCCAGATGCTGCTCAATGGCGGTGAACTCAAAGGCGCACGCATCCTCGGTCGCAAGACGATCGAGTTGATGACGCTGAACCACCTCCCGGACGGCAAGGACCTGTCCGACTGTGCCGTTGGCGCATTCGGCGAAACGCCGTATGCGGGCCAGGGCTTCGGTCTCGGCTTCTCCGTCGTGCAAGACCTCGCGCGCGGTCAGGCCATCGGCTCGATCGGCGAATTCGCATGGGGCGGCGCCGCGAGCACGGTCTTCTGGGTGGACCCCGCCGAAGAACTCTTCGTCGTATTCCTGACCCAGCTCATGCCGAGTCAAACCTTCGATTTCCGCGGCCAACTGAAGCGCCTCATCTACCCCGCGATCATCGACTGAAATGGCCGACTACGTCTCGATCGAAGAAGCCCGTGCCGCATCGGGGTTGCGCCTGGTCCTGACCCAGGGAGTTCCCGGACCGTGGGGAGAGGCCGCGAAGGCGATCTTCCATGTGAAGGGCATCCCGTACCTGCGCGTGCCCCAAGATGGTGGCGGCGACAACGCGGAGTTGGTCGCCTGGACCGGCCACGCCAACGCACCCACCGCCGTGTGGAACAACGAGGCGCCGCTCGCAGGGCGCAACGAGATCCTCCTGCTCGCAGAACGCATTGCGCCAGACCCGCCGCTGCTTCCGGCCGACCCCTTCGACCGGGCCACGGTGCTGGGCATCTCCCACGAGATCGGGGGCGAAGACGGCTTCGGTTGGTGCCGCCGGCACCAGTTGCTCGCCCCCATGTTCGCGATGCCAGACCCGCCGGAAGTGCTTGCGAAGACGCGGGACAACCTGGGCCAACGCTATGCGTACTCGGAAGCGGCGGTCGTGCGTGCCTCCGTACGCTGCGTGGACATCTTGAACGGCCTCTCGGCCAGGCTGCACCGCCAACGAGATGCGGGCAGTGATTACTTCGTCGGCGACGGCTTGACGGCCGCCGATCTCTACTGGGCCACCTTCTGTGCGATCGCCGCCCCGCTCCCCCAGGACGTGTGCTCGATGAGTCCGTTCATGCGCGCCGGCTACACCCTGACCGAGGGTCCCGTGTTCGATGCGATCGATCCGATCCTGCTCGAACATCGGGACCGCATCTACGACCGCCATCTCGAGCTACCGCTCGACTTCTAGGGAGCCCCATGGAACACGTACAAGGCAAGACTGCGGTCATCACGGGCGCTGCAAGCGGCATCGGACGCGCGATGGCGCGCACCTTCGGCGAAGCCGGCATGCGCGTCGTCATGGCCGACGTCGAAGGCACATCGCTCGAACAAGCCCGCAAAGACGTCGCCGCAGCCGGCATCGAAGCCGTCGCCCACGTCTGCGACGTCTCGCAGGCCGACGCCGTAAGCGGCCTCGCGGAGGTCGCGAAGGACGCTTTCGGAGGCATTCACGTCGTCTGCAACAACGCCGGCGTCTTCGCCGGCGGGACGACCTGGGGCACCCCCTCGAGCGACTACGAATGGGTCATCAACGTGAACATCTGGGGCGTCATCCATGGCCTCCAAACGTTCGTGCCGATCCTGCTCGAGCAGGACGAACCCGGTCATGTAGTGAACACGGCCTCGATGGCTGGCCTCACGACGGGCCCGATGACCGCCGCCTACTTCATGAGCAAACACGCCGTCGTGTCGATGTCCGAGAGTCTCTTCCACGAGTTGAAGGCGCGCGAAGCCAAGGTGGGTGTGTCGGTCGTCTGTCCTGAACTCGTGGACACACGAATCGGCGAAGCCGAGCGCAACCGTCCGCACCACCTGAAGCGCGATGACGAAGAACTGCCCAACGAGACGAAGCTCGTCGAGGCCGCGATCAAGGCATCGACGCCCACCGGTGTCGAGCCCAAGGTCCTCGCCGAGCGCGCGCTGGCCGCCATCCAGGAGAACCAGTTCTGGGTCCTCCCCCCAGACGGCGACCCCTGGCGCCGCGCCGCCAAACAACGCTGCGACGACATCGTCCACGCCAGAAACCCCACCCTCGCCGGCCCCGCCGCCGGCGACTAGCCGACCCCACCCCCATCCCGGAGCGACGTCGGTGACGCCCGCAGTCCGGGGCCGGGGCATGGCGGAGCGGAAGTAAAGCGCAGCAGGAACCGGGTGTTGCCACCACCACCGTAGAGCGTTTCAATCCCTGCACAGCCTGTACCTCCAGGCGAGCCATTCCGCTCCGCCATGCCCCGGACCCGGCCCTCCGCATGCTCTCCCCCGCCATCCCCCAACTCTTCGTCACCGACTTCGCGAGAGCCCTCGCCTTCTACCGCGACCGCCTGGGCTTCTCGGTCGCCTTCACCTACGGCGAGCCGCCCTTCTACGGCATGGTCGAACGCGGCGACGCGAAGCTGAACCTCCGGCACGTCGACCAGTCGCCCTGGCGCGACAACGTGCGAAACGACGACGACCTGCTGGCGGTCGCGATCCAGGTCTCCGACGTCGACGCTCTCTACGCCGAGCTACGCGCGCAGGCCGTCCCGGTGCACCAGGAACTCAAACAGCAGCCATGGGGAACGCGCGACTTCATCGTCGCGGACCCCGATGGAAACCGGATCGGCTTCGCGAGCCTTGCCGTTGACTAACCTTCGAGTCCCATTCGCCGCGCGATGATGACCTTCATGATCTCATTGGTGCCGGCGTAGATCGACTGGACGGCGGCGTCCTGGAAGTCCGTCGAGATCGGGTACTCGCTCATGAAGCCGTAGCCGCCGTGTAGCTGCAGGCACTCGGCCGTGATCTTCTTCTGGAGATCCGAAGTCCACCACTTCCCCATGGAAACCTCGCTCACGATCTCGTCCCCTCGAACATGGGCCGCAAGCAGACGGTCGGTGAACACCTGGCCGATCTGATACTCGGTCTCCATCTCGGCGAGTTTGAACTGGGTGTTCTGGAAGCCCGCGATCGCCTGGCCGAAGGCCTTGCGCTCCTTCACGTAGGCGATCGTGTCGTCGAGGCTGCGGCGGATCGAGGCCATGCAACCCACCGAGATGCAGAGACGCTCCTGCTGCAGCTTCTCCATCAGCATCTTGAAACCCTGACCCTCCTGGCCCAGCAGGTTCCCGACAGGAACCCGGCAGTCCTGGAAGAACAGCTCGCTCGTGTCCTGCCCCTTGAGCCCGATCTTGTCGAGGTTGCGGCCCTTCTCGAAGCCAGGGGTTCCGGCCTCGACGAGCAATAGGCTGATCCCCGAATGCCGCGCGCTCGGATCCGTCTTGGCCACGACGATACACAGATCGCAGTTCTGGCCGTTCGAGATGAAGGTCTTCGCGCCGTTCACCACATAGTAGTCGCCGTCGCGAATGGCCGTCGTGGTGACGTTCGCGAGGTCGGACCCGGTTCCTGGCTCGGTCATCCCGATCGACACCAGACACTCACCCGCGATCGCGGGCACCAGGAACTGCTGCTTCTGCGCTTCGCTGCCGTACGTCGCGAGGTAGGGCAGGCAGATGTCCGTGTGAAGTGACGCCTGCAGCGCGTGCGCACGGGCGTAACCGAGCTCTTCCATGATGATCGCGTCGTAGAGGAAATCGGCGCCCGCGCCCCCGTACGCCTCGGGCATGTTGGCGCCCAGGTAGCCTTCTTCGCCCATGCGCTTCCAGGCCGATCGCGGCACGATTCCGGCCGCATTCCAGTCGAGAACGTTCGGCTCCACCTCTTGCTGGACGAAACGTTGGAATTGCTCACGAAACAGATCGTGTTCTTCGCTGAAGATCTCGCGGCGCATGGAGCCTCCTCCGGGTTTGAGCGTTTGGGAGGCTAGCCGTCTGACGGCTCGGCGTCCGGCCCGTAGGCCTCTAGCAGCGGCGGGCGGACCACGGATGTCCAGCGGGCGTAGCCCGCCGCGCTCAGGTGCAATCCGTCAAAGATGTAGTGGTCGGGATCGGGCAGGCCGTCGGACCCGAGAAGCACGTCGGCCACGTGCAGGTAGTGGACCTGCGGATCGGCCGCCGCGAAGCCCTGGAGCGCGATGTTGACCCGTTGCATCTCCGGCATCAGCTCGACGCGCAGGATCGATGGCTTCATCGAGAAGAGCCAGAGGTCGGCGGCCGGAAGTTCCGATCGGATCAGTGTCACGAAAGCCGTGAAGTCGGCGATGACACGCTCCGGCGACTTCCCGGATCCGAGATCGTTGCCGCCCACGAAGACGACGACGGCCCTCGGGTCGTAGGGGACCACGATCCGCGCGGCATTGTGGAGAACGTGCTCCATGTGGGCACCGCCGAAACCCCGTTGGATGATCGGCAGCGGTGCCATGTCCTCTGCCAGCGTGTCCCACAAGCGGATACTCGAGCTTCCAACGAAGACGATGCCCCCTGCCGCCGGGAAGGCTTCATCATCTTCTGCCTCGAACGCAGCGATCTCGGACTCGAAGAAGTCCGGCCGACCGGCCGCCAGCCCTTGATAGGTGAGGAATGCCCCGACGGCACCGGCGAACAAGACGAGACAGGCAACGAGGCCGATGGCGAGCTTCTTCCACATGGGAGTCCCCAGAGATGATTCCTGAGCGAACGCTCAGACGTGATTGCTGAGCGAACGCTCAGACGTGATTGCTGAGCGGAAGCTCAGACGTGATTGCGCAGCATGAGTTCGCGCGGATGCGGCTCCAGGAACGTCTGCCCCTGAAGATAGTCGACCGAGTGCACGCGAACGTGGTGTCGCAGCAGCGTCACCGGAACGACCAGCGGAACTTCGCCACGGCGGTACGCGTGAATCTCCGTCGCGAGCTCTCCCCGCGCGGCCGAGTCGAGAAACTCCTTCAGGTGTCCGGCCGCGTGTTGCAGCACGTTCGTGTTGCTTCCGCGCGTCGCCAGCTTCGAGAGCGCGCCCATGAAATGAGCGGTGTAGTCGGTGCGCATCGTGGCCGCACTGTGCTGCCGCGCGTCCGCAACGAGGCGACCCATTGCCCGGTACGTCTTTTCGTTGTGGGCCAGGAGCTGAAGCTTGTGCGCCGTATGAAACGCGACCAATCGCCCCGCGGAGAAGCGCTCGGTCCAGAGTGCGCGAACCCGCTTCCACGCGAAGACGCGCTCGATGAAGTTCTCGCGAAGCCCCGGGTCGTTGAGCCGCCCTTCCTCTTCGACCGGCATGTCGGGAAACGCGCGCGTGATCGCCTGGGCGTAAAGCCCCCGCCCTTGTCGAAGCGGCATCTTCCCCTCGCGATGGAGCCTCACGCGATGCAGACCACAGGTGGGCGAGTCGCGCTTGAAGACGTAACCGTCGAGGCCCTCGCGCAGGAGCACCTTCGCGCGGCCGCGCGAGAAGCGTTCCATCGCGCGCGTATGATCCACGCCACTGCCGACGCCAACCAGGCGAAGCGGACCGTCCAGTTCCCCCTCCAGGTGAATCGGCTCTCGTGGCGTCGACATCCCGGCTTCGACTTCGGGGCAAACCGACACCCACTCGACGAACGGGGCCATGGTTTCCGTCAGGAATCCGTTTCGCTTGTGGCCGCCATCCCAACGGACCGCTTCACCCAGCAAGCACGCCGAGATCCCGATCCGAAGCGATTCGTTCCCAGGAGTCGCCCAGTTCATTCGCGGGTAACAGCGCTGGAGAGATCGGCCCACACGAGACCCAGGAGCTGCTCCGCCTTCAGGAAGCCACCTCCCCATTTCGGGTCGAGGTCGGCCAGGGGCTTGCGGGCGATGAATGCCGCTTGTTCCTCACCTGCAGCCTGCGCCGCGGCAACACGATCACGGACCGTCACCAACATGGCGCGCGTCGCACGCAGGTCGGCCTTGTTCGCGAGCGGGCCGTGGCCGGGAATGATCTTCACATCGTCTGCAGCCCGGGTCAGCACGGCATCTGCGGCGGCGATCATCCCGGCGATGCTCCCGCCGGAGAAGACATCGATGAACGGGTAGATGCCGTTGAAGAACGTATCGCCCATATGGACGGCTCCGGCGTGGGGAAACCACACGTGGGAGTCGCCGTCGGTGTGCGCAGGCGCGACATGCTCCACCTGGATCTCGTGACCGTTCCAATGCAACACGACGCCATCTTCGAAAGTCACCACGGGAAGGGACACGCCCGCTCGCGCGGGATCGTTGACGCCCAGTGCCTCGACGACCCGCGGGTTCGCCATTCGCGCTCGGACGTTCTCGTGCGCCACGACGAGCGCACCCTGTGCAGCCAGCAGATCGTTCCCGCCGGTGTGATCGCCGTGGTAGTGCGTATTGATCACGAATCGAACCGGTCCAGGCTGCAATGCTGCCACGGCGGCCTCGATGCCGGGCACCATGTAGTCATACTGATCGTCGATCAGGACCGGTCCGTCTGGCCCCGTAGACACCGCGACATTGCCTCCCTGCCCGAACAACACATGCAGGCCAGGCCCGACCTGGGCCGTCTGGATGGGCACCGGCTCGGCGGCCTGAGCGGCGCCAACGGCGAGCAGGGACGTACAAAGAACCAGGATTGCCGAGATCGGATGCATGCGGACTCCTTGGGCGGGACCGCATCCTACACCGGTCGCCCGGATCGGCCGAATCTCACTGACATTCGTTAATGTAGTCCCTCCGGCGCCAGCTCGGCGGCCTTGATTCATGGAGCGCAGATGGACTTCACACTCACCGAGGAGCAGGAGCTGCTCCAGGAAACCGTCCGCGGCTTCGTCGCAAACGAAAGCCCCGCCACGGCGGTCCGCGAGATCTTCGATGGCGAGCGCAGCGCGAAGCCCGCGCTTTGGAAAGGTCTCGTCGAGATGGGCATCGCCGGGCTCACGGTTCCCGAGACGCACGGAGGCGCCGGCCTCGACCTGCTCGATGCAGCCCTCGCCTCGGAGGTGCTCGGCCATTTCGCCGTGCCCGTGCCCTTCCTCGAACACACGCTCACGGTCACGGCCCTCATCGAAGGCGGCGGTTCCGAGCAACAATCCCATTGGCTCCCGCGCCTCGCCAACGGCGACGCCCTTGGCACCGTCGCACTGGGCGAAGGCGAAGACACATGGCAACCCACCCACTGGACGGCCCGGTTCGAGAACGACGTCGTCACCGGCACCAAGCGTTATGTGCCCGCCGCGGAGAAAGCCGGCGTGTTCGTCGTGGGGATCGCGGGCGGCGGTTTGGCCCTGGTCGACGCATCGGCTGCGGGAGTCACCGTCGAGCCGATGCCAACCGTGGATCGCGGACGTCCACTGTTCACCGTCCACTTCGAGAATGCGGCCGCAACGGAACTCGCTTCTGCGGCTGCCCAGCGGGTGCTCGACGCCGGCCTGGTCCTCCTTGCCGCCGATAGCTTCGGTGCGGCCGACCGATTGATTCGCATGACGGCCGACTACGCGAACACCCGCGAACAGTTCGGCCAGGTACTCGCGCAGTTCCAGGGCATGAAGCACCAGATCGCGGACATGGCCGTCGACGTCGTCCCGACGCGCGGCATGTGGTGGTACGCGGCGCACGCCTTCGACCAGAAGATGGCGGGCGCTGGCCGCGCTGCGGCACTGGCGAAGTCGCATGTGACCGACCGCGCCCAGCAAACGGCGCGGCAAGCAGTCGAATGCCACGGCGGGATCGGCTTTACCTGGGAGTGCGACGTGCAGATCTGGTTCAAGCGCGTCATGCAGGACCGTCTGCTCTTTGGGACTCCGGAACGACTTCGCGAGAACATCGCGGCCACGGGAGGCTGGTAGACGTGGATCTCGAGTTCGGCGAGAAGTACGAAACCCTCCGCGCACAAGCGCGTGACTTTGCGCGGTCGTCATGGCCGCTCCAGGGCGACGAAGCGAAACTGCCCGAGCGGGAACAGGGAATCCTCTGGAAGGAGCGAGCGATTGCAGCCGGCTTCCTCCACCGAACGGTTCCGGCGGCCTACGGTGGCGGCGGACTCGAGCCCGATGTCCTGGCAGAGACCGTGATCCGCCAGGAACTCGACGAAGCCGGCGTGCCGCACCGCGGCTCGATGCAGGGCACCCACATGCTCGTGCCGACCCTGCTCGAATGCGGCACCGAGGAGCAGCGCCAGGCCTACATCCGCCCCACCCTCACCGGCGTGATGCGCTGGTGCCAGGGCTACAGCGAGCCCGGCTCTGGCTCCGATCTCGCTTCGCTCCAGAGTCGCGCCGTCGTCGATGGCGACGAATGGGTCATCAATGGGCAGAAGATCTGGACCACACAGGCCACCGAAGCCGAGATGATGTTCGGACTGTTCCGGACGGAACCGGACGCTCCAAAGCACGGCGGAATCTCCTACCTGCTGCTCTCCATGGACACGCCCGGCATCGACCCGCGTCCGCTCCAGATGATGCAGGGCGGCCTCGACTTCTGTGAGGTCTTCTTCAACGACGTGCGCATCCCGGCCGCAAACATCGTTGGGAAACGCGGCGAAGGCTGGAAGGTTTCGCGCTCGACGCTCAAGCACGAACGCATGCTCATCGGCGACTCGACCGGGAGCCGCAAGAGCTTCGAGGGCCTGCTCGAACTGGCTCGCAATACGCCCCGCGACGGTCGACCCGCCATCGAAGACCCGCACATCCGACAGCGCATCGCAGAGCTGGAGGGCTACGTCACCGCCCGCGAGTGGGCCGTTGCGCGCATCATCAGTGCCGTCGCCCAGAACGACGACATGAAGGTGATGGACGACATGCTGATGGCCAAGATCGCAAGTACGAACGTCACCCAGATGACGGCCAAGATCGCGATCGACCTGCTAGGCGACCTCGGACTGGAAGAGCCCAGCGGCGACGCGATCGTCATGGGATACGGAGGGACCGACGCGGCGAGCTGGGTCTCGCAGTACATGACCTCCCTATCCGGCGCGATCGCCGGCGGCTCGTCCAACATCCAGCGCAACATCATTGGCGAGCGACTCTACGGCTTGCCCCGCGACCGCCGCCCCGAGGGGCACTGACACGCGCAGCTTTCCGGAGACCGCGCCGCGGGCATGTATGATAGGCCGCATGCTCCGTCTCCTTTCAGCACTCCTGGCAGGTGGGATCCTGGCCGGCGCCGCGCATGCGGAGCCGGGCCCGATTCCGGTCGAAGACCTCTTCAAGAACCCGACCTTTTCGAGTCCGCGTCTCTCACCGGATGGGAAGCACATCGCGTTCCTGTACTCGGAGGGTGACCGACAGCTCGTCATGGTCCGTCAGTCCGGCGACAGCAACGATCCCGGGGGACCGATCGCCGCGATCACTGACCCGAACATCCGCCTGGCTTGGCTCGCGTGGGCAAACAACGAACGTCTCCTGCTCAGCGGCACAACGAGGAGCAGCGACGGCCGTGGGGTCCGCGGCCGCCGAACCCAGCTCTTCGCCGTGGACGCCAACAAGGACGACTTTCGGTGGCTCGCTCGCCGCTGGCCAGTGCACGGCCAAGGCGCCTGGCGGGTCCAGTTCGAGGACCAGATCCTCAGTTATCTGCCGGATCAGCCGGACCATGTGCTGATCGCCTATCGGGATCCGATCGAGGACTACCCTGCAGTCAAGCGCCTCAATATCAAATCCGGCGCTTTGCGTTCGTTCGCGCCGATGAAACGACCAGTTGTCCAGTGGCACGTCGATGCCGACGGCCGACTGCGCGCTGGGGAAGCACGCGACCGCAACGGGTACCACGCGGTGCTGCGCGCATCGGAGGAAGACCCCTGGGAGAGGCACCTCGGCCATGACTCGTTGCGCGAGGCTGGTCTGGACTTCGCCGGCTTCTCGGAAGACCCGAACGTGGTCTATGTGGCGGGCGCGCTCGAGGGCAGGAGCGCCATCTACTCGTTCGATCTTGCGACGGGACAAACGCGTGAACTGATTTGGACGCATCGCTCCGTTGATGCGGGATCGTTGGTGTATGCCGCCGACGGCCGCCGGCTGATCGGCGTGCGATACGTCACCGACTGGCCGTCCATCCACTACTTCGATCAGGCCGAAAAAAACACGAGCCGGATGATTCGGCGTTTCCTGAGAACGAAACTCAAGCGTCGAACGTCGACCGAAACGGTGAGCACGACACAGGACGGCAACCTGCGGATCATTCGCGCAAGCGGCCCTACGCAACCTCCGGTGCACTTCGCGTTCGACGCCACGACGCAGGGCGTTGGCCAACTCATGGAGGAGTACCCGCGAATCGACCGAGCGGCGCTCACGATGCCTGAGCCGATCTCATTCGAGGCCCGAGATGGTCGCACGATCACGGGCTACCTGACGATACCGGCCGCCGCCGGCGATGCATTACCCCCTTTGATCGTGCTCCCACATGGCGGCCCTTGGAGTCGCGACATGATGCGTTGGGACCCCGAAGTCCAGCTGTTTGCCAGCCGCGGCTACGCGGTCCTCCAGGTGAATTTCCGAGGGTCCACGGGGTTCGGCTCGGATCTCTACACCTCTGGCTTTCGCGAACAAGGTCTTGCCATCCAGGACGACATCACGGATGGCGTGCACTGGGCAGTCTCCCAGGCGCGGGTCGACCGGGATCGCATCGGCATCTACGGCACAAGCTTCGGTGGCTATTCGGCCTTGATGAACCCGATACGCAACCCAGGCCTCTACCGCGCGGCCGCTAGCTATGCCGGCGTCGCGGACTTTCAACTCCAAGCGGAAACGAACTCGGCGTACATCGAGCACCAGGACGCCGGAGACGTGATGGTCGGCGACGAAGACGATCGAAAGGAACGGGCAAGACTCCGCACCCAGTCGCCCTTGGCGCGGGCGAGCGAAATGCCGGTCCCCGTGCTCCTCGGGCACGGGCAGGACGACGACGTCGTCAACGCGAAGCAATCAAGGCAGATGCGCGACGCGCTCGAAGCGGCCGGCAAGCGCGTCGAATACATGCAGTTCGAGAACGAGATCCACGGCTTCCTGTTGGAGGAAAACCGTGTCGCGTTCTACACGCGGCTGGTGTCCTTCTTCGACGAACACCTCGCTTCGCGCTCGCCGGAGACCGCGTCGGCCGAGACGCCCTAGTCAGGATCCGTCGACAGCCACTCAAGCAGGTTGCCGTCGGGATCGCGGAAATAGATGGACTGGCCCAGGCTTCCATCGGCCGCGGGACGCGGAACGGGGCCCTCGATGACGGGGACGCCGCACGCCTCCAGATGCTTGACACCGTCCCGGAGCGAACCCGACCAGCGGAAGCACACATCGGCCGAGCCCGGTGTCGGCGCTGCCGCGTGCGGTGTCGCTGGACTCGCCGCGTCGTGGACGCTGATCCGGCTCTCGCCGACCTGTAGGAGGACGACCGGGATCTTGCCGTCGCGCCACGCGTCCTCGAAGTGCGTCGTCGCGCCGAGCACCCGCTTGTAGAAGACCAGCGTCTGCTCGACATCGGCAACCGTGATCGCAAGGTGGTCGAGGCCGCGAACGGCCATCCCCCTAGCCCTGCGCCTTGGTAGCGAAGTCGTAGTCATCCAGGATGGCGGCGAAGCGGCCCTCCACGACCGGCCGCGACTGCGGATGCGTGATCACGTGCAGGCGATTGGCCCGGATGGCCGCTACGACCACGCGGCCGACGTCCTCGGCCGCCATCACGTTCACCTGCGCCGTGGTGGCGTCCGCATCCTGCGCCGGCCGACCCATGACGGGGGCACCGGCGGCGCCGAAGTCGCCCGGTCGGTTCGCGTTCGACGTCGTCACGAGATCCGACGCAACGACCCCGGGACACAGGACGGAAACGCCGATCCCCTCTCCCGCGAGCTCTGCCCGAAGCATTTCGCTGTAGCCCACGCATGCATACTTGCTTGCGATGTAGGCCCCGATCGGAAATCCCTCGGTCGAGATCAACCCGCCCAGCGACGCCGTGTTCACGATATGCGCGTCGGCCGAGCGCTCGCGCAGCGCCGGCAGGAACGCATTGACGGTCTTGACCACGCCGAGGACGTTCACCGAGAACGTGTACTCCCAGTCCGCGATCGAATGCTGGTCGAGGGGCGCGATGCGGGCGAGGACACCCGCGTTCGCGCAGAGGACGTGAACACCGCCGCGAGCGGCGATGTCGTCTCGGGCGCTCGACAGGGAGGCCTCCGAGGTGACGTCGACTTCGACCGGGAACGCCGCGCCACCGGCTTCAATGATCTCGGCCGTCACGGCTTCTGCGGCCGGGGCGCGCAGGTCCGCGACCGCCACGTTGGCACCTTCGTGGGCGAGCGCCAGGGCGATCCCGCGTCCGATTCCACTCCCGCCCCCGGTGACGACGGCGATCTTTCCAGCGAATGACTCCATGGTCTCGTCCTCCTGTCGGTGGCAGGCTACACGACCTCGACTCCATCGCCCTACGGGACCCGGCCGGGTAGTCTTCCGCGGCGCCGCCAACCAGGGGGACCCGTGGAAGCGCCCGATATCGTCGCTGAAGGATGGGATGCATGGGGAGACCCCCGTCGCCCGGTCGCGATCGAAGAGATCAGTGCATCGGTTTCGACCAACCGCGTCTACCGCGTCCGGCTGGACGATGGCGGCAGCGTCGTTGCCAAGTCGTCCTCCTATGGCTCGTTCGTCCACTTCCGCCAGGACCACGAGCGGATTCACGCTTGGTGCGAGGGTCTTCGCGGCACGCGCTTCGAGGGCGCGCTCGCCGATGTATTCCATCGTCGAGGGGACGCGTTCGTTCACCGGCAAGGCAATGAGTGGCTGGCCTTCTACGAAGACGTCGGCGCGGGCGAGTCGCTGCCGCCGATCCTGGACGCGGCGGATATCGCACCGCTGGCCCGCGAACTCGCGGCCTTCCATCAAGCCAGTGCCAACATCGGGCTCGCACCGACCTGGAAAAGCATGGGCAGCGACGTCGCCAGCCTCCGCGAGCAACTCGAACGCCCGCAGTGGTGCGAGGCCCGCGGGATCGGCGCTCCGTCTGCGCACTTCCTACGCGAGCACTGCGATGCGTTCCTGTGGAATACCGACCGCATCGGCTACCACGGATTCGCACGGGTTCCGATCCTGGTCGATTGGAACCTGGGCAATTTTTCGATTACGCGGAGCCCCGGCCGGATCCATCTCGCGAGCCGCTGGGACTATGACTGGTTCCGGATCGAGCCGCGGATTCTCGACTTCTACTTCCTCTCACGCGTCGTCAGTGCGCGCGGCGACCAGACCACGTTCAGTTACGACGCCGTGTCGTTCCAGGACCCGCGCTTCACCGAATTCGTCGGTGCGTACCAGGAGGTGTGGCCACTCTCGCGGGAAGAAATCCTCTTCCTGGTGGAGGCGTACCGCTTCTTCCTGCTGAACTACGCGGTCCTCCAGGCCGAACATTTCTTCCGCCCCTCGCTCTGCGAGAGACTTCGGGCCGAGGTGATCGAGCAGCATCTTCCCGGCATCTCGGACATCGACCTGTCGCCCTTGCTCGCCTTGATCGAACGTTAGGTGGAGCCGATCAGCCAGGCATTGTTGGGCGCGGCGGTCGCCCAGGCCGTCGCCGGCCGAACGCTCGGGCCCCGAGCTGCCGGCTGGGGCGCGCTCGTGGGGATGTCGCCCGACCTCGATGTCCTCCTGGGCGGCCTCCATGGCGGCTACGGCGAACTGCTCTACCACCGCGGAACGACCCATTCGCTTTGGTTCGGTGCAGTCGTCGGCCCCCTCGTTGGTTGGCTGTTGTGGAAGTGGCGAGGCGCTGGAACGCCACTGCGCACCTGGCAATGGCTGGTCGCGCTTGCACTGATCACACACCCGCTCCTCGATGTGTTCACGCCCTATGGAACCCAGCTCTTCGCGCCGTTCTCGCGCGCTCGCTTCGCTTGGCAGGGCGTGGGGATCATCGATCCGTTCTACACCCTCCCCCTTGGCATGGGGGTCTTCCTGGCCCAGCGGGGCGTCAGCGCAATTTCGACCCGAGCGCGTGCCACCCTCGCGATCACGACGCTCTACCTCGTGGCCGGCGTGGGCCTCAACGCCTACGCAGAGAACCGAGCACAGGAGCACCTGCGAGCCGCGGGTAGGCCAGCCGCCGCGGTACGCGCGTATCCGACGTTTCTCCAGCCCTTTCTCCGTCGCGTCGTCGCGCGCGACGCCGACCAGACCTTCGTGGGTTGGTACACGACGCTTCGGCCCGGCTGCATTCACGGCGAGACATTCACCGAACGACGCGGCCCCGCGATCGACGACCTGAAAAAGACCTGGGAAGGCGCCCTGTTCACCTGGTTCGCGATGGACGAGATCTCGGCCAACGTTTCTCCCGCAGACGGAACCGCACAGTGGGTCACCCTGGACGACCTTCGTTACGGCGGCCTCGGATCTGAACCTTCCGAGAGCATGTGGGGAGTGCGCGCGGGCTACAGCACGGACAACGTGCGCATCACCCACGTCGAGCGATTTCGTCGCAACATTGCCGCGCGAGGCACCTTCGACTCGCTCTGGAGCGGCACGCGCGGGGATTTTTCTTCCCTTGCCGCGGACCCGGCGACACGGTGTCAGACCGAAAGCCCGACCGACTCCGCGTATTCGACCGCGCCTTCGACCGCATCGCGCGCGCGCGACCACGGGTAGACGATCAACCGGTCCACACCGAGTTCGGAGAAGGCCTCAACGTCTTCTCGGCTTGGCGCGGGCGCTGTCACCGTGACGGTGAACGGTTCCCGCTCGAACTCGAAGCGCTCGCGCACCGCCTGAAGACGCCGAATCACGGGCGCCGCGGTCGTCGGCGTATGCGTCAGACCCAGCCAGCCTTCGCCATGCAGGACGGCGCGTTCAAGGGCGGCATCGCTCTCGCCTCCGACGTGGATTGGCGGCCATGGCCGCTGCAGCGGTTTCGGCTCGAACGCGACGGCCTCGAAGTCGAAGAACGCACCGCGGTGCTCGACCGTGGGTTCGCTCCAGAGACGCTTGCAAACGATCAACGCCTCATCGAGCCGTTTCCCGCGCGTCGCAGGATCCAGGCCCGCTGCGGTCCACTCTTCGCGCAACCAGCCTGCGCCGACTCCGATTTCGGCGCGACCGCCCGAAAGCTGGTCCAGGGTGAGCACCGCGCGTGCGGCCGCGAACGGGTGGCGCAGCCCGAGCAGATAGATGTTGGTCCCGAGCCGGATCCGTTCGGTCCTCGCCGCGAGGTAGGCCAGCGCGGCAAAGGGGTCGAAGAGGGGCGCGGTCGACTTGAAAGGGGGGCCCTCCCCTTCGGGGTAGGCCGAACCTTCCATCTCTGCCGGGAGCACCAGGTGCTCGGACATCCAGATGGACTCGTAGCCGGCGGATTCCGCCGCCAGCGCGAGCGGCAGATGACCCGACGGCCGTGCCTGTGCAAGTGCGAGCCCGAACTTCATGACGCCGCCGGCGGCCTCAGGGAATCACACCATCGGCGCGCAGCGACGCAATCCGCGCGGCGTCGTAACCGAGCTGCTCGAGGACTTCTTCGGTGTGCTCCCCAAGCTGCGGAGAGAGCCGACTGGGCGCTTGCGGCGTTCCATGAAACCGTGCGGCGGGACGCGCCATCCGCATCGGACCGGCCGCCGGATGCTCTACCTCGAGGATCGCTTCGTTATGCCGGAGTTGTTCGTCTTCGAGCACTTCTTCCAGACTCAGCACCGCGCCGGCTGGAACGTCCTCCTCGATCATGCGCCGGTGGAGTTCCTTGGTCGGGTGCGCCGCGATGGCGCGCAAGAGCTCGGCCCCAAGCACCTCAGCGTTCTCCGTCCGCGCCTGGATCGTCGAGAAGCGCTTGTCTTCGCACCACTCGGGATGCCCGATTGCACGGAACAATCCGAAGTACTCCGAATCCGACGTCGCGAACCAGATGATGCGTCCGTCCGCCGTATCCCAGAGCCGGTAGACGTCGTACAGGGCGGGCCCTTCGGAAATGCCCTCGCCGGTCAGGGTCTGCTTCATCATGCCGTCCGGCCAGAAGAAGGCGAGTGACGCGTCGATCATGGGCACGTCGATCTTCTGGCCACCGGCCCCTCGCTCCCGGGCGAACAGGGCCGCCGTGATCGCCTGGGCGGCGGTGTACGCGCTCGCCTTGTCCGCCACGATGTTGCGCACCAGATCCGGAATCGGGATGTCGGCGCTCTGCTGAATCGCGACGTGGCCGGTCAGCCCCTGGATGATCGGGTCGTACACACGACGTTGGGCGTACGGCCCATCCGGGCCGTAGCCGCTCACCGAGCAGTAGATCAAGTTCGGGTTCACGGCCTGAAGGTCATCCCATCCGAGTCCAAGGCGCTCCGCCGCGCCCGGGCGCCAGTTCTGGATGAAGACGTCGGCGCCAGCAACGAGCTCGCGAACGACCTCTCGCCCCGCCTCCTGCTGGAGATCGACCACGATGCCGCGCTTGCTCCGGTTGCAGTTGAGATACAACGAAGCCTCGCCCCCTCGGCGAATGGGGCCAATGCGCATGATCTCGCCGAAGCCGGGCGGCTCGACCTTGACCACGTCGGCCCCCTGGTCCGCCAGCATCATGGCCGCGAGCGGACCCGACACGACGGCCGACACTTCGATGACGCGAATTCCTTCGAGCGGTCCGGGCATGCATCCTCCTGGGTGGGGTGACTCGAACCGCCGAGTCTACGGCAGCTTGATCGCCCCCGCGGCCTCAAAGGAAGCGATCGCGTCGGCGTCGAAGCCGAGTTCGGTGAGGACCTCGAAACCGTGCTCGCCGTAGAGCGGCGGTCGCCGCTCGAGTTGGCCGGGAGTTTCGCTGAGCTTGACCGGGAGGCCGACCCCTTGAATCGTTCCGCGCACCGGGTGCGCCATCTCGACGAGCATGTCGCGGGCGAGGACTTGCGGGTCGGCGAAGACCTCTTCAATTGAAAGCACGGGTCCACAGGGCACGCCGGCTGCGTTCAGCCGTGCGATCCAGTGGGTCACGTCCTCGGCCTCGAGCGCGCCCTCCATGGCCAGTGTCAGCGCGTCGCGGTTGCGAACGCGCGCGGCCGGCGAGGCGAACCGCTCGTCCGTACACCATTCGGGCCGACCTAGCGTTTCAGCCACCTTCTCCCACATCCGTTCGTTGGCGGCCGCGATATTGAGGAAACCATCTCGGGCACGAAAGCGTCCATACGGAGATGAGAGCGGATGATGCTGTCCGGCGGGCCCCGGATTCTGTCCTCTCTCGAAATAGCGTCCGGCCCCCCACGTCAGCACCGCCAACGACGCTTCGAGGAGTGACGTGTCGACGACCTGACCGCGACCCGTCCGCTCCCGTGCGAGCAGCGCCAACTGGATCCCGTGGGCCGCGAACATGCCGCCCAGGACGTCCGAGATCGCGATGCCGCTGCGTGTCGGTCCGCTCTGTTCGGTTCCGGTCACCGCCATCAGACCACTCATCCCCTGCGCAATCTGGTCGAGTCCGGGGCGATCCTTGTAGGGGCCATCCGCACCGAAGCCGGAGATGCGCGCGATGACCAGGCGCGGATGGCGTGCGAGCAGCGTCTCCGGTGAAAAACCGAGGGCTTCAAGGACACCGGGACGAAAATTCTCGACCAGGATGTCGGCGTCCTCGAGAAGGCGAGCGACGATCGCGCGGCCGCCGTCAGTCCGGAGATCCACCGCGATGGAGCGTTTGCTCCGGTTCGCGGTCAGGAAGAAGTAGGTGTCTTCGCCGTTCGCGTCGGTGAACTCGCGGCCACGTACGCCTTCAACGCGTACGACGTCGGCGCCGTAGTCGCCCAGGAGTTGGGTGCAATACGGCCCCGCGAGGAATCGCGTCAGGTCCACGACGCGCAGACCGTCGAGCGGCGCAGCGCTCACGAGCGCGACCACCGATCCCAGTGGAGAATTTCGGCAACTGGCTTCCGCTTCACGGGGCCGAACGAACGACCTGGAAAGCCCAGGGCGATGGAGACCGCCATGAGCACGTCCTCCGGGTTCGACGCACGCGTCGCGCCGTGCACGACATTCTGGATGAGGTCTTCCGGCACCGGATCCGGCTTCAGGTATCGGATGGCGCGGCAGGTATCCATCGCGTGAAACAGATCCATGGCGAATCTCCACGGCCGACCCGGGATCGACCTTCGATCAGTTAGGCTTCCTGGGTAGCACGGAGGAGAACACATGGATGGCAAGACCGTGGTCCTGACCGGGGCCAACACCGGGATCGGCCGGGAAACGGCACTCGAATTGGCGAAGCGTGGTGCCCACGTCGTGATGGCGTGTCGTGACGAAGCACGCGGCGAGGCCGCGCGCGCCGAGATCGAGGCCGCAACCGGCGGACGCGGCCGCCTCGAGGTCCGCGCTCTCGATCTGGGTTCCCTCGACTCCGTGCGCGCATTCGCCGAAAAGGCCAACGCTGACCTCCCCCGCATCGACGTCCTGATCAACAACGCGGGCATCTTCCCGCAGAAGCTCGAGAAGACCGCCGAGGGATTCGAATCCCAGTTCGGCGTCAATCACCTCGGGCACTTCCTCCTGACGAACCTGCTGCTCGACAAGCTGAAGGCCAGCGCGCCCGCGCGCATCGTCCACCTGACGTCGATGCTGCACACCAAGGGCACACTCGACTTCGACAGCTTCCGCGGCGAGAAGCCCTACAAGGCCACCGACGCGTACAACCAGAGCAAGCTCGCCAACCTCTCGTTCTCGAACGAGCTGGCGCGCCGACTGGAAGGCACCGGCGTCACGTCGAACGCGGTGCACCCGGGCGCGATCGCGACCGAGATCACACGCGACATGCCCTGGATCGCGCGCAAGGTCGTCGGCTTCATCTTCAAGAACCCGGAGGCCGGCGCCAAGGGTCCCGTGATGCTGGCCACGGAGCCGACCCTGGCCGATGCGACGGGGCGCTACTGGAAGGAGACCGACGAGAAGACGCCGTCGGAAGAAGCGCGCGACCCGGCCGTCGGGAAGCACCTGTGGGACGTGAGCGCCGAATACTGCGGACTTGTCTGACCCGGCGATGCCACAACCGGACCGCTACCGACTCGTGATGCAGGTCTCGGACCAGATGCTCCACGTCCAGGGAGCGTTCACCCTATGGGAATCCGGTGCGCTCGATGAGGAGACCTGGGAGGCCTACCTCGCCTGGGGGGCCTCGGTTCTCTCCTCTCCCGGCGGTCTCGAATGCTGGCGGGACATCAAGGCCGTGTTCGTCGGCCGGGTGCGGGACGAGGTGGATGCCCGGATCTGTAGTGGGGAGTAGTTCGACCCTTCGCAGATGCGCGGCACCGGCCTCGACGCCTAGAGCACCGCGATCGGATTGACGGGCGAGCCCGTGCCCTTGTCCACACGCAGCGGCGCGATGTTGAGTTGGAACGCCCAGCGTCCGTGCTTCGCGCAGGCGTCTGCGAGATTGTCGAGGCGCAGGTTGTCGAGCAGATGGAGCCCCATGCCGGCGAGGCCGCACTGGTGGACCGGCATCGGCCAGCCCTCGATGCCGCTCCCCGGCAGTGCGTCCTGGACTCCGTCGCTACCAAGCACGGCGACGTCGCGCTCGCGGAGCCACTCGACGCACTCCGCATGCAATCCCGCGAGTCCGACTTCGGTCGGGCTCCAGGGCCCTTCAGCCCGCCGGCGCTTGTCGCGCCCGGTCCCGAACAGCAGGATGTCGCCCGCGGTGACCTTCACGCCATGTTCGGCTTCCGCGGCTTCCAGTTCGGCGATCGTGACCCCGTGCGTCGGCTCGAGCCATTCGACACCGAGGGCCCGCGGGATATCGAGCAACACACCGCGGGAGGACACTCCTTCCTTCGCGCACATGATGCTTCCGCGGCGCGCCCCCGTGCTCTTGACCTCGTGCTTCGAGAAGCCGTTGTACATGACCTCGTCGACGAAGACGTGGCAGAGGGCATCCATGTGCGTCGTCGCCATCCCGTGGAACGCAACGCCGACGAAATCCATCACCGACTCGAAGTTCACACCCGGGATCAGGCAGTCGTCACCGGCCGTGATCATCATGTGCATGGCCGGATACGGGTTCTCGATCGACGGGATCACGGGGAGTTCGAGGGCACAGCTCACGGTCTCTCCCGCGATCACGGCGGCGGCACCTTCACGCCGCTTGTCCGGCGTGATCAGGTTCAACGCGCCCATTTCGTCTTCCGGGCCCCAGCGGCCCCAGTTCTTCGTCCGCTCGTAGACTTCGCGCATGCGCTCAGGGGTCCAGATTTCGCTCACGGGTGCCTCCTCCATCGGTGTTGGGGCATGATGCGGGGAGCCGACGACGGAGGCAAGGATGAGCAACGACAACGACACGGGCGATTGGGGCTACGAGCACGTCTTCCACTTCACGGTGAACGCGACGAACTTCGAGCGATCCATCGCCTTCTACACGACCCTGGGCTTCAAGATCCTGCGCGACAACCGTGATGTCGTGTGGCCCGACTACGTGGCGACCCAATTCGGCATGAACGTGGCCCAGGGCAAGGGCGCCCTCCTCGCGCTCGGCGACGGGCCCGAGCATGTCCGAATCGACCTGCTCGAATGGCTCGACCCGTTGGCCGACCCCGCGCCCGACCGGCCGCTCGCCGACCGCGCACCACGCATTATCGCGATCCGGACGCGCGGTGTACGGGCCGCCTATGCCGACCTCAAGGCGCGGGGTATCGAGTTCCTCACACCGCCGCGCGGCCCGGACGAAGCCACCGGGCTGGAAGCCGTCGTGTGCTGCCGCGATCCGGATGGGCTCGTGGTGGAACTGATCGAGTACATGCCCGGCGTACTCGGCAGCCGTATCGACTCGCTCGAACGCCGAACGAGCTAGCGGCCTGCGCGGTATGCTCGTGCGCTCGACGCTGGCTTCAAAGGAGACCCCGTGAGAGTCCTGGTGATGGGTGGAACCCAATTCAACGGCCTGGCCCTGGTGCGCGAGCTCGCGCGAACCGGCCACGACGTCACGATCGTCAATCGGGGCAAGAGCGAAGCCGTCATTCCCACTGGCGTGCGGCGCCTGATCGCCGACCGCACGGATCACGATCAGATGCGCGACGTCCTCGGCGGTGAAGACTTCGATGCCGTGGTCGATGTCTCCGCCTATGTGCCGTCTGATGTCGAGCTCATGGTCGAACTGTTCAAGGGTCGTATCGCCCACTACGTCTTCGTGAGTTCGACCGTGATCTACAAGGCATCGGACATCCTGCCGATCACCGAAGACCACCCGGTCGATGCCTCGCCGACGCAGAACGAGTACGGCCGGAACAAGCTGCTTTGCGAAGACATCCTGTTGCGCGAGCACCGCGAGAACGGCTTCCCGGCCAGCATCGTCGCGCTGTCGATGGTCATGGGGCCAAACAACATCCTGCCGGATCGCGAGCAGCGCATGTTCCAGCGCTTCATTCAGGGGCGCGACATCATGATTCCCGGTCGCGGCCGCACGCTCCAGCAGATTGGTCACGTCGACGACCAGGCGCGCGCATTGCGCATGGTGCTGGGGCAGCCCATCACCTTCGGACAGCGCTACACGCTGACTGGAAAGGACGCTTTTACGCAGGAAGGTTATGTCGACCTCTGCAGCGAGGTCCTCGGGCGAGAGGCCAACAAGGTATTCATCCCGGCCGCGCTGATGGAGGACCTCTGGCACGGCCGCGTCGAGATCCAGATGACCCAGGTCAAGTCGTCGGCCGACACGCGCGGCAAGGAACGGCCGGACCCGGTCATGATCACGCGTTTCCTGCTCACGATGCTCGTCCAGCAGATTGCGCCGCATCTGTACCACTGGGACCAGAGCGCGGTCTTCTCGGTCGACAAACTTCGGCGGCACGTGGGCTGGGAGCCGGAGTACACGACACAGGGTGCGATCGAGCAGACCTGGCATTGGTACCGGTCTACCGAGCGCCCCGAGACCCAGGCCTTCGACTTTGCGTTCGAGGATGACCTGCTTCGGCTGGTCAAGGAGCGGCAGTAGTGGGAACGATTGCGATCACTGGCGCCGCGTCCGGGATCGGCGCGGCCCTCGCCGACCGTCTCAAGCGCGACGGCCACCGTGTCATCGGCATCGATGTACAGCCGACGGACGTCCTCGCGGACCTTGGGACCCCGACAGGTCGGCAACACGCGGCCACCGCCGTGGCCGACCTTGCCGACGGTCGACTCGACGGACTCGTTTCGGGCGCCGCACTCGGTCCGTACTCCCAGCCCGGGCCGATCCTGCGGGTGAACTACTTCGGTGCGCTCCAGATCCTGAACGATCTTCGCCCCCTGCTCGAACGCGGAACCGAACCCGCGGCGGTCGCGATCTCGTCCATCGGTGCCGTCTACGACGACATCCTTCCGGACCAAGCCGTTCCTGCCGCCCTCGGCGCCTGCCTGGCCGACGATGAGGAGACCGCTGTCGCCGCGATCTCCGGCCACGATGGAAATGCCGCCTACTGTGTGGCGAAGCGCGGCCTCGCCCTCCAGGTCCGCGCAGCGGTCCAGGCGTGGGGCGATGCCGGCGTCCGGCTCAACGCCATCTGTCCGGGCCGGATTGCGACACCGATGCTCGACCAGATCTATGAGACGCCGGTCATGGCCGAGGCCGTCAAGGCGATGCCGATCCCGTTGGGACGCAGTGCCCCGCCGGAAGAGATGGCCAGCGTCATCGCGTTCTTGCTAGGCCCCGACGCACGCTACGTCCACGGCGCCGTGATTCATGCCGACGGCGGCAGCGACAGCCTGCTCCGACCGAACACCCTCTAGCCGCCCCTCGAGACCCGAGACGTTCCGAGGGTCAAAGTGCGGAGTGGCGTTCGAGCCAGTTGAGGAGTTCGAGGGTCGGGCGCCCGGGATCGGCCAGCTGGGGGTCAGCGCCCGCCGGTGCCTCCCCGGCGTCGTACGCGGCCTCCAACCGCGCGGACCAGGCCGCCGCATCGGCTTCGTTGGCGAATTGCCCCTGCGCGATGAGTTGATCCTGACGTAACGCACAAAGCCGTGCGATCTCGCGCAGGTCGTATTCGGGGTGGTATTGAACGGCCCAGAAGACACCGTCGCCGACGCGCACGTCCACCGCCTGAACGGCACACCAGTCGTTATCGGCCAGCACCGTGACACCGTCCGGCAGTTCGACGATTTCATCCTCGTGGCTGGTCAGCGCATCGAAGCGCGCTGCCTTCCCGGCGAAGAGCGGATGCGCGGCTCCCGCCGCATTCAACGCGATATCGCGAGAGACTCCGAACTCCCGTCCCTTTGGACTCGGAGCGCATCGGCCGCCGGCGGCAGTCACCGCGAGTTGGGCCGCGAAACAACTGCCGAACTGCGGAACTCCCGCGGAGAACGCGTCGCGGCAGATCCCCAGCATCCGCTCGACACGCGCGTCTCCATCCACATGGACCGAGAGACTCGAGCCCGTCCAGACAATGCCGTCCGCATTGGCAAGGAGATCAAGCGGACTCCCCGCATCGGCCGGAAAGAGCACCGATACGTGCGCGTCGGGTCGCACCCGGCGGAGCAACCGCGCATACAACTCGCCCGCCGCGGTGCAGCCCGCGCCCGCAAGCGCGGCACGGCCGGCGGCGTCGTAGGCATCGCACACGACGAGCTTCAACGGCACGTTCAGACCGGCTTCTCGCCTGCCAGCGTCACGCGGTACATCAGCCGTTCGTGCTCGCGATAGTCATCCAAGGCGTAGTGCCAGACGCAGCGGTTGTCCCACATCGTGACGGTGCCGGGCTGCCAGCGGACGCGGCATTGGAAGTCGGGCGACGCCGCGTGCGCGAACAGGAAACCCAGCAAGGCCTTCGCCTCGGCGCTTCGCAAGCCCTCGATGCCGAGTGTGAACATCGGGTTCACGTAGAGACTCTTCCGGCCCGTCTCGACATGACGACGAGCGACCGGGTGGCGCACTTCCTCTTGGATCGCGTCCGAGTACTTGTAGGTGAGCGGCCCCTTGCCCTCGTACTTGTCGGGTCCGACCCGCCCCGGGTCGTAGGCCTGGCGTGCAGAGTGGACGCCGACCATGCCCTCGATCCGCTCGCGGAACGGCTCCGAGAGCGCCTCCCACGCACGATCCATGGATGCGAAGAGCGTGTCGCCACCGACCGGGGGGACCACTTCTCCATAGAGCACGGTTGCGCCGCTCGGGCATTCGAAAAACGAGTTGTCGGTGTGCCATCCGACGCCAAAGCTGGCGGACTCCCCCGCCGGCTTGTGGACGCGAATCACGTCGGGGTGGTCTCCCATCCCTTCGACGATCGGATGGACCTCGGGCACGCCGAAGTTCCGCGCAAATTCCAGTTGCTCCCCGCGTCCGAGTTTCTGGTCGCGAATCACCAGCACGTGGTACTCTAGGAACGCTGCCTGCAGACGCGCGTGCTCGTCCGGCCCGAAGTCCGTGACGTCCGCACCGAGGATCTCGGCTCCGAGTGCGCCGGAGAGGGGCCGAACCTCGAAGCTCATGCGTTCCACTCCGCGAGTTCGTTCGCCGCAAGCGCGCGTGCCCGGTCGACCCCCGCGGCGGCCGCGTTCGGCGCCGCTGCCCCCGACATCAGGTCGGGGCCAAATGCTTCTTGCTCAGCCGCGAGGGGCTGGACGACGATCACCTTGGCGCCCGCCTTTTCGCACACGCGAACTTCTTCAGCGAGGGCGCGATCCGCCAGTGCCCCGAAGGCCGCAGTCCCTTCTGTGATCGGCGCAATGACGACGACGATTCCGGGTGCGATCGCGGCCGCGGCGTCGGCGTGCGTGCCGCTCCAGACCCCACCATCGACGTGCGGCCGGCCCGCCAGCTCGACCGGCGGAAACAGGCCGGGGACGGAACACGAGCCCGCGACCGCGCGCTGTACGGAGACACCATCGCTCGCTCCCCAAAGAAAGCGCTCACCTGTTTCTGCGTCCACGGTCGATATGCGCAGGCCCGTCGCGGGCCAGTCATCGACGCCGAGCGCGCCGCCAGTCGCCGCGATCCAGTCGGCCTCGGGTGCGGTGCGCGCGCCGAGGGCCCAGCCGCCGATCTTGGCGCAGTCCGCCGCGGTCACGGTCTCCATCGCGGACCAGTGGCCGAAGATCTGGCCGAGCACGGCCATGTCCGGCCCCTCATCCGGCATGGGCACAACGAGCGGCCGAGCGGTCGGCTCCCGCACATCCTGCCCCGCCGCGATGCGGGTTCCCACCATCGAGCCCGCCGACGTCCCGACGACCAGGTCGGCCTCTCGAAGATCGATGCCATTCTCCAGCAAGGTTCCGACGATGGCGGTCAACCAGGCGACGCCAACGACGCCGCCGCCACCAAGTACTACTGCTCGTTTCATCGGTTTCCTCTCGATCGGGTCGCGGCCTTGGAAGGTGCATCAATCTGACGATTCGCGCAGGCGCTGGATCAGGGCGGCGAGGTCCGGAGGCGGCCCTTCCTTGAAGCCCGCCAGCCGTCCGTAGACTTCGGCCGCCGCGGTGTGGAAGCCCGCAGGCAGGCCGGCCGCTTCGAATGTGGCGGCAATTTCACGCATCTCGCCCTCGAAGCGCCAGGCCTTGGCACCGATCATGGGTGCCATCCCCTGGCTCCTGGCGACCAGCCCCGGCTGCGTCTGTTCCCATTCTTCGAATAGCGCGGACCGCACGCCGTTCGCTTCAGCCACAGTCACGATCGCGGCCAGGAGTGCCGTGGTTCCCTTCGTCTGCGCGGCAAACACCATCTTCAAGGCGGAGGCTGCGCCAATCTCGTCGCCAACGCACTTCGTTTCGAGCGGACTTCCCGCAAACAGCGCAGCCACCTCTGCTGCGCGGGGGCCCGAGAGATGCAATCGCGTCGACCCGGCCTTCCAGGCCGGGGGACCGATCAAGCCGCCGTCGACGAACGAAACCGCGACTGGATCGAAGACCGCCGCGATCTTGCGCGCGGTCGCGGGCGAAACCGCATTCGCGTCGACGTACGTACCGGCGAAACCCAGATCGGAGACCGTTCGCGCCAACCCAAGCGCTTCTTCTGGGGGGCAGACCGAGAGCACGACCCGACACCGCTCGCACAACGCCTGCACGTCAGGACATTCGAGGAGACCGGCGCGCTCCGCTCGTTCGCGCGTCGCTGCACTGCGACCCGCTGCGCTCCAGAAGACACGGGCACCCCCCGTCGCAGCCGCGGCCGCGACGCTGGCACCCATTGCCCCCGGATGCAGGACACCCAGCGCAACCGACGCGCTAATGACGCGGCCCGCCGGGATCGTGTTGAAGCGTTCCCATGAAGCCAAGGTACGCCAGCAAGGCGTCGAGGTCGTCGTCCCCGAGATGGGTGTGCGAGGGCATGCTCGTGTGCCGAAACGAACCGGGGTCCCGGATGAATGCACGAAGCTGCGACGATTCCCGGTACGTCGTGATGTTGCGTGGGACGTTCAGTTCGGGTCCCACCTTGCCACCCTCGCCATTGATCGCATGGCAAGAGAAACACTCTTTCCGGAACAACGCATACCCTTTCCGCTCGAGCGATTTCGCCGCAGCGCCATGCGGCACCGTGTGCGGGAACTGCTGCTCGAAAGGCGCGATCTCGATCTCCGCGAGTTGATAAGGCCAGGGCCATGCACTCGTGTCGTTCCGACCCTCACCCCGCCAGATCAAGTAGAACGGCGCGGGGTCCACCTGCCGACGGTCGATCGGCGCGAAACCCGCAGCAAGGTCGGCATCCGAAAACGCCAGGAACGCGCCGCCAACCAACAACTGGTCGCCCGAGACCGAGCGCGTATAGCCATCCGCCGCACGAAGCAGGACATCGGAGCCCGCGATGGCCCGTTCGTGACCGAAACCCTCGGCGAGCACTGCTTCGATGGGACATGCGCGAAACCGCTTCGGACCCGCGTAGTAGGGATCTTCGACTTCGACGACCCCGGGATGGCAAGCCTCCGCGAGCGCGGCCTTTTCGACTTCCGTCGCGATGCCCTTGTGCACGAACGTCAGCGTCTCCGCGGAACCGGCAGACGATACGCCCAGCGACAACAGGACCCCGACGACGACATAGCGGCAGCGCGACATGGCCGGACTCTAGCGGGACCTTGCGCGGGCGCAGACCACACTGCACCGTCCCGCTCATGGGCGACTTCACCACCGAAATTGGTATTACGACCACCCGCAGCGAAGACGGCCAATGTGTGATGGAGTGCCCGGTTACGACGCTGCACATGAGCACGGCCGACCGTGTGCATGGCGGGGTCTTCTTCACAATGCTGGACACCGCGATGGGGCGCGCAGTCATCTCGAAGCTTCCCGAGGGCCGCGGCTGCGCGACCCTGGAAGCCAAGATCAACTACTTCCGCCCGGTCCAGGCCGGCCTTCTGCGCGCGGAAGCCAACGTCGTCACAATGACCCGCCGCACTGCATTCGTGGAGGCGACCCTCACGGACGAAGAGGAGCGCGTCATCTGTCGAGCAAGCGGCACCTTCATGCTGACGGACACCTACACGCAGGCCGAGCGCGAACGCGTCTAGGGACCGTAGGTGCCGGGTGAACCCGGAAAGATGTGGCCGGCCGTGAATCCGCCGTCGACGGCGTAGTCGCCCCCGTTGCAATAGCCGGCGTCATCGGAGGCGAGGAACGCGCACATGTGCGCCACGTGACGCGTGGTCCCGACGCCGCGGCCCATCGGTTGCACAGGCGGGCTCCCGAGTTCTGCCTTGCCGCCAGCGGCCATGAACGCCTTCAACTTCGCCGTGGTCGCCTCGAAGAAGGGCTTCGACATGTCGTCGCTGCCGGGTGCCGCGGCGACCAGGTTTACGCGAACGCCCTGGCGACCCAGTTCGAGCGCCGCGCACTTCGTGAGCCCGCGCAGTCCCCACTTGCTTGCGCCGTAGGCCGTGATTCCGACCTCGCCTTCGAGCGAGTCGATCGAGCCCACATTCACGATCGACCCGGCTCCACGTTCGGCCATGCCCGGAAGGACCGCCTGCATGCCGAGAAACGGCCCGACGAGATTGACATCAATGACATCCCGGAACCGGTCGTGCGAGTGCTCTTCGAAGCTCGCCACCTCGAGGACGGCCGCATTGTTGACCAGCACATCCACGGGTCCAAAGCGCGCGACCGTCGCAGCAACCGCGGCCGACCAGTCCGACGGATCGCGAACGTCGACGTGTTGATAGGCCGCGGCGTCACCCAGCGGTGCCGCGACAGCCTCTCCCAGTTCGTCGAGGACATCGACGCCCATCACGCGCGCTCCCTCTTCGACGAACAACCGCTGGATCTCGGCACCGGTTCCCCGAGCCGTTCCTGTCACCAGCGCCACCTTGCCATCGAGTCGTCCCATTGAACTGCTCCTAGAGCTTCGAGAAGAGTTGATCGTTCCAGACATCGAACCCGGCCTCGATCTGGTCGGGGGTGAAACCCGGAGGACCGGTCACGATACGCGCGACGCCCTTGTCCTCGAGCGCCTTCACCTCATCCAGCGTCATCCCAGCACCGGTGGTGATCTCGATCTCGCCCGGGTCGCGTCCGATCTTGTCGCATTCGTCGTGGAGGGCCTCGAGATTCGCGTCCAGGGTGTCCGCGCGCGCGGGAAAGAAGCCGTCGCCCAGGCGTGCGGCCCGGCGCGCCGCGCCGGCCACGTGACCGCCCACGTGGATCGGCACCTTGCCCGCCAGGGGCTTGGGATTCGACTCCACCGGATTCCAGTTGTAGTAGTCGCCCTTCATCTCGGACGGCTCACTGCCCCACAGCGATCGCAGCGCCTGGATTGATTCTTCCGTGCGGCCCACCCGCTCCTTGAACGGCACGCCGAGACCCTTGAACTCCTCTTCGAGCCAGCCGATGCCGACGCCGAGTTCGACCCGCCCCTTCGACAACACATCCAACGTGGCCACTTCCTTTGCCACGTAGAACGGGTGACGCTGCGGCAGGATCAGGACGCCGGTGCCGAGACGAATCTTCTCGGTCACGGCAGCCACGTAGGAAAGCCACACGAAGGGGTCCGGGATCGGTGACTGTTCGGGTCCCGGCATCTTGCCGTCGCGGCTGTACGGGTACTCGCTCTCGTAGCCCTTGGGCACGACCACGTGCTCGACCGTCCAAAGCGATTCGAGCCCGACCTTCTCCGCCGTCTGTGCGAGATGGGTGAGCCCTTCCGGCGCGCCGAACGGGCCGACGTTGGCGAACATCAATCCAAATTTCATGGGACCTCTCCTTTGGGGAGACCCAGGGTACACTCGCCGAACCTCTTCGCCCTACGCCTTCCCCTATTCCAACCGAGGAACCGCCATGACCGTGGCCGACTACCCGATCATCTCCGCCGACAGTCACATCTCGGAGCCCGCCAACACCTACGTCGACTACATCGACGCCAAGTGGAAGGACAAGGCACCGCAGATGAAGTACGTCGAGAAGCTCGGCGACGCATTCTTCATCGATGGGATGCCCCGGCCGATCGCCATGGGACTCGTGGCGGCCGCCGGGAAGGAGCCGGAAGATATTCGCATCTCGGGTGTGAAGTTCGAAGACATGCACCCGGGCGGCTGGAACCCGCAGGCCCGAATTCCGGAACAGGACCGCGATGGCGTCGCCGCCGAGGTGATCTATCCGACGGTTGGAATGGTGCTCTGCAACCACCCCGACTTTGACTACAAGAAGGCTTGTTTCGCCGCGTACAACCGCTGGCTCGCCGAGTACTGCGAGCCCTATCCGACGCGACTGCTCGGCGCAGGCCAGGTCTCGATGCGAACCGTCGAAGACGGCATCGAGGAACTCGAGGAAGTGAAGCGACTCGGGCTCCGTGGCGTGATGATGCCCGGGAACCCGGCACTCGAAGACTACGACTCGAAGATCTACGACCCCTTCTGGGACAAGGCCGTCGAACTCGGCCTCCCCTTGTCATTCCACATCCTCACCGACAGCGCCTCCGGGTTCAACGCAAAGACGCGTGGGCCGCGGCTCAACGGGTTCCTCAACATCGTGCGCGGCTGTCAGGACATCATGGGCACGCTGATCTACGGCGGCGTCTTCGATCGGCATCCCCAACTCAAGGTGGTGTGTGTCGAAGCGGATGCTGGCTGGGTACCGCATTACATGTATCGGATGGACCACGGCTACAAGCGCCACCGTCATTGGCTCGCGCCGGGCGACGAACTGAAGCGACTTCCCAGCGAGTACTTCTCCGAGCACATCTACACGACCTTCCAGGACGACTGGGTCGCCTTCAAGGTCGCCGACCTCATGAACTGGAAGCGCCTCATGTGGGCCAACGACTTCCCGCATAGCGACAGCACGTGGCCGTGGAGCCAGGAAATGTTGGCCGAACACACCCAGCACCTGACCCCAGAACAGAAGCACGGGATCCTGTGCGGGAACGTGGCCGAACTCTACGGGATCGACACGGACGCGCTCCGTTAGGCCAAGCCCCGTTAGGCGCGCGCGGCTCAGAGATAGCCGAGCGCTTCGAGCCGTGCGCGCTCGTCGTCGCTCATTGGGGTTTCGGGCGCCGGCCCGGGGGCCTCCGCGTCCGCGGGACGTCGCGCTTCAACGTACTCGCGGAGCAGCGCGACCGTTTCCGGGTCGTCGAGGGGATGCTGCTCGTCCGGATCAGTCGCCAGATCGAAGGCGGTCTCGCGAACGATTTCGCCCCAGGGGTCAACGGGCATGGACCCGGCCGGCAGCGGACCGATCCGGTCCTCGCGGACCGCGGCGGAACGCTCCTCGGGTGACAGCCAGCGGCGCGCCGCCAGATATTTCGTGTCGTCGACGACGACGCTCCGGAGCAGCAAGCGGCTCTGGATCCCGAGTTCGGCGTGGATCGGGCCGGTTCGGGGCCTGGGCTGCCAGGATTGACCGTCCCAGGCGAACAATGACTTTCCGTCGGTTTCGGCCCCCGTCTGCCCGACCAGGGCCAACAGCGATGGCAACACGTCAACGCCGGAGACCCGGTCCGGCACGCGCGCGGGCGCCAGGAGGGACGGCGCGTGGAAGATCAGTGGAACATGGATCGACTCCTCGAAGAGCGTCCACGCGTGCTCGACGTATCCGTGTTCGAGGAACTCCTCTCCGTGGTCCGACGTCACCACGACGAGCGCGTCCTCGAGCCGTCCCTGCGCGTCAAGTCCGGCGAGGAGCTTCCCCAGCGCCGCGTCTACATGGCGCAGTTCCGCGGCATAGCGTTCCCGCATGTCTTCGAAACGGGCTTCTCCTGGGCCGAACCCGTCCGCCTGAAGGGACGGCAGATCGCCGCGCACCTGATCGTAGAGAGCGACCGACGCTGGGGCGTCCGGCCAATCGACCGGGTCATACGGCGCATGCGGATCCAGGTAGTGGACGTAGAGGAAGACCGGCCGGTCCGGCTTCTCGGCGGCGAGCCGCAGCGCGGTCTGACTGACTTCGGGACTCTGCTGACTGACGTTCTGGGAGCCGCCCACCATCTGCTTCGCATCGAATCCACGGAGGAATCCTGGCGGATTCAGCATCACGCTCGCGCTGACCAGGATTGGGCGGCGTCCACTCCTCCGCATCCAGAACGGCACGGTGACGGAGTCACCGGCCGGCGCCGCATTCCAGCCGGTTCGGCCCACCGAAGACGGCAGCATGCCGGTAAAGAGGGACAACACCGATTCCCGCGTATAGGACGACGTCGAGGAGGCGCGTTCGAACATCACCCCCTCACGTGCCAGCCGGTCGAGCACGGGCGTGCCGCGGTCCTCCCCGGCCCACGCCCCCACCGCATCCGCCCGAAGCGTATCGATCACGACGAGAACGATGTCGCGCGGGCGCGACGGCTCGGCGGCCGTTGCCGGCGCCGGCGGCGCGGTGGCGCTCCCACCAGGATCCTGGTCGCTGCAGCCGACGCTGGCCATCGCCAGTGCCCCGAGCAGGCAGGCCGAAGCCGCGCGTCTCAGCAACATCCGGCGACGCCCTCGACAAGGTCGCCGTGGTCGTGCCAGTCGCGGTCGACGTAGAGGCCCCGCTCGGCCGCCAGGCTGAGCGCTCGCGACACATCGATGACATGCGGACCGTCGCGAACGACGCGGATCTCGGCTCGCTCGCCAGCCGCCAGGACGCGTTCGCGATCCCCGTCGAACTCGATCAAGCCCGGGCCCTCGACGATGACGGGCTCTCCGAGTTCGATCCTCTCCACGCCGGAAACGTGCGCGGTCCGATAGATCCCGGGCGAAATCGGAGCGAGGAGCGGCTTCCCTCCCGCCCCGGGCGGAACGCAATGGACGACGACACCGAAGTCATCGGCGCGACGGCACGGGTACAGCAAGCCACCGAGCGGCGACATCCCCACGGAGTCCGGCTCGGCCCGCGCCAACACGACCTCGCGAATTTTTGCCGGATCGAAGGGGAGCAAGCTCCCGGGATGATCGTCTTCGACCAGGACTGCGTCGATGACCCCCATGCGCTCTTCGCCATCGGCATAACGAACGCGTACCAGCTTCGCGCGTTCGGCGATTTCGTCCGGCGCGATGCGACCCGAAGCGACCAGGCCCGCCGCCGCCCCGGCCAGCGTCGGCTCGACATGTTCGGGGAACACATTGTTCGTGCCGGTCGACAGGGGCATCAACACCGCATCCGGCCAGGCATCCGCGACGATTCGATTCGTCCCATCCCCGCCGAGGACGATGAGCACCGTGCACCCGGCTTCACGCATGGCGTGCACAGCGCGAACGGTATCCGCCGGCGTCGTCGTGAGGCGCCCGATGTCGAGTTGCTCGAGTGAAACGCCGACATCGAGGAACTCAACGGCGCGCTCCGTGACCCGAAAGAGATCCTTCACCCAACAAAAGCGACTCGCACCCGCCGCCGCGGCACCCACCACGGCTCGCTGGAGTTGGTTGCGCTTGCTCTCCGGCGTTTCGGATTGCGCGCGGCCGACGAGGCGGCGCACGTCGCGTCCGGACATGGGATTCACAATGAGCCCAATGGCTCCAGCGTCTGCGTGATTGGCCATGAACGGGGGTGTATCTGATCCAGGCGTGCATGCCATACTCCCCGGTCCCTGGTGCACGGAGGCCCGATGGCCGAGCGACCGCCGACCCTGCAGATCGACGACCTGGCTGAACCGCGCCTGCCGCACTCGTTCCGAGAGATGGCGGCCAGCGTGGGCCCGCTGGCGAGGGCCCTCCCCTGGAGCATCGACGGCGCGATGGCCCAGGCGCAGGCAGAGACCGGACTGGCCGACTTCGGAGACGACATCTTCCGCGAGCCGCTCTCGGTCGCGCTCGCATCAGCCGACACCGAATCTCGACTTTCCTCAATGGGTAGAATGGGTTTCTGGTCTCAGCTCATCCGTTTTCTCAGGAACCGGCTGCTTATCGAGGACTACGTCGCGAAGCACCCCGACGCCCTCGAGCAAGAGGTCCGTGCACCGATCGTGATCGTGGGCCTGCCGCGAACGGGCACGACCCATCTCCACAATCTGATCTCGGCCGATGCGGCCCTCCGGTCCCTGCCCTGGTGGGAGGCGCAGGAGCCCGTCCCGCCGCTGGCGGAACAGGGCCAACAGCTCGATCCCGACCCTCGTGTGACGCGCGCCGCCGAAGGCCTCGCCATCCAGCACGAGGTGATGCCGCTGTTCAATCGCATGCACGACATGTGGCCCGAACACGTGCACGAAGAGATCGACCTCCTCGGTGCAGCGGGGTCGACGATGTACTTCGAGACCCTCGCGACGCTGACGCCGTCCTGGCGGGACTGGTACCTCGCCACTGACCAGACCCCCTGGTACACGCACCTGAAGCGCACGCTGCAGGTGCTTCAGCACCAACGCGGCGGAACGCGCTGGATCCTCAAGTCGCCTCAACACCTCGAACAGTTCAGACCGCTGATGCACGTCTTCCCGGATGCGACGTTCGTGGTCACCCATCGCGACCCGGTGTCGATCACCGCTTCCTTCGCAACGATGATCGCCTACAGCGCACGGCTCTCCAGGGACCCGGTCGACCCCCACGAGATCGGCGCGTACTGGGCCAACCGCATCGAGCAGATGCTACGAGCCAGCGTTCGTGATCGCGGCTTGTTGCCCGAGGCTCAAAGCCTCGACATCCATTTCGACGCGTTCATGAAGGACGACATTGCGTCGGTCGAACGCATCTATGCCTCAGCCGGCCAGCCCTTCGACGACCGGGCGCGAGCCGCGATGGGCGCCTTCATGGCCGAACACCCGCGTGGCAAACACGGGCGACTCCAGTATGACCTCGCTGACTTCGGACTGGATCGCACGGAGCTGCGAGAACGCTTCGCCTTCTACGTCGATCACTTCGGCATCGCCCCGGAGGGCGACTGACATGACGATTGAATCCCGCGACGCGCGTTTCGCGCTCGGCCAGGTCGTGAGACATCGCTTTCACCCGTTTCGCGGGGTGATCTTCGATGTCGACCCGATCTTCGCCAACACCGAGGAATGGTGGCTGTCGATTCCCGAGGACAAGCGTCCGGCCAAGGACCAGCCCTACTACCACCTCCTCGCCGAGAACGCGCAGGGCAGTTACGTCGCCTACGTCTCCGAACAGAACCTGTTGCCGGATGACACCGGGGAACCGGTCGGTCATCCCCAGGTCTCCGAGCTCTTTGGCAGATTACGCGAGGGACACTACGAGATCCTCCAACGGCGTCCGGCCAACTAGCCGAGCGCGGTACCCTGCCCCGATGGATGTTGCGGAAAGCACCGCGCGGGAATCCCTGCGAGAGTTGGTCGCGCGGTATAACCAGTATGGGGACCGTGGACGCTTCGACGAGATGCTCCGGTTGTTTGCCGACGATGCCGTCCTCGAGATTGGCCGCAAGGAGCGATACGAGGGCATCGGAGCGATTCGCCAGTGCTTCGAAGACGCCGTCGGAGAAGATGCGCGGCTCCTGCGGCACTTCACCGCCACGCTCACACTCGATCTCGATGACGAACGTCTGGCAAACGGTGCGTGCTACTTCGCGGTGTTGACCGAGCATGGCCTCGACCACTGGGGCCGGTACCAGGACCGCTACACGCGGATTGGCGGCGAATGGCGATTCGCGTTCCGCCGCGTCGTGATCGAAGGGCGGCAGCCCGGCGGGTGGGCGGAACGCCGCGGCTATTGACGCAGCGCGTGTTCACGAACCCCGCGGGATCAGACACGCCGTCCGCTGGCTGACGCGTGCACTTGCGCGCAACGCAGTGCAGCGTGACCGCGCGCCACCGTGCCACCGACGGCCCCTCGGTGCGTTCGCCGCAAACGCCTGAAACCACCCGCCCGTGCTCATTTTACCGGGATTTACATTTTGGAGGATGTACACTGCCGCGATCGAGCCGTTCTGTGCCGTTCTTAGGGAGAACTATTTCATGCGCCTTTGGACCCCCGTCCCGTTCGTTGCCATCGTGGCCGCGTCGGGTCTCCTCCTTGGAGGATCGGGCGCAGCGGCGGACACCCTGGATCAGATTTTTTCTGTCCGTGGTGCCACGCACGCCGCTGCCAAGACTTCTCAGCAAACCATCGACAAGCTGGCCGACCAGACTGCGACACTGCTCCAGCAGTATCGGGGTGAAACATCCCAGGTCGATTCGCTCCGCGTCTACAACGACCAACTCCAGAAGCTGGTGACGTCGCAGACGAACGAGATGAACAAACTCCAGACCGAGATCGACGGTGTCACCGAGATCGAGCGAGAGATCTTCCCGCTGATGCAGCGGATGGTCGACATGATCGCCCAGGTCGTGGACGCCGACGTTCCGTTCCTGCTCGACGAGCGCAAGAAGCGCGTCGACAACCTGCGCGACCTGCTGAACCGCTCCGACGTGACGGTGGCGGAGAAGTACCGGCTGATCATCGAGTCGTACTCGATCGAGAACAGCTTCGGTCACAGCATCGAGGCCTATCAAGACACGCTCGAGGTTGGCGGTCAGGAACGAGACGTCGATTTCCTGCGCATCGGTCGCCTGGCACTCTACTACCAGACGCGGGACGGCGAACTGTCCGGCGCCTGGGACCAAGATGCCAAGGCTTGGGTCGAACTCCCTTCCAGCTATGCCGGCTCGATCAAGCAGGGCCTCAAGGTGGCGCGTAAGCAGTCGCCGCCGAACCTGTTGCTGCTGCCCCTCCAGGGTGCGGAGGATGCCCGATGAACCGTTTCCATCGATTCCTGGCCGTCTTTGCGGCCGTACTCCTGCTCGCGCCCGCCGCCGGTATGGCGCAGAGCAAGAGCCTGAATGACCTCCTGAAGGAAGTCCGCGCGGGTCGCAGCGCAGACTCCGCGCTGAACAAGAAGCGCGAAGCGGAGTTCCAGTCGAAGAAGAACGAGCAGCAGACGCTGCTGAATAACGCGCGCGCCGAACGCAAGCGCCAGGAAACCCGCAGCGTTCAACTCGAAGGGGCGTTCCAGGAAAACGAGCGCGGACTCGCCCAACTGGAAGACCAGCTGGCCGACCGCCTCGGCTCCCTGGGTGAACTCTTCGGTGTCGTTCGCCAGGTCGCGGGTGAAGCGCGGGAGACCGTGACTGGCTCCGTCGTGAGTGCGCAGTTCCCGGGTCGCGAATCGAATCTCGACTCGCTCGCGAGCAGTCGCGATCTGCCCAAGATCGCAGCCCTCGAAGACCTCTGGTTCACCTTGCAGCAGGAGATCACGGAATCCGGCAAGGCAGTGACGTTCACGGCTCCCGTGATCCAGCCCGACGGCACCAAGGTCGAGCAGACCGTTACGCGCATGGGCGTCTTCACCGCGATCAGCGATGGCGACTTCCTGTTCTATGACGGCGAAAAGCGAGCGCTGGAACTGGTTCTGCGCCAGCCGGGCGCCGAGCTGATGGCGGCCGCTGACGGATTCGGCTCCGCTGCGACCGGCTCGATCACGACCGCACCGATCGACCCTTCGAAGGGAACGCTGCTCACGCTGCTGACCCAGCGCGCCACTGCGTCGGAGACGATCGAACAGGGTGGCGTCGTCGGCTACATCATCATCGCGATCGGGATCCTGGGATCGATCATCGCGCTGATGCGCCTCGCCGTGCTCTTCGGAACCGACCGCAAGGTGGCGAACCAGGCGAAGTCGGACACCGCGGATGAAGGGAACCCGCTCGGGCGCGTCCTGAAGATCTATCAGGACAACCCGGACGCCGACGTGGAGACGCTCGAGCTCAAACTCGACGAAGCAATTCTCCGCGAGGTCTCGTCTCTCGAGACGTTCCTTTCGACGATCAAGGTCTTTGCCGCGATCGCCCCGCTGCTGGGTCTGCTCGGCACCGTGACCGGCATGATCGAGACCTTCCAGATGATCACACTGTTCGGCGCGGGCGATCCCAAGCTGATGGCCGGTGGTATCTCGGAAGCCCTCGTCACGACCATGTTGGGCCTGATGGTCACGATCCCGCTGACGCTGTTCCACAGCCTCGTCCAGTCGCGCGCGAAGTCGATTGCCGAGGTCATCGAAGAGCAGAGCACGGGTATGGTGGCACGTCGCGCCGAGGCCTCTTCCTGAGATGGCCATCTGGTACGACGTACTCGCGTTTATCGAGAAGGGCGGCGATGTCCTCTATGTCCTCGCCGTGATCGCCCTCATCATGTGGACGATCATCCTCGAACGCCTCTGGTACCTGTTCACTGAACACCGGGCCGGGGTCGAGCGAGTCAAGGCTGAATGGGATGCCCGGACCGAGACCCGTTCCTGGCATGCCCACCAGATCCGTCGGATGATGATTTCGGAAGTTGATTCCGGCCTCACATCGGGCCTTCTGATCCTCCAGGCCTGCGTCGGGCTCTGCACGCTCATCGGCTTGCTGGGCACGGTGTCCGGCATGGTCGAGGTGTTCAACACCCTCGCATCAGCGGGCAACTCGAACGCTCGCATGATGGCCGATGGCGTCTCCAAGGCCACCATCCCGACAATGGCGGGCATGGTGGCTGCGCTGTCGGGTCTCTACTTCGCATCCTGGCTGCAGAGCCGCGTGAAGAAAGAGACTGAGCACCTTGCAGACGCGCTCACGCAACGCTGACCGCCCCGCCCTGACTCCACACTCTCCACATTGCCGAAATCGAGGAAGCGCCCATGGCGAGACGTAAAAAGCGAATCGAGTCGGAAGAAGCCGAAGTCAACATCACACCGATGATGGACATCGTCTTCATCCTGCTGATCTTCTTCATTGTGACCGCGTCTTTCGTAAAGGAAGCCGGGATCGACGTCACGAAGCCCAATGCCCAGACCGCTGAGCAGAAGGAACGTGCCAACATCCTGATCGCGATCGACAAGAACAACCAGGTCTGGATCAACCGCCGCATCGTGGACATCCGTGCCGTCACGGCCAACGTCCAGCGGCTCCTGGCTGAGAACCCGGAAAGCTCGGTCGTCATCCAAGCGGATGAGAAGAGCGAGAATGGGACGTTCGTGAAGGTCATGGACAACACGAAGCTGGCGGGTGTCGACAACATCGCCATTGCCGCACGGCCCATTAACTGATGGTGCGGCGGATCGGTTCAGCCGCGATCGCGGTGTTCGTGACGTTCGGCCTCTTCTGGATCATGCACTGGCTCGTGATCATGAATGCCGAGTACCAGAAGACGGACTTCCAACAGATCAACGTCGACTTCGTGCGGGTGAAGGAAGATTCCAACGCCAACACGAAAGAGCGGAAGATGCCGGACAAGGTCCAGCAGAACACGCCGCCGCCGACGCCGAAGATCAATGCCGCGACCAACCGTCCCGACCTCGGGGACACGGGCGGTCCCGTCATCGGCATCCCGACATCGGACATTTCCGGTGGGCCGAAGCTCGGCGCAGCGCTCTCGGACATGGACGCAGTGCCGCTCGTGCGGATTGCGCCCGAGTACCCGCGACGTGCAGCCCAGCTGAACCTCAAGGGTTGGGTCCTGCTCGAGTTCACGGTCACGACCGCTGGCGCCACCAAGGACATCCGCGTCGTCGACGCAGAGCCACAGCGAACTTTCGACCGCTCTGCGTCGCGAGCAGTGGCCAAGTTCAAGTACCGGCCGAAGGTGGTGGATGGACAGCCTGTCGAACAGCAAGGCGTCCAGATCGTAATCACCTTTGACGGTGTCCAAGAAGGCGGCTGATCCCGCCGGACAGCGCTGTCACCAGTGGGTCCGCCCGACCGCTGGGTCGCAACAAGGACGGCCCAATGACCAGACGACACCCCGGAGCCTAAGCAGCGGCCGCGATCGCCGCCTCCACGCAGGAGATCACCCGATGATTCATCGAGCCCTCGTCCTCGTTCTCGCCGCCCTCTTCCTGGCTGCGCCCGCCGCCGCGAGGGAGCCTGCTCGCGAAGCACCCAAGACCAAGAAGGTCGAAGCGGTCGGCAAGAAGGTCTACAACCTGCTGAACGACGCCAACATGGCGCTCCAGGAAGAGCCGCCCCGGTACAGCGCAGCAGAACAGAAGCTCAACGCGATCCTGGCGATGCCGAAGATGAACAGCCATGAAGAGGCGCTGGTCCATCAGACGTTCGGCTACCTCTACTCGAGCCGCGAGCAGTACCGCCGTGCGATCACCGCGTTCGAGAAGGCACTCGCGCTCGAAGGCCTGCCCGATTCGGCGCAGCTCAATACCCAGTTCAACCTCGGCCAGCTGTACATGCTCGAAGAGGACTACGACAAGGGAATCAAGATCCTGACGAACTGGTTCGAGCAGGCGTCCAACCCCCCCGCCAGCGCCTACATGCTCATGGCGAACGCTTACGCCCAGAAGGCCAGCGGAACCAACAACGACAAGGCAGAGAAGGCCGCGTACCGGAACTCCTGGAAGTGGGCGAAGCAAGGCCTCGCAAAGATGGACAAGGCCAAGCCGCGCGAGCCTTGGATGCGGCTCGGGACCCAGCTGAATCTCGCACTCGAGGACTACAAGACCGCCGGGCACTGGTTGGAGCAGCTGGTTCGCCGCTGGCCCAAGGAGAGCTACCTCAAGCAGATGACGGCCGTGTACGGTCAGCTCAACAAACCCCGGCGCGCACTCGTTGCCATGGAACTCGCTCACATGGAGGGCTACCTCGACGAGAGCAAGGAGCTCGAACGCCTGGGGCAGCTCTACCTCTACAACGAGGTTCCCTACAAGGCCGCCATCCTCCTGGATGAGACCATCAGCAGCGGCAAGGTCGTCAAGAACGAAGGCAACTGGGAACTCCTGGCCAACGCCTGGACCATGGCACGCGAGTACGACAAGGCGCTGAAGCCTCTCGAACGGGCCGCCTCCGCAGGCAAGAACGGCAAGCTCTACGTGCGACTCGGCCAGCTCCATATCGATGGCGAGCGCTGGAAGGACGCGGAAGCCGCGATCCGCAAGGGCATCAACAAGGGTGGACTCGACTCCACTGGCGAAGCGTATCTGCTGCTCGGAATCTCGCAGTTCCAGGCCGAGAGCTTCCAGTCGGCAAGGAGCTCCTTCGAGCGTGCGAGCCGGGACAAGAAGTCGGCCAAGTCCGCCGCTGCCTGGATCCAGGCCATCAACGCGCGAGCCAGCTAGCCAGCCGACGAAGCACGCAGCAGCCATGCCCTGACCGATGCCGGTCTCGCCTCCGCGTACCCGAAGCGGACTCCACCGACGAATGCGCCGAACGGGCCGGGAGTCGCTGCGGTTCTGAATCTGCGCCCAGCGCGTGATATCCTCGCTCCTCTTGTCGTGGAGGAAGACGATGGCCTGGGATTTCGAGACCGAACCCGAGTTTCAGCGCGAGCTGGATTGGATGGATGTGTTCGTCCGCGATGAGGTCGAGCCGCTCGATCTCGTGCTGGGTAGTTCCGCCGACCGCACAGAACAAGTCCAGCGCATCCTCAAGCCGCTTCAAGCACAGGTCAAGGAGCGCGGCCTCTGGGCCTGCCATCTGGGTCCCGAACTCGGGGGCCTCGGCTACGGCCAGCTCAAGCTCGGTCTCATGAACGAGATCCTGGGCCGGTCTGGCTGGGCGCCGGCCGTCTTTGGGTGCCAGGCCCCCGACTCGGGAAACGCCGAGATCCTGGCGCACTACGGCACCGAAGAGCAGAAAGCGAAGTACCTGCAGCCGTTGCTCGATGGCGAGATCACATCTTGTTATTCGATGACGGAGCCGCATGCCGGAGCCGACCCGACGCTATTCACCACCCAGGCCGTCCGTGACGGCGACGAGTGGGTCATCAACGGCGAGAAGTGGTTCTCGTCCAATGCCCGATGGTCCACGTTCCTGATCGTCATGGCGGTATCGGACCCGAACGTCTCGGCCTACGAGGGGATGTCGATGTTCATCGTCCCCACGGACACCCCCGGCGTGAACATCATTCGCAACGTCGGCGTGGGTAGCAATGAAGCGGAGTCCCACCGCGGGCACGCCTACATCCGCTACGAAGATGTCCGGATCCCGGCGGACCATTGCCTCGGCGCACCGGGGTCCGCTTTCGTCATCGCGCAGACGCGCCTCGGTGGGGGCCGCATTCACCATGCCATGCGCACGGTCGCCCAGGTTCGAAGCGCCTTCGACATGATGTGCGAGCGCGCACTCTCCCGAAACACCCGGTCGGGCCCGCTCGCCGACCTGCAGATGGTCCAGGAAAAGATTGCCGACAGCTATATCGAGATGGAGCAGTTCCGGCTGCTCGTGTTGCGGACGGCATGGCTGATCGACAAGACCGGCGACTACCGCCGCACGCGCAAGGACATCGCCGCGATCAAGGTCGCGATGCCCAAGGTCTATCACGACGTGGTTCAGCGATCGATGCAGATCCATGGCGCACTCGGCATCTCGGACGAGATGCCTTTCACGAACATGATGACGGCGGCTCAGGTGATGGCGATCGCCGACGGCCCGACCGAGGTGCACAAGGTCACCATCGCGCGCCAGGTCCTGCGGGACTACAAGGCCGTCGATGGTCTGTGGCCGAGTGCTCACTTGCCTACCCGACGCGCCGCCGCGCGCGAGCGCCTGGCCGACGTCCTCGAACTCGAGGTGGGAAACCTCTAGGCCGGGTGACGGCGACCCTCGTCACTTTCGCTTGAAGTCGGGCTTTCGCTTCTGGGCGAACGCCAGCGGGCCTTCCTTTGCGTCATCGCTCGCGAAGACCGCTTGACCATACGACCATTCGTGGCGAAGGGCCTCGTCGAGTTCCATGCCATCGCACTCGTGAAGCGTGCGTGTGATCGCTTCAACCGCCAGTGGACCGTTCGCGGCGATCACCTCGGCGATCTCCTGGGCCTTCGCGAGTGCTCCGCCATCGGGCACCACATGCCCAATCAGCCCGATCTCCTTGGCCTCAGGGGCCTTGAGATGCTTGGCCGTCAGCAGGATCTCGGCCGCCTGCGTATACGGGATCTGTCGCGGCAGACGAACCGCCGAGCCGCCCATGGGATAGAGCGACCAGCGCGCCTCCGAGACGCCGAAGCGTGCGCTCTCGCCCGCGATACGGATCTCCATCGCCTGAAGCAGTTCCGTCCCACCCGCGATCGCGACTCCTTCGACTGCGGCGATGATGGGCTTGGTCGGGCGGTAGTGCCGAAACAGCGCCTTGTAGACGATATCGGGGTCTTCGGCCATTCGCGCCTGGACATCGATGGCGCCGTCTCCGTTCCCAGAATCCCCCGACATCGCTTTCAAGTCCGCGCCCGAACAGAAGTTGCCGCCCGCTCCGGTCACGATGATGCATCGCACGTCGGGGTCCTGGGACGCCTCCTCGTACGCGTCGTACATCCGAACGAGCATCTCGCCGGAAAGCGCGTTGTAGCGCTCCGGCCGGTTCATGGTGATGGTCATGACGTGGTTGGCGCGCTCGACGATCGCGTCGGCCATTTTCGGATGCCTCATCGAATTTCGGGTCGGGAAGGATCTGAGCGGGTCGATGGTGCCGAACTTCTTCCAGCGTTCAAAGCCGGCAGCGTCATTTGACCCCCCGGATGGCCGCGGATAGATTCCGGCCTCGCCACCGGGGAGATGCGCGTGTCAGGATCGATTGCCGTGATCGGGTGCGGGTATTGGGGCCGAAACCTGGTGAGGAACATCCACCAGATGGGCGAGCTTGCCGCCGTCGTGGAGCCCTTCCCTGCGGGTGCCGACCAGGCACGAGAGATCGCACCCGGCGTTCCCGTTCACGACTCGCCCGACGCCGTCTTCGCGGATCCTTCCATCCGAGGCGTGATGATCGCCACGCCGGCCGAGACCCACTTCGCCTTGGCTCGCGCTGCGATCGACGCGGGCAAGGATGTCTTCGTCGAGAAGCCGCTGACCATCGACCTCGGCGAAGCACGCGCGCTGGTCGCGCACGCAGAAGCTGCGGATCGCATCCTGATGGTCGGCCACTTGCTCGAGTATCACCCAGCGATCTTGAAACTGCGGGAACTCATTGATGCCGGGGAGCTCGGCGAGCTTCGCTATGTCGTCTCGAATCGGCTCAATCTGGGGAAGATCCGAACGGAAGAGAACGCCCTGTGGTCGTTCGCACCGCATGACATGGCCGTGGTCTTGCGCCTCGTCGGAAAGCTGCCAACCGAGATCGTCGCAACGGGCGGTAGCTACATCTCGGATGGGATCGCTGATATCACGAACACGCAGCTTCGCTTCGAGGGTGGCATCCGGGCCCATGTCTTCGTCTCATGGCTCCACCCTTTCAAGGAGCAGAAGCTCGTCGTGATCGGTTCCAAGAGGATGGTCAGTTTCGACGATGTCGCGAAGGAACTCGTGATGTGGAACCTGCAGGTGGACTGGCAGTACGGCCAGCCCGTGCCCGTGAAGCACGACGGCGTCCCCGTTTCCTACGACACGAGCGAGCCGCTTCGAAACGAGTGCGAACATTTCCTCGAATGCATCGAGCACCACCGCACGCCTTTGACCGATGGTCACTCCGGCGTCTACGTGCTCCAGCTTCTGCACGCCGCGCAGCACTCGATCGATGGCAATGGCCAACGCATCGACTTCGGAAGCGCCGAGTCGCCTTCCGCCCCTTCTCGGCCCTGACTCCCCCGAGGACCTAGCGTCCGTACAGCGGCAACTAGCCGCCCAGAACGCTGTTTCTCCAAGGAAAATCGATCAGATCCTCGAGCCGTGACGCGGGTCACAGCGTAGCGAGAGGGCAACGCCGAAACGTCTTATCGAGCAGCCGATCGTGCTGCCGATACGACCAAGGACCGGCGAAGCCATGATCGACTACTTCACGAAACGAATCTCCTCTGCGCGACATGCGCTTCGCCGACGATCGGTGGGCGCGTTGCTGTTCGGCCTGGCCGTCATCCTGGCCCCTCCCGCCTTCGCCGTCGTGGTCACCGATTCGAGCGCAACACTCCAGTGGGCCCCCGCATCCGGTCCCGCGATCGGGTACCGCGTGCAACGCTCCCTCAACGGCGGATCCTTCCAGGACCAACCCAGTACCATCGCGACTGACATCACGATCAACGGACAGCCGGGCGATGTGGTTCGTCTGCGCGTTGCCGCCTATAACGCTGCCGGACAACTCGGCCCCTGGTCGGCCGTCTCGGACCCCGTCGAGTTTCAAGCCGCCCCGCCGTCTGGCGGAACCCCCGGCGGCGGGACCGGTGGCACGCCGCCCCCCACACCCGGAGCCGGCGGAACGGGACATGACTTCGATGGCGACGGCCGTGATGACCTCGCGTTCTTCGATGCCGCGTCTCGACGCGTCCAGGTCTGGCTCATGAACGGGACATCGGTCGTCGGCGGCTACCAGACGGCAGCTGCGGCCGCAGGCTATGCGCCGTCCGGTCTCGGAGACTTTGACGGCGACGGCGACACCGACATCCTCTGGTACCAGAGCTCGAGTTCCCGGTCGGAGATCTGGCTCATCGAGAACGGCAACACCGTGAGCACGCACGGGCTTCCGACGGCTACGCCAGGATGGGCGCCCCGTTCGCTCGGCGACATGACCGGCGACGGTCGTTCCGATGTGCTCTGGCACAACGGCAACGTCGGCGGCAACGTCGTGTGGGAGATCGTGGGCGGAAACTTCGTGCGCCAGATCAACCTGCCCACGACGACGATTTCGTATCACATCACGGCAACGGGCGACTTCGATGGCGATGGTCTCACCGACGTCGTCTTTCACAGCGACACCTACGGCGGAAACGCGATCTGGCTGCTGAACCAGAACGGCTTCCGGCAGCAGGTCAACCTTCCGAGTTCCTCCTACGGATGGACGCCGCTCGTCGCGGCCGACATCGACCTGAACGGGCGCGATGATGTCGTCTTCCGCTATGGCCCTACGGGCCAGACGCTGCTCTGGGAACTGGACCGAGGTGCCTTCGTCGCCCAGCACGCCTCGTCGCCGAACGTCGCGACCGATTCGATTCCGCTCGTGCGAGACTTCGCCGGGGACGGTTCCAGCGATCTGATCTGGGTTTCCCCCTCGTCCACCGAGATCTGGACGATCGGCGGAAGCACGGTCTCGGGCATCGGGAACCTTCCGGACTCGGGCGGCCTGGCGCCGGTAAACTAACCAGCGCGGAGACCCTACTCTGCCGCGGCCAGCGATACGATCAGGACGTTCATGGTCCCGTTTTCGCAGCCGTCACCGCTCATGGCCCATTGAACACGCCTCCGGTGCCAATCGCCACCAACGTTGCGCTCAGGAGCTTCGTTCCAGAGTCCGGTCCAATCCGGTGCGGAAATCGACCTTCGGTAGGCCCGTCACCTGTTGCAGCAGATCAACGTTGGCAATGAGGTCTCCGGGGCGAGGATCCGGCGAGAAGTCGAACCGAGGTGCGCGGCCGACCGCGGCACCGACGGCCTCTGCGATGCTACGGATGCTGCACGCTTCCGGGCCCGCGACGTTGATTGGCCCAGAAAACGAGCTCTCAGCCAGAGCCAGGAGCGCGGACGTCGCATCGTCGACGTGACAGGGCGTGGTCGTGAAGCCCTGTGGAGACGCTTCCCCTTCGACCGCGGGCGCCAGGACAACCGACTCTCCATTCCGGACGCGTCGGATCAGGTTGGGAACGAGCTTGCCTTCCTGTCCGGGACCGTAGAGGGCGAAGAATCGGAGAGACGCGCTCGAGAACCAGGGCGCCCAGTCTTCGATCAGACCCTCTCCGAATCGCTTCGAGCGCGCATACGGACCGCCCGCATCGGCGGCGTCGTTCTCCGTCACGGGTTCGAACCCGACCGGGTAGACGCTGCCGCTGGACGCATAGAGGAAGCGGGAGACACCCGCCGCGCGAGCGACTTCCAGCGCGCGCGCCAAACCCGATACGTTCGTTTGGAGCACTGCCGCCGCGCCCTCTGGAAACTCCGCGTATCGCGGCGACTGCGCGAGGAAGACAGCAACATCGTGCGGCTCGGGGTTCGCGACCCTGTCGTGGTCCAGATCGCACCAGAACGAGCCAGGAACGTCGGCGCCGCGTACGACCGGCGTGACCTCCCACCCTTGGGCAGTCGCGGCCGAAACGAAAAACCGGCCCAGGAACCCGGTAGCACCGAAGACGAGCGCTCTCACGCTGCGCGCTCCTCGCGCGCTAGTGCGTCGCGGAGCGCGCCACTGAGCTTGCGCGCGACGGCTTCGTTCGAATGCCAGCGGGCATACCAGTCCCGCCCACGCACACGGAGATCGTCCGCGTACGAAGGCTCTCGGTAGAGCCGCGTGAGTTCGTCACGGACGTCTTCTGGCTTCACCACGTTGGACACCGGGGGCATCTCGGAAAAACACCAGCGATGCATGTCTTCGTCCAACCTGAGCATCGCTGGCGTTCCGCGTTGCAGCGCCTTGGGCATCGTACTTCCGAATGCACCGAGAAAGAACTGGTCCGCGACAAGGTCGCACGCGTCGATGTAGTCGATCATCCGGAGATTCGGCACCGGTCGGATCCAACGGACCCGAGCCGTGATCCCGAGCTCCTCGATCAGCGCCTTGCTTTGCGCGACGGTCGCGCCCCACTCGACGAAGATCGCCGACGCCCGGGGCGCGACGCCGTGGACGAAATCGGCGAAGCCGCGAATGAAGATGTCATTGCCCTTCTCCCAATTCGGGTGACGGCGCTCTTCCCAGTGCTGGCGAGCCGGATGAAAGACGATGTAGTCCGAGTCGAGTTCATTCAGTAGTTCCGCGCGCAGACGCTCACCGTCCTCTGCCACACTGCCGCCTTGAAACTCGTTGATGGGATGCGGAACGAAGCGATAGCGCTCCAACCCCAGCCGGATCGCCGCCTTCTGGTTATCGCAGTTCGTCACCAGAACCTCGTCGGCGTGTCGGTAGACCACGGCGCAGATGCGGCCGGCGGGTGAGTCCTCGAACGGCATGTCACGAATCGTGCCGTGCTCGAACGCGAGGTAGGGCCGCTTGCCGGCGGCGAGTGGGATCGCTCCGTCCGTCGCGTAGCCGATCACCGCATCGTAACCAGACAACGTCCTGGCCCAGCCCTCGTAGCGAGCGAGCAAACGACGATGGTCGACTCCCGAGGTCCCGGTCTCGCCGAGCACCCCTCTGAGAGCGCGAAGCCCTCCCGGCAGCAGAAGAATCGACGCGACGAGCGAAACCGCCAGCACCGGGATCTCGACCAGCAGCCGCACGAGAATTCGCGCAACCGTTCCGAACGGCCAGCCCGCGCCTAGCACGCGACGTGCGAAAGTGAGATTGCCTGACATCTGCGGAAGCGGCGCGTTGGCCGGATCCATTCCCGCGACCTCGGCGAGCAACCGCAGGATCGGGATGCGCACCCAGCGCGCCCGGACTCGCCGCTGAAGCTCGAGAAGAGCCCACAGCCAGGACGCGTAGAACGAGCCCGACGACCTCGCGCGTAGATACAGACGACAGAGGGTCTCAGGCCCCTGAACAAACCATCGCGGGCGCTCGAAACCTCCGAGTTCGGCCGCCGTCCAGACGGGATGAAAGTCGAAGCCATCCGACTCGGGAATCGGAGCGTCTTCCCACTCCGGGCACCCCATGATGTGATAGTACTCGTAGGCGCACACGTCGCCTTCGATTCCATGGCGGCGCAGCAGTTTCGCGTTGAGGTAGGCGTTGTTCGCGATGTTGCCGATGTGAAGCACACGCGGCGAACGACCCTGCTGCTTCTTGAATGCCTCGACCCACTCGAAATCGTCGCCCGTCGACGCGACAGCGTCACGAGCCACGCGGCGCTCCCATGCCGTCGGCGTCGACGAAGTGACGTTGCAGCCACTCGAGCGACAGCAGCGACCAGATCAACAGCCTATGGTTCCGCTCTCCCTTGAAATGCTCACCTAGCATGAGACGCACCGTGGGTGCATCAAACCAGGGGCGCTGCTCGGTGCGGGGATCGAACAAGATCTCCTTGACGTAGTTCATCGACGGCCCGCGGTACCAGTTCTCGTCAGGCGGGGAGAAGCCCTGCTTCTTCATCTGGGTGAAGTCGCGCGGCAGGAGGGACTCCATCGCCGAGCGCAGGACCCATTTTCCTTCGGCGGTTTCGAGATGTTCATCCTTCGACTCGAGCGCCGCGGTACGCACCTTGTGGCGGCCTGGAATCTGGAAGGCGAGTTCCGTGAGCCGATTGTCGAGGAACGGAACCCGCGACTCCATCGAGTGCGCCATGCTCATTCGATCCTCGATGGCGAGGAAGCCGTGCATGAAGGTCTTGAACTCGAAGTGCAGCGCGCGCCGGAGGAGGTTGTTTGAATCGTCGGCGCCTTCGTCCCAGCGCGGCCCGCCGTGCAGGACCTGGTCGAATACGCCCCGCGTCTCGGCGACATACGGACGCAAGTCGCCGTGGAGCATCTTCTCGAGTCCGCCGGGAGGTAGGAGGCGATGCCAATACGCGAAGTAGGCGTCATCGAAGCTTTGCGCCGAGGTCGCACCTGCCGCCTGCCGGTACCGCCACGGATAGCCGCCGAACAGCTCGTCTCCGCCAGCGCCGGCCAGGCACACCTTCACGAAACGGCTCGCAAGCTTCGCGACATACCAATTCTGGTGGCACATCCCGAGCCGGGGGTCGTCCACGTGATAGGCGATCTGCTCCATGGCCGCGGGCATATCGCCCGCGTGAAGAACGACGGCGTAGTGCTCGGTCTGCAGCAAATGTGAGAGTCGTTCGGCCTGTGGGCGTTCGTCGAACCCCTGTTCGATGCCACTCACGTTTGTCAGGTCGAACCCGCCCGTGAATGTTGCCAGCCGCGGAAGCGATCGCCCCGCCACCGCCACGATCGAGCCCGAATCCATCCCGCCGGAGAGGTATGCCCCAACTGGAACGTCACTCACAAGCTGGCGCTCGACCGCCTGGGTAAAAGCGTCGGCTACCCGTTCGACCGACTCGTCGAAGCTCCAGTCAGCCTCTTCGCCTGTGTAGCCGGCGTGGTACGCCCGCGTCTCGATGACACCTTCGCGCCCGAGGGGAATCCGCATGACGTGCCCGGCCGGGAGCGAACGGACTCCCTTCAACACTGCGCGGTCCGAGTAGAGGTTCTGGAATGTCAGATACTCGACGAGCGCACCCGGATCGAGACCGCGCTCGACCATCCCGCTCGCGAGGATTGCCTTCGGCTCGCTCCCGAACAGCAGGAAGCCATCCTGCTCGGCCGTGTACATCGGCTTCACACCGAAGCGATCTCGCGCCAGGAACAGAGAACGATCTGCGCGGTCCACCAGCGCGAACGCGAACATGCCGTCGATCTTCTCGAGGCAGTCGGCACCGTACTCGTGCCAGAGGTGGATCAGGACCTCGGTATCGCACTCGGTCCGGAAGACGTGGCCCTTCGCCTCGAGTTCGCTGCGAAGCTCTCGGAAGTTGTAGATCTCGCCGTTGTACGCGACCCAGATCCGACGGTCCGGGCTCGACATCGGCTGATGGCCGTACTGCGAAAGATCGAGGACCGACAGACGTCGGTGGCCGAGCGCGAGATCGAACGAGAAACGCGGCAGTTCACGCCGCGCGTACTCGCCGCCGAGACTCGGCAGATGGTCGCTGCGTCCGTGGAATTCGTCGTCGACGAATCCGACCCAGTACTCACCACCACGCGCCGGATCGCCATGTGTGAAGAATGCGTAGCCCGCATCGTCCGGACCCCGGTGCGCGATGGCGTCGCACATGGGCTTGATCGCAAAGGGATCTAGAGGGCGGTCTCCGAGCTTCAGAATCCCGGCCACACCGCACATGCGCGGCTAGACCTTTGCCGCGGCGGCCACTTGCGCCATATGGGACAGACGCCACTCGATCAGGCTCTTCATGCCCTCTTCGAGATCGATCGACCAGCGAAAACCAAGGTCACGCTCAGCCGCCTCGGTGTCGCCGACGCGGTTGGTCACGAAGGTCTGGTCGGATTCGACGTACTGGACACCGAGATCAGAACCGGACAAACGGAGCAGCAACTCGGCGAGCTCCTTGATCGAGGTCTTGATGCCACGACCGACATTGTAGTTGCCCCACGGCACCGAACTCTTGAGCGCACAGACGTTGGCGCGCGCAACGTCGCGCACGTGAACGAAGTCATAGGCCTGGGAACCATCGCCATACACCGTCGGAGCTTCGTTGCGGTCGACGCAATCCAGAAGCTTCATCATCACCGCGATGTAGGCGCCTTGATAGTCCTGGCGCGGGCCGTAGACGTTCATGTAGCGAAGGGCTGCGCCGTTCAGGCCGTAGCGTTGATGAAACGCCTTCAGCATGTGCTCGCCGGCAATCTTGGTCGCGCCGTAGAACGTCCAGTTGTTGTACGGGTGGTCCTCGACCATGGGCTCTTCGACGGCGTCGCCGTAGACACTCGCGGAACTGGAATAGACCAGGCGACCGACGTCGTTCGCAACGCACGCCTGTAGGACGTTGAAGGTGCCTCGGATGTTGACTTCGAAAGCCGACTCCGGGTACTCGTGGCAGTGCAGCAGCCAGAGGGCCGCAAGGTGCACCACGGAATCGCAACCCTTCACGGCTTCGTTCAGGATGTCGCGATGCAGGATGTCGCCGCCGAGCGAGAATACCTTGCAGCGAGGATCCTTCAGCGAATCCTCGAGATTCTCTGCGACGCCACGCGTGAAGTTGTCGAAGATTCGGACTTCGGCCACATCTTCTCGCAGCAGTTCCTCGACGACGTGGGAGCCGATCAAACCGGCTCCTCCCACCACAAGGACCTTGCTGCCATCGATGGACCGACGGTTCGCGTGCGACTCGGACATTCACCCCCCGATGATTCTGGTGCTACCCCTGACGACCCAGGGGCAATGGCCGGGGGCAGTTCCCCTCTCCTCGAACGCAGGAGACCCCTTGAAAGTCCCGGAATCGCAGGCGATTCTGATCTTTCAGCCGGTGAATGTCAAGAATCCGGCATGGGGGGAGCATGTTCAGGGCCGCAGCGCTCCGAATGGTCTACTGCGCGCTCGACGCGCTGCTCCTCTTGCCAGTGCTGCTACTGGCGGCGTTTTCGCGCTGGGCGCCCCGCGCGGTCGACATCGGCCTCGGCCCGCGCCCGCTCGTGAACAATCCGTATCACGCGCGCGCGCTTCGGGGGCGCGGGTACCGCGCGGAGACGTTCGTCAACGAGCGGTACTACATCACGGACGATTTCGATCACGACCTCGGCGTGCCTCGCCCATTCGGGTATCTCGCGGCTTTCCGGATGCTCTGTTGGTGCCTCATCAACTGCCGGAGCCTCCTGATCTACTTCGATGGGGGAGCCTTGGCGGATACGGCGTGGCTGTGGCGAACAGAGCCCTTGCTCTACCGCCTCGCCGGAGTCCGCACCGTGGTGCTCGCCTACGGCTCAGACGTCCAGGATCTGACGCGGACCACGAACCTGCTCTTCAAGCACGGCATGGGGAAATCCTATCCGGGTCACCGGCACCGCCGACGACGAGTGGCCGCCAAGGTGGACCTTTGGACCCGCTGGGGCGACCACGTCGTCGCGGGCGCGGACTGGGTCGAGTACCTCTACCACTGGGACTCGCTGCAAATCGGTCATTTCTCGATCGACACTGAACGCTGGGTCCCCCAGAACGCACCAGACGCCGAACCTGCTGGTCCCCTCCGCGTACTCCATGCGCCCAACCATCGCGCACTCAAGGGAACAGAAGCGCTTCAGCGCGCAGCTGCTCGACTCTGCGCAGAGGGCGTCCCCATCGAACTAACGTTACTCGAGCGCGTACCCAATGATGAAGTGAGAGCTGCCGTTGCCGCCTGTGACGTTGTCGTGGATCAGCTGGTCATCGGGTGGTACGCCATGTTCGCGATCGAGGGCATGGCGAGCGGGAAACCCGTCGTATGTCATGTCCGTCCGGACCTCGAGAACTTCTACATCGACGCGGGACTCCTTGAGCCAGCCGAGTTGCCACTCGTACGCGCGGATGTGCGCACGATCGAATCCGTGCTGCGGTCTCTCGCGACCGACACTGACGGGCGCCGCGCCGTCGGCGTGCGTTCGCGCGCGTTTGTGGAAACCCGACATTCGCTGGACCGCGCAGGCCACGACCTCGAAGCCATCTTTCGGGCCGTGGGAGTCGCGCCTTGTCCGTAGCGCCGCTGCGCGTGCTCCATTGTCCATCCGCCATCGGCGGCCACCCTCAGGGTCTGGCGGCCGCGGAACGGGCTGTTGGGCTGCAGAGCCTCGCCGTCTGCTTCGTCCCGCATCCACTCGGAATCCCGTCTGACGAAGTGCTCGCGCCCGTCGGGACTCCCGTATGGCGGGCCGAGATCGCGCGATGGCGTCTCCTCTGGCGCGCCATCCGAGACTTCGATGTGATCCATTTCAACTTCGGGCGAACGATCGCACCCAGTCTGGATTCGATGGAACGCGCAAGAGAGAGCGGCTCCCGCGTACTCGCTAGCGCCTACGCAGCCTATGCCGGCCTCCTCGAATTTCGAGACCTGCCGCTGCTCCGACGCGCTGGGAAAGTGATCGCCGTGACCTTCCAGGGCGACGACGCGCGCCAGGGCGACTACTGCGCCGAACACTTCGACGTCCATGCCACAGCCGAAGTTGAGGCCGGATACTACAGCCCCACACACGACGAACGGCGCCGACGCGTCATCGCTCACTTCGACCGCTACGCCGACCTCATCTACGCGGTGAATCCTGACCTGCTGCATGTTCTGCCCGAGCGCGCGCGCTTCGTGCCGTACGCACACATCAATCCGAGCACGATCGAACCCGCGCGCGGAACACCCGAGCCGAGCGAACGGCCCGTCATTGTCCATGCCCCGACGCACCGAGGCGTGAAAGGAACGCGGTACCTCCTTCAGGCCGTCGATCGACTGAAAGCCGAAGGCCACTCATTCGACCTGAGGCTCGTCGAAGGCGTTTCCCGGGAAGAAGCCATGCGCCTCTACCGCGATGCCGATCTCCTGGTCGATCAACTGCTCCTGGGTTGGTACGGAGGTGTCGCCGTCGAACTGATGGCGATGGGAAAGCCCGTGGTCTGCTTCATCCGAGACAGCGATCTCACGAAGATTCCGTCGGCCATGCGGGACCAGTTGCCCGTGGACTCAGCGACACCGGAGACCGTGTACGCCGTCCTCTCCAAGTGGCTGAACCGACCGGGAAAGGAGTGGCTGGAGTTGGGGCGGCAAAGCCGAAGCTTCGTCGAGCGGTGGCACGACCCTTGCCGAATCGCTGCGGAGATGGCGACCGACTATCAATCCTGCCAGCTGCAGCGAGGCGATTGACGTGTGCGGCTTCCTCGGCGCATTTGATCGGAACGGCAATATCGCGCCCGAGCACCTCTCACGCGCGCTCGCGGGCCTTCGTCACCGGGGCCCCGACGACGAGGGCTACCTGTTCTCGGCGGACGGCCACGAGGCCCTCTCCTATCGTGGCGCCGAGACCCATCGAGACCTCGACCTGCCGTCGCTGCGATCGGCCCCGAGCGGATGTCGCCTGGGACTCGGTTTCCGGCGGCTGGCGATCCAGGACACCAGCGTCGCGGGTCACCAGCCGATGGCTTCCAAGAATGGACGCTATTGGTTGGCCTTCAACGGCGAACTCTACAACCACTGGCGCGTCCGTCCCGAGCTCGAACGCCTCGGTCACGCGTTCACAAGTGACTGCGATACCGAAACCTTGCTTGCGGCATGGTCCGAATGGGGGCCGGACTGCCTCGATCGCTTCGAAGGGATGTGGGGCTTCGTTCTCTGGGACCGCGAAGCGCGCACGCTCCATCTGGTCCGAGATCGCTTCGGCATCAAGCCGCTCTATTGGACGAAGATCCCAGAAGGCATCGCATTCGGGTCCGAGATCGCGCCCACACTGACCTTGGCCGAGCGATCGGCACGCGCGCGCCCAGGCCCCCTCTTCCGATACCTCCGCTTCGGCTGGACCGATGACGGCACCGAGACGTTATTCGACGGGATCGAACGTGTCGAAGCCGGAACCCATCTGCAGGTGGCGCTCGAAGATCTCAGCATGACCGTGACCCGCTACTGGTCCTACCCGGGCAACGACGTGGGGCCCGCGGGCGGAATCTCCGCTGAGGAGCTGCAGGAACGCTTCCTGGCAAGCGTGGACGATCACCTGCTGGCATCCGTGCCGGTCGGTGTCGCCCTCTCCGGTGGGATCGATTCATCCGCCGTGATTGCCGGCGTGCGCCGCGCACGCGGTGAGGAAGGGCAGATCGATGCGTTCGGCCATGTCGCCGATGACCCGCTGCTCGGGGAAGAAGCATGGATCGACCAGGCGAGTGCCGCCAGTGGCGCCCGCGTCCACAAGGTGAGGCCAACCGCAGAAGCGCTCGGGCAGGACCTCGAAGCGCTCGTCCGCTTGCAGGGTGAGCCTTTCGGCAGCACCAGCATCTACGCGCAGCACCGTGTGTACGGCCTGGCTCGCGAACACGATATTCCGGTCGTGCTGAGCGGCCAGGGCGCGGACGAGCTGCTGGGCGGATACCTCTCGTACCTCGGCCCGAGACTCGCCACGCTCCTCTCCCGAGGAGAATGGAAACGCGCATCGCGGTTCCAGCATGCGGCTCGTCAGTTGCCCAGCGTTGACGCCCGCGGTCTTTGGCTGCGCGCCGGCGCGGCCGTACTCCCGCCGTCACTCGCTCCCATGGCGAGACGCCTTGCCGGGGAGTCCCTCACACCGCCGTGGATCGACGCCGACTGGTTTCGCGACCGAGGGGTGCCCCTTACCGAGCGACCCATCGAGAAAGACGCGCGGGGGCACCTTGGCTCCCGGCTTCGACAGGCATTCCTGGAAACGAGCCTTCCGGCGCTCCTGCGCTACGAAGATCGGAATAGCATGGCGCGATCGGTGGAAAGCCGCGTTCCCTTCCTCCAACGTCCACTCGTCGAGGCACTCGCCCACGCACCCGAGTCGGCCTTGATCGATGACGAAGCCACGACGAAGGCGCTGTTCCGGCGAGCGATGCGTGGCGTCGTCCCGGATCCGATCCTCGACCGGCGCGACAAGGTCGGCTTCGCGACGCCTGAAGCCACCTGGCTTCGCCAGCTCGCCCCCACGGTGGAGAAGTGGCTGACGAGCGACGCGGCCGACCGGGTCGAGGGCCTCCGTGCCGGGCCTCTCTTGCTCGAATGGGAGCGGATTCGCGCCGGGCGCGCGGCCTTCGACTTCCGTGTCTGGCGAGGAATCAACGTCGTCGCCTGGGCCGACGCCTTCGATGTTTCCTTCGACTAACGGCCTGATTTCGAATCGGCGAGCGCCGTTCGGAGTTTCGAGGCGAGCGTCTGGATCTGGACGTCGGCGCGCAACGTCCCGACCTCTGGCGCGGGCCCCGGCCGGCCGGACGTGCGCCACTCGACCACGGCCTGCTCGAGCGCCGTCGCGATCGCGGCTTCGTCCCGCGGAGGAATCGCGGCCCCCAGGCCCTCCCGCTCGATCACGCGCCGCGCCTCGCCTTCGGGGACCAACCCCACGATCGGACGGCGGGCGCCCGCGTACTCGACCAGCTTGCCGGTCAGGATGCCGGCACTTCCGGGTGCGTCAGCCACGATGAGCAGCAAGTAGTCGGCGGCACATTGGGCCACGAGCGCGGCTTCGTGCGATACAGGACCCACGATCTCGACCGTCTCGGCGAGTTTCCGCTGCGTCACGTGGGTCCGCACGGCCTCGGGCACGCGCCCGATCAACCGCACGCGCAGGTCTGCGCGGATCTCGGGCGGTACCCGTTCGAGCGCCGCGAGCAACCAGTATGGGCTTTGATCCATGGCCGAAGGCGGCCAGGTGTCGTTGAAGGTACCCGTGTAGGTGAAGGTGCAGCGGTCCAGATCCGGCGTCACCCGATCTTCCGACGGGAACTCCGCGGGGTCGTAGCCGTTCGTCATGGTCACGATCGGCGTGTCGGGAACACGCTGGCGGAGTTCCGCCGCAATCCAGTCCGTGGCCGCGGTCACGAACGCGGCACCTCCAACGAGTGCCTCTTCTGCGCGCCGTTGGCGAGCGGTATCCCAGGCACGCCGCGGGTTCGAGGTCCAGCCATCCCGATAGTCGAGCCCAACCGGAACTTTGAGCGCCCGTCCGACGCGCGCCGCGACTTCGAAGCTCGACCAGGGGTAACCGGTCGCCCAGACGGCGTGGATCGGATCCCGGCGGTCCAAAGCGACTGCTTCGTTCACGGCACCGCGGATCCAGAATCGCTTCGGGTCCGGAAACAGCCAGTAGTCCTGCACGAACCGCCGTAACCGGCTGAGAAGTGCCGTCTGCTCGCCCGTGGATCCGGCGGCGGGAGGGGCGACCGGAGCTGGAGCGGCACCACGAGCACGCCATGCACGACTTAGAACGCGTTCGATGGCTGCGCGCGCCGGCGGCCGCAGGCAGTGCTCGACGGGGGGAAGTCTCTCGACGCCATCCGGATCCTCTGGATGATAGGCGTCGAAGGGCCGATCGGCAGTCAGGACCGAGCAACGGAATCCCGCACGCGGGAGATGCCGCAACACCCGGAGGACGCGCCGAACCGGAACGCCTCCTGCCGGTGGGTAGTGGTACGCCACGATCAGGAGGTGCGGCAGCGGCTCGCCCAAGCGGGTGGCTCCGCTCATTGCTCCACAGACCGCGCCGGCTCGACCTCGAGCAGGACCACCTCGCGGCCGTTCGCCTCGAAACGCTCAACGAGGTGAACCCCAGGCCGCGCAAGAACCATCTTCCAGTGTGCCTGGTCGAAGGTGTCACCCGAGAGAATTACGTGGGTCGCCCCCCGGTCGCGAAGTTTCTTGGGCTCAAGGGTGTCCATCGACGGTTGGATCGGCAGGTGGCGCCCTCGCGCATAGTAGGCCGCATAGCTTCGCCTCGTCGCCACGACGACGTCGCCCTCCGACATGCTCGCAGCACGCTCTCCCGCCCAGCGCTCGGCGAGATGACGCGACGCCCGCATTTGCCCCATGTCATAGACCGCCGGTCCGATGACCAAAATGAGACCGAGCGCGGCCGGCGCCCAGGCCGGCCAGCGCGGCCGCCGCAACAGCTTGAGCATCGCTTGCCCGAGCGCGGGGGCTGCGAGTGCCGCGTAGCCGAGAAGCGGCACCAGGACGGGCAGCCAATGCCGCCGACTGACATAGCCGGCACTCATCATCAAGCCGAAGAGCAGCAGGCCGTACGCCCCGATCAGTGCCAGAAAGAAACGGCCCCGAAGTGTCGGACGTCCGCGGGCCAACCAGAGCCCGACGAGCAGCAGGAAGGTCCCGTCGTAGCGCAGCGTCTTCAACGCCTTGCGGAACAACTCGACCAGCGAAGGGACGAGACCGTCCGGTGGAACGAACTCGGGCGGAAGCATCGGGTCGTTCAGCGCGGGAAGCGGCGCGCTGGGAGAAGCGGCGCGCAGTGCACCGGAAGTTTCGTCGGAGAGCCCCATCATCGCGGACAGGGACTTCTTGCGCGTGAGTGTCAGCTCCCCCGCCTGCGTCGACATCGCGACCAGATATGGAGAGACCAGCAGCACAGCCACCACGCTGAACGCGGCACCCCAGGCGATGCCGTCACGCAGACGCCAACGTCGACGGATCACTTCGACGAGGACCACCAGGCCGGCCACCGCCACGATTCCGAGGCCCTCGGGCCGCGTGAGGTACGCGAGGCCCGCGAATCCACCCGCGACTGCGGCCCAGCGAATCGAGCGCTCGGACAGGCCGCGCCAGCTAGCCCACACGGCGCCCATGAACAGGCCCAGGTAGAGGCCCTCGCTCTGGACATCGGACGTGAA
>JAJDAQ010000138.1 GCA_029261815.1 Deltaproteobacteria bacterium
ACACGACAAGGGAGGCCCCTGTGAGCGAAGACTACGCAGGAAAACAGTTTGTTGGGATTGATCTGCACCGGCGCCGGTCGGTGTTGGTGCGGATGACCGAGAGCGGCGAGAAGCTGGAGACGACCCGGATCAGCAACGACCCGGAGTATCTGCGGGCGGTGATGGCTCGGGCCGGTGAGGCGCCCGAGGTGGTCCTCGAGGCGTGTTACGGCTGGTATTGGGCGGCCGACACGCTGATCGAGCTGGGCGCCTCGGTGCACTTGGCGCATCCGCTGGGCGTCAAGGGCTTCACCTACCGGAGGGTCAAGAACGACGAACGAGACGCCGCTGACCTGGTCGATCTGCTGCGGATGGGGCGGCTGCCCGAGGCCTGGATCGCTCCGCCGGCGTGTCGGGAGCTGCGCGAGCTGGTGCGCCACCGCGCGAAGCTGGTCGGGCTGCGTACGAACCTCAAGTGCCAGGTCAACGCGGTCCTGGCCGGCGCTGGAGTGCAGTCGCAGCCCTCGGACCTGTTCGGTGTGGGCGGACGTGAGCTGCTCGAGCGGGTCGCGTTGCCGGCCGCGATGCGAGCCAAGGTGAACTCGGCGCTACGGCTGATCGACGCGATCGAGTTCGAGATCGACACTTTCGCCCGCCTGGTGGCCACCCGGCTACGCTGCGACCCTGGCTGGGCGGCGGTGCAGACCATCCCGGGGGTCGGGCCGATCCTGGGCGCGGTGTTCGTCGCCGAGATCGGTGACATCAACCGGTTCCGCCGCCCCGAGCAGTTGACCAGCTGGGCCGGGCTGACGCCCAAGCACCGCGAGTCCGACACCAAGGTCCGGCGCGGGCGGATCACCAAGCAGGGCTCCAAGCTGGTGCGCTGGGCCGCGATCGAGGCCGTGCAACGCATCGGGCCGCATACCCGCCTGGGCGCCTACCGCGAGGCCGTGGCCGAACGCCGGGGCCGTAACCAGGCCAAGGTCGCCGCCGCCCGTGAACTGGTCGAGTGCGTGTTCTACGGGCTACGCGATCACCACATCCGTCGGTTGGCGGCGTGAGCACCATCGCCACCAACCGTCACCGTCCGGGCGCGGGCCGTGGCTATTCTGACCCCCTCCTCGCGAGGCGTGGTCGTCCCCACTGATTGACCCCACCCGGGCACCTCCGGTCGTAACGCACCATGCCGCCACGCCGCGGCGAAGGGATGAACGCCACCCCCTCAACAGGGGCGCGGGCCACACCCGGGGATCTTCAGTTGGAGCGCGGACCGGATGACCACGACGCCCTCCCAGCCACACCACGAGGTTGATCACCCACCCAGCAACCACCAAGAACCCGGCGACCAAGCACCGACCACCGTTGCTTCTCCGCCGCCACAACGATGCGCCCGTCAGCGTCGTCGTCAAGGACCTACGGCCGGCTACCGCCGGTCGGCCTCCGGCCGATCCCTGACCACGACGCCTCGACCGGACGCGCCCAAAACACGGCGGAGAACAAGAAAAGAACGAGCACAACCCCACGGACCAGGCTTGACACGGCCCCGCTCCTACAGGGCTGTGTAGTTGTCGCTGGCGCCGCGCATGCGCTCATTCTAGCTGCTCGTTTTCGCTAGCGCTATCGCTGGACAGGTGCCGCCTGGAGGAAGATGCTGATAGTGGGCTGAAGGGGAAGGTCGTCAAGCGTTGAGGCGAGTAATCCGGTAGATTGCGCCAATGAGATTGAGTCTCTCCGCCATCGCCGATTCGGCGCTCTTAAAGCGGGTGTGGAAGGACGAAGTCCGGCCAGTTCTGCGGGCGATGAAGTTTAGTACTCCGAACTTCGCGCCTGATTCTATTCACTACGCTGCGTATGAGTGGGGACTCGATACGCTCGTTAGCGCCCTGTCGCGTGACTTGAAGCGAGGGAGGTACTCCCCCGAGCGCGGCCAGATTGTTCGGATGGCCAAGAGTAAAGGGCTATCACGGCCCCTCTGTTTTCTCGCTCCACGGGATGCTCTCGTATATCGCGTGATCACGTGGCTTGTAAATGACCAGCTAGTAGGCAGATCGCCATCCTGGGTCGGGTTTGCTCGTGACGATAAGGGCAGTCGTTCGCGAGTCGCAGGTCCCGAGGATCCCCGGGAGAGCTTCGACTGGTTTACATTCTGGCTTGCACGGCAAGGGCACATTTCCAGCATGCTCGAGGACCCTGAAGTCGAGTACATCGTCGAGTCCGACATCGCCAACTTTTTCCCATCAATTCGAATGGAGGCAGTCCGAGAGCATCTTCACTCCCAGACTAACCTCGAAAAGGAAGTTGTCCGACTGTGCGTCCAGATTATCGATGGCGTAATGCCTCGAAGCGACTACTCTGAAGTTTCCTTGATGGGTTTGCCTCAGGAGCAGGTGGGATCATCGCGCGCGATCGCCCATAGTCTATTACTGCATGTTGACGACGAGTTCCTACCGGAAGGCGCCAAGGGTCGCTACACCCGCTTCATGGATGACATCCTGGTCGGAGTCGCGTCTGTTCGCGAGGGTGAACGATGCGTCTCGCGACTTCAGCGCAGCTTGGAGTCCCTCGGCCTGTATCCGAACGCGGCTAAGACGAACGTTACGACCGTCGCCCAATATTTGGTCGGATCGATGGTCGACGAAAATGGCGAAATCGACCGGTTCACGGCGTCATTCGATATATGTACAAGCAAGACATCCCCACGCGTGGTGAACCCGCCCGGCTGGCTAGTTGAGGAGATTCTTCGATTTTCGTACGAGCATCGGACACGAGAGGATCGTCCTAAGCGCTGGAGTCGAGTAACGAGAAGAATCTATACTCTTCATCGCGTTGCTGGCATCCATGATTGGGGTAAGTATTGGAGGGAAGACTTCGACGCAGATCCCGGTGCGTCCGCGCCTATTTTAGAGTACGTACGGTCATGGCCTATGACTCGCGATGTGATCTTGGATCTGATAGGGCTGAGCAGGGACTACGGCGAGTTGTACGCAGACGTCTCACTACTTGCTGCTGAGACCATCCTATCTGCTCCCGTCAATAAGGACGAGATACTCTGGAGCGCAATCTACAAGTCCTGTCGTGACGAGTTCTTGCGCCTCCTAGATGCTGCGGCCGGCGGGGACTCGGAACGCTTAGCGTCAGCTTGGATGGTTGCCGCCTGGAAGTTCGGGAATTCTTCTCAGCGGCAACTCTTGCTGGGCAATATACCGAACGATTCCGATGCGATGTCACCTGTACGAGCACAGGCATTACCTTTATTGGTCGGTACCGGCCGATCTCTAGCGGAATGGGTGTCGGCCAAGCCGGGCCTCGCATGGGAGAACGCTTTGGCGGCTGAGTATCTGCGGAGCCTCGAAGCTGGTGACGAGCGTGCAGTTGGTGTTGCCTTGTCCCTATTGAATCCTCAACTCCGCCTTAGTCCGCCGCGCTACACGATGCCACGGTCGTTCCAAGATCATGTGTGGTTGAGGTGAAGTAGGTCGAAGGCGCGGTGCATGCGGCGGGTGGCCCAGCGGGTGGTCTCGGCGATGTCTCGGCGGCCGAGGAGATGGATGGCGCCGATTGCCAGGTTCCGTAGG
>JAJDAQ010000139.1 GCA_029261815.1 Deltaproteobacteria bacterium
TCCGCTCAGGGGTCTTGGCCCGTGCGCCCGGGGGCTGTAGCTCAGTGGGGTGTGCGCCTGATTGGAATTCTGGTGGTGGTCGGTTCGTTTCCGACCAGCTCCACCTGGGATTCCGCGGGGTTAGCTCGATGGGGCTAACCCCGCGTCTCGTTTCAGGCCAAGACGACCGAGGTCACTGACAGCGCGAGGCCGACGGCGGCGTAGACCTGGGCTCGCTCGTCAGCGCCAAACACAGATGCGCCTCGGCTCCCTGCCAGGCGTAGCAGTGGATCAAGCGGTCGCCTCCGATCGAACTTGCCGGTGCGCTGCATGATGCGTGCGCGCAGGCTGCCACCAACGCGCATTGAATTGTGTTCCCGCGCACGATTCCTCAAGACGTGACGTTCAGGAGCCGAAATGCAGGGGACTCCCCCCATGTGTGCCGCGGCTGGCGGCCTTCCTCGACTGGATCTGTCATGCGCTCGACTCCCCCCCTCGCTTCTGCCGCGCGCCCGCGCCGCGTGCAACTGGCGTTCCTGGCGACCGCCCTCGTACTGCTCTTCGCGGTTCCGGCCGCGTCGATCACGCTGACGCCGACCGATCGAGGCTGGTTCCGGTCGGACGGGCTGCACACCGCTGGGCAGAACAACACCTTCACCGGAACGTTCGGCGGCAACAGCTATCGCTCGTTCTATTCGTTCGACGTGAACAATGTTGGCGGAAACTGGAGCCAGGCCACGCTCAACCTCACAGTCGATCTCTACTACAACGGGGATGCCTCGGAGACGGTCCAGGTCTTCGCCGTCTCGTCCCCGGCGGCGACCGTAAGCGCCGGTCATACGATCGGAAGTGGCTCTGGCCTTGCCGTCTACAACGACCTTGGGGGCGGCGTTTCGTACGGGACGGCCACCGTCACGAACGGCAACGTGGGCGGAACCGTATCGTTCGCCTTGAACGCGGCCGCCATCGCCGACATCAACGCCGCACGCGGCGGGCAATGGATCTTCGCGCTCGTGCATACCACCGGTAACGGCGGCAACCAGGGCGTGCGATTCGGAACCAACGGCACATGGGACGCGGGTACGACGAGCGGCGCCAGCGTGCCCGAGCCGTTCACGGGAATCCTCCTCACGGTCGGAATCCTCGGCCTGACGCGCTCCGCTCGAGGCTAACGGCGGGCATTCGTAAGCGGCGTCACCAAACGCAGCGCAGTTTTGCGCGAGTGGGTGGGCGACGTCACATGGGCCCTGCACCCAGCGGTCGATCCTTCTACCAGGAGGAAGACTGCCGATGTGTGCTCACCGCTTCCGATGGTTCAATGGATTGCTGCTCGCGACTGCGACCTGGGGTGTCGCAGCCGCCGCGTCCGCGGCCGTCGTTTCGCATCCCGTCCGGTTCACGCCATCCAGTTCAAGCGATGTCGTTGGGTACGAGATCTCGATCAGTACGTCCTCCGGGACGCCTGGGAATTGGCTCGACATCGGCTCGCCGACTCCCGATGCGTCGAACGTCGCGCAGGCCCAGGTCTCGATCGACGATTCCCAGGACCAGTATCTCTCGCTGCGCGCGATCGGCTCGACCGGCCTCGCCTCGAGCGCATCGAACGAAATCCTCGTCGCGGCGGCTCCGCCTCCGGCACCCACGCCGGTCCCTGAACCCGCGCCGGAGCCGACACCGGAACCCGCACCCGAGCCCACACCGACTCCGGAGCCGGCGCCCGAGCCTGCACCGGAGCCGGCCCCTGAGCCCACTCCGGAGCCGTCACCCGAGCCCGCGCCGGAACCCGAACCGCAGCCTGCGCCGTCGCCGGCGGATCGATTCCCCGTGCTCGGCATCCAGTCCGATGGCAGTGGCTTCCTCGAAGCCGTCCTCGCGAATGGCGAGATGATTCCGGTCGGGATCGCACCGGCAGCAGCAGCCTTCGACATTCGTCCGGCTTCGTGCGACCTCGATGGCGATGGCGACGGCGACTGGGTCATCGGATTCGGCCCTGGCAGCGATGGCCAGGTGCTTGTCCTCATGATGGAAGACGACCGTCCCATCAACGCGGTCGATCTCCAGACGGGTTGGTCGCGGTACCACCGGCAGAACGGCGAGACCTTCCCGGCATGTGGCGATCTCGACGCCGACGGTCGAGACGAAATCGTGGTGGGCTTCGGAACGCGGGGGCGTGGAACCATCCAACTCTTCGACGACGCCGATCGTGGCTTCCAGCATTTCGGGCCGAAGAATGAGCGCGGCATGGTCCGTTGGGTCTGGCTCAAGTTCTACCTGCGCGCAGACGCCGGGGGAATTCCGGCCGTTGGCGACCTCGACGGCGACGGCATGGCCGAAATCGTGATGGCCCCGCGCGGCGTCCTCCGTCCGTGGGTCACCGTGCTCGCGAACGATGGCACACGCTTCAAGCCGTACTTGCCCGCTGGCAAGGATGGCGTCCTTCAGGTCTCGCGGGACGAACTCCCGGGCGGCACGCAGCTCCATCCGGCCCTTGGCGACTTCGACGGGGATGGGATGGACGAACTCGTCGTCGGGAGCGATGCCGCAGACCTCACTTCCTTGTGGGTGCTGGACGACGCACAGAGCGGCTTCTCGATTTCGCCGGATATCGGCGTCGACGGCCAGATCCACGACGCCGCTCCCGGCGGAAGAGCACCGTACGGCGTCGCGCCCGCGATCGCCGACATCGACGCCAATGGAATCGACGAAATCCTGGTCTCGTCACCCGGGGTCGGAATCGGATGGCTCCACTTTCGCGGAGCCGGTGTCGCTGCCTGGATGGACATGCCCGACGCTGTCGTTTCAGGCGAGAAGCACTAGGTCAGGAACCGCTTGCGGACACGTCCGCCTGACGGGGCATGATCGCGATCTCGTCGATGAAGCCTTCGACGGCGAGGACCATCGCGATCGCCTCGGCAGCGGCCTCGAGTCGCATCATGGTCGCCGCGGGAAAGAGGTTTCGCTCGATCCAGATGCGCGTGATCTCAGCAGTCTTCTCGGCGCCCCATTCGCTCGCGAACTCGGTGCCGGCGGTATTGCCTAACAGCGCGCTGGTAAAGTCGACCCCGGGCGCTTCCATTCGCCACGCAGCGATCAAACCCTGCAATGCGACCTTCGATGTGGAGTACAGCCCGAGCCCCGGGAGCGACTGGCGCGTCGAATACGAGCCCACATAGACGGCACGCCCCCGAGTCTCTTCCAGTGCGTCCAGCGCGGCCGCGGTCACGAGGGAAGCTCCGATCACGTTCACGGCAAAGACACGCTGCCAGTCCTCGTGGCCGGCATCCTTCAGCAGGCCCAACGGCGAGATCCCGGGCGCGTAGACGAGCCCATCGAGACCGCCCAGTTGCGTGATCGCGCCCTGGACCGCGTCCCGGCATTGCGGTGGGTCCGTGACGTCGCAGACCTGAGCCGTCGCCTGTCCGCGCGCGGAGGCCATCGACGCCACTGCGTCCGCAAGTCCCTCCGCACGTCTCGCTGCGAGAACCGCGTGGCCGCCCGCCTCGACCACCGTACGCGCCACCGCGCGTCCGACGCCCGACGAAGCGCCAACAACCAGGATTCGCTTTCCGGACAGATCGAGCGTTACAGCCAACTCAGAGCTCCGACGCGAACGCGGCGGCATCCGAGATCGCCGCATGTAGGTATCCAACCGAGGCGGCGTCTCCCAGGGTCGTCACCGACTTTCCCGCCGCTCGCAGCGCGTCGGCGAGTGAAGATCCCGGCGTCAGGCCACTCGCCCAGACAACGCGTTCCACGTCGAGGCGACGCGGGTCGTCCCCGATCGTGACCGTCACGCCATCCCGTTCGATCGATTCGACGGCCGTCACTGCCACCCGCTCCGCACCACAGCGCGCCAACGCGTCGGCTGCACGCCAACGCCGCGGGAGTCCCATCTGGGGCGCAAATCCACCCGATTCGATCAGTACGACGTCATGCCCAGCGAGCGCAAGCGCTTCGGCCGCTTTGACACCGATCACGTCGCTGCCGACGACGGCGACCCGGCCAGGAGCGGATTCAAGCAGAAGGTCCGCGATCGCTTCAGCCGGCACGGCGGTTTCAGCGCCAGGGCATTGACCTCGACGCACCGCGCCGGTCGCCACGACGAAGTGGTCGGCAGTCGAAGAGATGTCCTCAGGCACGACATTGTGGCCAGTCCGCACGATGACGCCGGCTTCTCGCACCCGCGCTTCGTACCAACGAACGAGCTCTTCGACCTGGGGGTCGAGCGCTGCCGAAACGCGGAGCCGCCCCCCCAGTTCGGCTGCGGCTTCGTGCAAGACGACGGTGTGCCCACGCTCGGCGAGGATGCGGGACGCTTCGAGGCCCGCCGGGCCTGCGCCTATGACAGCCACACGTCTCGGCGCATTAGTCCCCGCCGGCACTCCGCGAAACTCCTCGCCCATCTGAGGATTGATCGTGCACTGGGATCGGATTCGCAGGAACGCATTGCCAACGCATTGGTAGGAGTAGATGCACGGCCGCGCTTTCTCGGGCGTCGCTGCGGCGAGTTGATTCGGAAGCTCAGGGTCGGCCAGCAACCGGCGACCCATCGCAACGAAGTCACAGCGCCCCTGGGCAATCGCGGCGTTGCCGACTTCGGGATCGATTCGCCCGACCGCGATCACGGGGATCGAGAGACGCTTCTTGACCGCAGCCGCAAACGGCAGGTAACGCGCGGGCTCGTGCGGAAGAGGCGCCTCCGTGAACGCGGGCCCCGAAGTCGGGTCGGCATAGGCGCTCACATGCACGGCGTCGGCTCCCGCGGCCTCCGCAAGGACCGCGGCCTCGACGGCATCGTCGAGCGTGATGCCCCCGGTCACGCCGATCTCCTCCCCGTCGATCCGGCACCAGACCGCCATCTCGTGGCCGACGCGTTCGCGAACGGACTTGATGACCTCGGTCATCAACCGCGCGCGGTTCTCGAGCGAGCCCCCCCAGCGATCATCGCGGCGGTTGGACTTCGCGGACAGAAAGGCCTGCAGCATGTAGCCGTGACCCGCGTGCAGTTCGATGCCATCGAGGCCTGCCGCCTGGGCACGCGCAGCCGCGTCGGCGAAACGCGCGACGACCCACGCGATGTCGGCTTCGTCCATCACGTGGTAACTCGCCTTGGCCCCCGGCGCGCGGTAGGCCGACGTCGCCTGGGCCATCTCCGTGGGGGTCAGGTCGGCGAACATATCGCTGCGGTTCCCGGGAGTCGGCTCCGACGGTGTCCACATCGGACGGCCGGCCTTGACGTCTTCTTGCGCGACCTTTCCGGCGTGCTGCAGTTGCGCGGCCGCCTTCGCCCCGTGCCGATGGCAACGCCGCGCGAACTCCTCCCAGTCGGGAAGGAACCGATCATCAGAAAGCGCGGCCTGGTAGGGATTGCACGCCCCATCGGGCCACGTGATCGCTGCGACACCGGCAATGATCAGGCCCGCACCGCCCTTCGCACGCGCTTCGTAGTAGCCGAGGATTCGCTCGCCCAGGAACCCGTCGTCGCGTTCCTGGTTGGTCCCCATCGGGGTCATGGCGATCCGATTGCGCAGTGCCATCGCGCCGATTCGACCAGGAGAAAGCAGATGGGCGTAGTCGGATCCTTGCATGCGGCGCATGCTACCGCGGCTCCTACGGCGGCTGGGCCACTTCAACCCCCGTTCGGATTCCGCCTTGGGGCGCCACATGCGAGGATGAGCGGAGCCCACTTTCGCCAATCCTTCGATCCGCTTGGGCAGAATGCAGAATCAGACCCCACGAGAACCACCGAAAAAGCGCCGGCCGGGAACCCAAAATCGAGCCCGATTCGAACACTTCGAGCGACTCAGACCTGGGTCTTGCGACCCAAACGCGCATCTTTGGGAAAAGTGTTGAACAGCCCTTGCGGGATCGAATTCCTCTGCTATCTTGTGAAAACCAGATCGCGAAACAACAACCCGCCGCCGAGCGGGTTTCCTTTTGGGGCCACGTTTCGCTTTTTCATCGCCCCCGCGGCCGCTAGAGTAGGCGCCATGTCCGCCCGCCCCTCCCCGCGAGAATCCGAATGACCGAGCCCGAAGGGGAACGCATGCTCGGCGTGGTCGAGGCCATCGTCGCCGTTCGCGACCAGTGCCCGAACTCCCACGTGCGCGAACACGCGATCCAGGCGCTCGAGAACATCAAGTCTGGGGGTGCCGAAGCGCTCCGCGAACAGGCGTTCCTCGTGTTCTCGACGCTCGCGGGTTGGCGGGGCCCCCGCGCCATGCAGGTCCGTCGCTCCCTCCAGCAGTTCCTGTCCGAAGCCGCCGCCGCCGACTGAACGCGTGCACGTCGACCTCGCCGCACGTCGACTTCGGATCTCCGTGACCGACCTGGTTGCGACTGGCCGCGGCCCGTCGTCAAGCTTCGACGGGCGCGGCGGCCGCCGCGCTCAGTGGCTGGGTTCCGTCTTGCATGTCCGGCACCAGGATCGATGCACGGCAGCCGACCCGACCTACCGCGCCGAGGTTCCCCTCCAACGAACCCAATCATTCGCCGGATGGACACTCGAACTCCGCGGCCGCTGCGATGGTCTCTCGCGCGCGAGCGAGGACACCTGGTGGATCGACGAGCTGAAATCGGGCCGGCTCGCCCCGTCCCCCGGCAGCGAGACCGCCCGCGCATTCGCCCTGCAGGCCTCGTTGTACGCGTGGATGGCGGAGGACACCCTGGGTGCCCGCGTGCGCGCGCGATGGGTCTGGCTCCCATTTGATGGCGGGCCGTCGATCTCGACCGACGTGCCATGGCACGAACGCGACCTCATGCGGCGCGTCGGCGAGATCGTGCAACAGATCGCAGAGGATGCCGAGCGCCGGGAAGCCACCCTGGCCGCACGACGCGGTGCCGCGTCCTCTGTGGTGTTTCCGTTCGCCAAACGGCGAGCCGGCCAGGAGGACATCGAAGAGGCCGTCGAAGCTGCCCTCGATCACGGTGAACACCTGCTGCTCGAAGCGCCGACCGGCCTCGGAAAGACGGCTGCGGTGCTCACGCCAGTCCTGCGCCACGTCCTCGCGAACGATCGTCGCGCGTTCATCGCCAGCGCCAACACATTGCAGCAGCACGGAACGCGCGACCTCCTTCGAGCCATTGCCCCGAAGGACCTTTGCACCGCGGTCCAGTTGCGCGCAAAAAGTGGCATGTGCGCCACGGGCACCCTGCGGTGTCACCCGCAGCTTTGCACCTATGCCGATGGCTATGCGCAGCGGCGCGACGCAGGCGCCTGGGTCGCAGAGTGCCTCGCGCAGGGCCCGGTCGTGCGGCCCGAGCGCCTCTTCGAATTGGGCGAACGCGCGCATTGTTGCCCGTTCGAGCTGTCGCTGGACGCCGCGGATGAGACGCCGGTGACGTTTGGAGACGTGAACTATCTGATCGACCCGGTTGTGCAGCTTCCCGCCTGGAGCGACCCCGAGCGCCTTGGCGATGCCGTTCTCGTGATCGACGAAGCGCACCAGCTGCCGGCGCGGGCACGCGACTCTCGCAGCGTGCGGCTCTCGCTGGAGGCCGTGCGAGAAGTCGAAGCCTTGATCGCCCTCGGCGGAAGCCCGCTACACCACAGGCTGCGCGAGCTTGCACACGACGTCGCGAGCTGGATCGACGAAGAAGCCGCCGTCGCGCTCGCGGATGCCTCCGGCGTTGCCCGCCACGATCCCGAGTCGGAGCGTGCGAGTTCCCTGCTCGACGCGCTCGACGCCGGCGTTGGCGAAACGCTCGACCGCCTCGAAGGCGCGCCGGCCGAGGGCCCGCTTGCCGCGTTCCTCGGACTCGCATGGGAGGTCACGCGACTACGGGAACCCGCAGCCGGAGTCTACACCGGCGTCGCAACCCGACTCGGCGCGGACGCCACCCTCGAACGTTGGTGCCTCGACGCGGCACCGGCGATCGCACCCGCGTTTGCCGCGAGCCATGCGACCATCGCGCTCTCGGCCACCCTCTCGCCCCCGGAGTCGCATCAACGACTCCTCGGTTTTGATCGCGACCGCACCCGTGCGGCACAGGTCGCAGGCGCGAACCTGGGCGAGCGCCTGCGCGTCGTCATCGACCCACGGTTCTCCACGCGGTACAAGCATCGTGCCACGCAGACGCCGAAGATTCTTCGCGCGATCGACCGGGTCGTCGACGCCATGCCGGGCAACGTCCTCGTGGCGGTGTCGAGCTTCGCCGGCGTCGAGCGCGCGGCCCAGGGCCTCGCCCCGCGGCGTCACGGCGTCATTCGTCAATGGCCCGAGCAGGATGAAACCGAACGGGCGGCGCTGCTCGAAGAACTGCGAGGTCGCGATGATCGGGTCCTGGTCGCCGTCGCCGGCGGTGCACTTGCCGAGGGCGTCGACACCGCTGGGCTCGGCCTATCCGGCGTCATCATCGTGGGGCCATGCCTACCGGCCCTCGACGACGTGACGCAGCTTCGAATCGAGCACCACGATGAAGAGTGCGGCGACGGCTTCGAACTCGCGGTTGCGATCCCGGGAATGACGCGCGTGATCCAGACGGCCGGCCGCCTACTGCGCCGGGATGACGACCGCGGCGTCGTCGTCCTGATCGGGGACCGCTTCTTGCGATCGCCCTATCGGGACGCCTTGCCCGAGGCCTGGACGCGCGGTGGCGAAGTCGATGATCTCGTGGCGAACCCGGAAGAAGCGGTGGAAGCGTTCTTCGGATCTTGAACTAACTTTGGCTTCGGACGCGTTTCACGAGGGTCGGGTCTGCACAGTGGACACGGTTGCGGCCGTCGTGCTTGGCCCGATAGAGGGCTTCATCGGCACTTCGCAGCAACCGCTCGGGCTCGGGGCATGACGGCGTGAGGGTTGCCACACCGATGCTCGCGGTCACCCGCAGTCGCGCGCCGGACTCGGTCGTGATCTCGTTGGCCTCGATGTCGGCGCGCCACGCCTCCGCAAGACAGCGTGCGCCCGCATCGTCTGCCGCGATCACGAGTGCGAACTCCTCACCGCCATAACGGGCCGCAAGGTCGGTATCGCGCACGCGTGAGGCCAACAACTGCGCCACGGCCCGGAGTACGTCGTCGCCCGTCGCATGGCCGTGCGCATCGTTGACCTGCTTGAAATGATCGAGATCAGCCATCACCGCGGACAGTGGCGTACCGAATCTTCGCGCCCGCTTGAACTCGACTTCGAGTGCACGGTCGAGTTCTCTTCGGTTGGCGAGCCCGGTCAGGGCATCGGTCGTGGACAGGTGCTCGAGGAGCCGGTTCTTCTCCTCGAGTTCGTCCTGCAATCGCGACATCTCGAGATGGAGTTCGACCCGGGCCACGAGGTCGTCCGGCTGATACGGCTTCTTGATGACGTCGCGAGCGCCCTGTCGCAACAGTCGGGTACGCCGCTCCGGGGCTTCGACCCCGGTCAGCATCAAGAAAGGGACGCGCCGGCCCGTCGCGCTCTGTGACATCAAGACGAGCTTCTCGCCCTGGAAGCCCGGCATCTCGACATCGCAGATCACGAGATCGATGTGCTCCGAGACCATGCTCTTGAGCCCCTGGATGCCGTCCTCGGCTTCCACGATGCGTTCGAACAGCTTCGCGGGCTTCAACAGGTCCACCAACGCGCGGCGCTGCGCAG
>JAJDAQ010000140.1 GCA_029261815.1 Deltaproteobacteria bacterium
CCCACGGCAGCGCCCGCCTACGCCACCCGCTACCGTCGTCCGACCCCGACCGCGGACTAGCACCCGGCCCATTCGGGAGCCGGACGAGGACCCGGATGCGCATTGGCGTCGTCAGCGATACCCACAATCACCTCCGCAACGTCGAGCGGATCGTGGAGCTGTTCAACGAAGCCGCGGTCGAACGCGTGATCCACACCGGTGACATCACCCAGGCCAAGACGCTCGATATCTTTGGAAGACTCGACGCACCACTGTTTGGCGTCTACGGCAACAACGACCTCGAGCGGCCGTCGCTCGAACAGGCCATCTCCGACCACGACTACTCGTTCATCGAGCCCCCAAGACGACTCGTGTGGGCTGGCCGTACGCTCACCGTGGTACACGACCCGCTGGACATCAGCGCTGGAATGTTGCGCGAGAGCGACTTCGTGTTGCACGGTCACAACCACCTTCATGTGGACGAAGTGCGCGATGATTGTCGCGTCTACAATCCCGGTGAGTGCGCCGGAATGATGCAAGGACTGAACGCCATCGGCGTCGTTGATCTGGAAACGGGCGAGGCGAACCAGATTCGCTTCTAGTCCCAAGTCGAACCACGAAAGGACGACCATGGCCTCCAACCTGGCTCCGCAGTTCGCGGACGAGGCGCCCGACCGGCTGCAGTTCCTCGACGACACGCTCACGGGCCTTCGCGAGGAACCGAAACGGCTTCCCTGCAAGTACTTCTACGACGAAACGGGCTCCGCCCTCTTCGATCGCATCTGCGACCTCCCCGAGTACTACCCGACGCGCACCGAGCGAGCGATCATGGCGGCACACGCGGATGCCATGGCGGACGAGATCGGGGCGGACGCACTGCTGGTCGAGTATGGCAGCGGCAGCAGCCTGAAGACGCGCTTGCTTCTCGACGTGCTCGAACGGCCCGCGGGATACGTGCCGGTCGACATCTCACGCGCCCACTTGTTGAAGTCAGCGGCGGCGATCGAAACCGAGTATCTGGATCTCGAGGTGCTGCCGGTTGCAGCAGACTTCACGACGTCGTTCACCCTCCCGGAGCCCGAGCGCGCCGCTCGCCGCCGGGTCGTGTACTTCCCGGGCTCGACGATTGGCAACTTCACCGAGAAAGGCGCCGTCGCCCTGCTCGAAGGTGTCGCAGAGTGCTGCGGACCGGGTGGTGCGTTGTTGATCGGTGTGGACCTCCGCAAGGACGTCGACACCCTCGAACGAGCTTATGACGACAGCGCCGGCGTCACCGCCGCCTTCAATCGCAACCTGCTCGTTCGCATGAACCGCGAGCTTGGCGCCGACTTCGACGTGGACGCGTTCGAGCACAGCGCTGTCTGGGTCGAAGATGCCGGCCGCATCGAGATGCACCTGGTGAGTCGGAGCGACCAGGCCGTGTCACTGGACGGCGAAGAGATCGAATTCGAACGCGGCGAGTCCATTTGTACCGAGCACTCACACAAGTACACATTGGAGGGCTTCGCGGCCTTGGCCGCCCGCGCGGGATTCCGGGTCCAGGAGGTGTGGACCGATGAAGACGCGCTCTTCAGCGTCCAGCTGCTGGAGCTGCCGGAGTAGGTGCCGCTCTACTTCGCTTACGGGTCGAACCTGAAGGCTGCAAGACTTGCCGACCGGGTCGGCGCGATCACAAGCGACGGAGCGGGGACGCTTCCGAACCATCGGCTCTCGTTTCGAAAGCGTGGAGCGGATGGATCCGGGAAAGCCTGTTGCGAGCCGACCGATGACGCAGCGGTCTGGGGTGTGTTGTATCTCGTGGACGCGTCACAGCTCGCCGCCCTCGACGTCTTCGAGGCGGGCTACCAACGAGAGATCGTCCGTATCCACCGCTCGGATGGTCGTCCGACGGAGGCGATCACCTATCGCGCAGAACGCCTCGTTCACGGCCTCTCGCCCTTTGATTGGTACAAGTCACTGCTGCTGCAGGGGGCGCGGGAACACGCGCTGCCGGATCCCTGGATCGACCAGCTGCGAGCCATCCCCTCGCGGCCCGACCTTCGGGCTCGTTAGGCCCGGAACGGACTACACTGCGATCTACGCCACCGCGAAGGCAGGCGTCCATGGGAGACTCGCGTGAGCTGGCAGGATGAGATCGACGGAATCGCCGAACGCCGACGCCTTGGCCAGGCCATGGGGGGCGAAGAAGCGATCACGAAGCAGCACGAGCGCGGCCGGCTCACGATCCGGGAACGCATCGAGGCACTCGTGGATAGCGGCACCTGGGAGGAAGAGGGTCCGATGGCCGGCTACGGCGAGACCGACGACGCCGGGCGTCTCACGGCCTTCACGCCCGCCAACTACGTCCTCGGTCTCGGCCAGGTCGACGGTCGGCCGTGTGTCCTCGGTGGCGAAGACTTCACGCAGCGCGGCGGCTCCCCATCGCCCGCAGGCTTGCGCAAGAGCGTCTACGCCGAGACCCTGGCAGTGAAGTATCGACTGCCCCTCGTCCGCTTCCTGGAAGGGGGCGGCGGCAGCGTCACCGGGAGCGGAGGAAAGAATGCTCCGCGTCCGATGGGAGATCCCGTCTACGCGACGCCGCGCTTTCGATCCTTCGCCGAGGCCATGGCCACCGCACCCGTCGCGTCTGCGGCCCTCGGCGCGGTCGCCGGATTTCCAGCCGCGCGTCTGGTGGCTTCGCACTTCTCGGTCATGACCGAGAAGACGTCCCAGATCCTCATCGGCGGGCCGGCGCTCGTGAAACGCGCACTCGGTGACGACCTCACCAAGGACGAACTCGGCGGCGCCCGCGTCCACGCCCGCAGTGGCGTGGTCGACAATGTGGCCCGCGACGAGGCCGATGCACTCGACCAGATCCGCCGCTTCCTTTCATACCTTCCGACCAATGTCTGGGAACTCGCACCCGTCACGGCGAGCGAGGACCCGGTAGATCGCGCCGAAAGTCGACTCCGATCGATCATTCCGAGGGACCGACGCAAGGTCTACGACGCGCGAAAGCTCGTTCGCTGGGTCGTCGACACCGATTCCTTCTTCGAGATGACCCGAAACTTCGGAAGATCCCAGGTGACTGGCCTCGCGCGGATCGGGGGCCAACCCGTGGGCATCTGGGCCAACGACCCTCGCTTCTACGCCGGTTCGATGACGGCCAACGCCGCGCAGAAGATTCGACGCTTCGTGGACCTCTGCGACACCTTTCATCTGCCGATCATCGCATTCGTCGATGAGCCCGGTTTCATGATCGGGCTGGAATCCGAGCGCGCGGGGACCATCCGGCATGGCGCAGCCGCCATCTTTGCCGTCCAGCAGAGCCAGGTGCCGATGGCGAGTATCATCGTGCGCAAGGCCTACGGCGTAGCCGCCGCCGCGCACTTCGGTCCGGACGGGCACGTCCTGGCATGGCCGTCGGCAGAGGCCGGAGCGCTTCCGATCGAGGGTGGCGTTGCCGTCGCGTTCCGCCGCGAACTCGAAGCGGCCGAGGACCCGGATGCGCTTCGGGCAGAACTTGAAGAGCGACTCGCGGCGCGCCGTTCCCCGTACGCGCGTGCCGAGAACTTTGGCGTGCACGACGTCATCGACCCGGCACAGACGCGACCGACGCTCGCGCGCTGGTTGCATTGGAACCAGACCCTCCTGCGCGAGCAAGTGGGTCCCCGTCGTTATTCGATCCGACCCTGATCGCCGTCGGACTAACCGTCTTCCGACTGCGCGGCCGGGACCGACGCCTCTCCTTCGGTAGGCTCACCAGTCGCCAGCCCGTCGTCGCTGGGCTCCGGGTCATCCGGCGGCAGGAATTCGCCGGCGAGAATCTGGAAGTGTGCCCGTCGCACAGATTCGTCGCTTTCTGATTCCACAGTCGGCGTCCCCTCGGATGCCACGAAATCCCCTCCACGGATGGATTCCCCGAGCCCGCTGTCCGCCCAACCTGCGAACCGCTCAGGGCCGAGACCGAAGACCTCGCCCAGGTCGCCGCGACTCTCGAAGCGAAGTTCGCCTTGCAGCGGAAGCTTCTCGGCGACCCCAATGAAGACATGGGCCGGCGTCACTTCGGCACGCAGTTCGCCGACGATGCGGATCGAGCCATCGCTTCCCGCGGCCTCCACGACCAGGTCTTGCCATGTAGGCGCGTGGTTCAGCCCGAACCAGAGCCAGACCATCGGATCGGTCGCCGTCCGCGGATCCGGTACGACCTTCGGCGCTTCCGGCGGCACCTCGCCGTCGAGGAGCCAGCGCGTCGTCACCGTGGCCACATCGATGGCACGATCCGCAAAGGCCGCATCGCTAACGCGGACATCGACATCGGCGATCCGGCCGCTGCCGGGCTCCTGCGCGAACGACTGATCCACCCTGACTTCAGCGGCTGCCCAACGCGTGCCAATGCTTCCGGCGTCGGGGTCGTCGCCGGGTGCCGGATCGGCGTCGCCTGGAAGGGTTCCAGCAGGAACCCACTCCACGTCGTTCAAATGCTGATCCAAGGTCCCGATCCATTCACCCGTGGCGTCGAAGCCTCCGCGGAAGTCCAAGGCGGCTCCCCCGATCTCCAGTCGCCCCTGCGTGGTCGTCCACGTGAGTCCATCGCCGGCAAGGTGGCCCTCGATGCTCCCGTCCGCCGTGCGGAACACCACACCGTCGAGACCTCGCCATTCCGCCTGCCATCCGGCCTCGCCGCCCTCGCGGGAGAACGACGCTGCCTCCCAGACGAGGCTCGTCTGGTGAGCGCCGGATACCTGGACTTCAGTCACGAAGCTGATCGGTGGCACTTCACCCAGCGTGTCGGTCAGGTCGCGCGCACTCTCGCGATCGAGCGAGAGCGTACTCACGGCGACTGCGGCGAGCGGCTCGGCATCGGTGTTCTCTTGCCACGACGCCAACAGCATCTCGGGGCCATGGGAGAGTTCGCTTTCGAGACGCAGCCCCACCCGCATCCGGGCGTGCTCGAGCCCGGCCTGCTCGAGGTGCTCGCGGACCCAACCCGCGACCGGGCCTGCAACTTCGATGTGGATTGCAGCGCGCGATGTCGACCAGCCGCGCTCGAACGAGTCCGACAGCACGGTGACGTGCTCGGCGTCCTCCAGAAGCACGATGGCTTCACGATGAAAGTTCTCGGCACGGTCTGATGAAACGCGCGAGATCCCGGCGACGGCACCCGCAGCCAATAGCAGGACCGCGAACACGAACCACGATGTTCTCATGAGGGTTTGCTCCCATGAGTCGAATCGGCGATTCGGGCAGCAGACTTGATGTCCGCTCGCGCAGGGAAACGGTCAGATGCCCGATTTCAGGTGGTTTTCTTGCGATTCGGCGTGAGTCCGGTCACACGGCGTCGGCAACCACCACCTGGCCCGAATGCAGAAACCAGAACTCCACGCGCGGCGGTGCGGCGAGGGCCAACGCCTCCATCAAGGCCTGCGCGTAGGCGTTCCCCTGCGGCGCGTAGCCGGCGGCACGCGCATCGAGTTCGGGCCCGGGATCGACCGCATCGGTCTTGTAGTCCACGACGACCCAACTTCCGTCGGGATCCCGGTAGACCAGATCGATGGCGCCCGTGCGGTAGGCAATGGGGCCGTCGATGGAATCGGGCGCCGCCGCCAGCGCCACCGGGAGTTCCCGGCTCACGATCTGCGACTCGACCTCGCGAAATCGTTCGTGCAACGGACCCTCCAGGAATCGCTCCCAGGTCCGTCGCGCCTCCGCGCGAACCTGGGGGCCGTGCTCGGTTCCAGCCGCTGACGCAACAGCGTCGATCGCCGCCAGCGGCGCGACGGCTGCATCCAACCCACTCTCGTGGACTTCGAGTGCCGCGTGCACGGCGGTTCCCACCAGCATGGCATGCGCGCGCGACGCGGCCGCATCGGACCCGGTCTGCGCCACATGCGGGCCGGGCAACGCGCGATTCGCTTCCGCCGCATCCGCCTGCGCGAGGTCAACCCAGGCCGCGTGGACGTCACTGGCGCGGCCAGCGAGCGGTCGCATCATCCGGGCTTCTGCAAACCGCGATCGCTCGAGGATTCGCGCTGCGTCCGCCTCGACCCGGCTCCGGTCTACGACCGCGTCGCCGATTCCTTCCGACGGGGGAGCCGATTGCCGCAGCGGCACGGAGTGCCCCGGGAAGCGCCAGCGCGCGCCCCCGGCGTCCACCCAGTCCACGACCGCCGTCTGCTCCGATGAAGGCACCAACTCGGCCGCGAGCGCTCCAAGATCCGATGGACGGCCCTCCCGCCGCTCGAGCAGCTTGATCGGCGGGTTCCCTCGGGTAGCCGATGGATTTCCGACGAGCACAAGCCGCTTTCGTGCGCGCGTCATCGCGACGTACAGGACGCGCTCCTGCTCAGCCGCTTCGATCGCGTCGCGGTCGAGTGCCAGCAACGGGACTTCGAGACTATCGGCACCTAGCAACGACACGGCAGACCGGGAGCCCCGCGCCTCGAGTCTCGTTTGTTTCAGGGAGCGGGCCGCGTGCCCCCGATGCAGCTGCATCAGGTAGACGTGTTCGAAGGCAAGGCCCTTGGCCTTGTGGACCGTCAGCACATGGACGGCGCGGTCGTCGATCCCACGCGGCCGGCCTTCCTCTTCCTCCTGTTCACTGGCGACAGCCCTGCGAAGCCCGGCCACTACGGTCGCTTGCTCGCCGTCTTCGAGCGAAACCGCCAACTCTCGGAAGAACCGGTCGAGGTTGGCGAGTCGAAAGCGCCCCAGCATCCGTGCCGACTCGGCAGACTCGATGAGCAACCGCCTGCGCAAGCGTTCGACGAAAACATCGGCCGGCTGCCTTGCGGCAGTCTCGCGAAGCCCGCCCACCTCGCGAAAGAAGGCCGCGGCATTGGCGCGCCAGCCTTCGATCCGGGCCAGTCCGGGTGTGCCATCGGGAAGTGTCACCGCCTGGAGCACGGCCAGTGTCGCTTCGGTCGCGGCATCGCCCGCGTCAAGGATTGCACCCGCCAGTGAAGGAAAGTCCGATTCCCAGAGAGGCACCAGCGCCGCATCTGGCACGCCGACCAGCGCACTCTTCAACACCGCCACCAATGCCAGCTGGTCGTGTGGGTCGAGCAGCCACCGGACTACCGCCGCGGCATCGATGATCTCGCGCCGCTGGTAGTACCCCTTGTCGCGTTCGACCATGTACGGGACGCCGGCGTCGCGGAGCGCCGCGAGCACGACCTCGACCTGACCGAGGGAGCGAAGGAGAATGCCGAAGTCCCCGGGCCGAACACCGGGCCGTTCGAGATGCGCCGCAATGTCGGCGGCCACCGCCTCTGCTTCCAGTCGGGTCGCGGCGTCTGACAGCGTCGGTACCGGTGCCCCGTCCTCCCACTCCCAGGAAACCCAGTGCTCGACCGGGGCCGCATCCCCCTCCGTGAAGCCCGGATCCAGCCGACGACCTTCGCTCGCCTGTAGAGCCTGGAACGGTGCCTGCCAATCCGAGCCGTTCCCGAACAGCGGCGCGATGCAGCGCTCTACCTCATCCAGCACCGGCTGCACGGACCGGTGATTCACACATAACGTTCCGCGCTCATCCGCGTCGGGGACCAGTTCTTCCGTAAAGTCCCGGTAGGCGGCAAGGTCCGCATTCCGCCAGCCGTAGATCGATTGCTTCGGATCACCGACCACGAACACGACGGGCCCACCCGGGCTTTGTAGCTGGCGAAGGATCTCACACTGCCCAGCGTCGGTGTCCTGGAACTCGTCGACCAGGATCTGATCGATCCTGGCCCGAACCTGGGCCGCCACATCGGGCGAGCGGGTCAGGAGTGTTTCCGTGTCGCGCAGCAGCGCTGGAAAGGGCTGGATCCCGCGCCGTCGCAGTTCGGCGCGCGCCGTTTCGAGCAGTGGGGTCATGACCCGGTGACCATGCATGAGAAGCGCGATATCGGTCTTGCGCAAGCTGTCGACGAACGGCAGCAGTGCCTCGACCGCGCTCGCGATCTCATCTTCCCGACCGGCGACGTCGGCGCTCTTCTTGAACCTCGCCTTCGACCAATCCTTGAGCCGGTCCGCGCGATCCCGATCGGTGCACAGTTCCAGCGCATCTCCGAACAGCGCCACCGCCCCATCGGCGTCGACCGACATCCCGGCCAGGCGCTGCTTCAACTGCCCGAGTCGTTCGACGGTCGCCGCCTGCTCACCTCCTCCACAGTGGATCCCGCCATCCTCCGCTTCTTCGAAGCGCGCGAGCACCTCGAGAAAGCCCGTTCTCCAGGCGCCGACGCGCGCCGGAGAAAGCGGGTCGCCCAGGTCCTCGGGTGTCGCCCCCGTACGCAGCAGGCTTCCCAGTGCCTCTTCCAGTGCTGGTGGACCAAAGCCCGCCACGCCCAGGGCGAACGTATCGGGGTCGCCGTCGCTCCCGTACGCCGCCTGCAGGTGGGTCTCGACGACCGAGCGGGACACCGCGCTCAGCCCCGACTCGTCCGCGTCCACCTCGAAAGCGGGGTGCAGATGGGCCTCGAGCGGATAGCTCGCGAGCAGCCGACGGCAGAAGGCATGGATGGTTTGGATCACGATTTGATCCGACGCATCCAGCAGCGCCTGGGCGCGCTCAGGCGCCTCCGCCGGTATGGACGCCTCGAGGAATCCGACCGGCCTCTCCCCGCGTCGAATGTCGAGCAGACCTGATGAGACCCGACTCGCCATCTCGGCGGCAGCCGCTTCCGTGAACGTGATGGCCACGACGCGGCTCAGGACTTCGCGCGCGATCGCGGGCGGTGCCGGCGGGTCTCCGTCATTCGTCAGGCGTTCACGCGTGCGATCCCAGCCCGTGCCGAGACACCAGGCCAGGATTCGCGCCACGAGCACGGCCGTCTTGCCCGTTCCGGCACCGGCCTCGACGACCTGGGCCTCATCGAACGAACACTGCGCTCGCTCGCGCGTCGCGAGGTCGCGCACGAGGTCGTCGGCGCGACTCATTGGCCGGCTCCCGGGTTCGCGAGCGACCAGATCTCGCGAAATGCGGATTCGCCCGCACTGACGACGTCGCCTGGCTCCTCGACCCAATCCAGCAAGCGATGCCGCGCGGCGGTGTCATGTTTGCGGCACGCATCGTGTAGTTCGCAGAACCCACAGGCGATCGGCGTCTTTCCCTTCGCGTCCACCAACTGGGGCGTCAGGGCGCCCGCCTCGCGAGCGCGCAGCAAGGTCGATGCAGCCTTTTCCCCGGCAGCAACGACCTCGGCCTCGATCCCGTCGTTGGAGAGCACCGCTTGCGCTGCCGGTGAGCCCGCCGCCAGGTAGCGGGCCCTCGCGCCTTCGCCGCCCGCCATGGCGTACAGCGCGAGTTGCAGGGCCCAGCCCTTCCCGATGGCCAGCAAGAGATCCCGCGCGCGCTTGTCCTCGGACTTCAATTCGGTGATCGCACGCCCGGACTTGTAGTCGGTCAGGACGGGGCCCTGATCGATGCGATCTGCTCGAAACGAAACCGTCCATTGCCGGTCGCCGTCCGCCACGACGGCCGCGCCCTGGGCTTCCACCGCGACGACCACCGGTTGCATTCCGTCTGCCCAATCGACTTCGCGAATGCGTTCGATCCGGACCGCGGCCTGCGCCGCGAGGACGCCGGCGAAGCCCGGCAACGCGATCCCCTCATCAACCAACGCCTTGGCCGACAACGCCATCAACAATTCCCGCGCCTCGCTTTCGGAGGGCCACGCGACGGCGATGCCGGGCTCAGGATGGGGGAAGGTCACGCCCACTGGCACACCCGCGCGAACCGCAACGGCCTCGAGGAACGCGTGCACGACGTTTCCGAGCAGCATGGGATTGAGGTCGGGCAGCACCGACATGGCGTCCGGCACGGGATCGAGATGCAGCGCGCGCTGCAGGAAGGCCTGCCAACCGCAACGCGCGATCCGTTCGAGGTGGGTCACCGCAACGCGGCCCCGCATCGCGCCCGCGCCCACGATCCCGAGGTAGGGCCCGAGATCGCCTCGCCGACCGCCTCGGTCGAGCTCGGCGCCGACCGCAAGGCGGCCCTGCGCAAAGCCGGCAACCGCAGGCCCTTCGGCCACCTCGAGGGCCGCACGCAGCGCCACGCGATCCCCGGACAACCCGGCCAACGTCGCCGCTTCGTCCGGCGGCACCGGTCGTCCACGATCGAACAACCACTCGGGAGCCACGAATACGTCGTCCAGCCCGGCCGCCAGCCGCAGACGTTCGACGAACGGAGACGGCGACTTCTCCTTGCCATCGTCCGAAACCGAGACCCAACTCACCGTAACGCTCGGCGCTGACGCGCAGCACTGTGCGAACAGGTACCGCTCTTCGTCGAACCCTCGATGCTTGATCGGGATGTCGGGCAACAGATCCCATTCGAGACGCCGGCGAAACGCGTCCGGAAGCAGAGGATCCTCGGGGATCGCGAGCGGGAAGCGGTCGCGGTTGACGCCCAGCATGAATAGCTGGTCGAAGGTCCGTGCTCGTGCATCGGTCACGGTAAGGACGGCAACACCCCCACCTTCGCCGCCGAGAGGCGCACGACCGATGTCGGCCCAGGCCCGGTCGACCAACAACAGCCACTCCTCGCGCTCGGCCACGAAGCCTTGCCCGACTTCGTCTTCCAATGCATCCAATCGCTCGTGAATCTCGATTGCGAGCGGGGAGCCGGAGTTCCATCCCAACGCCCGAACCAACAATTCGTCCAGGCTCTGGCGGTGTTGCGCGAGCGAAGCCTCGCGTGGCCATGATTCAAGCACCGTCTCGACACAGCGCGCTTGCGCGAGCGCCCGATCGAGAAGCGCGCGGGGTACGCGCCGCCGGGGTGCGCGAACCGCGGCACTCGCCGACTCGATGTCAGATGCTGAAACCTCGATCCCGGTTCGAACCGGTAGCGGCAGCGATTCGCCACCTGCCAGGAGTTCGTCCCAATCCGACGCGGCGGCATCGCTGACACGGGGTCGACCGATCGCATGGAACGCCAGCACGAGGTCGCGCCCTTCGTCGGCTTCCAGCGCTTCGTCCAACGCGATCCATCGATCGACACTGGCTGAGCCAACGTCCTCCAGTAGCTGTCGCAACATCCGGACACGGCGCCCGTCGGGTCGTAGGTTCGCGGAGGACCCCGGCGCGGCAGAGAAAGGAATGCCCACCCGAGAGAACTGGGCCCGAATTGCGGCCGCATAACCCGAGAGTTCTCGAACCACGACCCCCAGCCGCTCGGGCACCTGCCCCCGTTCGAGTTCGATCGCGATCCGCTCGGCGACTTCACGTACCTCGGCCTGGATTCCGGGCGCGCGGAACAACCCGACCTCCGAACGCTCCGTCTCAGTCGCGTCCATGGCGGGCCCGAGGCTCGTCGCACGCCGACGCAAGCGTTCGAGAAAGGTGACACCCGCATCTTCGCGGTCGGGATCCGCCGGATTCGGCGGAAGGTCGAGCAGCCAGGTTCCACCCGACGTTCGCAGGAGGGCCTCGAGCAAGTCGGCCTGCGACCCCGTCGCATCCGCATAGCCGTGGATCCACGTCTCACGGGCCGGCCAAACGCCAGGGGTCGCTTGCACTTGCGCCTGTGCGGCCCGGAAGAAACCCGATCGGTGGACCCGGCCGGCCGCGTCGAGGTCCCGCGTGACGTCGATGGCAATGCGGAACGAAGCCGCCGCACGCTCCGAGGCGTGTGAGGTCCCGACTTCGGAGATCTGTTCCAACGCGGCGTCGAGATGGACCGGCTCGAGGCCCGCGTCCAACAAGTCATTGACGACCGGGACCACTGCGGAGTAGCCATCTTCCAGTCCATCGAGCACATCGCGGAAGGCAGCGTGGCCACGTGCCGCGCGGCGGACGAAGACCGGCACAAGCGCGGAGCCGTCTGTGACGGCCGAGCCAGCGCGGCGCAAGATGCCACCTGCCGCCGTGCGAAGCGTCATGACCTCGACCCCGGCCACGGCACCAAAGCGGCGCGTGATCACGCCCAGCAGGTGCTCGCGCAAGCTGCGCGACGGAACCACGATGACGACCGGTCGACTGAGCCGACTCGGAGACGCTCGGCATGCGGCCAGAGAAGTCCCGACGGCTTCGAGCAAAGCCTCCTCAGCCGCCCGCGGCCCGCGGGCGCAGAGCACCCGAAGGGACGTCTCTACTTGCTCGGTCATGGAAGGAACCCTACCCCGGCAGTGTGCTCCATGCGGTCACACCGACGGAGCCCGCTCATCCCTCTAGACGGACCGCCAGCGCGCATCGATGGCGGTAGGTTCCGCCAAACCGCGAGAAGAAGAGGACCGAGCGCGCCTGCCAGCCGTAGCGATCGATGATCGTATCGAAGCAACGCTCGAAATCGGATGAGTCCACATCGTCGACGATGCGAGCCTTGGCGTCGACCCACTCGCCGTGAACCTTGCCACGCACATCGCATGCGGCGACGCGGGCGCGGCCGTCCTGGTTGCGAATCCGCTTCACCTTCCAGGACTCGCCGTTCGTGTACATCCAGAGCAGTCGGTCATCCTCCGGGTCAGGCGCGAACCAGATGGGCGTGGCCACCTCGGACCCGTCGCGCTTGTAGGTCAATAGGCTCACATAACGTTCCCGCTGGACGTCGAGAGTCACGGGGCCACCATCCATGCCAGCCGGTCGCCGCCAAAGGTCCCGATCCAGATCTTTCCGCCGTGTTCGAGCGCGACAGAGGCCCCTCCCGCCACCGTTGCCGGGTGGTGGATCAGGACGGGCGTGATCTCGAGCGTCGCCGGATCGAGTCGCGCGACCCCGGTCCCGAGTCCGCACGTCGTCCCGGCGGGGATCTCGAAACATGCGGTGGCTTCGATTGGAGACGCGATCTGGCCAGCGACGAGAAGACTGCCGTCGGGTGCCCAGGTCAGGTTGTCTGGCGAGAAACCGAGCGGTCCGGACTCGGCGCGCGCGCTCCCATCGGGTGCGAAGGCAACGACGCGGGACTCTCCCCATTCCGACATGTAGAAACGTCCGCCATCGGCCGCCGAAGCGACACCATTCGGGCCGACGCCGCCGGTTCCGTTCACTGCTGCGAACCCGCCATCTTCGTTCCAGACGAAGAGCTGTCCCGTCTCGCTGCCGGTCGCGATGCCGAGACTCCCCTTGAGCGCGTTCGCAGACATCATCTTCGTGAAGACGAAGCCGGTGGGCGTGTACGCAACATCATTGATATTTGCGTCGAACTCTTCGGGGATCGACAGGCTCCGAAGGTGCGACAACGTCGGGACGCCGGCGTCGTCGCGAGAGACCGCGAACTCCTCGATCGTCTCACCTTCCCCGTGATCGACGACCGCGAGACGGGATCCGTCGAGGGAGAGATCGATGCCGTGAGGCAAGAAACTCTCTCCCTCGAAATGCAGCCGCACGCGTTTGTCGTCGGACGGGCGGTAGGCCGTGATCTCACCGCCGGATCCGGTTTGCGACATCTCGCTCACCAGCATCCACTCGTCGTCGATGCGCACCAGGTCTTCGGGATTGGTGAAGCCACAGACCGGCGTCAACCCGTCGGCGGCCGCACACGTCGAGATCGGGTCGGGCCCCCCGACGCACCCGACAAGCCCGGCGACGGCCAAGGCAAGCAAGCTCGCGATGCCGCGACGACGATTCACGTGCATATCGATGGCCCCCGCGCCTAGAGAGCTTCGAGAATCGCGTCGGCGCTCGACACTTCGAACTTGGCCGGCGCTTCCACACCCAGGTGTGTCACCACACCGTCTTCGATGATCGCGGCATAGCGCTGCGAGCGGGTGCCCATTCCGAACTTCGAGCCGTCCATCTCGAGTCCGAGCTGCTTGGTGAGGTCAGCGCTGCCGTCGGCCACCAGCGTCACGGCATCGCCGGCACCGCGGTCCTTGGCCCACGCGTCCATCACGAAGCCGTCGTTGACCGACAGGCAGTAGACGGCGTCGACGCCCTTGCTCTTGATCTCGGCCGCCTTCTCGATGAAGCCCGGGAGATGCTGGGCCGAGCAGAGCGGGGTGAATGCGCCGGGGACCGCGAAGAGCACAGCCTTCTTGCCACCGAACAGTTCGTCCGTGGTCGAGTCCTGCTGTCCTTCCGGACCGATGACCTTGACCTTCACCGAGGGAATCTTGTCGCCAACCTGAATCGCCATGGGGTCTCCTTTGAAGAGGCGGAAAATGGGTTCGTAGTCTCGCACAGTTCCCGACACACCGAACCGGACCTAAGCTCGTTGGACGTGGAAACCCGACCCCGAATCGCCCTCCCGCTTTCGCTCGACGAGTCCGGCGCCCTGCGCGGCGGCCGCAAGACCCTCTACCTGGATGACGCGTACGTCCGGGCCATCGAAGCGGCGGGCGGTGAAGCCGCCGCGATCGTTCCCGGAACAGCCCTCGAGGCACAGCTCGCCGGCTTCGACGGCATCCTACTCCCGGGTGGTGACGACTTCCCACCGCCTTCGGGCCACGCCTCGGCACACGCCTGTCGCCCCGTCCCGGAGCGTCAACGCACCGCCGACCAGGCCCTCTGCAACGCTGCCATGGCCGGCTCGCTTCCGATTCTAGGCGTCTGCTATGGGATGCAGCTGATGGCCTCGGTCGCGGGCGGAACGCTTGTCTATGACCTGCCCACCGAACGCCCGACAGCGAGTGCCCACGCCCAACCGGGCCGGGCCGCCGTCCATCCCTTGATGCTGGCCGACGGCTCGATGCTGGCCGACCTGATTCCGGGTGACCGCACCGTCGTGAACAGCCGCCACCACCAGGCCGTCGACGAGCCCGGCCAGGATTTCCGCGTTGTCGCCCGCTCGCCGGATGGCGTCGTCGAAGCCATCGAGGGAACCGGCGATGATTTTCGGCTCGGCGTGCAGTGGCACCCGGAAGACCTTGCCGGTCCTGCGGGCGAAGGCCTGTTTTGCGCCCTGGTCGCGGCGGCTCGTCAGTCAGCCGCGCGCAGCACCTCGCGCTGATACTCGGGCAACGTCGCGAAGATCTTGAAAGCCGCCGAGACGTCGGCATCTTCCGGCAGCGACACACCGCGGGAACGCATGATCAGCTGAGCCGCGAACGCACGCAACGCCTTCAGCGGCGAGCCCTCTGCATCGATGATCTTGCGCGGGTCGAACGCGTCGCTGCGCATCCGCACCACCTGGAGTTCGTCGTAGCCCGTCCAGTTGAGGCACAGGTCGAGAAGCAACACCGGCTTTCCGGACGGCGAGATGCCGCCGACACCCGCCACCGAAACCGCATCAATCCGTTCGAGCGAGAGCCGCGAGCGCCCGCGGCCTTCGACATCGAGGGTCAGATGCGTGGCGTCGAGGCCGAGTGGTACCGCAGGCATCAGGCGGAGCGGACGCCGCGGCGGAAGTCCGCCCTTCTCTTCCTCCATGACCACCAGATCTTCTTCACCGAAGAGCGGGTCTCCCGTAGCGATCGGTTCGGCGGTGGCGATCGGCTCCTCGCCCGCAGCAGCAGGCACTGCAAGCATCGCGGGCTCCGCAACCGTTGCCGGTACCGCGACTCCGGGTGGAGCCGGCTCGGCAAGGACGGGCGCGGCCGGGTCGGCGGCGCCTAGCAACGCCGGTTCGGCGCTTCCTCCCAGATCCTCGGCGCCATGGTCGAACATCTCGGCACCGCCGGGCTCCCCGAGATTGGGGGCGACGGGCTCGGGCGTGAGTTCAGGCTGGCTCGTCTCGAGGTCATCCTCCGAAAGACCTTCGGCTTCGAGCGTTGCGTGCAGGGAATCGAGGAAGACCTCGGAACCGGCCTGCTCGGGGTCCGGGAGCTGGATCGGCGGCGCTTCGTCTTCGCCGAGGATGTCCGACACGTCGATAGCTTGCCCGTGTTCGAGACGCGGAGCCGCCATCCGGGTGGCCCCCGGGTCTTCGGGCGGCGCGACGTCGGGCGAACCCAGATCGAGCGCTCCGTGATCGGGACCGAGAATGTCCGCAGCCGACTCGGGCGAAAGAACGTCATCGTTGCCGGCCGGCGCGCGCGCAACCGGTGCCATCGCGGGCGAATCAGCCAGTTCGAGTGCATCGGGGCTCGCTACCACGGGCACCGGACGCCCCCGTCCCTTCTCGACCCGCTCCTCAGCATCGAGCATGATCCACCCGCGACGCTGGGCTTCGACTCCGGATTCCTGCAGCAGCGCTTCCATCGCCTTGCGATCGGCCGCCGGTGTCGTGGGACTTGCGATCGCGGCCTGCGCGGCGCGGCGCACGAGAAGCGGGTCCGCCCGCCGGGCCGCACGCGCGACCCGAACGGCAAGGTCACTGTTCGCGCCGACCATCGCGCCCTGAAGTGCGAAGCGGGCTTCGGTCGGAAGGTTGGCGCCACGCAGCCACCCGGCCATTTGCAGCAGCGCCTCTCCGTTTCCGGACGGCGTCACGCCGAGTTCGCCAAGCGCCTTCCAGAGTGCAACCGCCGCGTCTTTTTTCCGCCATTCGATGGCGGCCCAGAGGTGGTCGGACAGCTGGCGCGGGGCATCGTGCTCCCGCCCACCGGCGCGAATCGCCTCCATATAGGCGCGAACGGAAAGCTCGTCTGCGTTCCCGTCCGAGATCGCCTCGTTCGCCTGGCCAATGGCTTCGTCGATCTGTCCAGCCTGAAGGAACGCGCGCGTACGGTCCAGGACCGGATGCCCGGCGTCTGTCGCGAGCTCGCCCAGGTCGCTCGATAGTTTCGACTCGAGACCGGCCGCACGAATCCCGAGTGCGGCCAGGGTGCCGAACGTGAACCCACCGACATGGGCCCAGTAGGCGACGCCACTTCCGTCGGTCGCCGTAAGCGCCGACGCCAGTTCGTTGGCAAACCAAAGAGGCACCATCACCCAGGCCGGTGCGGTGAACGTCCCCGGGAAGATGATCCAGTAGACGAACTTGATCCGGACCTTTCGGCAACAGACGACGAAGGCCCCAAGAATGCCGCTGACCGCGCCCGAAGCCCCGATCAGGGGCCCATCGAACTGCGGCTGGAATGCCACGAAGAGTGCGGCGCCAGCGAGCCCTGAAGCCAGATAGAAGGCCGAGAAGAGACCCCGACCCCAACGATCCTCGATGTACGGACCCGCCAGGATGAGGAACCAGAGATTGCCGATGAGATGCGCGAGGCCGCCATGCAGGAACATGTGCCCGACCAGACCCACCGCCTTCGGCCGCGCAGGCACGAGCCCATACTGGTACCAGGCATGACCCTCGAGGTTCTCTTCGACAACCGCGATCCGGGCGAAGAGTTCGGCGGCTTCGGCCTCGATCGTCAGGACGTCGGGCAGCACCCCGCCGTTGGCTTCCCAGTACGCGACGGTCTCGGCATCGAGCGGACCGAAAGCGCGAACCAGCCGGTCGTTGGCGGGCAGGTAGGGATGCTCCTCCCAGTAGGCGTATGCGTCCCAGAGGCCCTCTTCGGCCTCCCCCAGTCTGGCATCGTCCATTCCCCAGGTCGCGAAGAATGCCGCCAGACACGCAACCACCAGGCCATAGGTGATCCACGGTTTTCGACGCAGTTGCGAACTGTCGTGACTCCACGGGATCAGCATCGGCCGGCGGTCACCTCCACGGTGCTTACAGCGGCGAATCGGCCCGTTTTCCTTAGGAAAGTCGAGAGGGCCAACTGCTCCAAGAGGGCTAAACGCACGAACGCCCGCCCCGCTTGGCGGGACGGGCGAACGGTTCGGAACGCCGAGAGGGGACGCGGCGTTTCGGGTGGCGGGAACTAGCTCAGGGCTTCGTCCCCGGACTCTCCGGTGCGGATCCGGATCGCATCCAGCAGCGGCTCGATCAGGATCTTGCCGTCACCGATCCGGCCGGTTCGAGCCGCCTGCGTGAGCGCCTCGGTCGCCTTCTCGACCATGGCGTCGGGAAGCGCGATCTCGATCCGGACCTTGGGCAGGAAATCCACCACGTACTCGGCACCGCGGTAGAGCTCGGTGTGTCCCTTCTGACGGCCGAAGCCCTTGACCTCGGTCACCGTCATCCCGTTGATGCCGATGTCCTGCAGGGCCTTCATGGCATCGTCGAGCTTGAAGGGCTTCAGGATCGCCGTGATTTTCTTCATCGTCTCTCTCCCTTTCTAGGGGCCAATGGCTGTTGCTAGTTCTCGGTCGCGAGCGCGGCCGCGGGGGCCGTGCGGGCTGCGCCGCCGTACTCATCCTCGAAGCCCCGCGTTCCGCCGCCGAAGTCGTAGGAGTGGGCTCCGTGCTCGGCGAGGTCGAGTCCCTCGAGTTCCTCTTCTTCCGAGACGCGCAGACCCATCGTGGCCTTGAGCGTCAGGAACAGGATCGCGGCACACGTGATCGTGAAGGCCGCGTAGGCGCCGACACCGATCAACTGCGTCACGAAGCTGTGCTCGGGGTTCATCGAGAAGATGCCGACGGCCAGCGTTCCCCAGATCCCACACGTGAGGTGGACCGAGATGGCACCGACCGGGTCGTCGATCTTGATGCGATCAAAGAAGAGCACCGAGAAGACGACCAGGACACCAGCGACCAGACCGATCAGGACAGCACCGACGAGCGTGACCGTGTCGGCACCCGCGGTGATGCCGACGAGGCCGGCGAGGATGCCGTTCAACGACATCGAGAGATCGGGCTTTCCGGCAAGACCCCAGGAGGCCGTCATTGCCGCCAAGGCACCGGCAGCCGCCGCGACACAGGTCGTCACCAGCGTGTAGGACGTGAGTGCCGGGTCGGCCGAGAGCACCGAGCCGCCGTTGAATCCGAACCATCCGAGCCACAGGAGGAAGACACCGATGGCCGCCATCGGCATGCTGCTACCCGGGATCGGGTTCATGCGAGTCTTGGTGTACTTGCCCAGGCGCGGCCCGAGGACCAGCGCTCCGACGAGCGCGCCCCAGCCACCGACCGAGTGCACAAGCGTCGAGCCTGCGAAGTCGTAGAAGCCCATCGCATCGAGGAAACCGCCGCCCCACTTCCAGGAACCCGCGATCGGATAGACAACGCCGACGAAGATGAGGGCGAAGATCATGAACGACGAGAGCTTGATGCGCTCCGCCACTGCGCCCGACACGATCGTGGCCGCGGTGGCCGCGAACATCGCCTGGAACAGGAAGTCCGTGTAATAGGTGTACCCGGCGCCCGCGTACGCGGCCGTGTTGTCGGCGCTACCGAAGGCTTCGAGACCCATTCCGGCGAAGCCCAGGAACCCGTTGAAGTCGCCCGGGTACATCAGATTGAAGCCGCCCAACGCGTAGGTCAGGATGCCGGCCGAGATGATGAACGTGTTCTTGAAGAGGATGTTCACCGTATTCTTGGATCGGGTCATTCCCGATTCAAGTGTGGCGAAGCCCAGGTGCATGATGAAGACGAGGCCAGCGCAGACCATCATCCAAACGTTATTCGCAAAGAACTGCCCAGCCGTAGGCGCGGCATCCTCGGCAATGGCGGCTGCAGGGAAGAGGACGGCGGCCAAGAGCGCCAGTCCTATGGAAACAGTGAGCGTGCGTCGCACGACGTGATCCTCCGGGGGTGCGTCCGATTCATTTCGGACACGAGAGGCCAAAGCAACGAACGTGCCAAGTCGCGCGGAGCGCGAGCGGTGCTCGATTCGCGTGCAGCGCGATTGCAGGCGGCCCGAATGTGCCGAACTGGACACATCCGCATGGTCACCCCGGCGCCGAGGTGCCCACAGAACAGGCACGTCCGCTCACTTCGCGTGCCGTTTGCGGCTCGCCCGGGTCAGCGTTCTCCGAACAGGTCGACCATCTTGACGTCGAGGGTGGCGGCGCGGGCGCGGGTGCGGGCCCAATTGCGCAGCTCCTTGATGCGTTCCTCGTACGTTTCGTACAGGGGCACGGTCTCCTGGATCGCGTTGGCGATGTCATTGTCAGAGAGGTCGCGCCCTTCGGCGAACGCGGTGTAGAGACCGGCCGCGACGACCTGCTCCAACTCGGCACCCGAGAGCCGCGCAGCCTGGTCCGCCAGTTCGCCGATCGGGAACTGCGCAGCATCCCGCCCACGGGCGCGCAGATGGATCGACAAGATCTCGGCGCGTTCGGTCTCGCTCGGCAGGTCGACGAAGAAGAGCTCGTCGAAGCGCCCACGTCGTAGCAGCTCGGGCGGCAAGGCGGTGACGTCGTTCGCGGTCGCAGCCACGAAGACGGGCGCTTCCTTCTCGGCGAGCCAAGTCAGGAATGAACCGAATACCCGGCTCGCGTTGGGATCTGAGCTGGTTGCAGCGAATCCCTTCTCGATCTCGTCGATCCACAACACGACGGGAGCAAGGGATTCGGCGATGGCTGTGGCTTCTCGTACGGTGACCTCGGGGCTCTTCGACGGGTCTCCGAATGCGGCGCCGAGGTCGAGTCGCAACAGCGGGAAGTGCCACTCCTGGGCGACTGCCTTCGCGCACAGCGACTTTCCACAGCCCTGAACGCCCAGCAGCAGCAGACCGCGCGGCGTCGGCAGGCCGAACTGGCGCGCTTCCTCCCCAAAAGCGCGCCGACGTTCTCGCAGCCAGCGCTTCAGTTCGCCGAGCCCGCCCACCGACTCTAGGCCGGCATCGGTATCGTGAAACGAGAGCGCCGGCGTACGTCGCAGCGCCTTGCGCTTCTCGCTGACCACGTGGGCGACCGCTTTCTGATCCACCGCTCCCGCGTGCATCCACGCCTTGCGAAAGACCCGCGCAGCTTCGGTTCCCGTCAATCCAAGTGCGGCCCGCACGCAGTCGTCCAACGCACCCGGCTCTACTCTTCCGTCCGGAGTCGACTCGACGACCCGGTCGAACATCCGGCGAAGTTCTTCCGCGGAAGGGAGCGGCAACGAGAGGTGCGCGCACTCCCGTTCGAGTTCGAGCGGCAGGTCCAGGATGGGACCCATCAACACCAGCGTTTGTCGGCGTTGGGCCAGCGTCGGAAGCGCGTCGCGCAGGCGGCGAATCGCGACCGGATCGGACAACACGGCGTGCGCGTCGAGCACGGCAAGGACGGCCGGGCCTTCGCGTTCGCCCCAATGCACCAGGCCCAGATCGAAGCTTCCGGCGCCTTCGCCCGAACCGTCGAAACCACCCGCGAGTGACCACACCTGAACCGCACGCTCTGCCTTCGCGGCGACGCGTTCGAGCATGCGAAGGGCACGATCTTCCTCGAACGACTCCAATGCCACGATCCGGTAGCCGGCTCGGAGCAGGAGCCCGAGTTCGCGTTCGGTCTCCTGGCTCATTGGGCATCCCCGGTCAGTCGTACGACTTCCTCGAAGGTCGTCTCCCCGTCTGCCAGCTTTCGGATTGCGGCTTCACGCAGGGTCTCCATGCCTTCGACCCGGGCCGCGTGCGCAATCTCTCCGGCGTCCTTGCCTTCATTGATGAGCGTGCGGACGCGGCGGCCGACATCGAGCATCTCGAACACGCCGGTCCGGCCGTAGAGACCCGTTTGGCGGCACTCCACACAGCCTTCGCCCCAGCGCGCCTTCAAACGCTCACGGCGTTCCATCGGCACCTTGATGCCGAGCGCATCGACCTGGGCCGCCGAGAGCGTGCCGTCGACGCCGCAGTGGGGACAGACCATGCGAACCAGCCGCTGAGCGAGCACGCCGCGCAGTACGCTTGAGAGGAGGAACGGCTCAACGCCGAGTTCGGCGAGCCGCGTGATCGCGCCTGACGCGTCGCGCGTGTGAACGGTCGAGAAGACGAGGTGTCCGGTGAGCGCCGCCTGCACCGCCATCTGCGCGGTTTCCTTGTCCCGCACCTCACCCACCATGATGATGTCGGGGTCCTGGCGCAGAATCGCGCGCAGCGCGCTCGCGAATGTCACGTCCACCTGGCGCTGCACCTGCACCTGGCAGAAACGTGGATCGACCATCTCGATCGGGTCTTCGACCGTCGTGATGTTGATCTCGGGGCCGGACAGGTAACGGAGCGTCGAGTAGAGCGTCGTCGTCTTTCCGGATCCGGTTGGCCCAGTGACGAGGACCAGGCCCGAAGGCGACGTGATCCAGTTCTCGTACTTCTCGCGGTCGTCGCGGTGGAAGCCGAGTTCGGTGACGTCGGTCATCAGCACGGTCGGGTCGAAGACCCGGATCACGACCTTCTCGCCGAAGGCGCTCATCAAGGACGACACGCGGAGTTCCACCTCGCGGTCGGCCCGGAAGGTCTTGATCCGTCCATCCTGCGGCCGGCGGCGTTCGGCGATGTCCATGCGCGCCAGCACCTTGATCCGCGAGACCACCGCCTGATGAACGGAGAGGGGTACCCGCTCGATGTCATGCAGGATCCCGTCGATGCGGAAGCGGATCACGCCTTCGTTATCGCGCGGTTCCAGATGGAGATCCGATGCGCGCTGGTCGAATGCGTAGTTCAGCAGGTAGTCGACGGCCGAGATGACGTGCTCGTCGTTCGATGACGCGAGTTCTTCGTTGCTTCGCAGTTCGACGAGCTGTGCGAGCGCGGCCGAGGCCGCACTGTCGCCGAGCGACTCACTCGCCTGGTTGACGCTGGAGCGGAAGCCGTACACGCGGTCGATGATCGCGAGCACATCCTTCTTCGGCGCCACGACATAGTCCAGCGGCGCCTGGATCAATGTCCGCAGCGACTCCCGCAAGGCCGAGTCATACGGGTCGGTCACGGCCAACGTGAGGGTCTCGCCGTTTCGGGCGACCGGAATCACGACGTGCCGACGTGCAAAGGGTCGCGACAACGTTCGCGAAACCAGATCACCGTCCACCTTGAGCGGATCGATCTTGAGGTATGGCAGGTCGGCGTTCGCGGCGATGACCTCGGCCACGACGTCTTCGTCGACCTCACGCTTGGGGTTCGCCACGTCGTGTACGTGCGCGGCCGCAATGATCTCTGCCGGCGATACTTCGTAGCGGGCGGCCGCCTGTGAGCGGACGGAGCCCACCCGCTCCTTCAGCACCTGGCTTGAAAGGGTCTTGCCTCGTGCGCCGATATCGCGGGCGGTTTCGGCAGGTAGGCGGTCGGCTGCCACCAGCATCTCGAGGATCTCCTCGAGGCTCAGCGGTGGGCGCATCTCCACGTCGGACGTCGGCTTCGTCATTGCGGTCCGCATCGGCGCGCGGCCGGCAGCACTTGAGTCGCGATTGTGTCCACGATCACAAGGACTTGCGACGGATCGTTGCGACTGCGTGTGCGCGGATGGCCGTTGCCGCTTCGAGAGGGATCGCCCTACCTTGGGGCCATGAGCCAACCTCCCGTCCGCTTCGGTGTCACCCTCCCCCAGATCAAGCGCTCCTGGCCCGAGGCGCGCGCGGCAGCCGAGTGCTTCGACCAGCTTGGTTACGACTCGGCCTGGGTCTGCGACCACCTCTACGGCGTACCGATGCCCCAACTCCCGATCCTGGAGGCATGGACCGAGTTGGCCGCAGTCGCGGCCGTGACCGACAAGATCCGTCTCGGCACACTCGTGACGCCGCCCTTCTTCCGGAACCCGGCGATCCTGGCCAAGCAGATCGCAACGATCGACCAGATCGCGCCAGGCCGGGTCTTCCCGGGTTTCGGCGCCGGTTGGTTCGAGGCCGAGTTCACCAGCCACGGAGCCGAGTTCCCGAGCACCCGCGAACGCCTCCGCGCACTGGAAGAGTCGATCCAGATCATGAAGTCCATGTGGACCCAGGAGCAGACCACCTTCGAGGGCCAGCACTGCCAGGTGAAGGACGTCTTCTGCGAGCCGAAGCCGGCGACTCCGCCGCCGATCCTCGTGGGCGGCAGCGGCGAGAAGGTCCTGATGCGGATCGCGGCCGAGCACGCGGACTGCTGGAACAACATGGCCGTTACCCAGGGCCAGCTCAAAGAGAAGGCCGCGGCCTTCCGGCAGCGCTGCGAAGATGTCGGACGCGACCCCGCCGAGGTCGAGATCTCACAGCAATGCACCGTCGTCATTGCCGAAGACGAAGCCACCGCCAAGACCGCGCTCGAAAAGGCCCACAAGGTCTACGGCGGCCACATGGGCGCTGGCCTGGAAGCCCACGGGATCTGGGGTCACCCGGATCGCGTGATCGACGGCATCGAGCGCCACCGCGAACACGGCGTCTCGCTCTTCATCATCGAGTTCTTCGGTCGTGACACCCGGGAGCCCGCACAGCTGTTCGCTGAGACCGTGATGAAGCACTATCGCGAGTCCGCCTGAAGTCAGGCACGGAGACCCAAGCTCGGCTGCCGGTCTGGAAGGTCGCCGCTTGCCAGTCGCGCATCGACATGGGCAACGAACTCACGATTGAACGTCGTCTTCGCGTCCCTCCACCACGCGGCGCCCATGGGGCCAAGCAGCAGCGGGATCATCGAGATCTCAAAGCCCTGCATCTGTTCCCGGCCGATGTAGCCGAGTTCTCCTTGGACGAATACCGACTCGAGGCGACGAAAGGTCATGACCAGGACGCCGTTGAATCGCAGGACGTCGGACGGCGAGAGCTCCGTCGGCTGCGCCGACGCCTTGACCATGATGTCTGCGACTTCCGGTGCCGTGACGATGGCAGACACGTTCTGGGCCATCTGCTCACTGATCGACTGGAACGTCGACGACCGCAGTGCATTCGTGTTCTGGCGAACCTGCAGCGCGAGGTATCCGAGTGTCACAAGGGTTGCGATGGCGGCGATGAACTCGCCGACGCTTCCGAGGTCCTGGAGGGTCATGCGGGGACGCTACCCGACGCAGTGGCCGTCAGCTGCTTCGGAAGATCGTTCGACACGCGAGCGCGTGAAGCAGGCGCGCTGCGACGTTGCGGTCCCACTCGGTGCCGGCGACCTCACACAGATCGAAACCAAGGATCGTTCGGCCCGAAGACGTGACCGCCTCCAACAAGAACAGCGCATCGGAAAAGCCGAGCCCGCCCGGCACCGGCGTTCCGGTGCCGGGACAGAGCGTGGGCTCGAGACCGTCGATGTCGAAACTCACGTAGACCGTCTCCGGAAGCGCGCCCACGATGTCGCTGCACGCGTCGGCCCAGCGGCGGCCGCGGAAGGCGTCGGCCTTCAAGTCGCGGTCGTAGAAGGTCCGGATGCGTTCGTCCTTCGCGGCGCGTTCGTACTCGGCCTGCGAGAAGTCTCGGATACCGACCGAGACGAGCGCGGAAACGCCGTCTGCGCTCGCAAGTACGTTATGCATGATCGACGCGTGTGAGTGTTCGAAGCCCTCATACGCCACACGCAGGTCGTGGTGGGCATCGATGTGCAAGATGCCGAGGCCGGTGTGCTGCTTCGCGGTCGCGATCATGGCGCCGAGCGGCGCGGAGTGGTCGCCACCGAGAACGGCCACCCGCTTTCCAGTTCCCAACAACGCATCGGTGCGCGCCAGAAGCTCCGCATTGAGCCGCTCGCTGGCCGCATTGACCGCTTCGGCATCTCCGTCCGCGGCTGCGCGACAAGCCGCGGCATTCAGGGCGTCGGCCTCGGCAGAGGGAGGGATGTAGGCCATCTCGGGGCCGATGCTCCGACCGTGCTCGGCATCGAAGAGATCGACCTGGTGCGAAGCTCCGACGATGGCGCCCGGGGTCGCCGCCGTACCGCGTCCGTACGACACCGTGGGTTCCCAGGGCACGCCGAGGATCGCGAGTTCGGCATCCTCGAGTGCCGGTTCGAAGCCGAACAAGCCCGAGCCCGGCTCGGCCGGTGCATCCCAGTCGATGGGATCCGTCACCGCGAACGCAGGGCCTTGGCCATGCGACCCAGCGCGTCTTCCAGGATGGCGCGCGACGTCGCGAAGTTGATGCGGACGAAGCCCTCGCCTTGCGGGCCGTAACCCGGTCCATCGCTGAGGCCTACACGGGCATGTTCGAGGAAGAACGGGCCCGGTGACGACGGCAGCTCGAGAGCTCGGCAGTCGAGCCACGCCAGGTAGGTCGCCTCCGGCGGCGTGTGCTTCACCCCCGGCATCTCGCTGCGGATGAACTCGGCCGTGAAGTCCCGGTTCGCAAGCAGGTAGGCGCGAACGTCTTCCAGCCATGGATCGCCATGCGCCCAGGCCGCTTCCGTGGCCATGATGCCAAGGGAGTTCAGTCCGCCGCGAATGTGCCGTGGGAACTCAAGAAAACGCGCGCGTAGTTTCGCACTCCCGAACACCGCCACTGCGCAGCGGAGGCCTGCGATATTGAATGCCTTCGAACCGGAAGTCACCGTGATGGTCCGCGCTTCGACTTCGGGCGAGAGCGACGCAAACGGGATGTGTTTCGCCCCTGGATAGACGAGATCCTGATGAATCTCGTCGGAAACGACAATGAGGTCGTGCTCCACCACGACCTCGCCGATCGCCTCGAGTTCGTCACGCCGCAATACGCGACCCGTCGGGTTATGCGGGTTGCAGAACAACAACATCTTCGAGCGCTTGGCTTGTTCCCGCAGCAAGTCGAGGTCGAGGCCGTAGGTTCCGTCATCGGAAACCAGCGCGTTGTCTTCGAGTCGTCGGCCTAGCTTCTCCACCGTAGCGACGAACGGCGGGTAGATCGGCCGCTGCACGATAATGCCGTCCCCGGGCTCGGTGAACTGCCAGGCCGCGACATACATGGTCTGCACGACCTCGGTCATCAGCTCAACCCGGCGTGGATCGAGCTCCCAGTCGTAGAGACGCTTCATCCGCTCGGCGAACAGGCCGGGGATCGCCGTCGGCTGCGGATGCCACGGGTAGCCGATGTCGCCGAGATCGAGCGCGCGCTGCAAGCGGCGCTGGATCGGATCGGCCACGTGAAAGTCCATGTCCGCAACCCAGAGCGGGAGGACGTCATCGGGATACTGCGTCCACTTCTCGCCGGTGCGCTGGAGCAGACGCTTCGGTTCGAGCGCATCGAAATCCGACGGGCCATTCCGGAAGCCGGGTTCAAGGCGTTCGACGGCGGCAAGAAAGGCCGCGGGATCGGCCGCGCCCGTGACGCCGCCGCGCTCCAGATAGCCGGCTGCGTCGCGCCGCAACTCGGTCAGCGTCCACTCGATGGCATCGAAGTCGGACGGGATCGCCGAGATCTGGTCCGCCCCATGCGGCTGTGCGTGCCAGTGACCGTCGCGCGCGAAGGCGTCGAAACGCAGGACCTCGCGGCCCTGGTCATCGCGGACGCGCAACGTCGGCCCGCCCACGGGCCCCGGCTCGCGGTGTTCGGTCTCGAGCTGCAGCGAGCCCGCCGTTTCCCTTGCATTCACCGTCATCGCCGAATTGTAGCCACCCGCGCGCCCGAGGAGACCAGGAACCACCGCCGCCTCCATGGCTTCGGTGTCGAGGTCGGCCCCGACAAAGGCGGCCAATCGGGCACACGACTCCGCCGGATCGGACCTCAGCTGGCCTGCGTCGAGCCCAAGCACGGTGCAGTCCGTCCGCGCCTCCAGGGCCGTGCGCGCCGCGGCGCCGTCGCTTTCAAGAAGTTGTGCGACGCGATCCGGCGGGAGCGCCCCTGGCGTCGCCCCTTGGCGCGCCAGCATCGCATCTTGCGACGCGACCACCTCGGCCATCGACCGGGTCATCCAGACGACCCGATAGCCACCGACCGGTCGAGGCGGAAGCGAAGCGACCAGCGCGTGGACCACCTTCAACACGCCCCCGCCGAGTTCGGCGCACCAGGCATCCGCGTTCAGGTCGCTCCCGAGGCGTTTGACGGTTTCGTGCTCGTAGTAGCCCCGGGGGTTCGATGCGTCGGGGCGGCGACGGCCATCGCTGTGGATGCGAAGGCCGCCGGCCGCGAGCACCTGCATCGCCAACGAGGTCCCGGAACGCGGGACACCGGAAACGACGATGAGGGCGTCTGAGTGCGGCATGGGCGCATCCTAGCTACTCGGGCACCCTCGGCTCTATGCTGGGGACATGTCATCGGCCGGCGGCGCATTCCCCCTCAGCTATTCCGGCGCGCGCCGCACCTTCCGGGCCTCGGCCGACGCCCTCGGAGCGCGTCTCGATGCCATCGCGATCGATAAGCGGTCCCATCGCGGAGAAGAGCTCACAATCGACACGGCCTACCTCGGCCCCGACCAGCCCGACCGCGTACTGGTGATCAGCTCTGGCATCCACGGCGTCGAGGGCTTCGCCGGCAGCGCGATCCAGGTCGAGTTCATGCGGCGGCGCTACGACCCGGCGCGTCTTGCCCCCGGCGCGGGCGTCCTCATCGTGCACGCGCTGAACCCTTACGGCTTCTCCGAGCTGCGCCGCGTCAACGAATCGAACGTGGACCTCAACCGGAACTTCCTCGCGCACCCCGAAGGCCATGAGCCGAATGCAGGTTATGCGGCGCTCGCCGACGTGATCAATCCGACGGAGCTCACGTCCGAGTCAGACGCCGCGTGCCGGGAACGCTTCCGGACCTATGCCCGAGAACACGGACAAGCCTCCCTCCAAAGCGCGCTCACTCGCGGACAGTATGAGTGGAAAGACGGTGTGCAGTTCGGCGGAACCGCCGACGAGGCCTCCTCGGTGGCCCTTCGGAAGATCGCGGCCGAGGCGACCCGCGACGCCGAGGATGTCATGTGGCTCGATTTCCACACCGGACTCGGCCCGTGGGGCGAGGTCGAGCTGATCAGCGAGTACGCGCCAGGATCGCCCGGCTTCGACCGCGCACGGGAATGGTTCGGACCCGCCGCACGCAGCACGGTCGGTGGGGACTCGGTGTCCGTTGCCCTTTGTGGCACGATCGAGCGCGGCCTCGAGACCGCGCTGCCGGGACGCCGCGTAACGCCACTGGCCGCCGAATTCGGAACCGTCCCCTCGACGCGCACATTCTGGGCCATGCGTGCGGACAACTGGCTCCACCACCACGGCGACGTCGAGTCCGACCGGGGACGCGCGATCCGGGCGGAGCTGCTGGAAGTCTTCTGTCCTGCCGACCCCGCATGGCGAAGCCAGGTCCTGGGCATCGCTGACGAAGTCCTCAAGACCGCGATCGACGCCTTCGCGGCGCCCTGATCCCCGGGGGCATGCATGCACCCCCCGGCGGCGATTCCGCTTTCGCGCCGCTAGGTTCAGGGGTTCCGGCCCCACGGGAATAGGCCGGTTCCACATCCGAGGCGCCCCGACACAGATGGGGGCGGAGACCATGGCCGCGTTCCGAACCGTCGACCCGCAATCGCTCCCTCGCCACTTCGACCCTTCCGAGGGCGAGGGCCGTTGGCACCACGCCTGGCAGGAGGCCGGCCTCTACCACTGGGACGAAAATCGGCCGCGGGAAGAGACTTTCGTGGTGGATACCCCGCCGCCGACGGCGTCGGGTTCCCTGCATATCGGCCACGTCTTCTCGTACTCGCACACGGATATCCTGGTCCGCTACCAGCGCATGCGTGGACGCAACATCTACTACCCGCTTGGCTGGGACGACAACGGCGTCCCCACCGAGCGTCGGGTCCAGAACCTCTTCCATGTGCGTTGCGACCCGACGTTGCCGCACGATCCCGAGCTCGCACTCGAACCCGCCAGCGCCAAGGTCCGGAAGAAGCCGCCCCTGGTCATCTCGCGGAAGAACTTCCTCGACCTGTGCGCGGAGGTGACGGCTGAAGACGAGAAGGCCTTCCTTGAACTGTTCGCCAAGGTTGGCCTCTCCGTCGACTGGCGCACCGAGTACGCCACGATCGACGCGCGCTGCCGCACCCTGGCACAGCGCTCGTTCCTCGATCTCCACGACAAGGGCCACACCTACACCGTCGAAGCGCCCTTCATGTGGGACGTCGATTTCCAGATGGCGCTTTCCCAGGCTGACGTCGAAGACAAGATGCGGCCCGGCGCCTATCACGACATCGAGTTCGCCGTAGACGGCAGCGATCGAAGCTTCGTGATCTCGACGACGCGGCCCGAGCTCCTCGGCGCATGCGTCGGCGTCACGGCACATCCCGACGACGAGCGCTTCCAGGACTTGTTTGGTCAGACGGCGATCACACCGCTCTTCCATGCGCCGGTCCCGATATTCGCCAGCGACAAGGCCGACCCCGAAAAGGGCACCGGCATCCTCATGGTCTGCACCTTCGGCGACCAGACCGATGTCGAGTGGTGGCGAGAACAGGGCCTCGCGCTCCGACAACTCCTCGGCAAGAACGGGCGTTTGCGGCAAGTCACCTTCGGCGACGATGAATTCCCGAGCCGAGACGCCGACCGGGCCAATGCCGTCTACGCCGAGATCGCGGGCAAGAACGTCGAGCAGGCGCGCAAACGGATCGCCGAACTGCTCGAGGATCCGGCACATTCGGCAACCGGCAACGGCCCGCCGTTGCAGTCCCCGCCCCGCCCGATCGAACATGCGGTGAAGTTCTACGAGAAGGGCGACCGCCCGCTCGAGATCCTGCCGAGTCGACAGTGGTTCGTTCGGCTTCTCGACAAGAAGGATGCGCTCCTCCAGAAGGGCAGCGAGATCGCATGGCACCCGCCGCACATGGAGAGCCGCTTCCGGGACTGGACCGAGAATCTCTCGCTTGATTGGTGTGTGAGTCGCCAACGTTATTTCGGCGTCCCGATCCCGGTCTGGTACCCACTCGATGCCCACGGCGAGCCCGACTACGACACGGCCATCGTCGCGACGCCGGACCAGATGCCGGTGGACCCGATGACCGATGTGCCGGCCGGCTACACCGAAGCGCAACGAAACCAGCCCGGCGGCTTCGCGGGCGAAGCCGACATCTTCGACACCTGGTTCACGAGTTCCATGACGCCCCAGATCGGCAGCGGCTGGGTGCTCGACCCCGCTCGTCACAAGAAGCTCTTCCCTGCGGACATCCGGCCGCAGAGCCATGAGATCATTCGGACCTGGGCCTTCTACACCATTGCCAAGGCCATGCTGCACGAAGACTCGGTGCCCTGGCATCACGTCAATATCTCGGGTTGGATCCTCGACCCCGACCGCAAGAAGATGTCCAAGAGTCTGGGCAACGTGGTCACGCCGCTCCCCTTGTTGGAGGAGTTCTCGGCCGACGCCGTCCGTTACTGGGCCGCCAATGCCAGGCTCGGCGTCGACACTGCCCTGGACGAGAGCGTCTTCAAGATCGGCAAGAAGCTCATCACGAAACTCTGGAACGCGAGCAAGTTCGTGCTGTCCCAGGAAGGCCAGCCGGGACCCATCACGAACGAACTCGATCGCGCCTTCCTGCGCGAACTTCGCACGCACGTGGAACAAGCCACGAAGGATGCGGAGGCATTCGACCTCGCGCGGACATTGCAGGACACCGAGCGCTTCTTCTGGTCGCGCTTCACGGATACGTATCTCGAACTCGCGAAGACTCGAGCTCGAGATGAGGGCGACCCCGCCGGTCGGGACTCGGCGGTCACGACGCTGCGTTTCGCATTGAGCGTGCTGCTCCGCATGTTTGCACCGGTGCTGCCGTACGTGACCGAAGAGATCTGGAGCTGGATCTACGGAGAAGAGCGCGGCGAGCCCTTCATTCACGGAGCAGCATGGCCCACGGCGGCAGAATTCGACCAGATCGAAGCCCCCGCGGACAGCGGCTCCTTTGACCTCGCAATCACGGCGCTCGCGGCCATCAACAAGGCCAAGGCCGACGCTGAGGTCTCGATGGGACGCGAGGTCGAGCATCTCGAACTCGCCGGCGCCGCGGAGACAATGGTCCGAATCGAACCGGTGCTGAGCGACGTATTGCTCGCGTCGCGTTGCCACGGGCACGCGGTCACCAGCGACGACGGGATCGATGTCGGAAGCTTCCAGGTACGCGACGCGCGCTTCGCTCCGCGCCCCGATAAGAAGTAGACGGCTGGGCGCGACATCGGTCGGCCCAACCCAAGGAGGACACGCGTTGCGACATGCCATCTCGAGTCTCGGGGCTGCGAGTCAGCGCCTCGTGCTCGAACTCGGCCGCATCGCGGTGTTCGGTCTGCGGACGATGGGCGCCCTGCTGCGGCCCCCGTTCCGGATCCGGCGGCTCATCTACGAACTCTACGACGTCGGCGTGCTGTCGCTGCCCATCGTCTGTGCATCCGCCGTCGTGGTGGGCGCCGTGCTCGGCCTGCAACTCCACATCGTGCTTGCGAATTTCGGCGCGGAAGCGAGCCTGGGGCAGGTGGTCGGACTCACCCTGATCCGCGAGCTAGGCCCCGTACTGACCGGCCTCCTCGTGACCGGCCGCGCGGGTTCCGCGATGGCGGCCGAGATCGGCGTCATGAACGCGACCGAACAGATCGACGGAATGCGCACGTTGGCGATGGATCCCGTGCACTACGTCGTCGCGCCCAAGGCATTGGCCATGCTCCTGGCCTTGCCGATGTTGGCCTGCCTCTTCTGCGCTTTCGCGATTTTCGGCGCGTGGGGCGTGGCGGTTGAACTACGCGGGATGGATTCGGGTGTGTTCCTGGCGGGACTCGAACGCAACGTCGTGTTCGAGACCGACGTCGTCGGGAGCCTCATCAAGGACGTCGTCTTCGCCGGTATCATCGCCCTTGTAGCGACCTATCGCGGCTTCACGAGCGGCCGCAGCGCTGCCGATGTTGGACGCGCCACGACCTCGACCGTGGTCACCGCATCGGTCTGGATCCTCCTGGCCGACTTCGTCGTAACCGCAATGTGGGGCTTCTGAGCCCGCTCGTGACACCCTCCGGGAACGCCCGGCATCTCAATCCATTGGAGCTTCCATGCAGAGCACTCCGTTGCGCGACTTCATTGTGGGCTTGTTCGTCCTCGCTGGCCTCACCGCCATCGGGTACCTGTCGATCAGCCTCGGCGGCGCCCGCTCCGGCGACGGGGATGCCATCGAGTTGATCGCCACGTTCACCGAGATCGGCGGGCTGAGCGAGCGATCACCGGTCACGATCTCGGGCGTCCGCGTCGGCCAGGTCAAGCAGATCGCGCTATCGCCCGATCTAGACGCGCAGGTCACCCTGCTTGTGGCCGCGGGCATCGAGCTGCCTGTCGACAGTTCCGCTGCAATTCGATCGGCCGGGCTGCTCGGCGACCAGTTCCTCGCGCTGGAACCGGGGGCCGAAGACGACCTCTTGCAGCCAGGCGACGAGATCCAATTTACCGAGAACGCACTGAACATCGAGAAGCTCGTGGGCCAGTTCGTCCACGGCTCCGATCTGGGAGAATAACATGAACCACTTTCATCCCGTGATTCCGCTCTTGGCACTCGCCGCGCTCGTCGCGACCCCGGTCGCTGCCGAAGAAGACCCGTGGCGCGGCCTGAACCAGCGAACGCACGCGTTCAACGAGGCCGTCGACGGCTATGTCCTCGAGCCTGTCGCCAAGGGCTACGACTTCGTGGTTCCCGATGTCGTTCAGACAGGCGTCGGCAACTTCTTCGACAACTTGCTGGTTCCCCGCACGGTCATCAACGACCTACTCCAGGGTGATTTCCGCGAAGGCGCGCGACACACTGGGCGATTCCTGGTGAATACAGTGGTGGGCATCGGGGGTCTATTCGATGTGGCAGACGGCGCAGGACTCGATCACGACCGCGAAGATTTCGGTCAGACGCTCGGACGCTGGGGCGTCGGAACGGGCCCGTACTTCGTGATCCCGTTCCTGGGACCCTCGACCCTTCGCGACACCCTGGCGCTGCCGGCCGATTACGCGGCCAACCCGGCGTTCTGGGTCGATGAGGGCATCATCACGGGCGCGGCGACCGCGCTCGACCTGACGAACCGCCGTGCCGGTGCGCTCGAGGAGATTGCCGAGAACCGCCGAACCGCGATCGATTTCTACGTCTTCGTCCGGGACGCCTACCTGCAGAATCGCGAGGAGCACGTCACGGAAGGCGCCGCGGCTGCCGATGATGACGACGACGACCTCTACGATGACGAAGGCCTCTAGCCCCCAGACCCGGATCGCCCGCGCTTCGACGCTCACCCAGGAAACCTCATGAAACGAATCCTTCTCCCTTTCTTGTGGATCGCATTGCTGGCGACGCCGGCATCCGCGCAAGACCCTGCCACGGCAGAGGCACGTGCGGTTCTCGACGCCACCGTCGACGCGGTCCTTGCTGCGCTGGCCAATGAATCCACGACGCTCGCCGAGAAGCGTGCCGAGATCACGGCCGTCGCCTACGAACGTTTCGACTTCGAAACGATGTCGAAGTTGGTCCTGAAGCGGGACTGGAAGAAGTTCACGGCCACGGAGAAGGCCGAATTCATCGAGGCCTTTCGCACCTATCTGGCCAACAACTACGGCAGCCGGCTCTCGCGCTACAACCAGGAATCGATCGATCGCCTTGGCGAGAAACTCGAGAAGCGGGGGGACGTCACGGTCAAGACCGTTATCCGCGGTGGCGACGCCGAGGGCGCCGCGATCGACTATCGACTGCGAAAGCGCGACGAGGAGTGGCGCATCATCGACGTGGTGATCGAAGGCATCAGCCTGGTCGGCAACTTCCGCTCGCAGTTCTCTGACGTCCTACAGAAGGGCGGGCCGCGAGAACTCCTGTCGCGCCTCGAAACCAAGAATGCCGAGGAGCAGGCGGGCAACGCGGCAGAAGAGATCTGAGCGCGACGCCACCACCGGGTTCCTGCCTTATTCCACCCCGTCCTCTCGCCCTCTCCGACGAAGATCGTCCGGCGGCGCTATGCGGCGCGCCGGCCGCGCACCCCTTCGGCCAGGACCTCGAAGACCGGGAGCGTCCGTTCCCAGCTCATGCACTTGTCCGTGATGCTCTTGCCGTAGACGGCATCGGGTCCCCAGGACTGGTTGCCGTCCTCGAGGAAGCTCTCGAGCATCACACCGAAGATGGACGCTTCGCCCGCAGCCAGTTGCGCCGCGATGTCCGCGGCGACCGCGGGCTGCTTCTCATGGTCCTTGCCGCTGTTCGCGTGGGAGCAGTCGATCATGATGCGACGCGCAAGCCCGGCGCGCTCGAGCCTCTCTCCGACATCGGCGACCGCGGCGGCGTCGTAGTTCGGTCCGGCCTTGCCTCCGCGGAGGATCACGTGGGTATCGTCGTTGCCGGCGGTGGCCACGATCGCGGCGACCCCTTGCTTGGTCACGGATAGGAAATGGTGCGCGCCTTTCGCTGCACCGATCGCGTCGATCGCGACCTGCACATTCCCGCCCGTGCCGTTCTTGAATCCAACGGGCATCGAAAGACCCGACGCGAGTTCGCGATGGACCTGACTCTCCGTGGTCCGCGCTCCGATCGCGCCCCAGGAAACCAGGTCGGCCAGGAACTGCGGCGTGATCGGGTCGAGAAACTCGCAGCCCACGGGAAGTCCACGCTCCGTCACATCGAGCAGGAAACGCCGGCCCTTCCGGAGGCCGTCGTTGATGACGAAGCTCTCGTCGATGTTCGGATCGTTGATCAGCCCTTTCCAGCCCACGGTGGTGCGCGGCTTCTCGAAGTAGGTGCGCATCACGAGCAGGAGATCGTCCGAGTAGCGCTCTGCGACACCGGCGAGACGATCGGCGTACTCGAGGGCCGCGACCGGGTCATGGATCGAGCAGGGGCCGGTCACGACGAGCAAGCGGTCGTCGCGACCGTGGAGGACGTCGGCTACGGCGTCGCGACCCTGGGTGACGACCCGCGAGTGCGCCTCAGTCAGCGGAAGCTCCTCCATCAAGATCGCGGGCGGGATCAGGGGGCGGAGGTGTTGGATTCGGAGATCGTCAGTGCTGGCGGCGGTACGCGCGGTCGTCATGGCGGCGGACTCTAGAACCCCGGTTGCCAAGCGCAAACCCGCCTGCCCGCCCAGAACACGCCCTCGTGTGGCCGATCCCAGAACAGCTTTCAGGGACTCCAGCCAACGGGGATTCCTGCCGATAGGCAGCGAATGAGCAAGGGGCAGCCGGTACCGCTGTTGGGGCGCATTGCGCTCCATTTGAAGCTGATCACGATGGACCAACTCACCGAGGCCACTCGGGCCCAGGGCCAAGCCGGGGGCACGAAGAACCTCGGAGCGATCCTGGTCGAGCAGGGACATCTCACGGAGCCACAGCTCCAGGACGTCCTTCGTGCGCGCCAGCAGGTCGTGGCCAAGGCGAAGGCCAAGCAGGCGATCGCACAGGCCGACGCGACGCCCGAGGTTGCACCGGCGCCGCCCGCGCGTCCGGCGCAAGCCCCTGCGCCCGCCCGGCCGGCGAATGCGGCGCCCGAAACGGTGAGTCCGTCGGCTGACTCCGGACTCGAGGGCGACTCCTTGTTTGGCGACGACCCGGCTCCGTCAAAGCCGGCACCCGCGCCCGAAAAACCGATGGCCCTCGAGACGAACGAAGCACCGGCATCGCCGAGCCCGTCGATCGAAATCGAGATCGAGCCGACCGCGCACCGCGAGGTCAGCGTCGAGCCCACTGCGGCACCCGAAGCCAAGACGCCGGCCCCGACTGCCTCAGTTCCGGCCACTGGCGGCCTGCGCACCGGTGTGGTCCCACGCCCAGACGCAGAAGCCCCTGGCGGCGCCAACGACCTCATCGCCCTCCTTCGCGCCGGCGTCGAAAAAGGCGCCAGCGATATCCACATCCACGCGGGCAGTCCGCGACGGATTCGACTGCACGGCCGGTTCACGGCCGACGGAAACGAGCCGATGTCGCCTGATGAGGCGGAGCGCCTGGTTCGATCCTCGCTCAACGCCGAGCAGGAGCGGCTGTTCGACGAACGCGGCGAACTCGACTTCGCCTACGGCGTCCCCGGGCTCGGACGCTTTCGTGTCAACGTCTACAAGCAGCAGCACGGCTGCGACGGAGTCTTTCGAACCATCCCGGGCGAAGTCCCGAGTTTGGAGCAGCTCGGCCTCCCCACTTCTCTCGCCAAGTTCACGAACTTCCATCAAGGCCTCGTGCTCGTTACCGGCCCCGCGAACTGCGGTAAGTCGTCGACCCTGGCGGCCATGGTCGATCTGATCAACGAAGAGCGACGCGACCACATCCTGACGGTCGAAGATCCGATCGAGTACCTGCATCCCTCGAAACGCTGCGTCGTCAATCAGCGCAACGTCGGACCGCACACGGAAACCTTTGCGCGCGCACTTCGCGGTGCGCTTCGCGAGGACCCCGACGTCATCGTGATTGGTGAGCTCCGGGACCTCGAGACCATCTCCCTTGCGCTCACGGCTGCGGAAACGGGCCACCTCGTATTGGGAACGCTCCATACGAACAGCTCGATTCGCACATTGAATCGAATCATCGGTGTTTTTCCGGCCGACCAGCAGGAGCAGATCCGCAACATGGTCTCGGAATCGCTCCGTGCGGTGGTGTCCCAGCGACTCGTTCCAACCGCCGACGGTACCCGCCGGGTTCCCGCGCTCGAGATCCTGGTCAACAACATGGCCATCGGAAACCTGATCCGCGAAAACAAGACGTTCCAGATCTTCTCGATCCTCCAGACCGGACAGGCGCAGGGAATGTGCCTACTCGACGACAGCCTGAACGCCCTGATCGCCGAAGGCACGGTCACCAAGGAAGAGGCCCTCCTCTACTGCGACGATCCCAAGCGGATCAAGGGTTAGTTCGACATGGCCGAAATCGATGAACTGCTGAAGACGCTCAAGGAATTGGGCGGGTCCGACCTTCACCTCGTGTCCGGGCTTGAACCGCGCATTCGCGTGAATGGCCAGTTGGCCGCGATCGAGGGCTGGGAGGTTCTGGATCACGAACGGGTCTGCGGCTTGCTCGAACCGATTGCGGAAAGCCACAACTGGAACGAGTTCTCGGATTGCCATGACCTCGACTTCGCCTACGGACTCAAGGGTGTCGCCCGTTTCCGCGCGAACTTCTTCATGCAACAGAACGGCGCGACCGCGGTCTTTCGCATCATCCCAGAGAAGATCCATTCCGTGGACGACCTGAACCTGCCCGAAGCCATCTCCAAGCTGGCCGACTTGCGCTCGGGTCTCGTCGTCGTCACGGGTCCAACGGGTTCGGGCAAGTCGACCACGCTGGCGGCCATCATCCACAAGATCAATACCGAGAAATCACGGCACATCGTGACGATCGAGGACCCGGTCGAGTTCGTTCATCAGAACCAGGAGTCGATCCTCTCCCACCGCGAAGTCGGCATCCATTCGAAGGGCTTTGCGCCCGCACTCCGAGCGGCTGCGCGGCAGGACGCCGACGTGGTGCTGGTCGGCGAAATGCGAGACCGCGAAACGATCGCCATGGCGATCACAGCCGCGGAAATGGGCATGCTGGTCTTTGGGACGCTTCACACGAACAGCGCCGCCAAGACCATCGACCGCATCATCGACGCCTTTCCGGCGAGCGAGCAGCCACAGGTGCGCATCAGCCTCTCGGAATCGGTATCCGCGATCGTGGCGCAGCTCCTGCTCCCGACCGCGGATGGCAAGGGGCGGGTCGCCGTCAACGAGATCCTGCTGCGGACCCAGGGCCTGCCCAACGTCATCCGCGAAGGCAACACGCCGATGATCGGCTCGATCATCCAGTCCGGAAAAAGCGAGGGCATGCAAGGGATGGACGATGCGCTCTTCGCTCTCGTCCAGGACGGCAAGATCGCGCCCCGCGATGCCTACATGAAGGCGGCGGACAAGGCGCGCTTCGAGAGCCTGGTGCCCGGGGAATAGCACCAGAGGTGAGCCACGCGCCGCGGGTTGCTAGGAACCTTGGATGCAACGCCTCGCCCGACGACTTCTCGCACCCCTTCTCGTAGCCGCAGTCACCGCAACCCTCCTGGCTTGCGGGAGTTCCGAGCCGCCCGCGGTCGACCACGCCACGCACCGCGGAATCGCGCAGGGAGAGCTCGTCGGATTCGTGTCAGAGGACACGCACGTCTGGCGCGGAATACCGTTTGCGGAAGCGCCCGTGGGCGCTCTGCGCTGGCGCCCCCCCATCGAACCCAGAGCCTGGACCGGCGTCCGCGAGACCACGACCCACGGTGCTGAGTGTCCGCAGCTCAGCCCGAGCGGAGACTTCACGGGCGACGAAGACTGCCTCACACTCGACATCTACGCGCCCGCTGACGCCATCCAACAGCCGCGCCCGGTCATGGTCTTCATCCATGGCGGCGGCAACACGCTCGGATCGAGTCGCGTGTACGACGGAGCGCGACTCGCGCGCGAGAATGGGGTCATCGTCGTCACGGTGCAGTACCGGTTGGGCATCCTCGGCTGGTTCGCACACTCGGCGTTGCGTGCCACAGAAACCACGCCAGAAGGGTTGTCGGGAAACTGGGGAACGCTTGATTTGATCCGGTCCCTCGAATGGGTGCGCGACAACATCGCAGCGTTCGGCGGCGACCCCGGCCGCGTCACGATCTTCGGCGAGTCCGCCGGCGGTGTGAACGTCTTCTCCCTCCTACTGTCGCCCCGGGCAAGGGGCCTCTTTCACGGTGCCATCTCGCAAAGCGGTTTCGTCACGAGCTTCCCAATGGCGGAAGCCGAGAACGCAAGCGATGCCGAACCCGCTGGCATCAGCGGAAGTTCGACCGACGTCGCATTGAGCCTTCTCGAACTCGACGGCCGCGCGGCCTCTCGAGACGAAGCCCGCGCCGCCCTCGCAGCGATGTCGGCAGCCGAGACCGCGAAGTGGTTGCGCGGGAAGCCTGTTGCCGATCTCTTCGCGCCGTTCCAGCAAGGCGAGACCATGGGCGGCATGTACTTCGCGCCCTTCGTCTTTCGAGACGGACATGTCGTCGTCGACGCGGATCCACTCGAAGCACTGCAGGTTGGACTTCACAACCCTGTGCCAACGATCATGGGCACAAACCGCGACGAGCAGAAGCTCTTCCTTGCGATGGCCTCTCCATATGTGAACCGCTTGGGGCCGATCCCGACCGGCATCAACTCACCGGAGCGCTACGAGGTGCTGGCCGAGTACGGCGCGCGCCTCTGGAAGGCCGCGGGCGCGGATCAGCCTGCAACCGCGATGCAAACGACCCAGGAAGCGCCCGTCTTTGGCTACCGCTTTGACTGGGACGAGGAACCGTCGATCTTGGGCATCGACCTGGCCCAGCTGATCGGCGCGGGACACGCGGTCGAATTGTTATTCGTCTTCGGCGGAACCGACTCGACGCTCGCCACGCGGCTCCTGGTCGACGACGTCCCTTCGGCCGAAAGGCTGTCGAAGGAGATGCGTTCCTACTGGGGCGAGTTCGCGGCCACCGGCAACCCTGGCCGCGGCCAACAGGGCGACCTCCCGGCATGGCCGGGCTGGGCCGCAGAGTCGCCCCAGTTCCTCGTCTTCGACAGCGTCCGCGACGCAGGCCTGCATCTGTCAGGCGAGACCGAGACCGAGGCCGGTGTGATCGCGGCCGTGGCCAACGACACACGCCTGACCGACATCGACTTGCGTTGCGAAGTCTACGCCGGCTTCGTCCAATGGAGCACGTCGATGTCTCCCGAGCAGTACACCCGGATCAACGACGGCGAGTGTGCCGCGCACCCGCTGGAGTCACGGACACCGTTCGACTGATGGCGTCAGGGTCCGCCCAGACGTTCGCGGACCTTGATCGCGAAGTCCGGCCGATAACCGTCGGGCACCAGGAACGTGCCATCCGGAGCATCCGCTTCTTCGACGGCCACGATCTCGGCCGTCCGATCGACCCGATCGCCGTCGAATGTTTCGATTGCAAGCGGGAGACCCTCAATGCGATCGAAGAGGTCGAGGGCGGCGACTCCATCGGTCGCGATCTGCGCCGGAAGAATCGGCGCGATGTCTCGAACGACCCCCGACAGCGACCGTAACGGAAGCATCGCAGCCTCGGGAACCCCGGCCGCCATCAGCGTGGCTTCGCAGAACCGCACCGCGCGCGCCGCATCTTCCCAGACTTCGCGGATGCGACAGCCAACACCCCGGATCGTCGTCGTCGTCCCCGTATCGCGCAGCTCCAGAACGGGCGCCGCGGCAGCTTCGGCTCCGAACGCGGCGTCGAGGAGCTGCTCGGCGGCCGCGCGCGCTTCGGGCGGCAAGTCGTCGGTTCGTGCTCGCAATTCAGACTCGACGCCCCGGAGCCGGCTTGCAGCACTCGTGGCCGTCGAACGATCCAACTCGAGCACCGTGCGCTTCACGTGATCGAGGGACCAGACCTTGCCGGCGTCAACGTCGTAGAGGAGGCTGCGTTCGGCGCCAGGGAGATTCACGCGCATCCGCGTGGCTTCGGCCCAGATCTCGGTCTTCTCCGCGTTCGAGCCGGTTCCATCTTGCGTCTCGAGTTCGAGCCGAGTCGCGGCGATGGACGGGGTCGCGCCGAGTCCAGCAATCAGCAGCGCAATGACTTGGACCGTGCGATTCATGCGAGACGCTCCTGGGCTTCGATCAACGCAGCGTAGCCCTCCCGGAACGACGGATAGGCGAACGCGAATCCGCTTCCGACGAGCTGGTCGCTGGAGCAGCGCTTTCCGCCAGGATCACCCTCGCCTTCCCGTCGCGGCGCAGCCACACCGAGTGTACTCGCAACCCAATCCAGAACTTCAGCCTCGAGCACCGGTGCACGATCCACTCCGATCAGGATCGGCGGAGGCGCATCCAAGCCCAGCACGTGATCGATGATGGCGGCCGCGTCGTTCCGGTGGATGCGATTCGTGTAGCGCGGGCGGACGACAGCTGTTCCGGCGCGGACCCGACGGATCACTCCATCGCGAGTCGGACCATAGATGCCGCCGAGGCGGAGAGCCGTCGTGGCGAAGCCCAGGTCGGCCGGGACCCGCTCCGACTCGAGAAGCCGTGCCGCGCGAAAACCGCGACCTGGCGTCTCCGTCTTCTCATCGACGCAGCGGCCGTCGTCGACCTCGAACACCGAGGTACTCGACACGTGGACCCAGCGCGCGCCGGACGACCGGTCGGAAAGCGCGCGCGCCAGACACCGCGCGCCTTCGACGTAGGTCCGCGCATAACCGGCTTCGTCACGAACGTCGGGAGTCGGCGCGAAAACCACGGCATCGACCTCGGGCAGGTCTGCAAGCGTCGCCGGATCTGTCAGATCCGCTCGAATCGCGCGACAACCTTCGGGTGGCGTCGTGGCCGAACGTCGCAGCACGGAGACGGTGTCCCCTTGCCGCGCCGCGGCTTCGGCGAAGCGGCGGCCGACGTAACCGCAACCAGCGACGAGCGTGCGCATCTCGACAGGATGACACACCGACTACAGGCGGCCGCCCTCTCTGGAGAATCGGTGCAGCAAGATACCGCTCGCCATTGCGACGTTGAGAGAGTCAAAGTCCCGCGCCATCGGGATCGTCACCCTCACGTCGGCCTTGGCGCGGGCTGGCGCCGAGAGACCGTCGTCTTCGTTTCCAAACAACAGGCAGACCCGTTCGGGCACCGGGCGGGAGACGCCGAATGACCGGACATCGATGGCACCGGGTTCGGTGACAGCCGCAAGAACAGTGAAGCCGCGCTCGCGTATCGCATCGAGGTCATCGGGCCATTCGCCGGCGCGATAGAACGGCACCCGCAGCGCCGCGCCGGTCGAGACACGCACCGTCTTCCGATACAACGGATCCGCGCCCCCGGGTGCGAGAACCACGGCGTCGGCGCCAAACGCCGCGGCATTTCGAAAGATGCTGCCGAGGTTGTCGGGGTCTGCGAGCTGTTCGAGGGCCACCACGAGACGGGCGTCTCGGGGGAGCGCCCCGAGAGGCACTTCGGCGGGGCGGGACGCCAAGCCCAGGCACCCGCGATGGATGGCAAAGCCGGTCACTTCGGCGAACAGCGACTTTGACGAAACCAGGACCTCGGGCTGCGAGGTCGACGCCAGGACCGCGGCTTCGAGGTCTCGCCAGCCTTCCTCGGTCACCCAGATCGTCTGCACGGTGAATCTTGGCGTCGCCAGCAGGGCTCGAACGGCATGGCGGCTCTCGGCCACGAACAACCCCCGCTCGCGAAGCGCCGCCGGCCGCTGCACCTGCGCAAAGAGCGCCACACGCGGATCATCGGCGTCGTCGACCCGTACCGGGGCGGGCCGCGTCACCCCGCGATACAGCGGTTCTCGAGGCGACCGAGGCCCTCGATCTCGGTCACGATCGCTTCGCCAACGGCCAGGTAGCGGCGCGGGTCGCGAACCGAGCCGACACCGCTCGGTGTTCCCGTGAAGATCAGGTCGCCTGGCTGCAGCACGCAGTAGCTGGACAAGAACGCGATGATTTCGCGCACGGGAAAGATCATCTCACTGGTTCGGCTTTGCTGCATGCGTTCGCCCGCAACATCGCACGTGATCGCGAGGTCGTCGGGATCGCCAACTTCGTCGAGAGAAGTCAGCCACGGCCCGATGGGGCCGTAGGCACGACGTGACTTCCCCATCGAGAACTGCGGCGGCTTGTCCTTGAACTGGGCCTTGCGGTCAGAGATGTCCTGGCCCACACAGCAGCCAGCAACATGATCGAAGGCCTCGGCTTCGTCCACGGCATCGGCTTCCTTGCCGATGACGACGACCAGCTCAGCCTCCCAGTCGACGCGATCGCCGAAGAGCGGCACTTCGGCGTGCGGTCCGGCGATGCAGCTCGGAAACTTCGTGAACACCATGGGACTGGATGGCACGTCGAGACCCGCCTCGGCTGCGTGATCGCGATAATTCAGGCCGATCCCGAAGACCGCGGACGGCCGCGGAACGCACGGCCCGAGCGCCGGGACTTCGAGGGCTCCCGCGAGGGTCCAGTCGACCGAGGCCGCAAAGCTCCGCAACTCGTTCCAGACCGCATACGCGGCCATCGGATCGGACGAGAACTCGCCATTCGAGGCGTTCTCGATGTCGACGGCCCGCGAGCCATCCGTCAGGACCGCGCGGCCATTCTGATTTGCCAGACGCATAACAATCTCCCTCGTGGGTCGACTACGCCAGGTGACGCGTGACCTGAGCCACTTCTTCAGACGAACCCACGATGACGGGCACCCGCTCGTGCAGGGCCTTGGGTACGACGTCCAGGATCGCTCCGACTCCGGTTTCGCCGGCGCCGCCCGCCTGCACCATCACGTACGCCATCGGGTTGCCCTCGTACATCAGACGGAGTTTCCCTTCCGGCGCCTTGCGGGTCGACGGGTAGACGAACACGCCGCCCTTCAGGAGCGTCCGGTGCACGTCGGCCACCATCGATCCGATGTAGCGCAACCCGTACCCATTCCCGTGCGCGTAACGCAGGTAGGCTTGGAGACCCGGCTCGAACTCCTCGAAATAGGCCTCGTTGATGGCGTAGAGCTTCTTTGAGGTCGGCATCGCTAGGCCCTCGGCGACGAGCATGAACTCGTCGCGATCGGGATCCAGCACATACATGTCGACGCCCGCGGCCGTCGCCAAGACAAGGACGACGGACGATCCATAGAGCACGTAACCCGCGGCCACCTGGGCGCTCCCGGCCTGCAAGACGGCGGACGCCGTCTGGTCGTCGGGGGCGTCGTTGGGCAGGACGCTGAAGATGGTTCCTACGGAAACCGCGACGTCGATATTCGACGATCCATCGAGCGGATCGGAGAGCACCGCGTACATGCCGCCCTCGCTGCGCGGGCGGAGCACCACGGGCTCTTCCTGCTCCTCCGAAGCGTAGACGGCCACCGATCGGCAGCCCTGAAGTGAGGCGAGAACAAGCTCGTCGGAAAGCACGTCGAGTTTCTGCTGGATCTCCCCCTGCACATTGATGGCGCCCACCTCCCCGATGACATCGCCATCGTCGAGACGCGCGCGCTGGATGCGGGCCGCGATCCCGCGGCCCGCCGTGGCGATCGCTTCGACGACGTCGGCGAGGGGGCCGAGGTCTCGGCGTTCGCGCAGGTGCGTACCGAGCGGCGGCTGGGGTTGGGACTTGGCGTCGGTCAATGGGGCTCTCCGGCGGTTGGGTGGATCCACTCATGGGTGCCGCCCGGGGGGGCCCACGGTACGGAATCCGTCGCGCCCCGGCCGCTCGCGCATGCTCACGCCAGCACTGACCCCCGCGGGGGCAGTTTTCACGATCCCGCCCTCTACCCTGGAGATCCCGGGATCTTCGGGTTAAACCTTGGTGGAGCGCGTCGCTCCACTCGCATCCGGAGCCGACGCCACGAGGCGGTGGGTGACCGCCCGGCTCCATGAGTTTCGAGCCGCTCCGGTCCCCGCTTCACGCGCCTGCGGCTTCGCCCGCGGTGCGCCAGGAAGAGTGTTTGGCAAGCGAACGCACCCGAGGCCCTGGGTCCCAGGACGGCGAACCGCCCGAAGACGGCGACCCGTCCGAAGCCCCGAAACCGGCCCGTAAGGCCACGCGCAAGAAGGCGGTCCGCAAGAAGGCGGCACGCGCGGACACCTCTGCGGAAGAAACGGCGGAGTCGGGCGACGAAGCGCCGCCCCGACGAAAGGCCGTGCGCAAAGACGGGACCAAGACACCGCGAAAAGCGACGAAGAAGGCGGCCACCAAGGCGCCGCGCAAGACGACCCGCAAGAAGGTCGCGGCTGCAGCGGACACAGACAGCACTGAAGACGAGGCTTTCGAGGGCGAATCCCTCGACGTGCTCGAAGTCGACGCCACGCCGGCAGCGACCGCCGATGATCTGCCCGCGGACCTCGAAGCCCTGCTCGCCAGCGCCGCTTCGGGCGAGGACCCGATCGATGGCGAGACCCTCGACGAGATCCGGCGACAGATCGCCAAAGACGATCTGTCGGAGTCCGAACTCTTCGAACTCGCTGCCTCCCTCCAGCAGGAGGAGGATGAGGATCTCGAAGACGAAGTCGTGATGACTTCGGGGCCGGTCTTCGAAGGCAAGGTCGCACTCGACACCGAAGAGCAGCGCATGGACGCCATGATGAAGGCGGCCAAGCGACTCGGGATCTCGAAGCTGCACGATGAGCAGATCGAGGTGATCGACGCGATCCTGCGCGGAGAAGACGTCCTGATGGTGCTGCCGACAGGGTTCGGCAAGAGCGCGTGTTACCAGATTCCGTCCATCATCTTCGACAAGCCCGTCGTCGTGATCTCGCCCCTCCTCGCACTGATGCAGGACCAGCACGACACGATGGTCCGCCTCGGCCTGCCGTGCATCAAGCTCGACGGCCAGCTCCGCGGCAAGGCCCGCGCCAGGGCGCTCGAGGAGATCGCATCCGGCGCGCGCGTTCTCGTGATGACGACACCGGAGACACTCGCGTCCCCGGATGCTGCCGAAGCACTGACGAAGGGGGGCCTTTCGCTCGCCGCCGTCGACGAAGCCCACTGCATTTCGGAATGGGGCTACGACTTCCGACCGGCGTACCTCCAGATTGGCGAACGACTCCGCGCGATGGGCGACCCGCCGGCGCTCGCGCTCACTGCGACGGCTACCGAGAAGGTCCGGCTCGCAATCGTCCGCTTCGTCGGCTTGCGCGACCACCGGGTCGTCTCGTCGTCACCGCACCGCGACAACCTCGCGTTCGACGTCGTACACGCGTCATCGGGCGCCCGCTTGCGAGCGCTAGTCAGGCTGGCGCTACGCGTACGCCGGCCCGGCATCATCTACTGCTCAACGACACGCGACGTCGACGAGATCTACACCGTCGTTCAACGCTTTGGCATCCCGAGTTATCGGTACCACGGCAAGATGAGCGCGGCGGAGCGACGCAAAAGCCAGGAAGGCTTCATGCAACGCGGTCGTCGTACCGTGATGATCGCGACCAATGCGTTTGGCCTCGGCATCGACAAGCCCGACATCCGCTACGTGATGCACTACCAGTCGCCGGCTTCGCTCGAACAGTACGTCCAGGAAGCCGGCCGAGCGGGCCGCGACGGTCGTCGAGCAAACTGCATCATGTTGTTCTCGTCCGAGGACCGGAACATCCACGAGGCCCTGTTGTCTCGCAGCCGAGTACGCCCGGAACAGCTGTTCCGGCTGGCGCGTGCGTTGGCCGCGTGGGCCATGGACGACAAGGTGCCGAGCGTGGAATCGCTCGCGCTCTCGGCCGAACTCGGCTCACGCACCACGGGTGCACTGTTGGCGCTCATGGACGACGGCGGACTCGTCAAATGGGATCAGGACGCCGTGTACGTCATCGTCCCACCCGAGGAATTCGAGGGCAGCGCGCGCCAACTCGCGGGCCAGTTCGAGACCCTGCGCACCCAGGACGCGCGACGCCTCGACGCCGTCCAGGACTACGCGCTGATCGAAGACGGCGACTGCCGTGCTGTCTTCTTGCAGGACTATTTCGGGGAAGAAGGCGCCGACGCCTGCGGGATCTGTGACCGCTGTCGCGGCGGCACCGACCGGCCGAACAGCTTCTGGGAACCGCTCGCTCCGCCCAAGGGCGAAGAGCGACGCCGCAGCGGCAAGCGCGGCGGGAGTCGCAATGCACGGGGCCGCGGACGCGGCCGACCTGGCAGCAACGGCGGCAAGAGTCAGAAGAGTGGAAAGAGCGGCGGCCAGGGAGGCTCCTCGAACCAGCGTCGACGCGGCGGCCGAGGTCGATCGCGAAGAAATGCCAACAACAAGGGCCCCAACGCCGAACCGAACGAGAACGCCCAGCAGAGCGCGAAGACCGACGGCACCGCCCAGAACGAGGTCAAGCGCTCACGTCGCCGAGGCCGGCGACGCGGAGGCCGTGGTCGGCGCGGCAAGCGACCGGGGACCGACGGCGGCGGCGACAAGCCCGAGGGCAACCCGCCGCCGCAGACCTGAGTCGCCCAGCGGCTCAGCTCTCCACCCGCTTCGTTTCAGCAGCCCGG
>JAJDAQ010000141.1 GCA_029261815.1 Deltaproteobacteria bacterium
CGAGGAAACGCTGGGTGATCCCACGTCCCACGCCGCGGGCGCCGCCGGTCACGATGGCGACCTTGCCTGTCAAGTCGAGCGCGATCACAGGCCGATCTCGCAGGCGACGCGTTCGCGGTGTTCGGCCGCGTCGCCGAGCAGGGCGGCGGACGACCGCGCGCGCTTGAAGTAGAGATGGATGTCGTACTCGTAGGTGAATCCAACGCCGCCGAAGATCTGGAGCGCATCTCCAGCGCAGCGTTGGTAGGCATCCGTTGCCACGGCCTTGGCCATCGAGGCCAGGGCGGGGAAGTCTCCGGTCCCGGCCTGAGCCGCGCACGCGGCGTAGTAGACGGCCGAACGCGCGGCTTCCACGTCGACCATCATGTCCGCCATCTTGTGCTTCAGCGCCTGGAAGGAACCAATCGGGCGCCCGTACTGCTCGCGCTCCTGGGAGTAGGCGACCGCCATGTCCAGGCAGCGCTGCGCGCCGCCAACCTGCTCGGCCGCGAGGCTGACCGCGGCATGGTGACGGGTGGATTCGAGCGCGGTCCAACCGCTGCCGGTCGCGCCCAGAAGGTGCTTGGCGTCGACGCCCATCGCCTCGAAGGAAATCCGCGCCAGCGGTCGCGTGGCATCCATGGTCGTTCGCCGTTCGCGCTGGAGCCCAGGCGTCTCGGCGGGAACGGCGAAGAGGGAGACGCCTTCCTCGCCCACAGTCCCAGGCGCACGAGCAGCGATCACCAAAAGGTCCGCGGTATGGCCGTTGACCACGTAATGCTTCTCGCCGCTAAGCCGGAAGCCGTCGCCGTCGGGTGTCGCGGTTGCCGAGATACTCTCGGCGTCCCAGCGCCCGGATGCCTCGGTCCATGCGAGGCTGGCGGTTGTCGTGCCTTCTGCGATGCCTGCGAGGAGCGTCGACTTCTGTTCGTCGGTGCCGGCTGCGGCTAGGGCGGGCGCAGCGAGACACACGCTCGAGAAGAACGGCGCGCATAGCAACGCCTCTCCCATTGTCTCGATCAAGGCGATGAGCTCGATGCTGCCGAGCCCCAGTCCACCGTGTTCTTCCGCGATGGAGACAGAGGTCCAGCCCAGTTCCTGCCCGATTTGTTCCCAAACCCCGGCGTCGTAGCCGGCATCGGTATCGATGGCGGCGCGAATCTGGTCCGAACCGGAGTGCTCGGCCAGGAAGGCGCGTGCCATCTCCCGTAGTTCGAGTTGTTCTTCCGTAAACGCGAAGTTCACGTGCGGCTCCTAGGTACCGTGTACTTTTTCGTTGGGCACGGCCTTCTGCAGGAGGTCTTGCACCGCGGCGCCGACTTCGTCGGCTTCCCAGCGCGCGCCCTTGTCAACCTTGGGGCCCATGCGCCAGCCGTCGTTGACGCAGATTTCGCCACCAGAGAGTTCGAAGCATTGTCCGGTGACCTCGCGCGCTTCCGGCGACGCGAGCCACACCACGAGGGGCGAGACGTTCGCCGGGTCCATGACGTCGAAGCCGCCGTCTTCGGGCTTCGCCATCGTCTCGGCGAAGAATTCCTCGGTCATGCGCGTGCGCGCCGAGGGCGAGATGGCGTTCGCGGTGACGCCGTAGCGCCCCATTTCGGCCGCCTGGATCAACGTCAGCGTCGCAATGCCGGCCTTGGCCGCCGAATAGGCGCTTTGGCCAATGGAGCCGCGAAGACCCGCACCCGAGCTCGTGTTGATGATCCGCGCATCCACGGTTTCGCCGGCCTTCGACTGGTTGCGCCAGTACTCGGCCGCATGGCGCGAAAGGCAGAAGTGGCCCTTCAGGTGCACCTGGGTGACCGCGTCCCACTCTTCTTCCGAGCACGAGACGAACATCCGGTCGCGAACGAATCCGGCGTTGTTCACCACGATGTCGAGACGTCCAAAGCGCTCCACCGTCTCCTCAACGAGGGCCTTGGTCTGGTCCCAGCTCGTCACGTCCGCACCATTGGTGATGGCTTCGCCGCCTAGCGCCTCGATCTCGGCGACGACTTCGTCGGCCGGCTGTTCGCCCACGTTCGAGCCGTCCAGCGCCACGCCGATGTCGTTGACAACGACCTTGGCGCCCTGGCGCGCGAACTCGATGGCGTGTGCGCGACCCAGGCCGCGACCTGCGCCGGTGATGATGGCCACGCGGCCTTCACAGATTCCCATGTTCGTCTCGTTTCCGTTCTACAGGCGTTCGATGATGGTGACGTTCGCCTGACCGCCACCCTCGCACATCGTCTGGAGGCCGTAGCGGCCGCCGGTGCGCTCGAGCTCGTTCAGCAGCGTCGTCATGAGGCGGGTGCCGGTGGCTCCGATCGGATGACCGAGCGCGATCGCGCCGCCGTTCACGTTGACCTTGTCGAGGTCCCAGCCGGTTTCCTTCTGCCAGGCGAGGACGACCGAGGCGAAGGCTTCGTTGATCTCGACGAGGTCGATGTCTTCCTTCTTCATGCCGGCCTTTGCGAGGGCGTGCTTCGTCGCCGGAATCGGTGCCGTGAGCATGTAGATCGGGTCATCGGCGCGTACCGAGATGTGGTGCACGCGCGCGCGCGGCTTCAGACCGTGCTGCTTGACCGCGTCTTCGCTCGCAATGAGCAGTGCACTCGCGCCGTCCGAGATCTGGCTCGCAACCGCGGCCGTGAGCTTGGTCGAGCCCTCGAGAACCGGGAGCGACGCCAGCTTCTCGAGCGAGCCGCCGCGACGCGGACCTTCGTCCGCAGTGACGTCGCCGTAGGCCACGATTTCTTCGTCGAAGCGGCCTTCGTCCTGGGCCCGGATCGCGCGCTGGTGGCTCTCGAACGAGAAGCGTTCCATGTCTTCGCGCGAGATGTCCCACTTGTCCGCGATCATTTGCGCGCCGCGGAACTGCGAGACTTCCTGGGTGCCATAGCGCTCGACCCAGCCCTTGGAACCCGAGAAGGGATCGGTGAAGCCGAGGGGCTCGGCCAGTGTCATGGCCGACGAGATCGGAATGGCGCTCATGTTCTGCACGCCCCCGGCAACGACGAGGTCCTGCGTGCCACTCATCACGCCCTGGGCGGCGAAGTGGACGCTCTGCTGCGACGAACCGCATTGGCGGTCGATGGTGACGCCCGGCACATGCTCGGGCATTCCGGCCGCGAGCCAGCAGGTGCGCGCGACATCGCCGGCCTGCGGGCCCAGGGTGTCGCAGCAACCGAAGATGACGTCATCCACGGCGGCCGGGTCCACGCCCGTGCGTGCCACGAGGGCTTTGATGACATGGGCTCCGAGGTCCGCCGAATGGGCGGCGGCGAGACCGCCGCCCCGTTTTCCTACGGGGGTGCGGCACGCGTCGACGATGTAGGCCTCTCGCATGATGGATGTCCTTGAGTGTTAGGCGTCTACGCGCCGGGGGAAGAGAAAGTGCAACCGGAGCCCATCGGGGCGCCGTCTTCGAGAAGTGCGGTTTGGACGCGGCCCATGTGCAGGGGCGCGCGGCCCCAGGAGCGGTCAAGGCTCCAGGCCCTGCGCATCCAGACATGGAGATCCTGCTCCCAGGTGTAGCCGATGGCGCCGTGACACTGGAGCGTCTGCTTGGCGCCGAAGACGCCGGCTTCGCAGGCGACCAGCTTGGCCATCGAGACGTGGAGGGCGCGCAGCGGCGAACCGCTCGCGACCGAATGAGCGGCGCGCTGGACCACGGGCCGCGCGTACTCGAGCTTGACCTTTACGCCGGCCAGGTGGTGCTTCACTGCCTGGAACGATCCGATCGGCTTGCCGAACTGCTTGCGCTCGCTCGTGTACTCGACGGCGAGCGCGATCATGCGGTCGCAGGCGCCGAGCGCCTGGGCCGCGCTGGCCAGGGCACCCCGATCGAATGCGGCGGCCAGGAATGCGCGTGCTTCGTCACCGGACGCGACACAAGTCGCCTGGGTCGGCGTGAAGCTGACCGAGGCGATCTTGCGCGACGGATCGTTCGCCGGTTGGAGCGTGATGTCGGCGTCGACCGCGAGCACGGCGTGGACTTCGTCCGCACCGTTCGACAGGAGCAAGAGGTCGGCCACGTGGGCGTCCTCCACGAACGCAACGTCGGGGTGGCCAACGGCCACAACGGCATCGCCGGTCGCAATCTTCGGAAGCCACTCCTTGGCCAGCGCGCCGCCGATCTCGCGCAGCATCGGGACGGCCACGGCAGCGGTCGAGACAATGGGTTCGGCGAGTCCGGCGCGGCCGGTTTCTTCGAGCAGCAGCACGAAGTCGACCTCGTCCATGCCCATGCCGCCGTATTCCTCGGGGACCAGCAGGCCGGGGAGGCCGATCTCGGCCAGCGTCTTCCAGAGGGCGGGCGAACGGCCGGTGTCGGTGTCCCAGAGTTCGCGCACGACCTCGGGCGTGATCTCGCCTTCGAGGAAATCGCGCACCGTCGTCTGGAGCAGTTCCTGGTCTTCGTTGAATCGGAAGTCCATGGCTACCTCGGCATTCCCAGGATGCGTTCGGAAATGATGTTGCGTTGGATTTCGTTGGTGCCGGCGTAGATGGGGCCGGAGAGCGCGAAGAGGTAACCGTCGAGCCAGTTGCCGACGCCTTCGGCTGCGGGCGCCCCCGGCAGCAGGTCGCCGCGGTCGCCCAGGATCTCGAGCGCGAGTTCGTGCATCTTCAGGTCGAGTTCGCTCCAGAAGATCTTGTTCAGGCTGGATTCGGCGCCGATCTTCCCGCCAGCCAGGAGTCGCGAAACCGTGCGGAACGTTTCGAGTGTGTAGGCCTCGGCGCCGATCCAGCACCGCAGCACGTCGTCGCGGACGGTTTCGGAAACATCGTCGGCATTCTCGCGGTAGAGCTCGACGAGCCGGCGTGCGGTGTCCTGGAAGCGCGCGGGGCTGCGCAACATCAGCCCGCGTTCGAAGCCCGCGGTCGACATCGCGACCTGCCAACCCTGGCCTTCTTCGCCGAGCTGGTACTCGGCGGGCACGCGCACGTTGTCGAGGAAGACTTCGGCGAAGCCCGGGAGCCCGTCGAGTTGTTCGATCGGCCGCACCGTGACGCCGGGGAGGTCGAGCGGCAACAGGATGAAGGTCAGTCCCTTGTGGCGCTCGCTGTCGGGGTCGGTCCGGAACATGCCGAATAGCCAGTCGCCGAAGGCACCGCGCGAGGCCCAGGTCTTCTGGCCGTTCACCATGAAGTGCTCGCCATCGCCGTCGGTTCCCCGAATGGCCGTGGTCTGGATGTTGGCCATGTCGCTGCCGGCATTCGGCTCGCTCCAGCCCTGGGCCCAGACTTCTTCACTCGCCGCCATCTTGGGCAAGAAACGCGCCTTCTGTTCGGGCGTGCCGTATTCCATGATCGTCGGGCCGAGCAGGAAGATGCCGTTCTGGTTGATGCGCTTCGGCGCGCCGGCGCGGTAGTACTCCTCTTCGAAGATCAACCACTCGAGCAGGTTCGCCCCGCGGCCGCCGTACTCGACCGGCCACGGCACCATGGCCCAGCCGCCGCCGTTCAGGACGTGTTCCCACTCGCGGTGCTGCTTCGCGCCTTCGGCGGTGTCGAAGCTCTTCAGCGGTTCGGCCGGCACGTGCGCGGCAAGCCACTCACGCGCTTGCGCGCGGAACTTCTCTTGTTCGGGGGTGAAGGTCAGGTCCATGGCGGCAGTCAGTCTTTCTTGAAGTCGGCGTCGCGCTTCTCGACGAAGGCGTCGCGGGCTTCCTGGGAATCGGGAGAGGTGTAGAGCTCGAGTGTGAAGCCCTGCTCGTAGCGATAGCTTTCCTTGGGATCGAGTAGCTCGATCCCGTTCAGCGACCACTTGGCGAGTTCGACGGCCTTGGGGCTCTTGCTCGCGATCTTGCCGGCAAGCTCCATGCCGGCGTCGCGCAACTTGTCCGGCGCGACGACTTCGAGGATTCCGCCGAGACGGTGCGCTTCGGCCGCACTGATCGGCTCGCCCGTAAGCAGCATGCGCCGCGCTTCCTGCGTGCCAAACATTCGCATCGCATGCGTGGCCGCGCCAAGCGCACCGCGGTCGATCTCAGGCAGACCGAACGTTGCGTTGTCGGCGGCGATGACGAGGTCGCTCGATCCCGCAATGCCGATGCCGCCGCCCAGGCAGTAGCCGTGCACGGCGCTGATGACGGGCACCTTGCAGTCGTAGATGGCGCCGAAGAGGTCGTAGCAACCGCGGTTGTGCTGCACGATCAGCGAGCCGTCCAGGGCCAGTTCCTTCACGTCGACGCCGCACTGGAAGCCGCGGCCCTCCGCACGCAGCAGCACGACGTTGGCGGCGGGGTCCTTTCCGAAGCCATCGATGAGGTCGGCCAGTTCGTTCCACTCGCCGACCTTGAAGGCATTGACGGGCGGCAGGTTGATCACGATCTCGGCGATGCCGTCTTGGACGTTCGTCTCGAAAGGCAAGGGCGTTCCCCAGGTGGTTAGGCGTTGAACTGGAGACGCTTCAGCGTCTCCTCGGCCTCGTTCATGATGCGAGACACGAGTTCGGCGCAGGTCGGTCGGTCTTCGATGACGCCAGCGACGCTTCCGCTCGGCAGGTAGCCGCCCACGGGGTCGCCGTCGTTCATGGCGCGTTTGGCCAGGATCGGTGCGTTGGCTGCAAGCAGGACTTGCGACCGTGTCAGCCCCTCGCTCTTCTGCATGGCGAGGCCCGAGCGAAGCAGGTCCGCGATGGAAGCACCGCTCACCTTGCGGAAGGCGAGGGCGTTCTGTGCTGCGAAGATCAGCTTCTTCAACGGCCCGGCGTTTTCCAAGGTGTGAACGAGTTCGTTGACGACCACGCGCTGGGGCATGCCGTCGATCTCCTTCGTCACGATGATGTCCATGAGACCGGCCTTCGCGTAGCGGTCGGTCGTGACGCTGGGGACCGGGCTCTCGGCCGTCATCAGGAAGCGCGTGCCCATGGCGATGCCGGCGGCTCCCCAGGCGAGCGCGGCCACGAGCCCGCGCCCATCCTTGAAACCGCCCGCGGCCACGACGGGGATGTCGACGGCCTCGGCGCACGCAGGCACCTGGAGCGAGGTCGGGATCGTCCCGGTATGCCCTCCGCCTTCGCCACCTTGGACGATCACGATGTCGGCGCCGAGCTTCTCGGCCTTCACCACGTGCTTGGGCGCGCCGCAGGTCGGAACGCAGAGGACGCCGCCGGCCTTCAGCCGGTCGATCAGGTCGGCCGACGGTGCGCGGTTGTAGCCCGCGGCCTTTACGTCGTTGGCCAGCAGCAATGCGACGATCTCTTCCGCGCCCGGTGCATCCATCAGGAAGTTCACGCCGAAAGGCTTGTCCGTGAGCTGCTTGGTTTCGTGGATGCGGCGCTCGACTTCGTCCACGGGCAGGGCCGCCGCGGCGAGGAAGCCGAATGCGCCCGCATTGCATGCGCCGGCGACCAGGGCCGGCGTCGCGACCCAGCCCATGCCTGTTTGCACGATGGGCGCCTGGCACTCCAGGAGCTCGCAAAGACGTGTATGCAGGGGATGGCCGTTGGGGGACACGGTTTTCCTCGGGGATCGGGAAGCGAGGGAGTCGCGCTAGACGCGGACTTCCTTGTTCGCGAACCCCTTCGGGTCGATGGCGTTGCGGATCAGGTCGAGCTGCTCGCTGGTCGGAGATGCGCTCTCGGGCACGTCGTCCGGGATCACGAGTTCGAAGCCGGTCTTCTCGACAATTTCGTCCACGGTCACGCCCGGGTGTATTGAGCGGAGCCGCATGCGGTTGTCTTCGGTCTCGAAATCGAAGACACCGAGGTTCGAGATGACGCGGTGGATGTTGTGGAAGCGCGATGTCTGCGGTCCCAGTTCACGCGCGCGGTCGTAACCGACACCCGAAACCACATCGACCTTGTCCACGAAGACGTTGGGTCCATGGTTCGATACCCAGTAGGACGTCTTGTGAGAGATCGTGTTACCGGGCGCGCCGCGCATGCCCAACAGCTGGGCCTTGGGCGCGGCGTGGTCGCCGATACAGGCGAAGTTCTGGTTGCCGTAGCGGTCGATCTGGCTGGCGAACATCATCACGTGGCGTCGGCCGTTCCACAGGTGGTCGAAGATGAAGCGAAACGGCGTCCAGCCTTCGACGACGGCTTCCGGCTTGTCGCCGCTCACCGGGTCGACGTTGCCGAGCAGCGAGCAGACGCCGTCGGTCATCAGGATGTCGGGCTCGAAGGTCATGCGGGCGAGTCGTGCACCGACGGCCGGGGTGGTCCCGAAGCAGGAGACGAGGATCTCGCCGTCGCCCCGGAAGGCCTCGGCGACGGCCACGGCACAGACTTCGGCGCGGGTTGCGTCGCTCATCGTTCGTTCACCTTCTTCTGGTAGTCGGCTTCGGAGACGTCCAGGTAGTCGGCCTTGAACTGGTCCCACGCCTCCGGGTCCTTGGCGGTCGCGGCGTAGGCGCTCTGGAATTTTTCGTCGCGGCCATAGTCGGGCGGGCACTCGGTGAAGTGTGCGCCGCCGGGCGCTTCGATGACGCCGTCGATCATGGTGCGGTTGATGCGCAGCGTGTGCAGCGACCCTTCCTTCAGGAAGTCGCTGGTCTCGATGATCTTCTCGCAGGTCATGAAGCGGCGCTTCGCGGCCATGCAGTACAGCTCGTCGAAGTAGAAGTCGGGCCCCAGGTACTGGCCATTGCCACGCGCGTCGGCGCGATTCATGTGGATGAACGCGGCGTCGAGTTCGATGGCCGGCATCGCCACCAGCTTCTCGCCATCTTCGTACGGCGATTCCACCAGCTTCAGGTTCGGGTTGATCTTCATCACGTCGGAACCGAGGCCGGCGCGCGTCGGAAGGAAGGGCAGGTTCAGCGAAGCCGCGTACAGACCCCATTGGAGCATGCCTTCGTCGAGTTCGCGTGCTTCAAAACCACCGGCCTGTCGCGCGGCGCGAAAGTGCGGCTCAAGCGGGATCGAGTCGAGAGACACGAAGCCGTAGACCAGCCGCTTCACCTTGCCGTACTTGCAGAGGAGGCCCGCGTCGGGGCCGCCGTACGTGACGACCGTGAGGTCCTTCAACGGCGAGCGCAGGATCTCGCGCACGATCGACATGGGCTTGCGGCGCGAACCCCAGCCTCCGATCCCGATCGTCATGCCGTCGCGCAGTTCGGCGACGGCTTCGGCTTCGGTGGTTCGCTTGTTGGGCAAGGCGGGGGCTCCAGAAAAAGGAAGCGGTCATCACAACCGCGACGCCATATAATAACGAGACGTACCGTTTCGGAAATACCCCCGCCGCTCCCACCACAAAAAGGAGCGGCGAAGCCGCTCCCTACCGTTGCCTCCTGCCAAGCCTCATCCTAGAAACTCCCAATCCCCGCGGGGTCTCAGTCCCCGAGCCACCGGATCCACATGCTCCCCACCCTCGCTCACAAAGACCCCAACGGCCTCGCCGTGACAGACGGCACCCGCTCCCGGACCTGGGCAGAGCTCCACGATCGCGTCACCCGCTGGGCCCGCTTCCTCCGCGAAGACCTGGGGCTCCGGCCCGACGACCACGCGGCCCTGCTGATGGGCAATCGGGTCGAGGCCCTCGAAGGCATCCTGGCCGGCATCCACGCCGGGATCTGGATGACGCCCATCAACTGGCATCTGGCGCCCGAGGAAGTCGCCTATGTCGTGCGCGACTCCGGTGCCAAGGCCGTCTTCACCGACGCCGGGCTCGAAGCCACTGCGCGGGCCAGTGTCTGCTCCGAGGTCTTGCTCGCGGGCGACGAACTCGACGCCGCCTTGGGGGGTGCCTCCGACGAGCCCATTGCGATGGGTGACCCCGCCGGCGCCAACCTGATCTACACGAGCGGCACGACCGGTCAGCCCAAGGGCGTGAAACGCCGCCGCGCCGCGACCCTCGAAAAAGCGTTCGAGGGCTTCGGCGCCTACGCCCGCTCGATCCACTGCGACGGCTCCGGCCCACACCTGGTGACGGGCCCGATGTACCACGCGGCGCCCCTCATGTACGCGGTGTACGACCAGGCAATCGGGGCACCCGTGCACATCATGCAGAAGTGGGACGAGCGTGAGTGCCTGCGCATCCTGCAGGAGGATGAGGTCCACCACACGCATCTCGTACCGACCATGTTCGTACGCCTGCTGAAACGGCTGCCGGCCGAAGAGCGCGCGGCATTCTCTGCGCCCGCGCTTCACACCGTCCTTCACGGTGCGGCGCCGATCTCGCGCCAGGTGAAGGAACGCATGATCGAGTGGTGGGGGCCGATCCTCTACGAATATTGGGGCGGCAGCGAGGGGGGCGTCACGACCTTCCTCGACAGCGAGGAATGGCTCGCGCACCCCGGCAGCGTCGGGCGTGCGCTTCCGCAGTACGAGGTCTTTGCGTTGGGCGAGGACGGGAAGCCGCGCGGGGCGGACGAAGAAGGGCCACTGTATGCCCGACACGCCGCGACACCGAACTTCTTCGCGTACCACGAAGACCCCGAAAAAACGGCCGAGGCCTTCATCGACCCGATGACGCACACGTTAGGCGACATCGGATCGGTCGATTCAGACGGCTGGGTCTACCTCGCCGACCGTGCGTCGAACATGATCATTTCCGGCGGCGTGAACATCTACCCGGCCGAGATCGAGGCCGTCTTGCAAGAGCACCCGGCGATCGCCGATGTCGGCGTATTCGGCATCCCGGACGAAGAGTGGGGCGAGCAGGTGAAGGCCGCCGTGGAACTGCGTCCCGGCCACGAGGCGTCGCCAGCGCTTGAAACGGCGATTCGCGACTTCGCCCGCGAGCACCTCGCCGGGTACAAGGTGCCGCGTTCAATCGACTTCGAGACGGAACTACCGCGCACGGCCGCTGGCAAACTCTACATCCGGCGACTGCGGGAGAAGTACTGGGCCGGGCAGGATCGGCGGATCTAGCTCCGCCGGGGAACGCGCCGGTCGGCAGGGCCCGAGCTGCGTGATCGCGGATGACGCAGGACCTACTTGTAGAGCGGCCCTGGATGGTTCGCGGCGTCGACGCTGGTAGGCGGCGGGCCGCCCATGGGCATTCCCGGGTCGTTGGTGGGCGGATCGCCGTCCTGCTTCTTGCGCAGGGACCGGAGTCCGCCCCCGATCCCAGCGAGGATGGCGGCGATTCCTCCGGTCAGCCGGCCGTAGGCACTCTCGGTGCTGGCGGGTTCGCGTCCCTCTTCGAGGATGGCCACGTCGGCCAGGTCGATGTCGGGGAAGACGTCACGCACCAACTCTTCTTCCTCCTCATCAAGGCTCTGGATCTCGGTGACCAGCATGCCCGTGAGCCCGGGTTCGATCGCGAAGCCTTCCGGAACAGCGGCCACCGTCTTGAACTCTGTCGTCCGTACGAATAGAGAGACCGAGGTTAGTTCCGGGAACTCTTCGTCCGGTGCCTCGGACAGGGTTCCATAGCGTTCCTCGAGCGCGGCGAGCGCCGTGACGTAGGGATGATCCATCGATAGGACCGGGTAGTAGGTGTAATCGACCTTGTCAGTGTCCTTCATCTCCCCACCGCGACTGCTCTCCTGGTACTGGAAGACGGCGCCCCAATAGGCGCGAAAGTGCTCACCCATGGTGATCCAATTGGTGGCAGGCACGTCGCCGCGTTCGAGTTCGACGAGCTGGATCGGGATCGGCTCGTCGGTCGCGCCTTCGCTGACGGCGATGTCCTGCCAGGCGCCCCAAGCAACGAAACCTCCGGCAATGACGGCGAGCATGATGAGACGCATGACCATGGGACATCCTCCTCCCAGAATCATCCCACGGCACGCGACCGGAAGACCACTGGTTTTCGCTAGGTCTCCGGGTGTCGCCCCCAGGTCAGCTTCGCCGAGTGCGGGATCTGCAACATTCCGGCCTCGGAGTGCGGGCTGACCAGCTCACGGACCGCGTCGTCGAATGCGCGCGCGCTGTCGGGGGGCATCCGGGCGCGCGAGAAGCCGTTGCGGGAGTGGAATGACTCGACGTAATCGTCGATGGGCTGAACGAACGCGACGGGCTCGATCCGGCGATCGCCCGGCACGCGCAGGAACCCGCCGTCCTGAAGCAGGGCGATCAAGTCGTACGGCGCGAAATCCCTGTTGGTCGAGTGATGGTCCAAAAGGCACTGCAGTGCCGGTCCCCAAGGCACGTCGAGTGGGGTGCCGCGCTGCGCGATCGCGAGGACCGCGTCCGGATCCAGCCAGTGTTGGATTCGCGCGAACGTGCGATCCCAGTCCATCCAATGGAGGCTTTCGCCCGCCACGATGAGCCCATAGGGGCCCTCGAGTGCGACGTCTTCGCTCGCCGCTTCGAACCATCGGATGGTGCCGGCGCCGTCGCGCTGTTGGCCGGCTTCGAGCATGGCCGCAGAAGGGTCGACGGCATCGACGTTCGCGCCACGCTGTGCCAGTGGAACCGCCAGGTCGCCGGTGCCACACCCCAGGTCGAGCACTCGTCGGTTGTGTTCCGGAAGCAAACCGAGGAGGGCCTCGATCAGCGCGTCGGGATAAGGCGGGCGGGTGTGATAGGCGCGAGCCACAGCGGCGTCCTCGAACTGGGCGCCGTATTCCGGCGCCAGGTGAGGCGGCTTCGCTCGATGTTTCACGTCTGCGGTCCGAGCGTGCGGAAGTTGAAGATGATCAAGAGCAGCAGCATTGCCCACGCAATGCCCCAGGCGATCCACTGGTCGCGGGTGCGGCTCGTCGCCGCGATCCACACGAAGGCGGCAGACGTGACGATGAAGATCGGAAGTGAGTTGGAGGCTCTGAGGTCTCCAAGGATCCAATAGGATCTGCCGAGGCTGAACAATGGAAACAGTGCGAGGAGGATGGCGAGGGGCAGCCGAGTTCGTTCGTACTGTTGCTTCGCGTCGCGGTCCGACGTGCCTTCGTCGAGCCCTGAGACGTGCGCGGCGAGCGCGAGCACGACTGCGGGCACCGCGGCAAGCAGGTACGCGCCGTAGGACCAGGTCTCCGGTTGCGTGTACCACTGGATCCAGAGGTACCGGAACGACCACGCCAGCAGATAAGCCGAGGCGACGAGCTGCAAGCCCGAGAAGTCGCGCTCAGCTCGATGGCGGAGCTGGTATCCCCATCCCGCGAGGATCTCGGAGATTCCGAAGCCGAGCACGATCGAGACAGCGATCTGGACAAATTCGAAGCTGTCCACCGAGCGCCCTCACTGCGTCTTGTTCAACGCTCTGTCGTTTCGCGGCGACCTCTGCCGCGGCAAGAACCTAGGCGAGATACCAGGGGCTCTCCCCGCCGCCTAACCAGAGACCATGGAAGCACCGCGGCGGGTTGGCCGGGTCAACCCGGCATCAACGCAACGTCGAGCACGAGTTGGTCGGCGACGGCCTCGAGGGCCTCGCGCAGGGTCTTCGGGTCGAGGGCGTCGGGGACCTCGGCGGCGATCTTCAGTTGATAGTGCGGAGAACCGCCCGGGCCGGGCTGACTGGCCGAGGTCAGCTCCGTGATGTTGACGCCGTGCTCTGCGAGGACGCCGCAGATCGACGCGACGATTCCTGCGCGGTCTTCACCGGCAGCTTCGACGCGGTAGAGGCGTGTGCCCGGAGCGGGGACGGCCGGGCGCGGTCCATCGTCGAGGGTACGGATCAGGATGGTGAGTCCGTGGTCACGCTCCAGGCGCTTGGCGCCCAGGTTCAGGCGGTCGCTGGCGTCTGCGTCGCGGCTCGAGCAGAGCAGGATCACGGCGAAGTCCGAGCCCAGGATCGTCATCCGGGAGTCTTCGAGGTTGGCATCACAATCGAGGACGAGCTGGGCCAGTTCGGCGACCAGGCCCGGCCGGTCGCGACCGATGGCGGAGAGGATGTGCCAGCGCTGCATGGGGCTTCCTGTCGTGGTGGACGGTGGACGGGCTCGGCCAGCCTACCCGATGTCGTCCGCCTCCGGGCTGTAACCCGCGCAGGCAAGGACCGGGAGCTGCGGGTAGCGCGAGAACCCGGGCCGCAAGTCCGCGAGCCCGCAACGGTAGAACACGCTGCCCTTTGCGCTTCCTTGTGACCGCACGTGTGCGCATCGCGCACACAGCCCGACCGCGTCCCCGCGTCCCGCACCCGGATCCTTCGTCATGCTGCGAGTCTACGAAGCGGACGGCCCGCCTTCTACTCCAACATTCCGCGATCGCCTAGCGGCACGCACAGACCGCCGACGACGCGCAGGGCGGTGCGGGCGCCGCGACGCAGGACCCAGCGGTCTTGCCGGTTCCGGCACACCAGGCGTTGCAGTCGAAGGTGTCGGGATGCCCGGTGTCGTTTCCGTGGCTGTGGAGTTCATCGAGGCCCGGGTTGGATTCGACGAGGAGTCCGTTCGGCAGGCAGGCCTCTCCGAACATGCGGCCGTTGGGCGTGCCCGAGGCGTCCGTGCCGATGTGGCAGCCGGCGATGCCGGGCGCGATGCCATCGGAGTCCGTCCACCAACTCGTGACGCCTTCCTGCCAATCGGAGGGCTGGAACTCGAAGGTGCCGGTCGCACCAGGCATGTCTGCCGCTCCGGCGGACGGCGCCCCGGCGGAGT
>JAJDAQ010000142.1 GCA_029261815.1 Deltaproteobacteria bacterium
AGCGCTGGAGCGGGGTTTCGCGCGTTGGACCCAGAACCATCTCGTCATCGCGCGCAAACGCGCGACGGTCAGTCGATGACGGAGAAGCGCTCGACATAGTCGGCGAAGCGATCGAGCACCTTGGCCTCGCTCAGCCCGAACGCTTCGAGGCCATAGTCATGACGCCCGTGCTTGTCCTTCGGGTTCTCCCGGACGTGGTCGGCAAGCGCCCGATCGATGGCCGTGGGGTCGAGATCGAAGTGCGCATAGATCTTACGAACCACCGCGAGCGGGTCGGCGACGAACGCATCGTGGGTGACGTCGATCACGCGCGAATCGTCGAACGTCTCGCGTGTGGCCAGTCCGCGCTCCAGCGAGCGCGCGTAGAACTCCATCACCTTCGGCCCCAACTCCGTCGGATCCACATCGTCGACCTGTTGCATCAGCGTCGCCGTCATCGAAGCGATGGACGCCATGCATCGACGCGGATCGCGATGGCTCCATACGATCGCCGCATCGGGAAAGGTCCGGACCAAAGCATCCAGGCCCCACATGTGCGCCGGCGCCTTCAGTAGCCAACGCTCACCGGGCCGCTGCCAGTCGAGCATCTGCAGGTACTGCTTGTGATGCGCATAGAGCCGGTCCATCCCATCCAGATGTTCCTGGAACCAGCTCGCATAGGGCTCGAGGAAGATCTCGATTCCATACTGCACCCCGTGAAACGCGAAGAGGTGAAGAAGTACGCACTCCTCCGGCGTATCCGCATGGGTCTGATGGATCTTGTTCCAGTCAGGATTGCTCTCGCGACCCTTCTCGTAGTACGCACGAATCGCTTCGTGCCGCGGATCCGGTTCGCCTGAAACATGGCCTTCGAGCGGTTCGGGGAACTGGGTCTCCCACAACAAGAGCGGGCGCGCCGCGGGATCGGCGGCCAGCAGATTGAACAGCGCTGACGTACCCGACCGCGGCAATCCCGTCAGGAAGACCGGTCGCCGGATTTCGCGTTCTTCGATCTCGGGATGGGCCGCGATCGCGGCTTGCGCCCGCATCCGCGTCGCCGCAGCCCCGACCATTCGCGAGCGATTGCGCTGGCGCCGCTTCGGGTTGAACGGGTTGTCGGCGTACGTCCGGAGCAATGCGTCGAGACCATCCTGGAACCAGTGGCGTCCGAGATCCTCGAGGCCCGTCTGCTCTCGCGCCTCGGCAAGGACCGCGTCCACGTGGTTGTCGAACTCGCCCATGGTTCTCTCCGGTCTCCGTCTCGAATGCGGGCTGCAGCGACGCAGTCTATCCGAACCGCCCTGCCCTATCATGGCCGGCCACCGCAATTGACGGAGAGTGAATGACCCGACCGATCGCGATCCAGCTCTACTCGCTCCGCGAAGAAGCCGCCGACGATCTCGACCGTACGCTCTCGCGTCTAGCGCAGTGCGGCTTCCTGGGAGTCGAGTGCGCGGACCTCCACGGATGCTCGCCCGCGGAGTTCAGGGGACGGGTCGCCGATCTCGGCATGGAGATCTGCTCAGCACATTCGATGGCCGTAGGCGACGCCGCTGCGGCTGCACTGGATACCGTCGCCCAGTTGGGCACCTCGCTCGCGGTCGTGCCGTTCGCGGCACCCGACCGCTTCGCGACCGCCGATGGCGTCGACGGAGTCGCAGCAGAGCTGAATACCGCACTCCCGATCGCCCAGGAACGAGGGCTCTCCCTCGCCTATCACAACCACTTCTGGGAGTGGACCGTGCTCCCGGATGGCCGGCTGGCGTTCGACCGGCTCCTGGAACGCCTCGACCCCGCGATTGGGATCGAACTCGATGTCTATTGGGCCCAGACCGCGGGCCGCAATCCAGTCGCCCTGTTGGACCAGCTCGGCGAACGCGCGTCGCGCCTGCACCTGAAGGACGGCCCCGCCGACGACCCGGGCGCTGCGATGACGGCGGCGGGAACCGGCGCCATGGACTTCGCCGCGGTCGCCGCGGCGGATCAGGCCGCCTGGCACATCATCGAACTCGATCGTTGCGAGACCGACATGTTCGACGCGGTCGAAGCCAGCTATCGCTACCTCACACGAGCTGGGCTCTCGCGGGGTCGACCCGACGCTTCCGCAGACGATACGGGGACACCCCTTTGAAGGTGATGGTCACCGGCGGCACCGGCTTCACGGGCTCCCACACAGTTCAAGCGTTCGTCGATGCCGGACATGAGGTGCGCCTGCTCGTCCGAAGCCGGGAGAAGGTGCGTGCCGTGTTCCAGCGGCGCGGAATCGAGATCCCGGAAAGCGACTTGATCGTCGGCGACATCGTGGATCGCCAATGTGTGGAAGAAACGATGAAGGGCTGCGACGCCGTCTTCCATGCCGCTGCCCTGGTGGATCTCCGCAAGTCCATGGCCGACCGCGTCCTCGAAACCAATGCCCGCGGTGTCGATCTCGTCGTCGGCGGCGCGGTGACGCGCGGCCTGCCGTCGATCGTCTATGTGTCGAGCCTGTCGGTATTCTTCACGCCGGGCTGTGGCCCGCTTCACCCCGAGCTTCCGATCGCTCCGGCCGCGACGGCCTACGCACAAAGCAAGGCGGATGCCGAGCACGCGATCCGAAAGTGGCAGGCGGATGGCGCGCCGATCCATGCGTCCTACCCATGCGGCATCATCGGCCCCGACGACCCCGGCATGACGGACGCCAACAATGCGCTGTATTCGTTTTTCGCAGACACGGGGATCATCACGTCGGGTGGCTTCCAGATCGTCGACGTCCGCGATCTTGCACAGGTACATCTGCGGCTACTCGAGCACCCCCCGGAACCGGCTCGTTATGCGGCCGCGGGTGAGATGCTGTCATGGAAAGAGACCTATGAACTCCTCGACGACATCACAGGCGTCCGTGTCATTCGGCGCCCCCGCATCGGGGGGCCCGCACTTCGCGCGCTCGGCAGCGTTGGCGATCTGGTGAAGCGCGTGGTCGACTTCAGCTTCCCCCTCACCCGGGATTCCATGGAGTACGCGACGCGTTGGCCCGGCGCCTCTGGTGCCCGCACCACCGAGGAGCTCGGCGTGTCTTTTCGACCGAGCTCCGAGACATACCGCGACACCCTCCGTTGGATGTTCGACGAGGGCCACCTCCAAGCGAAGCACGTGGGCCGAATCGCCGAGGCGAATTCGCCCCAACCTAGATAAACACCTCAGTCCTCGACCCTCAAGCCGGCCCCCGAGTACGCCGAAAAGTGTCGAGATGACAACCGTTTACGACTACGAAGCGCCGGGCGGAGGCCCCCCGGCCAAGCGGCCGCTCGTACTCGTTGTCGACGACGATGCGGGTGCCCGGAGAGCCATCTTGCGCGCACTCCATCGCGAAGGACTGGATGTCGCCGAAGCGACCGGCGGAGAGGATGCGCTCGCACAGTTCGACGCCCAACCGCCGGAACTCGTCCTGTGCGATGTGCAGATGCCCGACCGCTCGGGCTTCGATGTCTGCGAGGAAATGCGAAGAAGGCCCGGGGGCACCGAGATCCCGATCGTGATGATGACGGGTCTCGACGACGACGACTCGATCCGCCGCGCCTACGACGTCGGAGCGACGGACTTCCTCACCAAGCCCATCCAAGCTCCGCTCCTGCAGCACCGTCTTCGTTACCTGCTTCGTGCCAGCGCAAACGTCCAGGCGTTACGCCGCAGCGAAGCCCGCCTCGGGACCGCGCAACGGCTCGCGCGCATGGGCAGCTGGCATCTCGACCTGGACTCCGGCGAGTTCGTGATCACGGGCGCTTTCGCCGACATCATCGGATCGGACGACGGCAACCCGGCATCGATCCAGGATCTGGCGGACGCCATTGTCGAAGAGGATCGCGAGATGCTCCTCGATGCGGTCAAGAAATGCATGAAGACGGGTGAGTCGGTCGCATTCGACCATCGTGTTCGACGAACCGACGGCGCGACGCGCGTGCTCCAGTGCCAGATCCACATGGCATTCGATGACGAAGGTGAGCCGGCAATGCTCGAGGGAACGTCTCAGGACGTCACCGAGCGTCGTCAGACCGAGGAACAGGTCCAGTACCTGGCCTTCCACGACGACCTCACTGGCCTCGGAAATCGCAAGCTGTTCGAACAGCGTCTGTTCCTGGCCGTCCACGATGCACGGCGTCAGGGCGCACGCGTCGGTGTGCTCATGGTGGCGTTGAACCACTTCCGACGCATCAATGAGAGCCTCGGACACTCCACGGGCGATCTGCTGCTTCGCACAACGGCGGAGCGTTTGTCCGCTGCCGTGCGCGACCTCGGCGCGGTGGGTGTCGCGACGGGCTCCGCTTCGCTGGCGAGGTTGGGCGGCAACGAATTCACGGTGCTGCTCCCGAATGTCGGCGACCCCGAAGTCCTCGACGCGATCGCGCGCGCGATCACCGAATCGCTCGGCGAACCCCTGCACGCTCAAGGCCACGAAGTCACGCTCGGAATCAGTATCGGCGTCGCGGTCTTTCCGAATGACGGGCCTGACGTCGCGACCCTGCTGCGCAATGCCGACGCCGCTTTGTCCCATGCCAAACACGAAGGGCGTGCCTCCCATCAGTTCTACGACGAGAGCATGAACGCCGTCGCCCTCAAGCGACTGATCCTCGAATCCAAGCTCCGACGCGCGCTCGAGAACAACGAGTTCGAACTCTACTACCAGCCCAAACTCGAACTCGAAACGCAGAAGATCACCGGGTTCGAGGGCCTGCTTCGCTGGAAGGACCCGGAACTCGGGACCGTCATGCCGGGTGACTTCATTCCGATTGCGGAAGAAACCGGGCTGATCCATCCCCTCGGCGACTGGGTCCTGCGAGCCGCATGTCGGCAGGCGGTGGCATGGCGCGGCGCTGGCGTTTGTGACGTCCCGATTGCCGTCAACGTTTCGACGATGCAGTTCCAGCGAGAAGGTCTAGCCAGCCACATCGCGCAGATCATCGCCGAGGAGTCCGCGCGTCCCTCCGACATCGGCATCGAGATCACCGAGAGTGCGGTGCTTCATGATCCGGGCGGATCCGTGTCTCAACTCGAAGAACTTCGGGACCTTGGCATCGAGATCGCGCTGGACGACTTCGGGACCGGCTACTCTTCGCTCTCCCACCTGCGCAACCTGCCCGTCGATGTCGTCAAGATCGACCGTTCGTTCGTGAAGGAAGTCGGCACCCGAGATGACGACGCGGCGCTCACGGCTTCGATCGTGCAGATGGGGCTGGCCCTCGGACTCCGCATCGTCGCCGAAGGCGTCGAGGAGCGCGTGCAGCGAGACCTGCTGCGGTCCTGGGGGTGCCACGAGATGCAGGGCTACCTGTTCAGTCCGCCCGTTCCGGCCGCCGAGGCCGAGCAACTCTGGCTCGAGATCGAGCGCAGTTAGGCTGTCCCCACACGATGGTCGACTTCTCGACCGTAGGCGTCCGCCAGGATCGGCTCCGGGAGCGGAGCGGCTGACAACGTCACCCGTCGTTCCCAGGCCTCACGAACCGCTTGCCGAACGTCCTCGACGGTGATGCCAGCTACTTCTTCTTCGATCGCACCGACGGTCTCTGGCTTCCATGGGAAATCCATCGCCCGGTAGACGGGGATGAGCGCCTCGCGCACGCGGTCGGCGCCGCCCACGACGAGGACGCCACCCACGTGCGCGGAGCCGCGGACGATGCGCTGTCCGAGACCCATGAGCTTCCGCTCTCCGCGCGCGTTCACGCTGTGCTCGCCCGGGCAATACTCGCCCTCGACCTCGCCCGTCCGCGCATCGACGCCGAGGTGAACCAGCGCCTCGCGGATGATCTCGGCCGTCTCCTCGAAGCGCTCGCGAATGCCATCGCGCGGGCTGGCGTCGGGAATACACCAGGCGAAGGCAAGGGTCTCGCCATGAAAGACTGCCGCACGCCCGCCGGCGAGACGCAGAATCGCGCCGAAACCCGCAGCGTGCGCAGCATCGACGGCTTCCTTGAAGCCGGTACGAGCACGATCGAGCACCGAGAACGCCACGACATCGCCGGGGACATGCAGTCTCAGTGCCTCGGGGTGCGTGCCGTCCGCGACAGCGCCGAGCAGGGACCGCGTCAGCGCCGCGTCGTAGACGGGTCGGTCTGAAAACGATGTGTCGTGGTAGAGGACGGTGCGCCGCACCGACGGAGGATACCGATCCGGGAGGGGCGGGGTACGCTTCCGACTTCGCCCGACTCGGGGCGACACGGAGGATTTCATGGGACCGATGGCTGGCGTCAAGGTAGTGGAGATGGGTGTCTGGGTAGCGGGGCCGGCCGCCGGAGTCGTGCTCGCAGATTGGGGCGCCGACGTGGTCAAGATCGAACCGCCCGGAATCGGCGATCCCGCGCGTCTGTTCGCCCAGATGCTCGGCGGCGATCTCCCGTTCAATCCGCCTTTCGAGATGGACAATCGAAACAAGCGGTCGGTCGTGATCGATCTCACGACGGACGAAGGCCGCGAGCTGGGACTTGAACTCATCGACGGCGCCGATGTCTTCATCTCCAACATCCGACCGGCAGCCCTGAACCGGCTCGGCTACGGACCGGATGAGTTGCTGGCCCGCAACCCGCGTCTCATCTACGGGCTGCTCACGGGCTACGGAGAAGAAGGACCGGAGAAGGACAAGGCCGCCTACGACATCGCGGGGTTCTGGGCTCGATCGGGTATCGCACACATGCTCACCCAGCCCGGCGGCCACCCGCCCTTCCAGCGAGGCGGAATGGGCGACCACGGCACCGGCATGGTGCTGGCGGGCGCGGTTTCTGCAGCGCTGTATGCGCGAGAGAAGACCGGCAAGGGCCAGCTCGTGTCGTCGTCGTTGATCCGCCAGGGGATCTACACCCTCGCCTTCGACATCGCGACATCGCTGCGCTTCGGCGTTGACCTGGCGGTCGGCAACCGGAAGACGATGGGCAACCCGTGCATCAACAACTACCAGGACAGCGACGGGCGCTGGTTCTGGATTGTCGGCCTCGAGGCGACGCGGCATTGGCCGCCGCTCTGTCATGCCGTGGACCATCCCGAATGGATCGACGACGAGCGTTTCGCCGACCCGGCGGGACGCGCCGTGAACGCGGAAGCGCTGATCGCGCTACTCGACGAGGCATTCCGTACAAAGCCGCTCGCGGAGTGGCGACCCATCTTCGACGGAACCGAGGATTTCTGGTGGGCCCCGGTCCAATCGATCGGGGAAGTCATTGCCGACGAACAGGTCCGCGCCGCCGGGGCGTTCTGCGAGGTCCCCGACGCCGGAAGCACCACGACTTTCCCGGCCACACCGGCGGATTTCGGTGGAACCCCGTGGGCGCCGCGTTCGATGGCACCCGAGCATGGGGAACACACCGACGAGGTCCTGGCCGAACTCGGCCTCGACGAATCAAAGCGAGCGGCGCTCCGCGAGCGCGGTGTAATCGCCTAGGCGGGCAGGACTGTGGCGCGCGCTCGGCGCGAGCGGCGCCAGGCTGCGATCGGCAACAACACGAAAGCGAGTTCGAAGCCGACGCCACAACGCGTCGCCGACACCGGCTGCTTGTCCTGGAACACCACGTCGGGTTCGAACGCCGCCGCGTAGCCGGCGGTCAGGAAGTCGTCGTAGGCGACGTCTCCGTAGAGCCAGAGCCGAAAGAACGAGATGGCATAGAGGTTCTGGATCCGCTCGGCGGTGGCCAACGGGAAGACGGCCGGCGTGCAGGTGTCGAGGTACGGCTGCACGAGCTGCGCAGCACCGAACGCGGGCCACGCTTCGATCGGGAGTCCGACTCCGAGCAGGGCGTTTCCGATCGTGCAGATGACGTTTGCGAAGTGGGTGTGTCCGGCGCCCACGATGTCGGCGCGGTAGAGACGGGAACGCACTGCGGCGAACGGGCGCGTCGTGTTGTCGTCGATCGGCGTCGTCGTATCCAACGTCCCGGACAGCAACATGATGGGAAGATCGATCTCGCTGAACGCCTCATCCGTCGTCAGGCCGGAAACCGGTGCGATCGGCATGATCGCGGTCACGCGGGGATCGGGCGGAACCACGCCGTAGCCTGCTGCCATGGCCCACGCGGTAAAGCCGCCGAAAGAGTGGCCCGCGACACCGATGTCCTCCGGGCGCACGCGGGACTCGAAGGCATCTCCGGGTGTCGCATCCCGTGCGAGCATCTGGTCAATCACGAACGACACGTCCTGCGGACGGTTCAGTGCCGATTCGATGAACGGCGTAGCCGTCCCGTTTTGTAGATCGTTGGTGGTGTTGCCGGTGTGGTTGGGGGACGCCACGATGAAGCCGTGACTCGCGAGGGTCTCGGTCATCGTGCTCGACTGCGTGTTGATCCCGCCCGAGCCATGCGAGAAGACGATGAGCGGAAACTGTGCGGCGCCCACGGGCGGCCCATCGATCGAGAGCGGTGACACGACGGTCACGGTGCCGACCACGGGGTACTCGGTCGG
>JAJDAQ010000143.1 GCA_029261815.1 Deltaproteobacteria bacterium
GCCACGCCGCCTGGCGCCCGTGCGGGCGAGAGCACGACTTGCCCCACGATCGCGCCTTCGAGTTCGGCAACCAACGACACTGACAGCGCGTCCTGGGCGCGAAGCTCCTGCACGAGGTCTGCCTCGTCTCCGGCGGCATAGGGCTTCCCGAAGAACGCCGAATCAATCAATTCCCCGATCGCATCGATGTCGCCGGGGCGCTCAGGACGAATCTCGACTTCTGATGTCATTACGCCGCCTAACGGGTGGTCGTTCATCGGCCAGCAACAGCGCTGACCGGACCTGACCCGGCCGAAACAGTATGCCGCCAGGCCGAAAGGTCAATTGAACCAAGCTGTTGATGGTCCGCGGCAACGCCTTGTTAGGCGTCACCCCCATTGGTGTCGTTGGCCGCAGGCTTGTGAAACTCTAGGACGTTCCCATCTGGGTCGCGGATGAAGAAGAACCGCGCCCCTCCGAACTCTACTCGCTCCGTGATCTCGATTCCCAACTCGACGAGCCTCCGCTCGACACGATCCGGGTCAGTTATCTCCAGCGCGATGTGCGTGAACCCTGTGTGTTTCGTTGGGTGGTCCATTAGCACGTTGTCTGGGGAAGCGTCGTCAGACGCGTTCAGGATCAGATTGATGTTCACGCCCGACGGGTGTTCCACAATGGCCACTGGCTCTGGCCCCACCGGACCCACGATGAACTCGAATCCGAGATTCTCGTAGAAAGTCCGAGATATCGTCAGGTCTCTAACGCGGAGGCCTACGTGGTTGATGCGAGTGATCTCTCTCAGGGCGGGATTCTCCTTGGCATGCATGAAGCACGGGGCGCAGCGACAGAGGTCGATAGCTCCCAATGCAGCCTAACGGACGGACGGATCGGCGTTAACCGGCGTGGAATAGCGCTACCGGAGTCCGCCGAACCTGAAGAGGTTGATGCCAGAACGGCACAGCCCATATTTGAACCGCGCTAATCCACGTCCGGTTCAACGCCTTGTTCGGCGGCCGGCGCAACTAGCCGCCCTTGTTCTTCTTGTCCCAGATCTTCGGCTCCCACAACTCCACCTTGTTGCCGTCCGGATCCACGATCCACGCAAACTTGCCGTTCTCATGCGATTCCGGGCCCTTCAGGATCTCGACTCCGGCCGCCTGGAGGTTCGAAAGGAGCTCGCTGAGGTCATCGACCCGGTAGTTGATCATGAATGGCGCGTCGCTGGGCGCGAACCACTCTGTGTCTCGCTCCGCGACGTGCCAGACGGTGGCCCCCTTGTCCTCGGCCTGATCCTGAGGCCACTCTAGTACGGCGCCGCCCCACTCCGAGAGCGGCGGCATCCCCAGATGCGTCTGATACCAAGCCGCCAGTGCTGCGTGGTCCCCCCTGCTCTTGAAGAACACGCCTCCGATCCCGGTGATTCTCGCCATCAGCTCTCCTTCGAGACACTTCGCCGCCTAACGGAATAGGCGCTCAGCCGGAGGCGGCGCACTGCTGCCTGACTCCTGACCGCCGGTGCCTCCGCGGGCTACCACGCCAGCAACCGCGCCGAATAGCCTGTCAGCTGCAGCGCCTTGTTGGACGGCGCGCGGGTAGCTACTCGCCCGTCTGCTTGAGCGAGCGACGCGGCAGCACCGACCTGCGAACCGCGAGGAAGACCAGAACCGATACGGCGGCCAGCCCAACGTGGAACGGGTCAGTAAGACTATGGAGGATGCCGAAGTCCCCACCGGCGGCGTGGTCGGGATGGGCAGCAACGGTGACTGGAAGCAGGACTGCGCCGATAATGATTGCGAGCTTTGTCATCTCATCTCCTGTGGTATTTCACGCCGCCTCACGGACTGGCGTTTCAGCTCCGCCCAGCAGCGCTGACCGCCAATGCTGGGGCGCGGCGGCTGCCGCCAGAACGGTACCACGGGTCGATTGGAGGGAGCTGTTGGGAGTCAGCTGCTACCGCCTTGGACGGCGAGCTCGATCAACTTCGCTACTTCGAGGTGTCCGCTCTCGCGCGCCAGGTCGCCCGGCGTCTGGTCCTCCGAGTTGCGTGCCGAGGCATCGGCATGGTGTCGGATGAGGACCTGAACGAGGTCAGCGTGGCCTCGGAGAGCGGCCTCATGCAGGGGAGTAAACCCGTTCTGCTGCGCGACGTTCGGTGATGCGCCGCCCCGAAGCAGCCGCTCGGCCAGCGCCAGCGCGATGTCCGGATCCGAGTGCGCCACTGCGCTGTGCAGCGGCCTCACCTGCATCGGATTGCGCGCAGGGGCGTCCAGGTCGGTGTCGGCTTCGAGAAGTAGGTCGAAGAGGCGTTGCCTGCCAAAGAAGCAAGCGTACCCGAGCGGGTGGAACCCATCCGGTGAGTAGGCGTTGGCCAAGCCGGGCGTCGACGCGATGAGCTCGCGTACACGATCGACGTCGCCCAGCGTGCTGGCCTCGAAGACGTCAAGGTCGTCGCGCATCCGTGCCAGCTCTCTCGCGATCTCGTCGCGCCCGAAGTAGACCGAAAGACAGATGACGGATACGCCGCCCTCATCTCGGCTGCGAGCGAGTCCGGGATCGTCAGCGACCGCCGCGCGCACGGCGTTGGAATCGCCACCGCGAATCGCTTCGATAAGGCCGGTCGCGTCCACGCCTTCGTTCCTCTGGCCGCCTAACGGACTAGGCGCTCAGCTGCAGGCGGCGCACTACTGCCTGAAACTTGACCGCCGGTTCATCTCCAGGCTACCACGCCCAGCAACCGCACTGAATAGCCTGTCAGCTGCAGCGGCTTGTTAGAAAGCGAGCGTGATCCGGATGACAATCGAGTTTTCGGCGGCACATCTAACTTGGTCCGGATCCAAGCGACCGGCTCGCGCGGGAGATACTCCGTAGGTTCTTTGCATCGGTCTAGATTTCTCGAGCCACATTGTGAGGGGACGGATCTTCTCCGGTGGGTCTTCAACGATCTCCGTCTTGCCCGCATGCTCTTCACCGCGCAGGAGAACTCGGACCTTCGGACTTCCCCGGAGGTTCTTCCACCAGCGAGTCGCGGCCTGGAGCGTGCAGCAATAGATCGTGGACCCGTCCTCGATGTAGACAAGCGGCAGTTCATAAACCCGGCCAGTAGAACGCCCGCTGAACGTGAGCACAAGGACCCGACCACTAAGGACACGGTGGAACGGCCCCCGAAGGATTGCCCGCACGATTCGGTTGACAATCAGCCGATTGACCTTGTGATGAGTTCGCCGTGCAGTCGGGGTCGACATGCTACACCCTCGTTCGCCGCCAAACGGACTAGGCGATCAGCCGCGGGCGGCGCAATGCTGCCCGGAGTTTGACCACCGAAGACCCCGCAATAGTACCACGCAGAATTGGGCGCCCGACTAGCCTGTCAGCTGCAGCGCCTCTGGTTAGGCGGCTGGACTCTTCGGTTCGGAGAGGCATCGTTCTACCTCCGCGGCGAATTCCCTGTTCCACGCTTCTCCGTACGTGGTGCAAATGAATGCGTACGCTTGGCGGTATGCGTCGATGCGAAGGAGACCTCTGAGCAGTGTGCGCTGGGCTCGCCAATCCTCCTCGTCCAACGCACCAAGGCGAAACTGAGAATGGTGGCTCTCGAAGAGGCGCAGATGGGCGACCAGATGTACGCGAAGTGCGACCGTATCGCCGTCATCCATCTCGTGCCCAGCGAATGCGTCCTGCGTCGCCCGGCGTAAGAATGGGTCTGTCGATCGCGAGTTGAGGTAGTGGATTTGACTGTCCGCGATGGACTGCCGGATCTGGGCCCTTGTCGCCGCCGAGGATTGGCGAATCTGGAGGGCGAGGTAAGCAAGGGTCGCAACAGTCGCAACGCCACCTAGAACCTCCGCGACGGCACCGATAGCATCCCAGTTCACGTCTTCTCCTGCCGCCTAACGGATCGGCGTTCAGCGGCCAGCAACAGCGCTGACCCAGTCCGATCGTGCCTCAGAAGTATGCCGCCAGACACTGATCCAGGTCAATTGAACCGAGATGTTGCTCGTCCGCTGCAACGCCTTGTTGGGCGGAAGGTTCAGCTCCGTTTCGATTGCAGATCTTCCACGACCTGCCGGAAGCTTGGGCCGAGCTCCTGCGCGTAGTTGGCCCAGAACCAATCGAACCCTCTCGTTGATACGATGCGCTCCAAGGTCGCTAGCTGCGCGCTCCATGTCTCGGAGGCCAACTGCCCAACTTGTGCTTGAGATTGCATGTTCCAGATCGACCAAAGAATGTTGTGAAGGATCAGGCGATATCGAAGAAGGTCCTCATCGGAGAGCGTTCCCGGCGCCTTCGAGCCCTCGAGGTAGATCCGAGCGAGGTCCTGGTTCTCGATGATCACCGCTCTCGCGTTGAACGTGTGATTGATGCTCGAGTCGAACGCGGTCGCTTGTGCCGCCTTCGTGTTTTCCTCGATCTGGGTCGTGTTCTGCCGAATCTGAAACGCGAGGTATACCAGCGAGACGACCACAGCCACCGCGCTAATGAG
>JAJDAQ010000144.1 GCA_029261815.1 Deltaproteobacteria bacterium
CCCGTAGCCTCTCCACCCGATAGGTGTCCTCTCACTGGGCTTGATTGTGTCTTCGCAAACATCATCATCCCAGGTCAGAGCGGCACCTATCGCCATCTCCAGCCCGTGTCGAGCAGCTACTCGCGGATTCGGGTCAGAGCCGGGTCGACATCGAACGGCTGGTGCAGACGGCGGGCTTCCGGCCACGGATGCACCAGCACCAGGATTCCACCTGGCGTCAGCGTGGAAATGAGGCGCTCGGCGGCGCGCCGCTGGCCGCTGCCGCCGAGATAATAGAGCACCTCGTTGCAGAAAACCAGGTCAAACATTCCCGGCAGCGAGTCGTCTAGGAAATTCGTGGTCAGATATTGCACCGCCTGCCGAGGAGCTACCGCTGCGGCCCGCTCGACCGCATCGGCCGCGATATCGATTCCTACGACCTCAGCGCCCGAAAATGCCTCGGGGAGCAGACGAGTGAAGGCACCCTCACCGCAGCCTGCGTCGAGGACCCGACGGTAATCTCCGATCGGTATACAGTCGAGCGTGGTTCGGAATTTGCGCCGCTGATAGGCGCCATTGGGCGAGCCGCTCGTCACTCCCCACGGATCCGGATGATCGTACTTTTTGTCGAATACCCCCCGCAGAATTCGGCTGTGTGCGGGTTCCGGCAACCTCGACAGCAGCTCGAAAAATCGGCGGTGAAGCACAACCCGCAAACCGTCGTGACTCACCGTGAGGGACCGGTCGGAGACTGTGATCGGCATGGCCACAGGACTCAGGCCCTGCGCCGGAGCGCCTACCGCAGTGCACGTGTCGAGCACGGCGGCGTCTGGTGCATCGCAGCTGAACATGACTTGACCGTAGGCGGGCCGACGTTATGTTTTCGGTTACCAAAGGCAAGCTGAAGGCTAAATGACGAGCCGCGACGGTTAAATGTGAACGTGCCTGTCCTCACCGAGGCCTGCCGGCTCCCATCGGTGGCCCACTGGCTGCGGTCAGTGATCGTCGCGGCACAGCGACGGCCGAGTTCGGCGCCCGTGCGGTGGGGGAGGTAGACGACATGATCGGCACGAGCATCGTCAGCCGGAATCGACCCACCGCCGAGCAGCCCGAACAAGTACCCCGAGGACCAGCCCGAGGCCGGAACCGATGATCACAGGCGCGTCCCGCGCGGCGGCGACTAGACGCACTTGCCGTTCCATCGACCACCGTGCGCGGCCCCGTACGACGTCTCCCCCGACGCTGATGTATCCCGAGATGCCGCCGTCAAGGACGCAGGCTACGTCGGCGCCGACCCAGGCGCTCGATTCCAGACCGGCGGCGTCGTAGGAGTCGTTGATCAACACGAGCTTGCGCTGACTCCACGGACTCGGTTTCCGCCCCGGCGCGGTCGACACGGGCGGCCTCAGACCCGACGAGCCACTTGCGCACGCTCCACGATCGCGCACACCGACACCGGTCGGGAACTCTCTGTCGGGGAGCCCGCTGAGGGCACGGTGTCTCGGACCCGAGTGAGCGTGTTACGCAGGGCATGTAGATCAGCGATGGCAGCGTCGATCTCGGCGATACGAGTCCCGATCCGCTCGGCCACCGTCGCACACGGCGCGGCTCCGGCCTGGTGAATCGCTAGAATTTCCGCGACATCGTCCAGGTGTAGACCCAGGATGCGGGCTTGCCGAATGAATCGGAGCACCGTGATGTCGGCCTGGGAGTAGAGGCAGTAGCCGGCGGCGGTGCGCTCGGGCTCGCCGACCAGCCCGCGCTCCCGGTACACGCGCAGTGCCTTCCGGGTGATCCCGGCCTGTTTCGCGGCCTGCCCGGCGGTGGATGTGCCGCGTGGGATGTTCATTGCGGTCCCGTCGCTCCGATCCCGAGTTTGACCTGGCCCCCGGGGCCAGCTTCTAGCGTCATGGTGCACCGGCTAGCAGGTCGGTGCCAAGCCGAGATGAGGGAGAGATCCGATGCCGTTTCGTGAGGGCGAGGTCTACCGCTGCCCGCTGCCCGAGTGTGGTTGCGAGGTGACCGTCACCAAGAGCGCTCCGCCGGGCTGCGCGGGTCAACAGAGCCCGACCTGCTGCTGCGGCCAGAGCATGGAGAAGGTCGGGTGACCCGCGCCAGCAACTAAGCCACGTCGCCTCATCGCCGTCCTGCGCGCGAGTCGTGCCCGCTGACATTCACCGCCGAGCGCGGGCAGGCAGGCAGGGCGGCGATGAGCCCTCATCGCGAATCGTCGGTAACACTCGCATCTGACTGGCGACGTTGTGTACGTGCGCGGGCTCGGCGTCGACATCAGAGAGGAAGCGTGTAGGCCCCGATCGGCCCTCGTAGCCACGCGATGAAGCTTCCCCAGAGACCGGTGACCAGCAGCCCGCCCAGCACCAGCAGCATCACCCCGCCGGTGAGCTGCAGAGCCCGGATGTGGCGGCGAAGCCAGCCCAGGGTCCGGACGGCCCAGCTGGTACCCAGCGCGATCAGTACGAACGGCAGCCCCAACCCCGCGCAGTAGGCCAGCACGAGCACCAGGCCGCGGGTGGTGGCCGACCCGACCTGGGTTCCGGTCGCCAGCGCGATCACCCCAGTAAGGGTGGGGCCGAGGCACGGCGTCCAACCCAGCCCGTACACCGCGCCCAGCACCGGTGCGCCGGCCAACCCGCCTCGCGGCACGCGGTGGATCCGCACGTCCCGCTGTAGCGCGGGGAACATCCCCAGGAACACCATCCCCATCGCGATCGTCACGACCCCGCCGATGCGTTGCAGCAGCAACTCGTTGCCGAGCAACAGGTCGGACAGGCCGAGCACCAGCAGAACACCGGCAGTGAACACCGCCGTGAACCCGGCGACGAACAACAGCGCCGCTCCGGCCACGCGCCACCGGCCCGCCCCGGCCCGCGGTTCGCCGGGCCCGACCGGCGGTGCGTCCGCCCCCACGAGACCAGCCAGGTAGCCGATGTAACCGGGTACCAGCGGCAGGCAGCAGGGGGAGGCGAACGAGACCGCGCCCGCGGCCACCGCGAGCAGGAACGCCACCAGTAGCGGGCCGGAGATGATCAGGTCCGTGAGGCTCACCGCGGCACCAGCTCCACCGCGGGACCCGGTCCTTCGGGGCGGGTATCCGGGGCGCGCTGGTCGCTTGGCGCCGGAGCTGTCGGCTCGGCAGCGACCCGCTGCACGATCGGGAGCAGCTCGCTGACCCGAACCGCGGTGAGCAGTACGGCGGCGACCCTGTGCTGGCGGTCCAGCACGATCGTTGACGGGACTGTGTTGCGGGGAAACCCGCGCAGCGCGAGCAGTGACCGCCCGGGAGGGTCGAAGATGGACGGATACGTTATGGCACGATCACGCACGAAGTCCCTTGCAGCGTCCCGGTCGTCGCGCACGTCGATCCCCAACACGGTCACGCCCGCCGCTAGCGTCCGTTCGTGGACCAGCTGCAGATCGGACATCTCCTCCCGGCAAGGCCCGCACCAGGCTCCCCACACGTTGAGCACCACCACCTGGCCCTGGAAGTCCTCAAGGCCGATGGTGGCGCCGGGCTCGAGCAGGCTTTCCCCTGACAGGCCGGTCACGGTGCCCCGTTGGGCAGGCGGGTCGTAGAAAGTCCGGGTCTGCCCACCCGGGGCGACGAAGGTGAAGGTCGTACCGGTGGCCACGGCGTCCTGCCCGACCGCACACCCGGCCAACATCGACACCATCGCCGCGTAGGCCACCAGCATCTCCGCCCAACGCTGGCGGTGGCCGAATGTCGATACGGTCCGCAAGTGGTCCTCAGGCCTTCGGCCAGGGCCTCGGCATAGTTGATCTGTCCGTTATGTGAGCAGTTCGGCGGCCCTGCTCGGGTGGCGGTTGGTGTGTCGGCAGGCGGCGGCGATGTTGGTTGCGCCGGCCTGGCGGTGGCGGCTGACGGCGAGGTTGCGCAGGACGGTCATGGTGGCGGGGCCGGTGCCGGTGCGAATCTGGGAGTGGTCCTCGGCGAACACGACGTCGCGGATCCAGTGCAGCCGGTTCTCGATCGTCCAGTGTCCGCGGATGATCTCGGCGAGCTGGTCGGCGCGGATGTCGCCGAAGGCCAGGTCGGTGACGGCGTAGACGGTTTCGGTGCTCCAGCGGCTGGTGCCGCTACGACGTCGGCGGCGGGTGATCTGGGCGGCGAGACGGGCGTGTGGGAACGCAATCCCCGGCCCGACCGCACCGGCGACGGCGGTGAGCTTGAGGCCGCGAGACTCGACCCGTCCGTGCCCGCACTCTCGGGTGTGGTCGAGGACGGGAACCTCTCGCCAGGGCAACCCGGCTAGCTGGGCGCGGAGGTTCGGGCGGTTGTTCTTGACGATGAACACGTAGTGTGCGCCGTGTTCGTGCAGGTAGTGGGCGTGGCGGTCCTGGGTGTGGAGTGCGTCGGCGGTGATCACCGCGTTGGTGATGTCGATCCGGTCCAGCAGCGGCGCGAACGCGGTGATCTCGTTCGTCTTGACGTCGACCTCGGTCTGACCGAGCACGATCCCGCTGCTGTGATCCAACGCCGCGAACAGGTGCACCGCCTGCCCGTCGCGCTGGCGTGCCCCACGAACGGTCTTGCCGTCCACCGCGATCGACCGCATCGGCGTGGCGGCACCGCGCGGCTGTGTATCGGCGGCCCGAGCCTCGAGCCAGATAGACACGGCCCGGTCTAGCTCGTCGGCGTCGAGTGCTGACAGGATCCGGCGGATCGTGGATTCGCTCGGCGCCCACCGACCGATACCGAGCCGGAGCCGCACCGTGATCGGCAGGTCATGCGCCCATTCGGCGATCGCCACATAGGTACGCGCCCCCGCGAATACCGCGCAGACCGCCGCGGCGAGGACCGTGACCAACCGGTGTCGGACACCCCGGGACTTGCGCGGGTCGGTCACACCGGCCAGAACAACCAGCAGGTCCGGAGCCACCACATCCACCACCGGGGACGCCGCCGGTTCGGGCACCGAGTCCCTCCGGGCGGCGAGCAGACTGATCGGCAAGGATGGGCAGGCGAACACGGCGGCCTCCGATGATCGAACTGGCGTGAGAACCGTGATGATCACCAACGCCGCCGTGTCCGCGCAGCACCTACAACATCACCGGCGTGTCACCACGCAGACACGCCGCGTCACCCGACCTTGCCGGGGCCCTGCCCACCCAACGGAGGAACAGATCGGGGAACGAAAAAACCGGTGCCCCTGGATTAGCTCCAGGAGCACCGGTTGAATCAAGTAAGTGTCGGCGGTGTCCTACTCTCCCACACCCTGGCGAGTGCAGTACCATCGGCGCTGTCAGGCTTAGCTTCCGGGTTCGGAATGGGACCGGGCGTTTCCCCGACGCTATCGCCACCGACATCAATATTCCTCTTGTCAAGC
>JAJDAQ010000145.1 GCA_029261815.1 Deltaproteobacteria bacterium
GGTCTCCTTGAGGGTAAATCGCGCAGACTTCGCGCGTCCGGGACGGCAAACGATTCGGAGACCCAGCCGTCACTGCTCACTATACGCGAGCGGGCGCCGCTCAGCGAGTGGAAGGCGCGGCGCTCGAAAAGGCGAACGAAACGGCGCCCACGTTCTCGACCAAGGTGGCGCGCTGTTCCGCCGTGAGCCCCTGCGCCGGGTCGAAGCGGAACCCGCCGAACTGGCTGGCCATCCACGGAAGACGCCGCAGCGTGCGCTCGCAGTGACCGAAGAAGGCCTCGCTGCCAGGCTCGACCACGGTGCCGACGACGTCACGTTCCTGCCCGCGCAGGTGCACGGTCGCCGGCCACGGCGTCCGGAAGTTCTTCCACCACTGCTTCTCGTCACGTTTCGAGATGAGGACGACCAAGCCGTCCCCGTGCGGTTGCACTCCGACCGGGATCGAGAAGGAGCGTCCAGACTTGCGCCCCTCCCAACTGAGGACCATGAGCCCCTTCGAGGCGACGAAGTGGAGCGGCGATCGCAGCAGGGCGCCGACGAGGCCATTGAGCGGTGTCGCGATGTCGTTGAGGGAGATCAAGGCCCGACACTAGCAAGCCGCCAACGGCCGACCCCTTCAGGGCGCCGGAACACCGAGCAGGAAGGCCATGAAGACGGCGACGTAGGCGAGAGCGATCCCCGTGAGATAGCGGCGCGTCACCGGGGGCGGCATCGCTCGCGCGTCCGCCGGCAGGAAGTGCCGCCCAACGATGATCGCATCGAGCGCGAAGGCGAGGGCGAGCCCCGACACGGTGTCTGCGACGTAGTGCTGTTTCGTCAGCGAGACCGAGAACGCCACGGCGCCCAGGGCCGCGAGGAGGGCAGTGCCGAGTCGCGCGTCCACCCGCCGACACGCCAACGCGGAGAGGGCGACCAGCCCCACGTGCAGCGAAGGGAACAGGTTGAAGGGAGGGTCCGTCGCATAGATCCAGCGCAGGAACCACGGCCCGAAGTGCGACGGGTCGAGTCTCTCGACGGGGATTCGCAGTTCGCCGGAGCCGATGGGGAGGGCAATGAAGCACACGGTGGCGATCAGGATGGCTGCCAGGTACCCGGAAACGACACGCCAGAAATAACGCCGCGAGCGGACGACGAAGATCGGCAGCAGTGCCGCCGGGTAGGCCCAGGCATAGGCCAGTACTGCTGGAGCCCAGAACGGGATCCACTGATCGACGGGGAGTTCAGGGGACCAGGTCGTTTCGGCGCCTTGCGCGAGATGGGCGCTGCCGAAATACGCGGCCGCGAACAGGAGTGCGGCCCCCGCCACTCCGAGCATGCGCTCGCGCGCGAAGGGACCGTCTGTCTCTGCCATCACGGTGCGGAGCCTATCAAGCCGAACGCGTGCGCGGTTGCGCCCGATCCGTCACGATCGGCGCATGCACCCGGTTCTGCTCGACATCGGCACCTGGCAGATCACGAGCTACGGGTTCGCGCTGACGATGGCGTTCGCCATCGGCATCATCCTCGGAGCGTCGCGTACGGGCCGCTTCGGCCTTCCGCTCGAGCCCGTTCTTGGTGTCTCGATCGTGATCGTTGTCTCTTCGATCGTCGGGTCGCGCATCTTCCACTCGCTCACGTCTCCGGCGCTCGCAGGGGGAAGCTGGACCGACGCGTTGAATCCGTTCGCTTCGGGAACCGGGATCTTCGGTCTCTCGGTCATGGGCGGGCTCCCGGCCGCCCTCGTCTGCGCGTGGCTCTACCTCGTGGTGCGCGGCTTGCCGGTCCTGGCCTACATGGACCTTCTTGCGCCCTCGGTGGCGCTCGGCGCCGGGATCACGAGGATCGGCTGCTTTCTCAATGGCTGTTGCCACGGCGCCGTCTGCGACCTCCCGTGGGCCGTGCGGTTTCCGGCCGGAAGCATCCCGTTTCAGAGCCTGGGCGCGGTCTCCATCCACCCCACGCAGCTCTATCAATCGGCTCTTGGTTTCGCGCTTGCCGGTTTGTTGCTGGTCTATGCAACGCGGCGCCCGCCGCCGGGCGCCATCGTTTCGGCGCTCGTGGTTGGTTTTGGTCTGCAGCGGATCTGGGCCGAAGCTTTGCGCTTCCAGAGCCCAGACGAGGTGTGGTTCCGAACCGCGGATCTGACGGTGTCGGTCTACCAGGGGGCGGCGCTCGTGCTCGTCCTGGTCGGCGTCGCGGGCTGGGCGGCGGCCTCGCGACGGCGGCCACGGGCCGACTAACTGTGGCATTCTCCCATCACCTGTAGGAGAATGCGGGTCCTGGGTTGGGGCTTTCCGGAGTTTCCATGCGCCACCTGTTTGTTCGCCTATTCCTGGCCACCGCCTTGTGGGTCCCGGCCGCCGGTGCTTCGGCGGACCAGTTCGAGACTTTCTATCTCGACCCGTCGCGGAGCTTCCTTTCGTTGGACAACGGCGCGATGACGGCCGACCTGCCCAACCAGCAGTTCTTCTTTTCGAACTTGTTGCTTCAGGCAGGCGTGGCGCCCGCGCCGCTGGGCGGCGAGTTCGTGATGCGGATCGGGAACGACGCGGCGAACCCGACGTTCTTTCAGATGTTGGCGGGAACCTCAGATATCCGGCCGAGCGATGTAAACCTCGTGTCGCCCGGCGTGGGCGGAGTTCCTGGCGTGACCGCGGCCGCGATCGGCGTCACGTTCTCCGACCCGGGCGTTGGAATCAGCGGAAGCGCTGCCATCCATGACCTGATCTTCGGGACGACGGGTTTCTTCTCTCCGAGCGCGAACGGCCTGGGCCCGAACGGGCTACAGGGCGATCTCGCCTGGACCGCGGTTTCCGGCCTCGTCGAAGTCGAGACGAACCTCGGAATCGGCGGGACGGCGCTCGTGCCAGTGAGTGGATCGAGTTCCGGCTTCGTGGATCGCCACCAGAGTCAGTTCCGCGAGATCGCACCCGGCGTCTACGAAGTCGTCGTTCCATTCGTGTTCAACCTGATGGTCGGTCCCGCGCCTGGTCCGTTCGACAATCTGCAGCTCTTTCTTGGTTTCACCGGAGAGATCGTGGCGACGACGGT
>JAJDAQ010000146.1 GCA_029261815.1 Deltaproteobacteria bacterium
TTGGTTGCGGCAGCGGCGGCGACCGACTGAACAACGCCATCGAGGGCCCTGCGCATTCCACGGAGACGCTGACTTCCCGGACGGCGGCGACCTCTACCGCCACCGCCGCGCTGGCCGACGCAGCCGGACAGGAGCGCGACCTCGCGCCGAAACAGATCCTGTTCGGCGACCTGCATGTCCACACCACCTACTCGCCGGACGCGTTCACGCTGGCGCTCCCGGTCATGGGCGGCCAGGGCGCGCACACGCTCAGCGATGCCTGTGACTTCGCGCGCTACTGCTCATCGCTCGACTTCTTCAGTCACAACGATCACGCCGAGGCGCTGATTCCCGAGCACTGGGAGGAGACGCGCAAGGCGGTCCGTGCCTGCAACGCGCGCGCGAACGACCCCGCGAACCAGGATCTCATGGTCTTCGCGGGCTGGGAATGGACCCAGGTCGGCCTGACCCCGGAGACGCACTGGGGCCACAAGAACGTCATCTTCCTGGGTCAGGAAGACGACGAGCTGCCCGCCCGGGCGATCAACTCGCGGCCCTACGGTGCCGACATCGGCCTCTTCATGTCCGTTCGACAGGCGGGACTCGCACGTTATGTCGACCCCGGAAACTGGGGCCAGTACAAGGACCTCGAGTGGATGATCGATCGGATCATCGACGTCCCCGAATGCCCGCGCGACGTGGACAGCCGCGAACTCCCGGCGGACTGCCACGAAAATGCTCCGACGCCGAAAGACCTCTACCGAAAACTCGACGAGTGGGGCTTCGACAGCCTCGTGATCCCGCACGGAACCGCATGGGGTTCCTACACGCCGCCGCTCACCTCCTGGGACAAGACCCTCACGAACGAGATGCATGACCCGGAGAAGGTCCGACTCGTCGAGATCATGTCCGGCCATGGAAACAGCGAGGAGTATCGGAGCTTCCGGAACTTCAGCGAGGGAGAAGACGGGACACTCTCCTGCCCGGCCCCAACCGCCGGTTTCCTGCCTTGTTGCTGGCGAGCGGGCGAGATCCAACGAGACCGTTGCGGCGACATTCCCGAGGCGGAGTGCGCGGCCCTGGTCGTCGACGCCCAACAGAAGGCGATGCGCGCCAGCGTCACGCCGAGCTTCATCTTCCCCGATACGACCCCAGAGGATTGGCTCGACTGCGACCAGTGCCGCGACTGCTTCAAGCCGTCGTTCAACTACCGACCGACGGAATCCGTCCAGTACGCGATGGCACTGTCGAGTTCCGAGGAGACCGACGAAAATGGGGACCCGCTGCGGTTCCGCTGGGGTTTCATCGGTTCCACCGACGACCACACGTCCCGCCCGGGCACGGGGTACAAGCAGTACGCCCGGAAGAAGATGACGTTCGCTCCGGGCATGCAGAACGACTTCATGAGTCCGCGCGAGAGCCTTCCGATGGACGACCCCAACCGCGCGATGGCCCTGCCGCCGGACATCCGCAACATGGACGCCGAGCGCGTGACGAGTTTCACCTACCCCGGCGGCATCGTGGCAGTGCATGCGCCTTCGCGAACGCGAGAAGACGTCTGGGGCGCCCTCAAGGGCCGCGAGGTGTACGGCACCAGCGGCCCCAAGATCCTCCTCTGGTTCGACCTGTTGAACGGACCCGACGGCCCGGTGCCCATGGGCGGCGCAGCCAAGATGACGAGCACGCCGCGCTTCGAAGTCCGCGCCGCCGGTGCCTTCATCCAGAAGCCTGGGTGTCCGGGCACGTCGGTCGCCGGGCTGTCACCCGAGCGCCTGGAAGCCCTCTGCGCGGGCGAATGCGACCATCCGAGCGACGTTCGCCATGCCATCACGGCGATCGAGGTGGTGCGAATCCGACCGCGAACCGACCCGTCGGAACGGCCCGAAGACCTGATCGAGGACCCCTGGAAGCGCGTGGCCTGCACACCCTCCGCCGACGGCTGCACCGCCGTTTTCGAGGATACGGACTTCGCCGACAGCGGCCGCGATGTCCTCTACTATGCGCGCGCGATTCAGGAAGCGACGCCGGCCATCAACGGCGACCTGCTCCGCACGACCTTCGACACTGAAGGCAACGCCCTTTCGGTCGAGCCCTGCTACGGCGACTACCGGACCCCGATGGACGACGACTGTCTGGCGCCCGCCAATGAGCGGGCATGGTCTTCGCCCATCTACATCGACTTCCTGGTTCCCGGACCGGAAGGGGAGAACCCGCCCTCGTGAGCAGCATCTTCGACATCGACGTCCTCGACGCCGTGCAGACGCCGATCGGCATGATCTGCCTGCGAACCCGGCCCAACCCGTTGGCTCCGGACGAACTCGTCACCGAGATCACCATCGACCACGAGTTCCTGATGAGCAGCCTCAACACGGCCTCCGAGCGGGCGTTGTCGAGCGCGGCCGTACGCCTTCATCCCGGCCGCAAGCTTCGCGTCCTCGTCGGCGGACTCGGGCTCGGTTACACGGCCTGGGAGGCCCTGCAATCGGATCGTGTTGACCACGTTCGCGTAATCGAGTTTCTGCCCGCCGTCATCGGCTGGACCCAGAAGGGAATGATCCCTCTGGCCGACGAGCTGAACGCGGACCCGAGGCTTGAAGTCGTAGAGGCCGACGTCTATGCGCTGCTAGGTGACGAGCCGCGTGAAACCTGGGACCTGATCCTGATCGATGTCGACCACTCGCCCGACGAGTGGCTCGGCGACGACAATGCCACGTTCTACAGTGACGCCGGTCTACGGACGGCGCGCAAGCATCTCGCGCCCGACGGCTACCTGGGCGTCTGGTCTCATGGCCCCCACACGCCATTTGGTGAAGGGATGCGGCGCGTATTCGGCAACCTGACGGTCGAAGACGTCACCTTCGACAACCCGTTCCTCGAAGACGAGGACACCAACTGGTTGTTCTTCTCGAAGAACGACGCGCCGGCGTCCTGACTCCGTCAGGCCAGCGCTAGGCCCGGCGGCGTGAAACCGCCCATGCCAACGCGCCGAGCAGCACCACCGAGCCAGGCTCCGGGACCGTGGTCATGATCGTGAAGAGGTCGGTGTTGTCGATCGTGCCGGTCACCGCGTCGCTATTCGGGCCCCACGCATAGGCGTTCACGTTCGTGCTGGTGTGATCGGTTCCAAGCCACGTCACCGTGGGCAGATTGCCGGGGCCGTTGTCGTTCGTGATCTGCAGCCCGCCGGTTTCGTGGTCAGCGGTCACGATCAACAGCGTGTCCGTGGGGTCGGGGCGCGCTGCGATCCAGTCGAGCACGGTCTGCACCGTGTTCGAGAACTCGAGGGTCGAAAACACGTTCGCACCGATACGGTTGCTCGGGTTCCCGTCGTTGTGACCGGAGACGTCGATGCCTTCGTGCTCGATCACGAGCTGGAAACCGTCGGGGTCCTGAGACAGGACCGACAGTGCGACGCTGGCCATCTCGGACAGGAAGGGGTTCGTGTCGAAGAAGTTGGTGTTGCCTTGCGCCTGGTCCCATTCGAAGGGCATCTCGAACTGGCCGAATTGCCCGGAGACATGCGTCGCCGTCGTCGGATCGATCGCGAGCAGTTCCGCGCGGTTCGTCGCCACCTGATAGCCCGCGTTTGCCGCCCGGGTCGGGTCGATGCCCGGTCCCGTGAATTGATCGCCCGGCTGCGTGCTGCCGAAAAGCACGTTGGGCCGGCTGCTCGTGAGGTAATCCGTTGTGATGTCATCGTAGAAAAAACGCGTGGCCGCGTGGGCGCCGAAGGCCGCCGTGCTCGCGTCCTCGATGTAGGACGTCGTCACCAGGCCGGTTCGCTTGCCCCGGCTGGCGGCGACTTCGAGCGAGGTCGTCGGCATCGTGCCGTCAAAGTTCTGGCTGATCGCGAAGTTGAAGTACTTCTGGCCGGTCGCAATCGCAGACGCCGCGGCGGCGCTGTCGGTGGTCCCGCCGAGGGAGTCGGTCGTCACCTGTGCCTGAAAAGGCGCCGCATCCCAAGCGAGCGCGGCCCCCGAATAGAGGCGCGCGGCCTCTTCCTGCACCGGACCCATTCCGTCGCCGATCATCAGGATGATATTGGTCGGGGTCGCGAGTGCGGTAAGCACACCCGCCACCGTGACCATGAGAAAAGCGCCGACGCCAAGAATGAGCTTTCGCATGAACTGCCTCCAATTCCCCTCAGGGTACTCGGTAGCGTGGCTTACGGACCGGCAAAATGGCGAACCACCCCCCGGGGCCAACATTTTGATGGGCTCTTCAGCGACGTTCCACCGACGGAGGCACGAATCCGGTGGTCGCTGAACACCCTCCGGCTAGACTGCCCCTCCAATCCAAGCGTTTTACAAGGAGAGCGAACGCCATGGCCGACCTGAAGGGCAGCAAGACCCACCAGAATTTGAAGGACGCCTTCGCCGGCGAGTCCCAGGCGAACCGCCGCTACCTCTACTTCGCGAAGCAGGCGGACATCGAGGGTTACCCCGATGTCGGCGGCCTGTTCCGCGACACCGCCGAGGCCGAAACGGGCCATGCCCATGGCCACCTCGACTACCTGAAGGTTGCGGGCGACCCCGCCACCGACAAGCCGATCGGTTCGACCGACAAGAACCTCGAAGCCGCTGTCGCGGGCGAGACCTACGAGTACACCGAGATGTACCCGGGAATGGCGAAGACCGCGCGCGACGAAGGCCATAGCGACGTCGCGGAGTGGTTCGAGACCCTGGCCAAGGCCGAGAAGAGCCACGCCGGTCGCTTCCAGAAGGCGCTCGACGAACTCGAGACCCTGTAGCTCGGACGCGCGTCCCATGCTTGCTCGAAAGGGCGGAGCCGCCACGCGCGACTCCGCCCTTTCCATTTCTGCACACCGCCTCGCGAAGGCTAGAGTCGAACGCGCGCGCGTCGCGCCGAATCGAGAGAAGGAACGAGGATGAAGGTCGAGCTGCCCGAGAAGCCCACGACGGAGTGGGCCTACCAGGACGAACACTATGGCGACCCGACCTCGATCGAGACCGAGCTCCGGCGGGTCGGCGAAGTCTGCCACCAGTGCCGGCGCTGCCTTCCACTCTGCCCGTCGTTCCCGAAGCTATTCGACCTGATCGATGCCACTGACGATGAGATCGCGGGTGTCACGATGCAGGGCTTCGATGAGGTGAACGAGCTCTGTTACCACTGCAAGCTCTGTTACAACCACTGCCCGTACACACCGCCCCATGAATGGGACGTGGACTTTCCGGCGCTGATGAGACGCCAGCAGCTCGCGCGCGCCAAGCGCGACGGGGTCCCGCTGGCGCGAAAGCTCACGACCAACACCGATCTGCTTGGGAAGGTCGGCTCGGCGGTTCCGCCGCTGATGAACTTCGCGAACAAGAACCGGCTGTCCCGGGTGATGATGGAGAAGACGGTGGGCATCCACCGAGACTGGGTGCAGCCGTCCTTCTATCACGAGACGGTCGATCGTTGGTTCAAGAAGCGCGGCGGGCCAAAGGCCGAAGGCGCGAACGGAAGCGTCGTCCTCTTCACGACGTGCTCGGCAAACTACAACGACCCGATCACGGGCCGTTCAGCCGTCCTCGTGCTCGAGCGCAGTGATGTGCGGGTCGATGTCGCCTACGACCGATGCTGCGGCATGCCGTACACGGACACCGGAGACATGGATGCGGCGCGGCGCAACGCGAAGCAGAACGTCGACGACCTCCTCCCCTACGTCGAAGCCGGCGGAACCGTGGTCGTCCCGGGCCCGTCATGCTCCCTGATGTTGAAGGAGGAGTATCCGCGCCTGCTCCCCGACGACCCCGCAGCGAAGCGCGTCGCCGAAAACACCCAGGATCTGATGGAGTACCTCTATCACCTGGCAAGGGCCAAGAACATGGACCGGACCTTCGAGCGATCGCTCGGAAAGGTGGCCTATCACGCGCCCTGCCATCTACGCGCGCAGAACATCGGCTTCCGTTCCCGCGACTTGTTGAAGCTCTGCAGCGACGAAGTCGTCCTGGTCGACGCCTGCTCCGGCGTCGATGGAACATGGGGAATGCAGGCGAAGTTCCACGACGCATCGATGCAGGTGGCGCAGAAGATGCTCGGACGCATCGATGAAGCGGGCCCCGACCACATCTCGACCGATTGCCCCCTGTCGGCCCTCCGGATCGAAGAGGGACTCGGCAAGAAGGCGATGCATCCCGTGGTGCTACTTCGCCATGCGTACGGAATCCCGGCCGAGTGAATCCGCTCACACTCGCCGACATCCCCGATGCCGCCGTCTTCGAGGCATGCCGTGACGAACTGCGCGGCCGCATCATCGCGCACAAGGATCGCCGCCGGATCGAGATCGGCGACCGCGTGACCCTGCTCTTCGAGGACCGTGAGACGCTGCGATGGCAGGTCCTCGAGATGTGCCGCGTCGAGGGCACGCGCGACGAAGCGGGCATCCAGAATGAACTCGACGCCTACAACGAATTGATTGCGGGCGAGGACGAGCTTTCAGCGACGCTCTTCGTCGAGATCACGGACATGGCCGAGATCCGCCCCGAACTCGACCGGCTGATCGGCATGGACGAACACGTCCTGCTCGAAGTCGGAGACTGCGCCGTGCGCGCGACCTTCGACCCGAAGCAGATGGAGGAGGACCGCATCTCGGCGGTCCAATACATCCGCTTCTCCCTCCCGCCGGACGCGGCAGCGGCGTTCCGCTCGGGCAGCGCGCCGGTCACGCTCACCATCGATCATCCGGCGTATACCCGGCAGGCGCTGCTGGCTCCCGAAGTGCGGGAGACCCTGGCCGCCGACCTGTCTGGCGGATGCGCTCCGCTGCTCGACTTCAGCCGCATCGAACCCGTCGCAGTCCCCGAGGACGCCGTCATCGTGGCGCGGGGCCGCGTGCGCGCCGTGCGCCCGGCGAAGGTTCGCGCGCAAGGCCACGTCTGCGTGGAAGCCGTCGGCGGCTCGGTGCCGTATCTCGACCTTCCCGAGGATCTCATGGCGGAGCTCCAGGCCCTGGCCCAGGAAATGGCCCGAGGTGTCACGCAGGCCTATGGCCGTTGCCGCATCTCGGTCGACGCCACGGCCCTGCCCGCGCGAATCGACGTCTACGCGCCGCCTCGTTAGGCCGAGGCTTCAGCGGGCTAGCCGATCGCGCCCTCGGCCATCATCTCGGCGACGGTTTCAACGTCGAAGCCCAGCGTCTCGGTCAGGACCTCGAAGCTGTCTCCGCCTAGCAACGGAGCGGGTCCACGGGGCCCGTGGTCGTAGCCGCTGATCCGGAACTGATGCCCGCTATACGGCACCCGCCCCATCTCGCCGTGCTCGAAGGAGCGATGGAAGCCTCGGTGGAGGAGCTGGGGATCGGTCGCCAGGTCGCTGCTTCGCTGGACGTGGCCGGCCGGCACGCCGGCCGCCAGCAGCATATCCATGGCGTCGCGTGGGGCGTGCTTCTGGGTCCATTCGGCGATTCCGTCGTCCAGCACGTCGTGGGCAGCGAGTCGCCCGGCGACGGTGTCGAGACCGACGCCCTGGGCCCATGCGGGCTCGCCGAGGAGGCTGCGCAACGCGGCCCACTGCGCGTCGGTCTCGACCGCGATGGCGCACCATTCATCTGCCCCTGCACACGGGTACACGCCCTGTGGCGCCGCATCCTTCACGCGGTTGGCCTGACGCGAGAAGACTTCGCCCGTCGTCTGCCGTGCGAGCATCTCGGGGGCGAGAAACTGGAGCGCGGCCTCCATCTGCCCGAGGTCGATATGTTGGCCCTCGCCCGTCCGCCGCCGATGATCGAGTGCAGCCAGCAGGGTCGTGGTCAGGAAGCGCGGCGCAATGGTGTCGGTGTAGGCATTCCACGGGCCCACCGGCGCGCGGTCGGGGTAGCCCGTCAGCTCGTAGAAACCGGCGACCGCGGCCGCGTGGTAGCCATAACCCGCCATCTGGGCGATCGGCCCGGTCTGTCCCATCAAGCAGGTGCTGACCATGACGACCGACGGATTCGCGGCGCGCGCGGCTTCGTACCCGATCCCGACCCGGTCCACGGCACCCGGCGTGAAGCTCTCGAGGATCACGTCGGCCCACTCGATGAGGCGGTCGGTCACCCCACGGGCGCGCGTGTGCTTCAGGTCCAGGCCGAGGCCGCGCTTCGACGTATTGAACTCCCCATAGAAGTGGGAGCGGTTCCAACCCGGCTTGCCGTCCATGAAGGGGCCGGCCGTTCGCAGCGCATCGGCGCGCCCTTGCGATTCGACCCGGACCACATCGGCTCCGTGGTCCGCCAGGTACTTGCCCGAGATAGGACCGACGCCGACCCAGCTGAAGTCGGCCACCTTCAGGCCCGCGAACGGGAGATCTCGAGGTGTCACGTCGACCCTGGCGCGAACTCGCGGCTTCGCTTCCAATTCGCCTAACACCTCGGTCGTGTGTTCTCCAAGCTTCGGCGCGGATCGCTGGGTCGTCATCGGCCCGATCCCGGGCTTCACGAACGCACCCGGCGCGCGCGCAGTCTCCCCGTTTCCGAGCGGAACCTCGATGAAGTAGTCGCGCGCATTCAGCTGGGGGAATGCCAACAGATCGTCGATGTCCTGGACCGGCGCGATCGTCGCGCCGAGGGCCATCGCGCGCTCGAACAGCTCATCCTTGCCATGTCGCATCAGGAAGCGCTCGAAGAGATCCTGCAGTTCTTCATGCGGAATCTGGACCTCCTCGCCGCGCACGAACCGCGCGTCATAGGTGGTCCAGTCCTCGCGGTCGAACCACGCCTCATCGGCCAGTCCGTCCTCGATGATCCAATCCTTCAAGGGATAGATCGTCATTCCACGAGGAAGCGCAACGACATGGCCGTCGCCACACGCGTGGACGAGCCGGAGCGCGTCGCGCCCGAGTTGAAGCGCGGAGCCTTCACGCTCGAAGTCGCGGCCCTGGATCGCGTGGGCCACGCTGGCCTGCAACATCGTCCACGCCATGGCGGCCTGCGCGGAGACATCGACGAAGACACCCTTTCCGGTCGTTCGCATCCGCGCGTGGGCCACGAGCGCCGCGACGCCGGCTTCAGCCCCAGCGTGGCGCCACGCCTGGGGCACGCTCAACCGCACGGGCGGACGATCGCGATCGCCTTGCAGACACAGCGGCCCCCCGAGCGCCGCAATCGTCAGGTCGGCCGCTGGATGATTCGCGGCTGGGCCGTCGGCTCCGAACGGCGTGACGCGGACATGCACCAGCGTCGGGTTCACTTCCAGCAGACGCTCGAAGGGCAGACCGGCCTCGTCCAGAATGGACGGCGGGCCGGAGTCGAGCACGAAGTCGGCGCCGGCGACCAGCGCCAGAAAGCGCTCGCAATCCACTTCCTCAGAGAAGTCGAGCACTGCCGAACGTTTGTTCCGGTTGTACGCCGCGAAGCTCAGGCTGCGCTCGGTCTCGGGTCCGGCATCGAGTCGCGGACCCGCATCGCGCGCGAGACTTCCATCGGGCGGCTCGATGCGGATCACGTCCGCGCCCAGATCGCCCAACATCATTCCTGCGATCTGGCCCCGGACGTCGGTGAGATCGAGAACTCGGTAGGGCGCTAGCATCATGGGCCGGGGGCTCCTTCGGCTGGCCATGCTAACGCAGGCCTCTCGGCACAAGCCCCGGCGTGAACCCTTGCTAGGGTGGGTCGATGAAGCGAATCATGCTCGGGGTTGTCGCCCTTCTTGCCCTGGCTCTCGTGGCCGGTGGAGTTGCCCTCGCACTCGCACACCAGGGGATCCGGCGCGTCGACCCGCCGATCCCCGACGTGGCCCAGATCGTTGCCCTGGCACCGAGCGGCACCGGCCCGACGTCACTCCAGATCGTGAACACCGCAAGCCAGGGCATCGAACACCCAGCCTTCGTCCTCGGCTGGCCCGATGGCCGCCTGTTCCTGTTCGAGGCCGGCATGGATCGCGAAGGGGCTGCCGCATTCGGAGCGCCGATGGAAATTGCGCTCGGCGCCGACCCGATCGTGGCACACGGCAGCATCGCGGAGCAGATGGGCGATGCCATCCAACGCGTAGAAGGCATCGCATTCAGTCACCTTCACCAGGACCACACCGGTGGCATCGTTTCGTTGTGCGACGTCAGCGAACGCATCGTGCTGCGCTTCCACACGCGCCAACAGGCCGAGCTTGGGAACTACACGACCTCTCCGGGCGCGGCGGCATTCAAGGCTGCGCCCTGCGCGGCGCCGCGCATCGTGGACGCGGACGAACCGGCCGAACTACCGGGCTTTCCCGGCCTCTTCCTGATTCCGGCCGGCGGGCACACACCGGGGAGCACCGTACTCGTGGCCGTCCTGCCGGACCGAACCTGGGTATTCGCCGGCGACATCCAGAACCAGAAGGCGGACCTGCTCGCGAACCGGCCCAAGGCCTGGGCCTACAGCACGCTCATCATCCCTGAGTGGCCCGATCGCCTCGAGCGGCTGCGCCGCTGGCTTGCCGAGATCGACGCGACTCCGGAAGCCACCGTGATCGTCTCGCACGATGTTGACGCCGCGTTGCGCGACGGCGTACCCGCCTGGCCCTAGGCCCGGCCGCCGCCTCACGCCCAAACGTGGTTCAAGCAAACGCTGGAGCGGTCCGATGCAAGGTGCGGAGGATCTGCCAAATGTCCGTACCGTCGATCAAGGGCTCCGCCTTCCTGTCGCTCGTCGAAGACATCCGCCGGATGGTGGATGAAGGCACACTCGACCTCGATGCCCTGGAACTCTCCGACAAGGACCGCGGTGTCCTCGACCAGCTGATCACACCGATCTCGTGGATGCCGATCGCGACGTACGATCGCCTGCTTCAGGTCGTCTGCCAGGTCGAAGGTGGGAGCGACATCCCCGCCTACCTGCGCAACCGCGGCGCCCGCGCGGCCGAGCGCCTGCTGAGCGGCGACTATGGGACTTTTCGAGCGGACCAATGGACACCCAAGGTCGCGGAGTCCTTTCTCGGCATCAGCCGGATGCTCTACAGCTTCACGTCGTGGCGAGTAGACCACACCAGTGACGACGCGATCACGTTCACCGTCACCGACGCGCGCAATCTGCCGGACACCGCGCTCGAGACGGCTCACGGCTTCCTTGAGTACTTTGCCTCGATGGCTTCGGGCAAGCCGGCCCGCGTCGTCCACGAGCGCCTGGACGACGACACCGTCCGAATGCAGGTCGAACTGGCATAGGATCGGCTCCACCGACCCGGCGGATGCGCAGCAAACGCGCAGGGGCCTCGCACGTCGGCGTCACTTCGGGGCGTCACGACCCCACTCATCCTTACGCATACGTCGGGCCGCTTTTTCGTGCACCCGGCGATCCGCGCCACTTCGCTAGGATGCGACGCGCCGCGGGTTTGCGGTGACGGATCCCCGATGAGCGCGCCCTTCGCCCCGACCCAACGTTCCACGACCACCCTGGTCGTCCTGTTGTACGTCTGTGCGCTCTTTTCCGGCAGCGCGGCGCTCGTCTACGAGGTCGCGTGGACGAAGATGCTCGCGCTGACCTTCGGGCGCACCACGCTCGCGGCAAGCTCGGTCGTTGGCGGCTTCATGTCGGGAATGGGACTCGGTGCCTGGCTCTACCACCGCGCCGCGCGAAAGGGCCGCAATCCCGTACGCGCCTACGCATGGCTCGAAATCGGGATTGCGCTCACGACGGCCCTGCTGACGCCCGTCTTCGTCGCCATGCCGGGCTTCTTCGCCAGCATCGCTCCCCATATTCCGAACGATACCCTGCTGACACTTTTTCGTGTCGGATTTGTCGTCCTCGTACTGCTGCCTCCTGCGGCGTTGATGGGCGCGACCTACCCCGCGCTGTGCACGGCGTTGATCCACTCCCGTGATGGTGTCGGCCGGCACCTGGGCCCGGTCTACGGACTCAACACGATTGGTGCAGCAGCTGGCGCGCTGTTTGCGGGATTCATCCTGATCGAGGCGCTCGGCTTGCGGGGCGCCATCTGGACGGCGAACGCCCTGAACCTGGCCATCGGCGCCCTGACGTGGTGGCTGTCTCGTGGCGCCCGGACGCGCACCGATGAGGTCTCGTCGCTGTCGGAGGAAGAAGCGCACGTCCCGTCATCGCTTCCCACATGGGTCACGGCAACGGTGCTAGGCGCATCCGGATTCGCGACGCTGGCCTACGAGATCGTCTGGTTCCGGGCGCTCCGGTACCTCTTCGGCAACAGCACCTACGCCCTCAGCATCATGCTCGTGGTCTTCCTGACCGGCCTCGGGCTTGGCGGCCTCCTGGCCAACCCGGCCCGGCGGCGATTGTCCCTCGAACGGACCTTGGGGCTGGCGCACGTCGGCATCTCGATCCTGGCCGTCGGTGCCATCGGCGCACTCTCCTTCGTACTCGGCGACCGTGAACTCCAGGCCCAGATCAGCATCTTCTCGGCGGGCGTGGCGCAGATGCCCTGGTGGGAGCGACTGTGGATCGACGTCGCGCTTGCCTTCGCGATGATGCTGCCGGCCACCCTCTTGATGGGCCTGTCCTTTCCCGTCGCGAGCCAGCTCTTCCTCGGCGACGTGCGGCGCCTGGGCGAACGGGTCGGCGCGGCGTATCTCCTGGCCAATATCGGCAGTATCGCTGGATCGGTCCTCGCGGCCCTCGTCATTCTTCCCGTATTCGGAACGATCGGAGGAACGCGGGCGATCGCGGCGGTCAGCCTCGGCCTGGGCGCGCTCATCCTCTTCCATCTGCCGACCAGTCGGCGCTTCCGACTGGGCTGGGGAACGGCCGCAATCGCCGCCTACGCCGCGGCCCTCATCGGGCTGCCGGCACAGCTTCCGTTTCGGGTCGGCGAGAACGTGGGCGCGATGAAGATGGATCTGATCTTCCAGGAAGAAGGCGATCTCGCGACAGTCCAGGTGTGGTCGAGCCAGGAACACCCTGAACGGCGCATGATGACGGTCGATGGCACACCGATCGGCGAAAGCGAGGGCATCCGGCCGCCGATCTACGCCAAGCAGATCCTGCTGGCTCACCTACCGCTCGTGTTGGCGCCCGAGAGCCGCTCCACCTTGAACGTGGGCCTCGGGTCGGGTTCGACACTTCACGCGCTAGCCCAACACCCAGGCGTCGAGCGTCTCGATGCGGTGGAGATCAGCCAATCCGTCGTCAACGCGGCCAGCCTCTTCAGTGAAGCGGAGATCTTCGACGATCCGCGCGTTCACCTCGAAGTCGAAGACATCGCACACTTCATGCTGCAGGGAACGACGACGTACGACGTCATCATCTCGGATGGCAAGCTCGGCGAGGGATTCTCCGGAAACGAGCTGATGTTATGCGCCGACTTCTACGACCAGAGTCGTGCGCGACTTTCACCGGATGGTCTGTTCATCCAGTGGCTTCCGCTGGGCCTGCCGGCTGACGCGTTTCCGATCATCCTGCGGACGTTCACCGATCGTTTCGAAGAGGTGGCCCTCTTCTTCGAGGATCCTGGTGGCGTATTCCTGGTCGGCTCGCGAACGCCGATCGGGCGCGCACGGAGCCGGACGATCGACGTCCCCGAGATTCGCCAAGCCCTGGCGCGAATGGACATTCCGAACACGCGTGCGCTCCTGTCGCGCTGGGTCGCGGATGGAACCGGGCTACGCGCGACCCTGGGCGACGGTCCGATCACCACCTGGAACCACAGCCTGGTGGAGTTCGCGATCTATCGTTCGACGCTCGGGTCGCTCGCACGCGACCGCGCGACGAATCTCGCGCTCCTGCTCGAAGCCGCGGGCCACTCGGCAAGCAATCCGTTCCTAGAGGCAGGGGACCCCTTCCTGGCGTCGATGGAGATACTCCGACGGGCCCGTCTGGAGAATGCGCGCGGCGAAACCGGCCATGCATTCCGCCTGAGCAAGGACGCCCTCGACCTCGCGCCCGAGAACCCGCAGGCGGCCGCCATCCATCGCGAACTTCGCCAGCGACTCACCGGCCGCTAGGCGCCCACCGCGCAACGGCTATCGTCGCGCCATGGACGAACCCTCGCAGCAACCCATCGGCGTGCAGATCGACTGGCGAGCGCTCAGTGCCGATGCGTTGCGCGGGCTGCTGGAAGCCTTCGTCAACCGGGAAGGCACCGACTACGGCGATGTCGAGCGGAGCTTCGACAGCAAAGTGGCCGATGTCCTGAGCCAACTCGAAAAGGGTGAAGCCGAGATCTGGTTCGACCCCGAGACGGAAACGACCAACATCGTTCCCATCCCTTGACCTCGGCCCCTCTCAGACGGAGCCGCGATCGGTCTCGATCGGCGGCTCGGTCACCACGGCGGAAGCCGAATCGTCGGAACCGGTCGCTTCCGTCTCCGTCTCGGTTTCGGCTTCGGTTTCGACCGGAGCCACCTCCGCCTCATCGGCTTCCGACGAGTTCTCGGACAACGCCATGGAGCCCAGACCGCCTTCGAGTTGCTCGAAGCTGTCAGGACAGAGCGCGCCGGCACCCGTCGCGATGTGGTCGTAGACCGATCGGTATTGCAGCGTGAGGTCGCGCAGCTTCTCGGAGGTCCCCGCGAAGTGGTCCGCGACGTTGCCGCGGTAGCTCTCGAGTTCCTCCCGTGCACTGTCTGCCTGGGCCCGCGCGTCGTCGAGAGCGCCGGTCAACTCGCGGATCTGGTCCGCACTTGCACCGGTCCGACGACCCCACGCGAAGCTTCCCGCTCCGACCAGGAGCGCCACGCCGGCGATGATCAACCAAGCTTCGGGAGCGATCGCTTCCAACAATTCCGACATCCAGGATCCCCCTGCGCACCGTCGGTAGCATCCGACTGGAAGGACAAGCTAGCAAAGAGCCCAGGGCGACGAGACTCGCCTATGAAGGCGCCGGAACGAGCGCCCGGTCGAGAACGGACCGGTCGGGATGCACCCACAACCCAGGCTGCGCCCCAATGCGCTCCGCGGTGGTGTCGTCGAGCAGGGGGAGAAACCAGCCTCCGCCCCCATCTTGGTCGGGCCAGCCGCCAGGCGGGGCGTCGAGGCCGACGTAGAAATGGAACAGGTCGCCGGGCGCGAGGCCCAGGCGCTGTTTGATCGTCGGGAGCGAGCGGCGCAGGTGACCGATCGCCACGATCCCTCCGGTGAATCGGGCGTTGCACTCGACCAATGGCCGGAACGTCCGATCGCGGCTCTCCGGATCTTCGAACACGAATGCATCGATTCCGCAGGGGCCACGGTACCCGTCCCGCGCCGCTGCCACGCCGCAGGCGCCCGCGGCTTCCCGCAACGCCTCCTCCTCGGGAAGACCCGAACGCGGGCGGCCCCGCGAATCGAATTCGCCACGATGACCGAGGATGCCTCCGGAGGGTGTCACCACCATCTCGAGGGTGCCCAGCAACGTCACGCTACCGTCGGCGTCGATCGAGAGCTGGGCCGACGCATCCGCGAGCCGGTCTAGCCAGGGTTCGAGGATCGCGCCTCCGGCACCTGCAAGCCGCGGCAAGGCTCCCAGGAGCTCGGGCGTGATCCGGCCGTCCCTGCCGGCGACCCGCCCGCGCCCACTGCTTCCGATCCGGGGTTTCAACGTGAAGTCCCGACGCGCCCATTCGGGCCATCGCTCGAGCACGGCCGAAAGCAACGCCGGCGCCTCGGGCGAAGTCAGCTGCTCGGAACTCAAGACTTCGGGGATGCCGCGCAAGATGCGCGGGTCGAGCCACTCCTCTCGGGCGACGGCGCTTGCCCAGCCCTTGTCGTGTACGCGCAGGGCCACATCGGCCGGCGCGCCCAGCAAGGTCCTGCCCGCAGCCTCGGCCGCAGATTCGGAAGCAGGATCATTCCACCAGGCGGCGGCCTCCGCGCCTTCCAGCCAGCGAAAAGCCGGCGGCACGAACAAGCCCCGCCAGGCCTCTGCCAGCGCCGCGACCCGGGGCGACAAATTCTTGGGCCGCGGACCTGGCTCTTCGCCGCCCAGGTTCGCGAGGAGCAGCGGCTCAACCACGGCGGCCTCCATCGCCGGGTCGGGCGTTCTGGACCGCGGCAATGAACGCAGGCTCGAGACCCGCGCGTTCGCGCGCGTCCGTCTGGAAGCGCCGACCCTTGGCCCGTGTCAGACCGAGCGGAAACGGAACGACCGCGGCATAACGAGCGACGTCGTCCCCTTCAGGCCGAAGAACCCGCAACCAATGAGCGGCCTGACGAACATGACCGATCTCGTCCTCGAACACGCGCTGACACACGGCCGCGCTCGCGGCGTCCCCGTGTTCGGCGAACGCGTCGCGATAAAGGGCAGAGAAGTCGAGATTCGCTTGTTCCAGTGTGAGTCCCATGCTCGCCAGGAATGCTGCCGGGCCGTCGTCGGCGACATCCAACGCAGGAACGGTCTTCCACAAGTAGTCCGAGTGCGGCGCGAAATCTTCGAAACGGCCACCCAGCGCGCCCACCCGAGCGAGGTAGAGCTGCGCGTGACGTTGCTCGTCGCGGAGCACGCCGACCCAACCGGTCGCCAGGGCTTCCGGAACATCGGGCCAACGCAAGATGGCCCAGGCAAACAGCTCGACGGCCTGAAGCTCATGGTGGGCAAAGCGCGCGAGGGCCAGTGCGCGGGCCTCGCGTGGAGCCAGATCCTTCGGGCGCGGTAACGGCGCAGCTCCCTTGCCCATCTCGAGACCCAGCCCCCGCTCCGGACGCGCGCGGGGAAGACTCGGCGGGTCTCCCTGCCCAAACGCTGCGCCCGGCGTCGGCGGGTCGAGCTTGCCCGCGAGATCGGGCGCGTCGAGGATTCGAGCGCAGAAGGCAAAGCGTGCGGCGCGATCCATTCGGCCGAGGATACTCTCCCCGGTGATTTCGGCCGGTGAATATCCGCCGGCCATGCGCGGTCCCTTCCCGGTGAGGCGGTTCGAGATGAAGACGCTGCGAGAGTTCCGGTGGCTGCACTCGCTCAGCCTGTGGTCGCTCGTCATCGCGGCCGCAGCGCAGGGCGCAGGCGCGGAGCCCGTTCCGCTCCCGGGCCGGCTCGCAGGACGTGTCCAGATCGACCTCCAGGCGTGCACGCCCGACGGCGTCGCGGCCGTGAGAACGGCCACACTGCAGATCCGGACCGGCGCGACCGACGTCGACCTCAGCGACCTTCGCTGCGGCGCGCACTCGCGCGCGACCGGCCGCGCACTCGTCCTGCGCGGAGACGACACACTCGGTCGCGTTCCTCCCCACACCGAGCGTCTCGCCACGATCGTCTTCCCGGCCGATGCCCGACACGACACCTGCCGCTGCCAGATTGGGGAACTTCGCCGCATCGAGCAGGAGCAGACCGAAGTCGGCTTCGCGCTGGAGGCTCCAGGCCTCGGACATCGCGAGAAACCGCTCCGCAGCTTCGACCTCCCGCTCGCACCGGATGCACTGCGCTTCGAGACCGTGCTCGTGCCGGAAGCGCCGCTGCGCGAATCGCCGTCGGCCGACGCCATCATCATCGCGGGACCGGCGCCAACCGTGCGGGCAGGCGAGCGGATCGAAGTGCTCGCCCTCGACGCTGGCTGGAAGCGCGTCCGGAGTTCGGCGGGTCGCATGGGCTGGGTCGTGGCATCGACGTCGGCCGTCGTCGGGGACCGGGCACTCCACGTGGCCCTCGCACTTGCACCCGCGCGTCCGGGTCGCGAGCGCGATGCGGCATGCCGCGCGATCGACGCAGACGACCTGAGCGATCTCGTCTTCGCACTCCTTCCGGAGTCGCGCACGGTCTACGTCCACCCGCTCTGGTACGCCCTCGAACCCGGGGACCACGAAGCGTTTACGCGTTGGGCGGTCGATTGCTTCGGCATCGCCCACATCGTGGATGTGTCGCGGAACCTTGAGATCCGGAACACGCGTTGGGAAGCCGCGCCGTCCGCGCGGGCGCGTTGAGCAGGACGACTCGTGGTTGAAGGCGCTAGGCTCCGCCGGTTTCACGAGGTGTCCATGCGACGGTCGATGCGCTTGGGGCTCGGTGTCTGCGCCACCGCGCTGGCATTCGCGCTACCGCTCCATGCCGGAGAGAACGCCGAGGACCGCTTCGCCGATTGGTCGATCCACGCGACCGCCGAGCTCGAATGGGCCCGTGGCGTCCAAGGTGACCAGAAATTCGAGCTGCTGGTCGACCCGACATTCGAGTGGCGGCCAGAGGGCCGCCCGTGGATGTTGCGCGGGGTCGGCCGCCTGCGTGCGGATGCCTTCGATCGCATCGAACCGGGCCATCCACACCCTGCCCTGCGCTCCTCACTGAACCGCCCGTTCCAGGCGGGCGATCATGTCCAGCTCGAACTCCGCGAACTCGTCCTCGAGGTCGAAGCTGGCGACGCCTATGTGCGACTCGGCAAGCAACAGATCGTCTGGGGAGAAGCGGACGGGCTGAAGCTTCTCGACGTGGTCAACCCGCAGGACTTCCGTGAATTCATCCTCGACGATTTCGACGATTCACGAATTCCACTCTGGGCCGTGCAGGTCGAACTTCCGCTTGGCCCGATCGTGGCCGAGTTCGTCTGGTTGCCCGACCCGACGTTCCACGCGCTTCCGGTTGCGGGGTCGCCGTACGCGTTTACATCGGAACGGCTCGTTGGCCGCGCGCCCGCGGGCGTCCCAGTGGTGCAAGATCCGGTCGACCGGCCCAGGCGCCTCGTGCGCGACTCTGACGCTGGACTCCGAATCACCGGCCGCTTCGAAGGCTGGGACTGGAGCGCCGTCTACTTCTACGCCTACGACGACACGCCGGTCCTTGGCGGTGCGCTGGAACTGTCCCCAGCCGGGCCGCGCCTCCGCCTCCAACCACGACTGGAACGGACGCACCTCGTCGGGGGGAGTGCCAGCAACGCATTTGGTGACCTGGTCGTCCGAACCGAGATCGCGTGGCGTTCCGATCGATTCCTCCCGACCCGCGACCCTTCCGCCCGAGACGGCCTCTCCGAGACGGGCGAGATCGGCTACGTGATCGGCCTGGACTGGTTCGGCTTTCGCGACAGCCTCGTCTCGTTCCAGGTCTTCCAGAGCTGGCTGCTCCAGGACGATCGCGGGCGGTTCCGGAACTCCATGGACACGAACCTGACGCTGCTCGCGCGTCGCGAATTCATGAATGAGCGGCTGCGGCTCGAGGCCATCTGGATCCACAACCTCGACGATGCAGACGGCGTCTTCCGTCCCAAGGTACGCTACGAGCTGCGCGACGAGTGGACGGTCTGGGCCGGGCTCGACATCTTCTACGGCCGTAGCCGCGGACTCTTCGGTCAATTCGACCGCAGTGACCGGCTCGTCGTCGGACTGGAGTGGGGCCTTTGAAGATGCAGCCGACGGTTTGGATACAGACAGGGGCCCTGGCCTTGCTCTTCGCGATCGGCGCGAATGCGCAGCCTCTTCCCGAGGGCGAAGACATCGCACGCGCGATCAATGCGCGCGACGAAGGCATCACATCGCGGCGCTATGTCACGATGGAGTTGACCGACCGATCCGGTTACACGCGAACGCGGGAGACGGTGTTCTTCCGACGTTATGCAGCGGGCCCGGACGGCACCGCAGGAGAGAAGTGGATCGCCCTTTTCTACCTCTCACCGCCGAACATCAAGGACACCGCGTTCCTGACGCACGACTTCCTCGAATCCGTGGAAGAAGATGAGCAGTGGCTCTATCTACCGGCGCTGCGGCGAACTCGCCGCATTGGCTTGCGCGATCGGGGAAAGCCGTTCCTCGGGACCGATCTTTCCTTCGACGATGTCCGAAACGAAACCAAGGTGACGGTCCGCGACTACAACTGGAAGACGCTGCGCGAGTCCCGCGTCGACGGAATGCCTTGCATCGACGTCGAGGCCACTCCGGTCGATGAGGAAACGGCGCGCCTCCTCGGCTACGGCCGTGTGGTGTTCAGTGTCGACCGCGAGATCTGGATGGTGAGACAGGCCGAGTATCACGACATCGCCGGCCGCCACCTCAAGACGACCCTGCAGCAGGACATCCGAGAGATCGATGGAATCTGGACGCCGCACACCGTGAGCGTTCAGAACCATCGGACGGGCCACCGCACGCGCTTCGTGTATCGGGAGATCGAGTACGAGATCGCGCTCCCGGACGACCTCTTTACGGATCGGGCGTTGCGTCGGGGCCCACCGAAGTAGCGCGCGGCCCGAGTTCGATCGGCGACCCTTCTGAGTCGGTGGGCGCTTCGATCCCGAGCAGCTGTGCCACGGTGGCCGCGACATCGAGCGTGCGCTGCGGCCCGAGACGCAGCCCTGGCGACACCCCGCGGCCCTTGGCAACGAAGATCCCGTGGACGTCGCGCGTCGCGGCAGGGTCGTACCCATGCGCGCCCACCACACGACCGAACGGTGAACCGGCGCGGTGCAGCAGGTCGAGGCCGCGGTAGGCGCGCCACAAGGCGAGCCCAGGCTCGGCGACCGCCACCACGTCGCCGGAACGTGGGTGGTCGTATCGAAGGTGCGCGGGGAGAGCTGCCCGGCGCCAGGCGGAGAGCCGAGGCTGTGCGTCCAACACCTGCGCAGCGGCGACGGCGTCGGTCGATCGACGGAGGTGGATATTGGCCAGCCCGCTGGCATGAAACACGAACGCATCGATTCCGGCGTCTTCCAGGACCACGCCAACGTCGAGGGTCTCCTCAACGGCCACCATGCCGTGGTCGCTGACGATGATCAGCGTCAACTCGTCCCAGACCGCCCGCTCGTCGAGGCCGGCCAGCAAGCGCGCGAGGTGTCGGTCCTGCCCACGTAGCATCGACACGGTTTCGTCGTGCCCAGGGCCGTTCCGGTGCCCAGCGCCGTCGGCCCCGTGCCACCACGACAGGATCAGCTGCGGCCGGGACTCGGCGGGCAGATCGAGCCACGACAAGATTTGATCGACCTTCTCGCCTTCTCCGATTTCGCCGTCGAAAGGTGCGCGACGATGCGTGGCCGCGGTTCCGCGCCACGCGGTCTCGGAACCGACCCAGAAGAAGGTCGCGGCCCGGACGCCCTGTCGCTCGGCCGCGGCCCACAGCGGCTCGGCCTCGATGAAGCTCGCGTCGTTGTCGTAGTCGAACTCGCCCTTCTCCGCGTCGCGGAACTGATTGCCCACGATGCCGTGAATGTCGGCCGGCGCCCCGGTCGCGAGCGCCACATGGTTCGCGAACGTGCTCGACGGGAAGACGGGCGTCAGCGAGTCGGCACGCGCACCCTCCCGGGCCAGCCTGGAGAAGGCGTCGAGCGACTCGTCCTCGAGCGCATCGTGGCGGACGCCGTCGAACGACAGCAGCACCACAGTGGGTTCCGCCACGGCCGGCGCGACGACGAACGCCCATCCCACCAACGCCAAGCGGCACAGCGCCCCTGTCGCGTATCGACCGATTCCCATGACGGCTCCTGCTCGCGCGACGGGCACCGGGGAGGCGCGCGCGAAAGAGAGGATAGACGAGGCCGGCCGCGCGCGGGTAGACTCCGTCTCGCCCGCCGAGGTCTGCATGCGCCGTACGCTCGTATCCTGTCTCCTGCTCGTTGTCCTGATCGCGGCAGGAACCAGCGGACCTGCCACGGCAGTCCCCCGTGTCGTCCTGATCGGGGTCGACGGCGCGACCTGGAATGTGATCGATCCCTTGGTCGCCAGCGGCGAGATGCCGCATCTTGCCGCGCTGATGCAGCGTGGGGTTCACGCCAACCTGGCCACCGTCGAGCCCGTGAACTCACCCACCGTCTGGACCGCGATGGCCACCGGCCAGCCGCCCGAAGTCAATGGGATCGCGAGCTTCATCGTGGACGAGCGGGACGTCCAATCACCGCGCGTCTTCGAGTGGCTCGCACACCAGGGCCTCCGCGTCGGGCTCTACCAATACCTCGTGACCTGGCCGCCCCGGCCGCTCCCGAACGGTTTCGTGGTTCCGGGTTGGTTGTCCGGCGGACCGCAGACCGCGCCCGCGTCGCTGGCCGATGTCTTCCGCTACGACATCGCAGACATCCGCAGCCGGGAGCGTTTTCATGATCACTCCTTCGAGGAACTCGCACGCAAGCCCGCCGCATTCCTGGATCTCGCGAAGCGCTTCGACCTGGACGTCGGCGCTGTGTCGTTCTACGCGCTCGACAATCTCTCCCACCGCTTCTGGGCGGACTCGTTTCCGGCAGATTTCGACGCGGAAACCCGAGCGCTACTCGAACCGCAGTACGCCGATGCCGTGCGAAACGGCTACCGCGCCTTCGATCGCGCGCTCGGCGAAATCGTCGCCGGCCTGCCGGAAGACACGGCCCTCGTCCTGGTCTCGGATCACGGCTTCCAGGCGCACGGTTCGCCGCAGCGCCGCTACAAGTTCTATCTCGAGGACCGCCTGACCGAGGCGGTTCCTCCGGGCGACGACTACGAACTGCAAGGTGAGTTCGGGTTCATCATCAACCGCGTGTTCGAGGGACCCTTTGCCGAACGCGAAGCCGCCGCCCAGAGGGTCGAGGCATTCCTGGAGGCGATCTCGACCGAAGCGGGCGAACAGGTGCTGTGGGTGCAGCCGATCGACATTGCCCCGCGGCCGGACGGCCACGAGCGCGGTTTCGTCGAGTGGGCCAAGCAGCAGGCGCTGACGTTGCTGGGCCGTTTCTTTGGCACCGGCCTGGACCGCAACGCACACGGCTACGTCATCGGGGTTCCGCTGCCGGCACTCGACGCCGTTTGGCCGGACGGTCAGCTGCGCATCGGCGGCCAACTCGTCCCCGCACGCGAGCTTCTATACGCCGATAGCTTCACGGGCGACCATCTGGAAACTGCCGTATTTGCCGCGGCCGGCCCCGGCATTCGCGGCCGCGAAGCCCGGGGTGCGCTGAGCGTGCTCGATGTCGCGCCCCTCATCACGTGGTTGGCGCACGCGGACGTTCCCGCCGGACTGGCCGGCACGCTTCCCGTGGCATTGCTCGACACAGACGAAGCCGAAGCGCGGCCCTTGCGCGAGGTCCCCGCGGACCGCTGGCCTCGCTACCCGGTGTCCCTGCCCGACCTCGAAGGAGCCGACCTCGACGGGCGCTTGCGAGCGCTGGGCTACATCGAATAACCGCCCTTGGCGGCATTCAGTCCGAGACTTCGATGTGCCCGGCCGCGCGAAGGGACGCCCGGATCTTCTCGGCCGCCTCATCCATCGCGGCCGGATCGGGATTCGCGTCGGCCCGCGAGAAGTCGAGGTCATGGAGTGCGTGGATCGGAACCAGATGCAGGTGAACGTGCGGCACCTCGAGTCCGGCGATCATCAGGCCCACTTTCGTCGGCTCGAACGCCTCCTGGATCGCGGCGCCGACCTTCTGGGCCACCGACATCAGGTGGGCGTTCAGCTCAGGGCTTCCGTCCAGCCAATGATCGACTTCCTCGATCGGGACGACCAGTGCATGGCCCGCCCGGATCGGCGCGATCGTCAGGAACGCAACGGCATGTTCGTCTCGCCAGAGGAAGCGACCGGGCAACTCACCGGCGATGATGCGCGAAAACAGGGTCGGCATGAAGACTCCTTGTTCATGGGCCGCCGCGCAGTGTAGTACCCTGTGTGCATGATCCGACGACCCCGATTCATGATTCTTGCACTCGCCTTGCTGGGCCTTCTGATCGCAACCCTGCCGCTTTCGGCCGAAGACCGCGGCAGCATTGCCCCGGCGGACCTCGCGGCCACGCTCGCAAGCGACAACGCACCGCTCCTCCTCGATGTCCGGACACCGGAGGAGTTCGCCCGAGGGCATGTGCCCGGCGCACTCCTGATTCCGATCCAGGAACTCGAGGAGCGCCTGCACCAGATCGCGGCGTACCGCGAGCGCGGTGTAGTGGCGTACTGCGAGAGCGGCGGCCGAGCCAACCGAGCCCTCGACATCCTCGCCGGCGCGGGCTTCCAGAACCTCGCGCTTCTCGAGGGCAGCATGTCTCGCTGGCGTGACGAGAACCGGTCGGTCAAGCAGGTCGAAGCGACCGATTAGTCGCGCGAGGGCGATGGGACCAATCGAGGTTCCTCGACCCGGACGATCCAACTCCCGCCGTTCATCGCTCCCGGCCCGCAGCATCCCTCGTTAGGGTGGATGGATCGCTGCCACGCCCGTAGGAGCTCCCATGGCCTCGACCCACGACGAACGATTCTGGATCCGGATCCAAGCGGCCTCCGGGCTCGCGTTCTCGATCTTCCTCACACTCCACCTGTCGAACACCATGGCGGCCCCGGCCGGAGAGGCGCGCTTCAACGCCATCCAGGATGGCGTGCGCGTCTACTATCAGACGCCGGTCCTGGAGATCCTGGGCGTCGCGCTGCCGCTCCTGGCCCACATCACCGCGTCGATCGTACGGATCGTGCGCCGACGGCGGCAGGGGTCACCGGGGCGGCCACCCTGGCGCCTTCGCCTGCACCGGATCACGGGCTGGTTGCTGTTGGCCGTGATCGGCGGGCATGTCGCCGCCACGCGCGTCGTGCCCTTGATCTTCGAGACCCCCGTCCGCTTCGGCGATCTAAACTTCACGACGACGTTCTTCGGCATCCCATTTTCGCTCTACTACATCCTGCTCGGAACAGCCGGGACCTATCACCTGACCAATGGACTCACGATCGCGGCCCGGGTCTTCGGCGTATCGCTCCCCCGTGCAACCACCCATGGCCCGGGCTTCTGGGTTCCCGTCGGCGCCGCCCTCGTCGCCGTGACGCTTGGCGTCGCCAGCATCTCGGGTTGGCTGTTCCCCGTCGACCCCGCGAGCTGGGGACCCGCGTCTGAGTTGATCGCGGAGTTCGCCGGTTCGGAGCTGCGCGAAATCGCCGAGGGACGTTAGGCCCTGGCCCTAGGTCAGGAACACCTTGGCCATGCGCTCGAGTTCGCCTTCGACGTCCCCCATCGGCCAGTAGATCAGTTCCGCGATTCCCTCGGCTTCCATGTCGGCCGCGCGTGCGCGCAGCCGGTCGGCGGTGCCGGTGAACGTGGCCCCGGCCAGTGCGGGCGCGAGGTTTCGCCGGTCGCGATCGGTGAGTTCAACGAGATGACCTTCGTGGACATAGACGTGACGATGGGCCTCCGGGATCTGTTCGATCTCGGCGCGCCAACCCGCGCCACCCGGAACGTTGTCGACACCAGCGCCCATGCTTTCGTAGGCGCCGTGGTGGATGACGGCGAGCCCCGGACCGATGGCCTCCAGGACGCGCTCGCTGTCGATGGTCTCACCTTCTTGCAGAACCGTTCCCATGGCGAGCGCCAACGCGTCGCGGCCTCCCTCGGGAACGCCTCCGGCGCACATCAGTCCGTCCGCGACCTCGTTGGCGATGGCGAGCCCTTTGGGACCGTTCGCAGCGACCAGGATCGGCGTCTCGACCGGGAGCTTCACGACACCGTTCGAGTGCATCAGCTTCGCGGCCTTGCCCTCGATCTCGACGATCTCGCCACGCAGGAGACCCTTCACCTGCCGCACCACGGTCTCGACCTCGGCCCACTTCAATGCGCCCTGCCCGAAGCAGCGGCGGCCGGTAAACCCCGTACCCATCGCGATGCGCACGCGGCCGGGCGCGAGTCCTTCGAGGTGCGCGATCGCAGACGCGGTCACGGCAGGATGGCGTAGGTTCGGGATCAGGACGCTGGTTCCCAGGCCGACCCGTTCGGTCACCAGCGCCGTCGTCGCGAGCGCCATCCAGACATCGCCGTAGAGCGCGGGCGAGTCCGGGAACCAGACCGCGTGATAGCCCAGATCCTCAGCGCGCTTCGCGACCTGTTCGATACCGGGCTTCGGAATGAGTGCGCAAGAGAGACGCATCGGAGCCTCCTCTGGAAGCCGCCCAGCCTACCCCGTATCCTCGGGCGCTTCCGCATTCCCGGGCCCGCGTCCCGGCACACCAAGGAGACACACATGGGTCGCAAGGCATTCGTCGTCGGCGTCGGCATGACCAAGTTCGAGAAGCCCGGATCGAAGGATTGGGACTACCCCGACATGGGACGCGAGGCGGGCGAGAAGGCCCTGGCCGACGCCGGTCTCACGATCGACGACATCGAACAGGCCGCCGTCGGCTACTGCGCGGGCGATTCCACTTGTGGCCAGCGCGCCTTCTATGAACTCGGCACGACCGGGATCCCGATCTACAACGTCAACAACAACTGCTCGACGGGATCGACCGCGCTCTTCATGGCCAAGCAGTTCGTCGAAGGCGGTCTTGCCGAATGCACCATGGCCCTGGGCTTCGAGAAGATGGAAAAGGGCTCTCTCGGCATCAAGTACACCGACCGCACCACGCCGATGGACAAGCATTTCAAGATGATGATCGAAGAGCGTGGCTTCGAGGCCAAGGCGCCGGGTGCGCCGCAGATGTTCGGTAACGCCGGCATCGAGCACATGGAGAAGTACGGCACCACGGCCGAGCAACTCGCCAAGATCGGCTGGAAGAACCACAAGCACTCGGTCAACAACCCGTACTCGCAGTTCCAGGACGAGTACTCGCTCGAAGACATCCTGAACGCGAAGACCGTGTTCGGACCGTTGACCAAGTTGCAGTGCTGCCCCACCTCCGACGGCGGAGGCGCCGCCATCATCGCCAGTGAAGACTTCGTCCGGAAGCATGGCCTTGAAGGTCAGGCAGTCGAGATCATCGGGCAGTCGATGACGACGGACTTCTCCTCGACCTTCGACGAGAAGTCGATGATCAAGATGGTGGGTAGCGACATGACCCAGGACGCTGCGCGCCAGGTCTACGAGCAGAGTGGCATCGGCCCCGAAGACATCGACGTGATCGAGCTCCACGACTGTTTCAGTGCGAACGAACTGATCACGTACGAAGCGCTCGGCCTGTGTCCCGAAGGACAGGCCGGGAAGTTCATCGACGACGAAGCCTTCACCTATGGCGGCCAGTGTGTGGTCAATCCGTCGGGGGGGCTCATCTCGAAAGGCCACCCGCTGGGGGCCACCGGCCTCGCGCAGTGCGCCGAGCTGAACTGGCAGCTCCGCGGCGAAGCCGAGAAACGCCAGGTCTCGGGTGCCCAGGTCGCGCTCCAGCACAACCTGGGTCTGGGCGGCGCCGCCGTGGTAACGGCCTACCGGAAGATGCAGAACTAGACGGAAGATGCAGAGCTAGCCGGAAGATGCAGGGCTAGACGGACTGGGCGATCGCCCCGCCCTGGAGCCGCCGGGGCGGGGTCGGTTTCGCTTCTGCGCGGCTCAGCCGGGACTCGCGAAGCTGAGGTGATAGCCGGCCAGGTCGCGGACCACGATCACGCGGGCGCCCCAGGGTTCGAGGGTCGGCGGCTGGACGATGTCGGCGCCTCGGCCTTCGAGGTCCTGGAAAACGCCGTCCACGTCAGGGACGTGGATGTACGCGCCGAGCGCGTTGGGGGCCTCGCCCGGGTTCACGGGCCAACCCATGCGCGCGCGACCGAGGCCGATCTCCAGCCCGTCGCGACACGCGATGGCGTAGACCACGCCCTCGGCGCCCGGCCCCCGATAGATCGACTCGTCGTGAAAGACAAAGCCGAGGCGATCTCTATAGTGATCAATGGCCGCCTGAACGTCCGCATAGCGGAAGATCGGCGCGGCTTTCCACGGAACCGACACATCAGTCATCACACGAGGATAGCCATGCATCGCGATCAGAAAATCCTGGCCGCCCTCCAGCTCATTGGCGGTCCGGCCGTCCTCGGAAGCTATCTGTACAGCTTCAGCCGCTTCCCCGACCTCGTCAGTGGCATGTGGGGCGGCGTCCCCGAGGCGATCCGGGGCGTCTACACCGCGTGGATGTTCGTGGCGGCCACCGGCTACCTGCTCTTCACCTATCTCTTCCTCTTCCGCACCGACCCGGCGGAGGCCCGGATCGCGGGACAGCCCTACTCGCGGCTGCTGGTCTACTACGCCCTGGTCCTGATCCCGTCTGCGGCATGGATGCCGATGACCGGAATCCTGCTCGAAGGCCCCACCCCGGCCCTCTGGTGGCCGGTCAAGATCGGGCTCTGGCTCACCCTCGCCGGTTCTCTGGGCCTGCTGGTCGCGTCCGCACGGACCGAACCCCGCTGGCCGGGACCGTGGCGACCGCTCGCCATCGCCGGCGCGCTCGGCTTCTGTTTCCAGACCGTGATCCTCGATGGGATCGTGTGGGTCTGGCTCTTCACGCCGCCGGCCTAACGACTCTCCGCAAGGAGCCCCTCGTAGGAAATGGCCACACGGTCGCCGTCGGCGATCTCGAGCGCCGCGATCAGTCGGGCGACCTTGGCGTGCTGCTCCGCCTCGTCATCGACAGTCGCATCGAAGACGGCTTCGAACTCGATGAAGGTTCCGAGACCCTTCACACGGTCCAGATGGATTCGCACGTTGTCGCACAGTGCGATTTCACGCTCCTTCTCGACGACCTGATGAACGCCAAGGATCGTCCCCAGTAGCGCCTTCAATCCGGTGGGATCGGCGACCGGAATCACCTGGTAGTCCGACCGCTTCGGGCCCTCCTCATCCGCGCGCACGTACGGGACGAGCTGGCCTCCCGAAACGGACGACTCGCGCAGCTTGAGCCGCCCCTGTCGGGTCTGGAAGTACGTGTCGACCTGGTAATCGACGCCGACCCACTCCGTCGCCACCGTCTTCGCGAGTTCGCGCGCACGGATCAGGTCGTGGCAGCGCGCCTTGATTTCGATGTTGCTGGACATGAAACGGAGGTAACGCATCCGATACCCTCGGCGCCATGGCGCTCGACCTGCTTTCTACCGTCCACGTCAACGTCAACTGCTCCGACCTCGCGCGGTCCCTCGACTTCTATCGCGACGTCGTCGGCCTCACGCCGCAGTCGCACACCCACCCCGTTCCCCAGGACGGAAGCGGTTTCGGGCTCGAAGGCCAGGTGCAGTGGGACGCGCACCTGTTGCACGATTCACGGGGTGCGGAGGGGCCGGCCCTCGACCTCTTGGAGTGGGGGACGCCGGCGCCAATCGGCATTCCGCCTGAACACGCCAACGCTCTCGGGTTCTTCCGACTCTGCCTCTCGCACAGCGATCTGGATCGACTTCACGCGCAGTTGGTCGAACGCGGGGTCCGAACGCTCTCCGCGCCGGTCTCGACCGCGATCACCCCTGGGCTGAGCGTGCGCTTTCTATGTGCCTTCGACCCGGACGGAACCTGCATCGAGTTCATCGAACGCCCGGGCGACACGCGGCTCTTGCACGTGAACGTCAACTGCCGCGACCTCGAACGTTCTTCGGACTGGTACCAGCAGGTGCTCGGCCTCGCGCCCCTGCTGGAACGCGCCGACCCTGGGCGGGTCGACGGCCACGGTTTCGGGTGGGACGGCGATTGTCAGTACCGGGCCGACTTCCTGGCCATCCCAGGGGTCAGTGATCTGGTGGTCGACCTGCTCGAGTGGGTCGATCCCTTGCCAGTCGGCCGTCCGAACGCTCACGCCAACGGCCTCGGCATGTTCCGGATGGCGTGGCTCGTCGAGGACGCCATGGCCTCTGCGGCCGAACTCGATCGTCAGGGGATTGCGCACTCTGGCCCGTGCTGGCTCGACATGGGCCCCGACATCCCGATCGACGGGCTCCATGCGATCTTCTTCCGAGACCCGGACGGAACCTGCTTGGAGTTGATCGAGCGCCCGCGCATTCAGACGTAGTCGAGCAGGCGACCGACACTTTCGAGCGTAGGGTCGCCTTCGATCCCGGCGACTCCCACGAAGCGTACGCCCGCCGCGCGGGCCGCATCGCGGTCGTAGTGCGAGTCGCCGACCATCCATGCGCGCTCGGGCGAGACGGCCAAACGCCGGCAGGCCTCAAAGACCATGTCGGGCGCCGGCTTGGATGCGGGTACATCGGTGCCACCGACGATCGTGTCGGGCACCGCCCCGGTTCGGGCGACCACCGCGGTCGCCAATGGGTTCGGGGTATTCGTCACCACGGCCGTCCGGATTCCTTGCCGAGCGAGTTCAGCGAACACGCGCGAGGTGTCGGGATCGACCGAGAGCACGGATGCGTGCTCCATGAAGTGGGCGTCGAAGAATGCCTCGATCGTCGGGATGTCCTGATCGGGATAGAACCGCGCCTGGTCCTGGGCCACACCCTGGCCCCAACAACCGTGGAAGATGGCACGCGAGATCGCGGGGCGACCGAAGGCATCGGCCGCCTGGTTCATCAGGTGAAACCAGACCTCGTACGAGTCGACGAGAACACCATCGAGGTCAAAGAGCACAGCGTCACACGGCGGCATCGTCGCGGAAGGCTACCGCTTCGATGCCGCTCGGGAAGGCTGCACGCCACGCGCGCGCGGTGCAGCCTTGACACTGCGGCCTGCAGCCCGAAGGCTGCGGAGCACTGCCTCAGACAGTCGGAGGGAGCGCGACAGCGCGGAATCGTGCTGGCACGGCGCTTGCTTTGTCATTCCCCGACGACGCGAATCCGCGTCGAACCCACGCCAGGAGACGCACATGAATTGGGCGGAGAGAGCACAGCGCCACCGACCCGGTTGGACCAAGACGACCCTCCTGGGTGCCGCCGTCGCGTGGATCGGTTTCGCAACCACGGTCCACGCAGAGGTCACCGAGCACCGTCTCGCCGCTACGCCCGGCGAGACCGTGGCGGTCGAGATCGACTTCGGCGAGGGCTTTCGACCCGACCCAGGCTGGGTCCGTGTGTCCTCCCATGACTCTGACCAGGTCGAAGCGCGCGTCGAAACCTCCGGCTGGGGCGCCTGGGACGTCGAGGTGTCACTCGAGCGCCGCGCTGGCGCGGTCCGGCTCGACGTTCGTGCCCGGGGCACGACGACGTGGTTGTTTGGGGGACCGAATATTCGCGTCGCGGTCGCGGTGCCCGCTGGAACCACCCTCGACGTGGCGAGTTGGGGCGGCGATGTCCAGATCGACGGCCATCGCGGCGCGTTGCGTGCAAACGTCCACGAGGCCGACATCAGCATCCACGGCGTGCGCGGGCGCGTCCAGATCGACCTCGAGGGCTCGGCCAGTGCCGAGGTCGACGACGTCGTTGGCGACCTCGGCATCGATGGCGACGACGGCACCATTCGCGTCGCCCGTGTGACGGGTCGCGCCGAAGTCCGGAGCAACGACGGCCCGGTTCATCTCCAGGACATCGAGGGGCCCATCACGGCCAAGACCCTCGATGGCGACCTCGAACTGACACACGTGACCGGGGCCGTCACCGCGCGAACGGAACGGGGGGCCATCCGAGTCGGCTTCGAAGGCGGCAGCAGTGGAGTCGTCGAAACCGAACGCGGAGACATCGCGGTCACCCTGCCCCCGGGCCAAGGCGCGTCCCTGGACGCCCAGGCCGGGGACGGGACCGTCGACATCGCGGCCAGCGGATTCGACGGCGAGCGATCTGGCGGCCGTGCCGTCGGCACGATCGGAAATGGCGGGCCCCGGCTCGTGGTCCGCAGCAAACGCGGTGATATCCGCGTCAGCCAACGGTAGAGAGAAGAGGAACGCATCATGCGAACGCTCCCCATCCTGTTTTTGTTCAGCCTCTTGCTGGCCCCGCTCGCCAGCTGGGCCGACGACTACGAGGAGACGATCGACGTCCCCTTCGGCGGCACGCTTCGGGTCGACCTCAATCGGGGCTCGATCGAAGTCGAAACCCATGACCAGGAGCGCGTCGAGATCGACGCTTCGCTTCGCGGCAAGGTCGGGCTCGACGTACACCGCGACGGTGACGAGGTGATCGTCCGAAGCGCTGGCCCCCAGGGCTTCTTCGGCTTCGGTCGTGGCGGGCGTGTGCGCATCCGCATCCGTGTGCCACAGGAGTTTCACGTGGACCTGAACACCCGCGGCGGCAACATCGACGTGCAGAAACTGATCGGCCACGTCGTGGCGCGCACCAGCGGCGGGCGGATCGAGGTCCAGCAGATCGACGGGAATGTCGCCGCCGAGACCAGCGGAGGGCGGATCGAGGCCAAGGAGGTCGACGGCGATCTGTTTGCCAGCACCAGCGGCGGAAGCATCCGCGCATCGGAAGTCCACGGCGAGATCGAGGCCGAGACATCGGGCGGCACGATTCGGGTCAGCAAAGCGGCGTCAGCCGTCTTTGCCCGGACATCGGGCGGCTCCGTCGAAGTCGACTTCTCGGGTCAACCGGCCGGCGACCTCCGCACGACCGGCGGCAGCATCGAGATCGAGGTCCCGAAGGGCGCGGGCTTCCACTTGCGTGCCCGGACCAGTGGCGGGCAGGTGGACCTCGACGACGAGTTCCATGCTCACGGCAGCGTCAGCAAGAGCCGCGTCGATGTAGAACTCAACGGTGGCGGGAGCGACCTGGAAGCCCACACGAGCGGCGGCAGCATCAAGGTCAAGCAAGACTGACCCGTGAGGACAGTTCACGGCTCGGACCACGCGGACTTCCGATAGACTCTGCGCGGTGAGGGGTCGATGAACCAAAACGCAGGGTCCGGCGGGACCCGCCTCCCGGTCCGCACCAAGGCGATCTATGCCCTGGGCGACCACACGATCAACCTGGGCCTGGCGTCCATGTTATTCGTGTATCCGTTCTTCCTGACGGATATCGCCGGGATCTCAGCCGGCCTCGCGGGGCTCGTTCCGCTCGTCGGGCGTGTCGCAGACGCCATCAGCGACCCACTGATGGGCCGCTTCTCCGACCGCACGACCTGGAAGGCGGGGCGTCGGCGCCCCTTCTTCCTGATCGGGATGGTGCCATTCGGCCTGAGTTTCGCCGCGCTCTGGTGGGATACGAGCGTCTTCGACGAACGGTCTGCGGCTCACTTCTACATGGCGCTCTACGTCGTGTTCTCGCTCAGCACGACCGTCGTTGCGGTGCCCTATCTCGCCATCATTCCGGAGATGACCGGGAGCTACGACGAACGCACTTCGCTCAACGCGTGGCGCGCAGTGGGCGCAATCTTCGGCGCCTTGCTTGCCGCCGCCGCGATCCAGCCTCTAGCGGGTTACTTCGGTGGCGGCGCTGCCGGCTACCAGCAGGCCGGTCTCCTGGCCGGACTGTGGATCATGGCCGTCTGGCCTTTTGTCTACCGCGTGACCTTCGAACGGCCTACTCAGGGACCCGCCGCCGACACCTCTCTGCTCGAAAGCATCCAGAGCCTGGTCCGTCACGCAGCGTTCGTCCGACTGACCGGCGTCTACATCCTCGGGCGGATCGCCATCGATCTGACGTCGACGATGTTCCTCTACTACTTCACGTGGTGGCTGGGACGCCCAGAAGACTTCCCGATCACGCTGGGCGTATTCCTGCTCTGCGTCGCGCTCGCGATGCCGATGTGGAACGCCGTCGCGCGCCGCGTCGACAAGCACATGATCTTCTTGATGGGCGTCGCATCCTGGATCGTCTCCCAAGCCGGGCTGCTGCTCGCCGAGCCCGACTGGCCGCGCTTCTGGATCTTCCTCGGTGCAGCGATCGGCGGCGTCGGTTATGCGGCGGCCGACATGATCCCGTGGTCCATGCTCGGTGAAGTCGTCGATGAAGATGAGCTCAACACCGGACAACGACGCGAGGGCGTCTATTTCGGACTCTTCATGTTCCTTCGCAAACTCGGCGGAGCGAGTGCGGTCGCCATCGCACTCTGGGTGCTCGGACTGACGGGCTACGTCGGTGGCGAGGGCGTCACCGGTCAAAGCGAGCAGACGTTGACCACGATTCGGGTCCTGACCGCGGCCGTTCCCGCTGGCTTCGTGGCCCTGGCCGGGGTCGTTGCGTGGAATTTCCCGATCACCCGCGCGCGCCACGCCGAGATCGTGGCCGCCCTCGCGGAGCGCCACGCGAACGCCGGTCGCTGAGCCGACGCGGTAGGTTCCCATCGTGAGCGCATTCGATGACGACCAGATCGTGACACCCAATGGGATGGCCATCCGCCGGATGCGCCGCCACGTGGGACTTTCCCGCCGTGACTTCGTCCGACACATGGGCGACGTCAGCGTGCGCGAATCCGGGCTGCGCGAGACGATCACGGTCAACCTGCTCGAGGGCATCGAAGAAGCGAATGAGCAGGTGCCCTATGCGACCGTTTGCCGCGTCGCCGCCGGCCTCGATGCGGATCCGGTCCACCTCGTCGACGAGGCGTAGACGCCGCGGCGAGAGGCTAGACCGCGACCCCGGCATCCCGAAGTGTGCGCGCCACCAGGCGTCCCACGTGTGCATGAGACATGAACGTGAGGTGCGCGCCCGGGTACCACGCGATCTCGGGTTGCTCCCAGTGCTGCCAGAGGTCGCGAACATGGATCGGGGGCACGATCTGGTCGGCTGTCCCGCCGAAGATTGCGCGGTGCTCCGGTCGCACCCGTGACGGCAGCGCCAGCGGAGAGATCACGCGCAACACGTCCTCGACGGCCGCGCGCTCGACGCCGGCCTCGGTGGCCTCGATCAGCGTACGCGCATGCCCGTGATGCCAGGCCGTCCGGGCGAAGTCGGTCACCGGAATACCCGCCACCGCGCAATCGAACCCGTCTTCGAGGCTGGTCAGCAGCGCGGTCGTGTAGCCGCCTAGCGAAAGCCCGTACACACCCACGGCAGGGGCTTCGCGTTCTCGGACCCAACCCAGGAGTTGGCGGATGTCGGACATGGCCTGCGCCTCGGCGTGCACGGTGTCGAGGAAGTCCAGGCCGAGGAATCCCTCCCCCGAGATCCGACCCCGCATCCGCGGGCCGTGCAACGGCAGGACGGGGAAGAGCAGATTCAGACCGCGCTCCTGGTGCCACTTCTTCGCATCGAACGCAGACAGATCCATCCAGGGCAGACCCATCTGGTAGCCGTGGATGCAGACGAGCCAGGGACGCGGCGGCCCTTCGTGTTCCAGCACCCAGGCGTGTGCCGTCCGGTTCGCGGCGTATCCGAGCCAGCGGTCCCTGCCCGGCTCGTCAGCGTGCGGTTCGTATGCGCTCTCGAAGCGGAAGTGTCTGTAGTCCATCCCGCGGAACGAGGCGCGGCCGGCCGACGTCGGCGCGCCCATTTCGGGCGGATCGACGTGGAAGGAAGCCACGTCCGTGAGCCACCCCCGATCGGAATACAAACCCAGCGCGGCTTCGACCTCGTGCACGGAACGTTCCGCGTCGCCCGGCTGGGGCGCGGGCAGGCTGCGGACCATCAACGCGAGCACAGCATCGTCCAGCGCGGCTTCGGCGGCCGGTCGCACGCCTTCCGGTGCCGGCGGAACATCCGCCGTGGCTTCGACCACGGAAACGGCCATTCGGCCCTCGGCGACGAATGCCACAACCACTGCGAGGGCCAGCCACAAGGCTGGCCCGAAGCCCACCAGGACCGCCACTGGAAGCCACACGAGGATCCCGAGAACCGCGCCCAGAGCGCCGAGATAACGTGGGCCCGGCTCGGTGGGTTGGAAGCAGGTGGCGACGCCGGCCGTCAACATGAGCGCGCCCGGCATCGCTCCGAGGAGAAACACGACAACGCCTTGGTGGCTGGCCAGGGCGATCCAGAGCAGGCCCGCGAGACCGATCACAACAGCTTCCGCCAGGCCGCGGGGGGATGACATCGGAACGTTCCTTTCGACGGGGTCGGGGACATGGTCCCACCACGCGGGCGCGGAGGGTACCCTGGACACCGCAAAACACCCGGGCCCGTGCCTTGAATCTGGAGATCCCATGAAGCGCATTTTCTCGCGAGTCGGCTACTTCCTTGCCCTCGGCCTGGTCGTGCTCGGCCACGCCGTGACCGCGACCGAAGTCGCCGCCGATGACGACCTCGATTCGGCGATCTCCTCGGTCACGGCACCCGTCATCGCCTGGCGACGTGACATCCATGCGCACCCGGAACTCGGCAATCGCGAAGTCCGCACCGCCGGAGTCGTCGCGGACGCCCTGACCCAGATGGGGCTGGAGGTCCGCACGGGGATCGCACTCACGGGCGTCGTCGGTGTGTTGCGGGGCGGGCTGCCGGGACCGACGGTGGCCCTTCGTGCGGACATGGATGCGCTGCCCGTCACCGAGCAGACCGGTCTTCCCTTCGCTTCGACGGTTCGAACGACCTACCGCGGGAACGACGTCGGAGTGATGCATGCCTGCGGGCACGACGCGCATGTGGCCATGCTCCTGGGCGCCGCCCAGGTGCTGAGCCAACGACGCAGCGAGGTGCCGGGAACGGTTCTCTTCGTATTCCAGCCGGCAGAGGAAGGGGCACCCGCGGGCGAACGTGGCGGCGCCAAGCGAATGCTGGAAGAAGGCGTCTTCAACGACCCGAAGCCCGACGCGGCCTTCGGGCTGCACGTGGTCCCCCAACACGAGACTGGCGAAATCGCCATCCTCTCGGGAGGCACGATGGCAGGATCGAATCGTCTCGAAATCTCCGTTCGCGGAAGACAGACCCACGCGGCCTATCCGTGGCTGGGCGTCGACCCGATCGCGGTCGCGTCTCGAATCGTCCTGGCGCTCCAGGCCATCCCGGGGCGCCAGATGGACGCCCGCTTGCCGACGGTCGTGTCGATCGGCGTCGTCGAAGGCGGAATCCGACATAACATCATACCGGACGAAGTCACGTTGTTGGGTACGATCCGCCACCTCGACCCGGCTCAGCGCGATGACCTCTTCGCGCGCGTCCGACGCACGGCGATCAAGATCGGCGAAAGTGCGGGCGCCGAAGTCAGCGTCGAGATCCCGGACGGATACCCCGTGACCTACAACGACCCCGCACTGACCGAGCGGAGTCGCTCCCTCCTCGCAACGATCCCCGGCGCTTCGGTCATCACACCCCTTCCGCGCACCGGCGCCGAGGACTTCTCGTTCTTCGCGCGAGAGGTCCCGTCTCTCTACTTCCAACTCGGTGTGCGCGCGCCGGACCTGGCGGCATCGGATGCCGCCCCCAACCACTCGCCCCATTTCCTGGTGGATGAGGACGCGCTGCCCATCGGTGTACGCGCGTTCGTCACGCTCGTCATGGAGCGAGCCGCGGCCCGGTAGGCGGAAGCTTCTGGCCCCGTCGGCGCGTAGCCGGGATAGAATCATCAAATGGCCCACCTCGAAGCCGCTCCGGTCCCGCCGACCTTCCCGTCCGCGGATTCGGAACGGGTCCTATTCCTGATCGATGCGGCCAGTGGCCTTGAAAAGCGCCTGCTCCAGGACTGGATCGCCGAGAACCGGCCGCCCGGCGGAGACCTCGCGATCCAGACCCTGGAACTCCCCGCCTCGCGGCGTCGCCGTGGACGACTCGACCCGGCCCTCGATGCTGCCCTCGCTGCGGGCGACGACCCGCTGCTAGCACCGCTTCGCGTCGCCTGGCTGGCGCGCGAGCACGATGGCGAACGGACGGCTCGGCTATCGGACCTATTGAAGCTCGGCGACCCGCGCGATCCCGGGCCGCTGCGTTCCCGCTGGATTCGCCAGCGGGAACCGGAGCGCTGTCGCATCGTCTGCGCGGAACCGGCCCCCGCGTCGGAGCTCCGCGAGCGCTGGCAACGCAACGCGACGTCCGACGCAGGGCACACCGTCGGGTTGGCCGAGTTCGTTTCGCAGCAGGCCGCGCTGGCCCTGGACCGTGCGGAACGCCGCATGCGCGGCGCTCGCTACAAGGTCCCGCGCTTCGTGCACGAGAGCATCCTTCAGCGCCCCTCGTTTCGAGGAGAAATCGCGGGCCTGGCGCGGGAGCTGGGCAGAAGCGAGGACGACGTTCGAGCCGAAGCTGCGAAATGTCTGAAGGAGATCGCAGCGACACATTCGCCGTTCGTGATCGACCTCGTCGTCCAACTCTGGCGCGTGCTCTACACCCGCGGCTATGGCGACGTTCTCCACTACGAGAAGAGTGAGCTCGACCGGATTCGCGGGATCGCCCAACAGCACCCGGTCGTGTTCCTGCCGACCCACAAGTCGAACCTCGACCATGGTGTGCTCCAGACCGTGCTGCATCAGAACGGCCTGCCTCCGAACCACACGGCCGGCGGCATCAACATGAACTTCTTCCCGTTGGGGCCCCTCGTCAGGCGCAGCGGTGTCTTCTTCATCCGGCGCTCGTTCAAGGACGCCAAGGTCTACAAGGCCGTCTTGCGCCACTACATCGACCACCTGATCGAGAAGCGATTCCCGCTCGAGTGGTACATGGAGGGTGGTCGGAGCCGTGTCGGAAAGATGCGAGCCCCCAAGTACGGGTTGCTGTCGTACGTCGTGGACTCGTGGCAGCGCGGATCCTGCGACGACGTGTATCTGATCCCCACATCGATCGCTTATGACCAGATCCAGGACGTGGGGCCATACGCCGCGGAACAGCGCGGGGGAGCCAAGGAGAAGGAGTCGTTTGGGTGGCTGGTGCGGGTACTGAGGACGATGCGGCGCCGTTACGGTCGGATATACCTCAACTTCGGCGAGCCCGTCAGCGTTGCGTCGGCGGTGCAGAGGTATGAACCCGGCCATGAGCCCGATCCCGAGGATTCCAATCTCGAGGTTCAGAAACTCGCCTTTGAGGTAGCGGTCCGCATAAACCGCGCGACCCCCATCACCCCGATCTCGCTGGTGACGTTGGCGATGCTCGGCGCCGGGGATCGGGCTCTCACCGTCACCGAGACTTTGGAGGCGCTCCGCGAGTTC
>JAJDAQ010000147.1 GCA_029261815.1 Deltaproteobacteria bacterium
GTCGGCCTTCTCGCTCCTGGTCAACGTTCCCATCTCGAAGACGTCGTAGGGGCAGACCACGACGCAATCCTCTTTGCCCTCGCAGCGGTTGCGGTCTACGACGGGCGCGACCTTGCCGGGCTCCCCCGGGCAGTCGGCCGCAAGTTCGGGCGCCGGGCTAGTCGCCACGGCGCCGATACAAGGCTCCTGCGAGGAGCGTCGCGCCGAGCAGCCACCCGGTGGCCGGCTCCGGAAGCGCCACCGTCGTCAGGGTCCCGGAGATGTTGTAGCCGTTGCCCGAACCGTCGATGAGGGTCGCGAGCAACAGCCCCTGCACGCCTAACGGTCCGATCCCCGGCGGCGAGGCCGGAATCGCATCGCTCGACCAGAAAGACAGGTCGGTCGTGCCCACCTGAAGGATGAACTGGGCGTTTCCGGGGACCCCGTTGATGGAACCGCTGCCAGCGGTGGCCGCGAATCCGTCGAGGGTCAACGAGACCACGAAGGCATCGTCCAGGACCCGGAAGGTGGTCAGGTCCAACGCGATCGTATCGGAGCCAATCTGGAGTGTCGCCGTCAGTGCGCCCGCGTCATACCAGCCTTCGGCCGTGTTCCCGGGCTGTGCGTCAGGCGTCGTGCTTTCGAACGACAAGCTGCCCGTGAAGGTGGTCGCCGTGGTCGCGGCGCCCGACCCGAGCGCGGCCGACGAATCAACCGTCCCTCCGAAGGTCCAGGTGATCGGTACCGCGTTCGCGCTGGAAGCCATCCAGCAGGCCGCGAAGACCAGGAAGCTGATTCGACAGATCGGTGCCATTGGTCGTCCTCCCAGGGCTTCCGGCCAGCCTACTCTTCGGAAACAGAAATCTGGGTGGGTTTCTCATCATTCTGGAGGTGATCGCCGTTCACTGAGCCAAAGAACGCCGTCAGGAGGTCTCCGATGCGCTCTGGCTCCTCTGCGGTGACCCAGTGGGAGCCCGAACCCAGTTCGATGAGCGTGAACTCGTCGGCCCAGTCCCGCGTCGCATGGGCGGCGTCGGGTGGAATGAAGGCGTCGTATTCCGAGAGCAGGATGAGCACCGGACGATCAATGCGGGCTTCCTCGTCACTCCGCTCCCAATCCCAGAAATCCGCGCGGTACCAGTCGCCCATTGTATGAATGGCGCCATCGCGGTCCCACGCGCTGCGAAGTTGGTCCATCTCTTCTTCGCCGAACGCACCCGGCGCGGAGGTGTCGCGCAGGCTATTCGCCAGCAACGCCCAGTTGTTCACGCGTGCGGCGAAACCCGGGATCCAAGGGAGTTGGATGAAGGTGCGGTACCAGCTGATGTCGGATTCCACGCCATCGCCGAGTGTTCGCCAGGCCACGGGGTGCCCGGCGTTGACCACGGCGAAGCGATCCACCCGGTCCGGGTGTTCCATCAGGAACCGCCAACCGACCCCGCTGCCCATGTCCTGGCAGCCGATCGAGATGCGCTCGTAGCCGAGTGCGTCGGCCAGCCCTTCGATGTCGCGCACCAGGTGGCGCAGATGATAGTTCTCGGTGCCGGCCGGTTTGTCGGAACGGTTGTAGCCGCGCTGGTCGGGCACGATCACGCGGAAACCCGCGCGCGCGAGCACGGCTGCGGGCCCGCGCCACGCGTACCAGAACTCGGGGAAGCCATGCAACAGGACGACGGGCGCCCCGTCTGCGGGCCCCGCGAACACGACGTTGAGCGTGACCTCGCCCACGTCGATGCGCTGCCGTCCGAACGCAATCCCAAGCTCTTCGCTCGCGGCGGCGACCGCGTCGCGGTCAGGTTGGTTCCCCGAAACGTGCCCGGCGATACCGAGCGCCAGCACGATGCCCACAACAATTCCCAATGTCTTCATGACACCATCGTACGCCGATCCCCGCCCGAGGAGGACGGGAATCCCGAAGCCGGCCGCGCTCCCGCGCAGAGAGAACGCCAGGGAGCCCATGCACACCTTGGTGGCCCTACCCTGAGGTCGACTCCCGCACACCGCTATGCGCCGCGCGTTCTCGACCCCGCCGAATTACGCGAGCCTACGGCTCGCGTTCGGCGCCAGCGTCGTCGTCGGCCAGGCGCGCCATCGAGACGAGCACCTCTTCGGCGCCACGGTTCATGATGCGGACACCCTGGGTCGCGCGGCCCATCGTCGAGATGCCGCTGACCTTGCAGCGCAGCACCTTGCCCTGGTCGGTAATGAGCATGACTTCGTCGTCGTCCACCACCTGGGCGATGCCCACGACGTCACCATTCCGGTCCGTCGTCTTGATGGTGATGATGCCCTTGCCGCCGCGGCTCTGGACCCGGTACTCGCCCAGCGGCGTGCGCTTGCCGTAACCCTTCTCGGTCACGGTCAGCACGGTCGCACCCGGCGACAGCACTTCCATGCCGACGAGTTCGTCGTCGGCCGAGAGGTTCATCCCGCGCACACCGGCGGCACTGCGACCCATCGCCCGTGCCTGGTCTTCGGGGAAGCGGATGGCCTTGCCCTTCTTCGAGGCAAGGATGATCTCGTTCGAGCCGTTCGTCCGGCGCGCACCAATCAATTCGTCGTCATCCGCCAGGTTGATGGCGATGATGCCACCGCGCCGCGGGTTCGAGTACTGCAGCACGGACGTCTTCTTGATCGTGCCCTTGCGCGTGGCCAGAACCAGGAAGTCGTTGGCGGCTTCTTCGAAGCTGCGGACGGAAAGCGTTGCCTGGACGCGCTCGCCTTCCTTCAATTGCAGGATGTTCACCAGCGCCTTGCCGCGCGCGGCGCGGCCCATCTGGGGCAGTTCCCAGACCTTCTTCCAATGGATGCGCCCGCGGTTGGTGAAGAACAGGATGGTGGCGTGGGTCGAGGCGACGAAGAGGTTCGCGACGAAGTCCTCTTCCTTCGTGTTCATGCCCTTCAGACCCTTGCCGCCGCGCCGCTGTGCTCGGTACTGGGTCACCGGGTTTCGCTTCACATAACCCTGGTGCGACACTGTCACGACCATGTCTTCTTCGACGATGAGGTCTTCGTTGTCGATGTTCTCGACGGGGCCCGTGATCTCGCTGCGACGTTCGTCGCCGTGCTTTTCGGTGATCTCGTCGAGTTCTTCGAGGATGACCTCCAGGATCATGGCGTCGCTGGCGAGGAGTGCCTTCAGTTCGGCGATCTTGGCCTGCAGCTCGGCCAGTTCGTCGAGAACCCGCTGCCGTTCCATCGCCGTGAGGCTGCGCAAGCGCATCTCGAGGATGGCCTGGGCCTGGCGCTCGGAGAGATCGAAGCGCGTCATCAGTTCGGCGCGCGCGGTCGGCGTATCGGCCGCACCGCGAATGATCGCAATCACCTCGTCCAGGTGATCGAGCGCGATCGCAAAGCCTTCCAGGATATGCGCGCGCGCCTCGGCCTGGGCGAGGTCGTAGGCCGCGCGTCGCGCAATCACTTCGCGGCGGAAGTCCAGGAAGTGCTGGATCGAGTCGATGATCGGCAGGACCTTCGGTCGGCCGCCCACCAGCGCCAGCATGTTGGCACCGAAAGTCGTCTGCATCGGCGTCAACTTGAACAGCTGGTTCAGGATGACTTCGCCGGCTGCGTCCTTCTTGAGGTCGACAACCACACGGATACCGCGGCGATCGCTCTCGTCGCGCAAGTCCGAGACGCCTTCGATCTTGCCCTCGCGCACCAGGTCTGCGATGCGCTCGACCAGCGTCGCCTTGTTGACCATGTACGGAATTTCGCTGAGCACGATGCGCTCGAAGCCCTTCTTGGCAGTCTCGAACTCGGCGCGAGCACGGCAGGTGATCTGGCCGCGACCGGTCATGTAGGCCTTGCGGATACCGTCGGTGCCACAAATCAGGGCGCCTGTGGGGAAGTCCGGCCCCGGCATGACGTTCAGGATGTCGTCGACCGAGCAGTTCGGGTTCTCAGCGACGATATGGACGGCTGCCGTGAGTTCTCGGAGGTTATGTGGCGGCACGTTCGTGGCCATGCCGACAGCGATCCCCTGGGAGCCATTCAGCAGGAGGTTCGGGAACCGCGCGGGAAGGACCGTCGGCTCCATCTGGTTGCCGTCGAAGTTCGGCTGGAAATCCACGGTCTCGCGATCGATGTCGCGCAGCATCTCCGTGGTGAGCGCCATGAGGCGCGCTTCGGTGTACCGGTACGCAGCCGGCGGGTCGCCGTCGATCGAACCGAAGTTGCCCTGGCCGTTGACGAGCGGATAACGGAGGGACCACTCCTGGGCCATGCGCACCATCGCGTCATAGATCGATTGGTCGCCGTGCGGGTGGTAGTGCTTGATGACCTCGCCCACGACACCGGCGCTCTTGGAGAACGGACGGTTGGGCTGGAGGCCTTCGTCGTGCATCGCGTACAGGATGCGGCGGTGGACGGGCTTGAGGCCGTCGCGCACGTCGGGCAACGCGCGCTGCACGATGACCGACATCGAGTAGTCGAGGAACGACGAGCGAACCTCATCCTCGATATTGATCGGGATGGATTGGTTGCGCGGGTCGTCACTGTCCCCGCCGCCACCACTGCCAGCGGGGACGTCGGGCGGGGTTCCGCCCGATCCGTCGGCTTCCGCGGCTGCGTCGTCCTGGGTTTCGATCTCTTCTTCAGACATCAGATATCGAGGTTCTGCACCTTGAGCGCGTTCTCTTCGATGAAGAGGCGGCGGGGTTCAACTTCGTCACCCATCAGGGTCGAGAAGACTTCGTGCGCCTCGACGGCGTCTTCGACCTTCACCTGCAGGAGCGTGCGACTCTCCGGGTTCATCGTGGTATCGGCCAGTTGCTCCGGGTTCATCTCTCCAAGGCCCTTGTAGCGCTGGATGGAGAGGCCCTTCTCTCCGAGCTTGAGGACTTCGTCCAGGAGACGAACAGCACTCTGCAGGCGGCCATCGTCGGCCGGCGGCTGCACGACGCGTTCGAAGACTTCTTCTTCTTCCGTCTCTTCTGCCGCGTTCGTGTCTTCGGTCGCGACTTCGGGATCGGGTTGCACCGGCGCTTCGACGCGAGCGCTGCCGGTGTGCACGCGATAGGGCGCTTCGCCTTCGAGCGCGATGGCATCCGCAATGCCGATGGCGCGGACGATATCGGGGCTCGTAAGGAACGCGGCGTCGAACACGGTGCGCGTCGCGACGCCCGACTTCCGGGTGACCGCGATCAACTTGAAGCCGTCTCGTTCCGCGTCTTCTTCGACGTTGAACATGGCGCTCGTGACTTCGGGGTACAGGACTTCGAGCTTCTGGAGGACAGCCGGCAGCAGTTCCGTCTGGAGGCGCTCCTGGCTGCGGAAGATTTCAGGGTCGAGCAACGCCGTCTGGATCGCCGCATCGACCACGCGAGAGTCGAGGCGACGATGGGACATCTGCTCGATCGCGCCGCGATAGTCGGCCGCTGTCTCGAGGACGCGTCGGGCCGCATCCTCTGACAGGAAACTTCCATCGGCCGCTTCGATCTGGACGTTTCCAAGCGCCAGATCCAACAGGTATTCCTGGAGGGCCGCTTCGTCCTTCACATAACGTTCGCTTCGACCCTTCTTGACCTTGAAGAGCGGCGACTGGGCGATGTAGACGTAGCCACGGTCGATCAGGTCGCGCATCTGGCGGTAGAAGAACGTCAGGATGAGGATGCGGATGTGTGAACCGTCCACATCCGCGTCGGTCATGATGATGACCTTGTGGTAGCGGGCCTTCTCGGCGTCGAAGTCTTCGCCGATGCCGCAGCCCATTGCGGCTGTGAGGGCCTGGATCTCGAGGTTGCCCAGGATCCGGTCGAGGCGCGCACGCTCGACGTTCAGGATCTTGCCCTTGAGTGGCAGGATGGCCTGGAACTCCCGGTCGCGTCCCTGCTTCGCGGTGCCGCCTGCAGACACGCCCTCGACGATGAACAGTTCGCTTCGCGCGGGGTCGCGCTCCTGGCAGTCGGCCAACTTTCCGGGCAGCGCGTTGTCCGAGAGCGCGCCCTTCCGGCGTGCGAGATCCTTGGCCTTCCGGGCCGCGGCGCGCGCACGCGCGGTATCCACGACCTTGCCCATGATGGCCTTGGCCGTCGCGGGGTTCTCTTCGAGATGCTCGAGCAGTTGCTCGTAGAGCAAGCCTTCAACGAGGCCACGGACTTCACTCGTACCGAGCTTCGTCTTGGTCTGTCCCTCGAACTCGGGCTGCGGGAGCTTCACGCTGATCACGGCCGTCAGGCCTTCGCGCACGTCCTCGCCCGAGATGCTCTCCGGCGCACCCTTGCTGTTATTCGCCTTCGCATGCTGCACGATGTGCCGGTTCAGCGTTCGGGTCAGCGCCGTGCGGAATCCGATCAGGTGGGTTCCACCTTCGATCGTGTTGATGTTGTTCGCGAACGAGAACACGTTCTCCGTGTACGACTCGTTGTATTGCATCGCGATCTCGATCGTGACGGGCGTCTTGGAAACGGCCCCTTCGATCGCGCGCTCACCGGTGATGAAGATCGGCGGCGTATGGAGGGGCTGTTGCGTTCGCGCCAGGTGCTCGACGAAGGAAACGATGCCGCCTTCGAAGCAGAAGTCGTGCTCCTTCCCCGTGCGCTCGTCCTTGATGACAATCCGGATCCCGGCGTTCAGGAAGGCTAGTTCGCGGAGGCGCTGCGACAGCACATCGAACGAGTACTCGGTCGACTGAAAGATCTCGGCGTCGGGCTGGAAGGTGACCTTGGTTCCTGTCGCCTCGGTCGAACCCACGACTTCGAACGCGCTGGTCGGTTCCCCACGCGCATAGGATTGGGTGTGAACCTTGCCCTCGCGCTTGATCTCGAGCTGCAGGGTTTCGCTGAGTGCGTTCACCACCGAGATACCGACACCGTGGAGGCCGCCGGAAACCTTGTAGCTCGACTCGTTGAACTTTCCGCCGGCATGGAGTGTCGTGAGCACGACCTCGGCCGCGGAGCGGTTCTCATTCGCATGCATGCCGGTGGGAATGCCACGCCCGTCATCGACAACGGAGACGGAGTTTCCCTCGTGGATCGTCACGAGGATTTCCGTCGCATAACCCGCAAGGGCTTCGTCGATGGAGTTGTCCACGACCTCGTACACCAGGTGGTGCAGACCGTCCGGACCTGTGGTCCCGATGTACATGGCCGGCCGTTTCCGGACCGGGTCGAGGCCTTCAAGCACCTCGATCGAACTGGCGTCGTAGCTCACCGAAATCCTGTTTGAGCGCAGCGGAACCGTTGGAGAAACCGCTGTCGCGGAGGCTCGTTCCGGGGGTGGGGATCGTCCCGGAAGGCGTGCGGAGAGTACCCGAATGGGGCGTTTCCCGAAAGGCCGCGAATCAGTGAAAAGCGCCAGCTTTTCCAATCACTTGGACGCGATTATGGCCGCCTCTGAAGGACGCAGTTGCGACGGCTCGAAGCCGAGCCCCTAGAGCCGCATCGGCATGACCACGGCGAGGCTGTCGTGATCGTCGGTGGGACGCAATTCGGCGGGTGAGTTTCCGTCCTTCAACGCGAGCTGGACTTCCTTGGTCCCGAGTGCCGACAGACACTCGAGCAGGTACTTGGCGTTGAACCCGATCGAGATGGGATCGGCGTGGAAATCGACATCGACTTCTTCCTGGGCCTCGCCCAGGTCGGGGTTCGAGGACGAGATCGTCATCTTGCCATCGGCGAGATCGACCTTCACTGCGCGGCTGCGCTCCGCGGACAGGAGTGCGACGCGACGCAGGGCACGGATCAGCGGCTCTGCCGGGAGCGTCAGCTTGATATCAGCGTCCTTGGGGATGACCTGGTGGTAGTTCGGGAATTCGCCTTCGATGAGGCGCATGACGAGCGTGACGCCACCTTTGCGCGCGAGACCACTCGAGCCTTCGAAGCCCAGCTCGATCTCTTCGGATTCTTCGTCGTCCACAAGCCTCTTGAGTTCAGCGAGGCCCTTGCGCGGGATGATCACGCCCGAAGCCAGGCCCGCAATGTTGTCACCGACGGAGCGATCAACGAGCGCAAGGCGATGACCGTCTGTCGCGACGAGCCGGATCTTCCCGGTCTCCTCGGTGACTTCGAAGTACACGCCGTTGAGGTTGTACCGGGTCTCATCGACCGAGGCCGCGTACATGGTGCGTTCGATCATTTGCGACAGGACTGCGGACTGGAGCGTGACGAGACGTTCCGGCGAGAAATCCGGAAGGCTGGGGTACTCCTCGGCATCTGTCCCTGCGAGCGAGAAACGCGCGCGTCCGCAGCGGAGCTCGAGGTAGTTGTTCGCGGTGGCCTGGAGTTGAACGACTTCATCGGGGAGTTCACGCACGATGTCGTAGAGTTTCCGAGCTGAAACCGTCACGGCTCCGGTCTTTTCGACCTTGGCGTTCTGGTTTCCGCGGATGCCGACTTCGAGATCGGTGGCGGCAAGTTCGAGCGAACCCGAATCTCCCTTCCCACTCGCAGTCAGCAAGACGTTGGCCAGAATGGGCATGGAGTTCCGTTTCTCGACGATCGCCTGGAGGCGGGCGAGACCCCGTTGCAGATCACTTTTGTCGATCGTCAACTTCATGCGCTCTTCCTCTTCTGGAAATTTGAATAACAGTAATAGGAGTCATAGAGCCCGCTATCCGACAAAACGACTCCAAGTACGCGAATTCGTTGAGGGCGGTTCCTGTCGGGTTACAGGGTGCTGCGTCGGCTAGCGCGCTCGCGGACCCCATCGAGCGCGAGTCTACCACTCAACCCGCCAAAACGAGGCGAGAATCGCCCACTTTCCGTCGGGCGGGAAAGCCTCGAAGCGGCCCGATCTCCAGCAGAATCGCGGCCTTCGCGGCTTGACAGTCTGGGCGGTCCGCCGGTAACGTCGCGCGCTCGCCGGGACTCCCTCGCCTGGCGCATGCCGGCAAACTTCTCCTTCCCTCGCCGGCCATTGGAACCTCCACCATGAAGCGAACCTACCAGCCGAGCCGTATCAAGCGGAAGCGTTCTCACGGCTTCCGTGCCCGCATGAAGACCAAGAGCGGGCGGGCGATCATCAATCGGCGCCGGGCCAAGGGCCGCAAGCGTCTCGCAGCGACCGTCGGCTCCAAGTAGCCCCGCGCGCGGCCGTTTTTCGGCCGTGCTCATGCGTCCGCTTCCCCCGGGTTTGGGGCGCAGCAGGATGCCGACGTGACCAAGGCTGCCGCACACCAGCGGCTGCGTAGAGTCGACAGACTCCGCAGCAGCAAGGACTACCGTCGGGTAAACCGGACAGGCTCACGCTCGGCTGGCCGTCATTTCGTGGCCCAGCGTGCTCCGGGACGCGACACGACGCGTCCTTGTCTTGGTCTCGTCGTCAGCAAACGCGTCGGGAACGCCGTGGCCCGCAACCGCGTGAAACGCCGGGTTCGCGAGTGGTTTCGCACACATCGTGATGCCTTGAGCCAGGCGGGCGAAGACTTCGTGGTGATCGCGCGTTCCGGGTCGGCAGACCTCAGCCAGAAGGCGATCGCGGCGGAATTGTCTGCCTTGGTGGCGAAATGAACGGCGTTCATACAGCTTCAGGACTATTCGAGATGGCGAACCGGGCCCTTGGGTGGGTCCTGGTGCTCTTGATCCAAGTCTACCGCGTGGGCTTGTCGCCGATCCTGGGCCCGTCATGCCGGTACCGCCCGACGTGTTCGGCCTATGCGATCGAAGCGGTGCGCTTGCACGGACCTTGGCGGGGAGCGGCGCTCGCGGCGCGGCGAATCGGACGCTGCCACCCGTGGCAACCCGGTGGCTTCGACCCCGTTCCGCAGCCCCTCGAAGTGTCCCCGGTCGCCCCTGCCCACGAACCTTCTTTAGTCAGGGAATCCCATGGATCGTAACTTCCTGCTGTTCATGGCCGTGTCGATGGTCATCCTGGTGCTGTGGCAGGGACTCTTTGCGCCCGAACCCGCGGTGCAGCCGGCGCCCGAAACACCGCCGGCCGTGGCGGAGCCGGTCGACCGTGCACCCGAACCGATCGCAACACTCGATCGTGTCACGCCGCAAGCGGACCTGAGTGACGGTGCGCCCGACGCGGCCCCCGTCGCGCAGGCGCCTGCCGAGCGCATCACGGTCCGCAACGAACTCTACGAAGCCGTGTTCACCACGCGGGGCGGCGGTCTCGAGCGCTTCGCGCTCAACACGTACACGGACGCGACCACGGAAGGGAACCCGCGCGTCGACCTGGTAACGACGAGTGAGAAGTGGGACGTCGCATTGGCGACGCCGCTGAAGGGACTCGGCCTGGGGAACCTCGCCAAGCTCGACTACCGCGCGAACCAGCCGGATCCGAACACCCTGATCTTCGAGCGGGAGCTCCGAGGGATTACGGTTCGCAAGACGTACCTGTTCGAGCCCGACACATACTTGTTTCGGCTGCGCATCGAAGTGGAGAACGGAACAGACCGCCACGTCCAGCCGAACTTCAACACGATCTGGCCCGCGCGAGCCGGCGTTGGCGACGACTTCCGAGACTTCAATCTTGGCGCCTACACCGACGGAGATCTCGAGACGTTCGTCGTCGTTCCGCCGGAGTCGTTCATGTTTGGTGGGAGCGGTAGCGATACCGCGATGTTATTTCCGGCCAACGTGAAGTGGGCGGGCGCGCACTCGCGCTACTTCCTGGCGGCACTGATCCCGCGCAATCCGACCGAGGCGCGCGCACAGCTCTCCCCGGTGGAAGTGAGCCAGGAAGGCCTGGTGCAGGTCAGCTTCAAGGACAGCGACATCCCCCCAGGACAGCGACTCGACCGCGAGTTCAAGGTCTACGTCGGTCCGAAGGAGGACGACCGGCTCGAAGCGATCGGGTCGAACCTGGACGAAGCCATCCTGAAGGGATGGGTGCCGCTACTGACACGCTTCTTCAGTGGGCTGCTTCAGGCGGCGCATGAGTTCGTTCCGAACTACGGCGTGTCGATCATCCTGATCACGATCCTGGTTCGCGTGTTGATGGCGCCACTGATGACGCGCCAGATGAAGTCGATGAAGCGCATCAGCGCGATGCAGCCCGAGATCAAGAAGGTCCAGGAGAAGTACCCGGACGATCGACAGAAGCAGAGCGAAGAAATGATGTCGGTGTACAAGCGGCACGGGCTGTCACCGTTCTCGATGTTCTCCGGTTGTTTCCCGATGTTGTTGCAGATGCCGATCTTCATTGGCTTCTACTACGCGTTGCAGGGTTCGATCCTGCTACGCCAGCAACCGTTCGTGGGTTGGATGACCGACCTGTCGCAGCCCGAATCCCTCTTCACGCTTCCGGGTATCGATCTTCCGGTGCGCGTGCTGCCGCTCCTGATGGGCGGTGCGATGTTCTTGCAGCAGAAGCTGGCGCCCCAGACGGCGATGGACCCGGCTCAGGCGCGCATGATGCTCTGGATGATGCCCATCATGTTCACCGTCCTCTTCTACCAATTTGCTTCCGGACTGGTGCTCTACTGGTTCGTGAGCACGCTGATCGGAATCGGACAGCAATATCTGACCAATCGCAGCAGCGACTGACGCGGCTGACACGTAGCCTTTTCACCACACGAACAAGCAATCTCCGCTGTTCGAACCCTGGAGACATTCATGTACGACCCCAAGAGCGAGCCGAAAGAGTTTTACGGCGACAGACCCGATGATGCGAAGGAGGCCGCCGTCAACTACTTCGGGCGAGATGCCTCCGAGCTGACGATCAACGTCCTCGAGGGCGTCTTCGGCATGGGTTCCCGCATCGTCGCGGTGGCACAGCCGACCGATATGATCGGCCAGACCCGATCTGACTCGGGTGGTGGTGACCGCGGAGGCCGAGGCCGCGAGCGAAACGATCGAGGAGATCGTGGAGACAGAGGCGACCGCGGTGGACGCGGCGGGCGAGACCGTGGCGAGCGCGGAGATCGAGGAGAGCGCGGCGGCCGGCGTGAGCGCAGTGAGCGCGGCGGGCGCGGCGAACGCGAACGCGAGACCGTGGCGGCTGCTCCCGTTGAGCCCTCCGCTCCGTCGGTGGGCACGGCAAGCGGCGATATCGGTGAAGTCGGCGCCTTCATCCTGGGCGTGATCGAGCGCATGGACGTGGGTCCGTTCGAGATCAGCCGCCAGGCGGACGAGAAGTTCGAGGCCTTCCAGCTCTCGGGCGAGGCCGCAGCTGCGCTGACGACGGGCGACGCCCGCGCGCCGGAAGCGATCCAGCTGCTGGCAAACCAGGCAGCCGGCGCACTCTCCGAAGATCCCCTCCGCGTGGTGATCGACGTCGAAGGCGACCGTGAGAAGCGCGAAGAGTTCCTCGCACGCGTTGCCGAACGGGCCGCCAAGCGGGCTTCGGACACCGGGCGCTCCGTGGCGCTGGACCCCATGAACGGCAAGGATCGCCGCGACATCCACGTCGCTCTGCGCGATGCCGAGGGCGTCGCGACGATGAGCATCGGTGAGGGCGGCTACCGCCAGGTCCTCGTCGTCCCCGAAGGCGCAGCCGAATGGGACGAGGCGCAGGCCGCGAACGAGCAAGCGTCGGATCGGGACTGATCCGACGCGCTTTGGCCATGTTCCACGGGGAACCTCGGCCAACTCAAGACCGAGAACGCCCGCGTTGCCGAACGGCATCGCGGGCGTCTTCGTTCCAGGCTATGGGGTGACGATGGCCGAAGAATCGTCGTTGTCCGAGACGTGGGTGCTGGCCCGCCTCCGCACCGCCGCAACCGAACTCGGAATGGACCCGGATCAGACCGTCCCGTCTGCCAGTGGACGCGGGCTGTTGCTCTATGGGCGCCGGTTTCTGGAGTGGGGGGCGCGCGTGAACCTGACGGGCGCCGGCAATGCGGCGGTTCTTGTGGACGAACACTTCTCGGATGCCCTGCCCATCCTGCCGCACCTCCCGGATGGACCCTTTCGCGGGATCGATGTCGGATCCGGTGGCGGCTTACCCGGTGTGGTCCTGGCCGTCCTGCGGCCCGATAGCCATTGGACCCTGCTCGAGCCGATCCAGAAGCGGCACGCTTTCTTGAACCAGGTGCGGCGAGACCTGGCGGGTTCTGCGCAACTCGAGTGCGTGCGGGGGCGCGTCGAGGACCTGAAGCTGGCGGGAACCGCTTTCGATTGCGCGATCTCGCGCGCGGTCTGGCCTGCCGCAGAATGGCTGGAGATCGCGCAGCCGCTGCTGGCACCCGGCGGCCGCGCGATTGGCCTGCGTACGGCGGATGGGGCTGCGCTCCCGTCCGGGACGAGAGCGGTGCCGTACGCATTGGGCGGAAAGCGCCGGGAAGTCCTGATTCTGGACGGCTGAGAGCCCCTGTCCGCGCCGTGTGCCTTGAAAGCGCAGCGGCGAGGCACTCGAAGCGCATTCGCACACCATCCAGGCGCACGTTCCACGGGGAACATTCTCGCTGGAACGTGATGTTCCCCGTGGAACGTTCCACAGAGCCGTGTTACAACGCCGGTGACGGAAATTCGCGTGTACGCGCAGCCTCTTCGGCCCATGACGGCCTCGGGCGCCAGCACGCAAGGGGGGAGCGGATGACCGAAGGCGACCAGTCTCCGCAAGACGCACGCATCATTGCGGTCGTGAACCAGAAGGGTGGCGTCGGCAAGACGACGACGGCCGTCAATCTGGCGGCATCCCTCGCTGCCAGCGAACGCGCGACGCTCCTGGTCGACCTCGATCCGCAGGCCAACGCGACGAGCGCGTTCGGCATCGTCGACCCCGAGCAGCAGCTCTATGACGTCCTATGCGGGGACGCGGCGCTCCGAGCAGCCACCCTTCCCACCGAACTCAGCCACCTGCACGTTCTTGCGGCGGGCCCGGACCTTTCTGGCGCCGAGATCGAGCTCGTCACCGTGGAGGACCGCGAGCAGCAACTTGGGCGGGCCCTGGCGGATGCGCGGGCCGATTACGACTTCATCATCATCGATTGCCCACCCTCGCTGGGCATGCTGACGTTAAACGCGCTCGCAGCGGCCGACTCCGTGTTGATTCCACTACAGTGCGAGTATTACGCGCTGGAAGGCCTCGCCCGACTCATCGATACGGTGGGCCGGGTCCGCGCGGCGTGGAATGCCGAGATCACCACCGAGGGAATCGTCCTGACCATGGTCGACCGGCGGGCCAACCTGAGTCGCCAGGTCGAAGACGAAGTCCGCGGCCATTTCGGGACCGGGGGGGACGGCGTTTTCGAGACCGTGATCCCGCGCAACGTCCGCCTCAGCGAAGCCCCGAGTCACGGCAAGCCGATCTTGCTCTACGACGTGCAGTCGCGGGGCGCGGTCGCCTACCTCGAACTCGCCGCCGAGTTGTTGAAGAAGCACGCGCGGCCGACGCGCAAACCGCCCTTCCTCCCCATCCCGGGTGAACCCTCGCCCGCGGCCGAACCTGGAGATTCCTGATGGCCCAACGACGCAACGCCCTTGGTCGCGGACTCGGCGCATTGCTGCCGAGTGCACCGACGGAAAGCAGCGCCCCCGCGCCCTCTCTTCCGCCGGACGACGCGCGCGCAGCGCCTCTTGCCGCCCGGTCCCCGGCCGCCGCACCGACGGTGGCCCCCGAGTTGCCGATCGACGCGATCATTCCCAACCCGGACCAGCCGCGTCGTTTGTTCGACGAAAACGAACTCGCGGCACTCGCGGACTCGATCCGGCGCCACGGCGTGTTGCAGCCCGTCGTCGTGCGCCGCGCCACCGACGGAACACCGGACAAGTACGAACTTGTCGTCGGTGAACGGCGCTGGCGTGCGTCGAAGCGTTCGGGTCGCAAGACCATCCCTGCGACGGTCCAGGACATTGCGCCGGACGCGCTTCTCGAGGTGGCCCTCGTCGAGAACGTGCAGCGCCAGGACCTGAACCCGATGGAACTTGCCCTCGCGTTCCGCGAACTGTGCAACGGCGGAATGACGCAAGAGCAGGTCGGCCAACGGGTCGGACTCGAGCGATCGACGGTGGCGAATCATCTTCGCCTGCTCGAACTACCCGGTTCCCTGCAGCACGACGTCGAAGCGGGTGTGCTGACGATGGGGCACGCGAAGGCTTTGCTGTCGCTGGGGAACCCCGAGCGTCGCAAGCACCTCCGAGAGCGCATCGTGGGAGAGGGGCTCTCTGTGCGGGCAGCGGAGGAAGCGGCGCGCGACCTCGCCGACCCGTCTGCACAGCGCAAGGCCCGAAAGCCGCGCGGGCACCGCGTGGACCCCAACCTCAGCGATCTGATCTCGAGCCTGGAAGCGCACCTCCAGACGCGGGTCCGGATCCATGGGAACGGACGGAACGGCAAGATCGAAATCGACTTCGGGGGCGCGGAGGAACTACACCGAGTGACGCTGGCCATCCTTGAAGGGACCCGACAACCGTGAGCTCGGCGTGGGAAGGCTCTGGAGACGACTTCGGCACACAACTTGGCGCCGGGACCGCATTTGAAGGGCTGCTGACCTTCCGTGGAAGCGCCCGGGTCGACGGCCAGCTGGAAGGTCAGGTTCGCGCGGATGGCACGCTGATCCTGGGTCCCACTGCGAAAGTCCGCGCGCGGGTCGAGGTGGACGAGCTGATCCTGGCCGGACACCTCGAAGGCGACGTGGTGGCTCGGCAGCGCGTGGTGCTGGCCGAAGGCGCTCGCCTCATTGGGAGTGTCCGCACGCCCACGATCCGAATCGACGATGGGGCCGTGCTGGACGGGGCCTGCCATACCGGTCCCGCTGCCCTCGACCCCGTGCCTGGGCCCGTGGCGGATGCAACGCCAAGCGCAGCCGACGAGTCCGTCCCCAGAACGCCGGAAGCCGCCGAAAACACGCCCGAATCTGCTTGAAACCGGGCCGCGATCTGTAACACTCGCCGCCGCCGCGTCGGCCTGCTCCGGGCCGGCCAGCCCCGGGTCCGAGCGTTCCGCGGCACCCCCCCTTGGAGGTGCGCGAGCGCGTCCGCGCATGAGCGCGAGGGCGTCGATCCGGGCCGCGGTTTCGTCCCCGGAGCACGGAAGACCGATGACTGCGCGAACGACCTACGGCCTCGGCATCACCGCGCTCCTCTTCCTCGTCGCGCTCACCGCAGCGCCGGCATTCGCTGCCGGGGGAACGCTCGAGCCCTTTCCCGATATCGTGACCGACTGCCTGAACGGCGACTGCGAAGTCTCGAGCAATCCGCTCGCCGCCCTGATGGCGTCGAAGCTGGTGCACCTGCTGATCGCTTTCGTGCTCCTCATCCCGATCGCGAACCGGGTGTTGTTCAAGCCGCTGCTCGAAATGCTGGACGAACGCGACGCCCAGATTGCGGGCGCAAGCACGGAGGCGGACGAAGTCGCCGAACGCGCCGACACGGTCTTCGGTCAGTACCAGGAGGCGGTAACGACGGCGCGCAAGCAGGCCGAAGTCGGCCGCCGCGAAACGCTGGACGCCGCACGGAAGGGCCAGTCCGAAGTCACCGCGGCCGCTCGCTCGGCTGCGGAGCAAGAGGTGGCAGAGGTTCGAGTCCAAGTGGCGAGTGCGGCTGCCGACGCTCGCGCCGCGCTTCGATCCGATGGTGACGCGCTTGCGCGAACCGTGGCCGAACAGGTTCTTGGGAGGGCGCTCTAGTGCTTCGCGTTCTCCCGGCACTCCTCGTCGTCTTCGTTTCTTCCGCCGCGTTCGCGGCCGGAGGCGGTGGCGAGGAAGACAACGGGACCGAGTTCTGGTTCGAGGTGGGAAACCTCGTCCTGCTGCTCATCGTCCTCTTTTTCGTGGCTCGGAAGCCCGTGCTCGCTTACTTCGAAGAACGCCGCAACGAGATCCAGGAGAACATCGGCAAGTCCGAGCGCCTCCTCGCGGAAGCGCAGGCGCGGCTCGACGAGTGGGAAGCGAAGGCCAACGGTCTCGACGCAGACGTCGCCGAGATCAAGCGCGCGACGCAGGCCGCCGCCGACCAGCAGCGAGACGACATCATCGCCCAGGCCGAGCTCAGTGCCGAGCGAATCCGCGCAAGCGCGGGCTCGGTGGTCGAACGCGAGATGATCCAGGCCCGTGAAGGCCTGCGCCGAGAAGCCGCCGATATGGCCGTTGAAATGGCGGCGCGGATCCTCACCGAGAACGTGGCCGACACCGATCGTTCTCGTCTCGTCGACGAATTCATTGCCGACCTCGAGCGCGGGGACACGAACTGATGGCCGGGAACGCCGCCTCCAATCGTTATGCCAAGGCCCTGTTCGAGCTGGCACGCGAAGACAGCCGCATCGACGAGGTTCGCGCGGAGCTCCGTGCGCTCGGTGCCGCACTCGAAACGAGTCCCGAACTCGGCAACGTCCTGCTGCAGCCGCTCTACCCGGCGGCAGAACGCCGAGCCGTACTTGCCGGGGTCGTCGAGAAGCTCGAGGCCAGTCCGATCCTGCGCAGCTTCTATTCGTTCCTGATCGATCAGCGTCGTCTCGTCGACCTCGCGGGAATCGAGGGCGAGTACGGTCGGCTGGCCGATCAAGCGGCCGGAATCACGGTGGCCAAGGTCCGGACCGCAACGCCGCTGACGGAAGAGCAGCAAGGCCGTCTCCAGCGCGCACTGGCGCAGAAGACGGGCCGCAACGTGACGCTCGACGTGGAAGTCGACGCCGACTTGCTAGGCGGCCTGGTCGCCCAGCTCGGCGACACCATCTTTGATGGCAGCCTGAAGACGCAGCTCCACCAGCTGCGCTCGGGCATCGCCAAGTAACGCATTCCCGCAATCCCCAAGGCCCAAAGAAAGGCCCCAACGATGGCAGCAGAGATTCGCCCCGGTGAAATCACCGACATCCTGAAGCGCGAGATCAAGGAATACGGTCGCGAGATCGACGTCGCGGAGACCGGCTCCGTTCTGTCGGTCGGCGACGGTATCGCCCGCGTCTATGGCCTCCAGAGCGCCATGGCCGGAGAACTCGTCCAGTTCGACGGCGACGTCCAGGGCATGATCCTGAACCTCGAGAGCGACAATGTCGGTATCGCGATCATGGGCGAGGCCAGCCACATCAAGGAAGGCGACATCGTTCGTCGTACCGGGACGATTGTGGAAGTGCCGGTCGGCAAGGGCCTGCTCGGCCGCGTGGTCGACGCGCTTGGCAACCCGATCGACGGCAAGGGCCCGATCGAGAACCCCGAATACAAGCGCATGGAAATCAAGGCGCCCGGCATCGTGACGCGTGAGCACGTGGCGGAGCCGCTGGCGACCGGCATCAAGGCCGTGGACGGCATGGTTCCGATCGGCCGTGGCCAGCGCGAGCTGATCATCGGCGACCGCCAGACGGGCAAGACCGCGGTCGCGCTCGACACGATCATCAACCAGAAGGACACCGACGTCTTCTGCATCTACGTGGCCACCGGCCAGAAGCAGTCGACGGTCGCGCAGGTGGTGGAGACGCTGACCCAGCACGGCGCCATGGACTACACGATCGTGGTCGCGGCGACGGCGGCTGAGCCGGCCCCGCTCCAGTACATCTCGCCCTACACCGGTTGCGCCATGGGCGAGTACTTCCGCGACAACGGTATGCACGCCCTGATCATCTACGATGATCTCTCCAAGCAGGCCGTCGCCTACCGCCAGCTTTCGCTGCTGCTTCGCCGCCCGCCGGGTCGCGAGGCCTACCCGGGCGACGTCTTCTACGTCCACAGCCGGTTGCTCGAACGCGCCGCGAAGCTGAACGACGAACTCGGCGGTGGCTCGCTGACGGCACTGCCGATCATCGAGACCCAGGGCAACGACGTTTCGGCCTACATCCCGACCAACGTCATCTCGATCACGGACGGCCAGATCTTCCTGGAAACCGACCTCTTCAACTCGGGCGTGCGCCCCGCCATCAACGTGGGCCTTTCGGTCTCGCGGGTGGGCGGCGACGCGCAGACGAAGTCCATGAAGTCGGTGGCCGGCCAGCTCAAGGGCAGTCTGGCGCAGTACCGCGAGATGGAAGCGTTCTCGCAGTTCGGATCGGACCTCGACGAAACGACGCAGGAGCAGCTCGCGAACGGCGTGCGCCAGACGGAGATGCTGAAGCAGGGCCAGTACGCGCCGATGACGAACGAAGAGCAGATCCTGTCGATCGTGGCCTGCACGCCGCCGGAAGGCCGACGAAGCTGGGTCCGCGATCTTCCGGTGGGCGACATTGGTCGTTACGAGAACGAAATGCAGGCCTACGTGAAGGCGAACCATCCGCAGCTGATCGAGCGCCTGGAGAACGCCGGAAAGATCGGCAAAGAAGACTACGACGCCATTGGCGAAGTTCTCGACGCCTTCGCCGAGACGTTCCAGCCCTCGCAGTCCGCGAACTAACGAGGCCCCGAAGTGCCCAACCTGAAGGACATCAAGCGCCGGATCGGCAGCGTGCAAAACACGCAGCAGATCACGTCCGCCATGCGAATGGTGGCGGCCGCGAAGCTGCGCCGTGCGCAGGACGCGATCATCGCGGCGCGGCCGTACGCGAAGCGCATGTACGCGACGCTGGGCGAGATCGGCAAGCGCCAGAAGGACGCCGAGCACATCCTCCTGCAGCCGCATGAGCAGCTGAAGGTGCTCGAAGTCGTCGTGGTCACATCCAACCGCGGTCTTTGTGGCGGCTTCAACGCCTACGCCATCAAGGCGGCGGAACGCGCCATCAAGGAGAACGCGGGCGCCTTCGACGAAATCGTGGTCAGCGCGGTCGGTCGCAAGGCGAGCGAGTACTTCAGCAAGCGCCGAACGATCATCAAGAGCTGGACCGACATGGCCGCGGTGGAGTACAGCCACGCGGTCGAGATCGCGGAGCACCTCACGTCGCGATATGAATCGGGTGAGATCGATGGCGCCGTCCTGATCTACAACGAGTTCGTGTCGGCCATGACCCAGACGCCGAACACCGACCAGTTGCTGCCGCTCTCTGTGGAAGCAGAAATGGCCGAGGCGGGAGACGCCGTCATGCCGTTCGAGATCGAACCCGACGCCAACGCCCTGCTGAACGTGTTGGTGCCCCAGGCGGTGGAGTTTGCCATCTACCGTGCGCTGCTCGAAAACCAGGCCGGCGAACACGCGGCCCGGATGACGGCCATGGAAAGCGCGACGCGAAACACCGAGGACCTGATCCAGAGCCTCACCCTGCAATACAACCGAGCCCGCCAGGCTGCGATCACCAAGGAACTGGTCGAGATCGTGTCCGGCGCGGAAGCCCTCTAGCGACGAGCCCCGCTCGCACCCATCGGAAGAAGGAACCTTCACATGTCCGAAAATGGTCAAATCACCCAGATCATGGGCCCTGTCGTCGACGTGGAATTCCCGCCCGGCCAACTCCCCGAGGTGTACACGGCACTCCGCACGACGAACCCGGGCATCGATGACCGCGAGGACAACCTGGTCCTCGAGGTGGCGCAGCACCTGGGCGAGAACACCGTCCGCACCATCGCCATGGACACGAGCGAAGGTCTGATCCGCAGCCAGCCGGTGAAGAACACGGGCGACGTCATCAAGGTGCCGGTGGGCCCCGCGACGCTCGGCCGGATCCTCAACGTGATCGGCGAGCCCGTGGACGAGCGCGGCCCGGTCAACGCGGACGTGCACTGGCCCATCCACCGCCCGGCTCCTGAGTTCATCGACCAGTCGATCACGGTCGACATGCTCGAGACCGGCATCAAGGTCGTCGACCTGATCGCGCCCTACCAGAAGGGCGGCAAGGTCGGTCTGTTCGGCGGCGCCGGCGTGGGTAAGACGGTCGTCATCATGGAACTGATCCAGAACATTGCCAAGGAGCACTCGGGTTACTCCGTGTTCGGCGGTGTTGGTGAGCGCACCCGCGAGGGCAACGACCTCTGGAACGAAATGGAAGATTCGAAGCTGTCTGACGGCACCACGGTGCTCGACAAGACGGCCTTGATCTACGGCCAGATGAACGAGCCTCCGGGAGCGCGCGCACGTGTGGCGCTGTCGGCACTCACCTGCGCCGAGTACTTCCGCGACGAAGAAGGCAAGGACGTCCTGCTCTTCATCGACAATATCTTCCGCTTCACGCAGGCGGGTTCGGAAGTGTCGGCGTTGCTAGGCCGCATCCCTTCGGCCGTGGGCTACCAGCCGACACTGTCCACTGAAATGGGCGAGCTGCAGGAACGCATTACATCGACCAACAAGGGTTCGATCACGTCGGTGCAGGCCATCTACGTCCCTGCGGACGACCTCACCGACCCGGCACCGGCGACCGCGTTCTCGCACCTCGATGCGCAGACCGTGCTGTCGCGCCGCATCTCGGAGCTCGGCATCTACCCCGCGGTCGACCCGCTCGACTCGTCGAGCCGTATCCTTGACCCGCAGGTGGTGGGCGAAGAGCACTACCAGATTGCGCGCCAGGTGCAGCAGACGCTGCAGAAGTACAAGGACCTGCAGGACATCATCGCGATTCTGGGCATGGACGAGCTCAGCGAAGAGGACAAGCTCACGGTTTCGCGCGCGCGCAAGATCGAGCGCTTCTTCTCGCAGCCCTTCCACGTGGCCGAGCAGTTCACGGGCCGCCCCGGCATCTACGTGCGACTCGAGGATACGATCCGCTCGTTCAAGGAGATCCTCGACGGCAGCTGTGACGACCTGCCCGAGCAGGCCTTCTTCATGGCTGGCGCGATCGAGGATGTCCGCGAGAACGCCAAGAACATGGCTGGCTGAGCATGGCCGTTGCACTCACCGTAGTGACACCCGAAGGGCAGGCGTACGACGAGGCGGTCGAGTCCGTCGTGTTGCCGGGTGTTGAGGGAGCCTTCGGCGTCCTCTCCGGCCACGAGGTGTTCATGACGGCACTTCAGACGGGCGAGATGGCCATCGAGACCGGCACCGAAACGCTCTACGCCGCAGTGTCGAAGGGCTTCGCCGAAGTCCACGAAGACGCCGTCACCGTCATGGTGGGCAGCTGCGAGTTCGCGCACGAGATCGACCTCGACCGGGCCAAGGTCGCGGCCGAGCGCGCCAAGGCGCAGCTCGAAGAGATGCGCGGCACCGAGGAAGGTGAAGCGCACTACCAAGAGTACCAGGAAGCGTACTCCCAGGCGGTCGCACGCGTCAGCGCGGCGGAGCACAAGTAGGCGCAGGGGACATCGCTCCCGCTGCAAGCGCGCGACGCCTAACAACTTCCAGAACCGGTACTCGAGCCGGTCATCTCCGTGGGAGACGGCCGGCTCGTCGCATTCTGGGCCCGGCGTCACCGCCTAGGGACGAACCGCGGTCGCCTTCAACTTGGCTTTGCCCTCTTCGACGACGACCTTGAACTTGACCTTCTGGGCCCCGTACTTCTTGCGGATACGCGCTTCCTGCTGGGCGAGCAGTGAGTCGAGCTTTTCCTTCGTGACGCCCTTTGCGCCCTGGCCCGTGGCCTGGCGGGCGGCGACGTAGGCTTCGAAAATGTCGCCACTGTCGTCGAGGTTCGCTCGCTTCTCGGCCGCCGTGCCGCGGCGATCCTTGGCCTCGTTCCGCTCGCGGTCCTTGAGGTCGGCACGAAAGACATGCCGCTCATAGCGGCCTTCCTCGATCTTGCGGACGGTGTCGTCCCAATGTCGGCGGAAGGTGAAGAAACGCGAACGCAAGTTGTTGAACTTGAAGCGGTAGCCCGTGTTCTTGATGGGCGACTGAGCGTAGAGCTGGACGTACTTCTGTACTTCGCCGCGGGTCTGCAGCGGCTCGCGCTTCCGGGTCCCCAGGAAGTACTGCTCGTACTCGAGCTTGAGCTGCTTCAGCCGCACGTCGATCAGGTGCAGGTCGGTTTCGATGTCTTTGCCGAATTCGGACATTCGAGAGTCATCGGCCACCGGGCAAGCTCTCTTGAGGGCCTTTCCCTACAGCAAAAGCCGCTGGATTAAGGGCCGCGAAGGGTGGATTTCGGCTCGCGAGGCTGCCCCAAACAGCCGATCATGCCCTCGAATGCCGCCTCTTCTCTGGTTCCATGACGCCCTGATCGCTGACCCCGAAGCTGCCGCGGTCGCGCCGGGATCCCTGCTCGTCGAAGACGGGCACGTGCGCGGCGTCTTCGGTCCTGATTTCCCGCCCCCGGAAGACACCCGCGCCATCGCCCTCGGCGGGCGGACGCTCGCCCCCGGGTTCGTGGATCTTCACTACCACGGCAACCTCATCTTCCAGCCGGCCGAGCAGGCCGGCGCTGCCCTGTCGAAAGCCGCGGCCGAGCTGGTCGCTCATGGCGTGACCGCATTCCTGCCGACCACGTTGGCGTGGCCCACCGACCGGCTCATGACGCACGTCGAAGCGTGGGCGGCCGCTTGTGACGCAACTCATGACGCAGCAGCGGCGCGAGCAGTGGGTCTGCATCTCGAAGGCCCATGGATCCGGCCGGAAGCCGCTGGCGCCCAACCGCGAGACGGAATCCAGCCCTATGACGCGCCCGTCGGCCGCGAAGTGATGGCCCGCGGCGAGGGCCAGATCCGCATGGTGACGTTTGCGCCCGAGGTCGAAGGCGCCGCCCTCTTGCAGGCGGAACTCGTTCGAAGAGGTGTAATTGCATCACTCGGACACTCCCATACACCGGCAGAAGCCGCAGAAGCCGCAATTGACGCAGGCGCGGCTCATGTGACGCACCTGTTCAATGCGATGGGCGGCGTGCACCACCGGGACCGTGGCCTGGCCGGAATCGCGCTGGCCGACGACCGCTTGAGCTGCGACTTGATCTGCGACGGCGTCCACGTGCACCCGCAGATCGTCCAGCTTGCAGCACGCGTCAAAGGGTCAAAGCTCTCCTTGATCACGGACAACGTGGATCCGGGTGCCAGAAGGCTTGACGCGGAGAATGACGCATCAACCGCGCGTCATGACGCAGGCTTCGGTGCCGGCGCTGTGGAAGACGACGGCACGGCACTACGACTCGCCGATGGGACCCTCGCCGGCAGCAACCTCACGCTCGACCGCGCCATGCGGAATGCGTTGGCCTTTGGCGCGATGACCGGGATCGAAGCGATCCAGGCCGTCACGCTCCGGCCCGCGCAGGTCTTGGGGATCGAGGGCGAGCACGGGACGTTCCGACCGGGCGCCCGCGCAGACCTTGTCGTTCTCGACGGCGAGGGCCAGGTCACCGAGACCTGGGTTGCTGGCGAGAAGGCGTACGCCGCGAGCTAGCGGTCGAGTCCGCGCCCTTCCGGTCGCGAGATCTCGGGCTTCAGGATCTCGCCGTCTCCGCCGCGAAGTCGGAACTCTGCCGCGTCACCATGCGGAGCGCCCTCTTGGCCCGACCACTGCGGGTTGCCTTCGACCTCGAAGCCGGCATCGCGGATCATGCGGTAGGTGTCGGTTTCGTCGTCGCCGCGCGTCGTCAGGTAGCCGTCGACGAAGAGCGAGTTCGCGGGGTAGAGGCACAGCGGGCCCATGGCGCGCAGGTGGCCTTCGCGGCCGGCCGCGATCCGGACCTCGGCGGATGGGTTGACCAGGCGCATCAGCGAGAGCACCCGCAAGCAGTGCTCGGGGGTCAGACTGCCGTCGGAGAGGACGGGGTTGCCCTCGATCGGGATCAGGAAGTTGACCGGGATCGAAGGCACCTCGAGCGCGCGCAGGCGCTGGGCCACTTCGATGATCTCGTCTGTGCTCTCGCCCATTCCGACGATGAGGCCCGAGCACGCACCGATTCCAGCGCGCTGTGCGGCCGTGATGGTGTCGATGCGGTCCTGGAAGGTATGGGTGGAGCAGATCTCGCCGTAGCGTTCTTCGCTCGTGTTGAGGTTGTGGTTCAGGCGGTCCAGGCCGGCCTCGGCCAGGATCTTGGCGTGCTCGTCGCCGAGCAGGCCGACCGACAGGCACACCTGGATCGGGTGGCGCTCCTTCACCTTGCGCACGATGCCGGCCAGTTCCTCGGCCTGGGCAATCGAGGGCCCGCGCATCGACATCACCATGCAGTAGCGGGAGGCGCCGGCTTCAGCCGCGGCTGCCGCCTCGGCCAGGATGTCGGCTTCGGCCTTCATCGGGTATTGGCGGATCTTGGCCTTCGACTGTCGGGACTGGGAGCAGTAGCCGCAGTCCTCGGGGCAGAGCCCGTTCTGGATGTTGTTGAGGACGTGCACCTGGACCTTGCGGCCGAAGTGGTGCTCGCGCGCGACGAAGGCCGCCTGCAGCAGGGGCAGCAGCGCGACGTCCTCGCCCTCGAGAATCCAGGCGGCGTCTTCGTCACTCGGGGCGACGCCTGCGAGGGCTGCGTCAGCCAGCTTCTGGTAGCGCTCGAACATGGGGGATCCTCCAGGGAGTCCGGGAGGTTACGGGCTCGGGGCCCGGCCGGCCAGCCGCCCGAAGCGGCGAATCCGGCGCTAGGGCGCCGTGGCTTCGCCCCGGTAGAGCGTCCCGAAGACAGGCGGTGCGTCGTCGCCGAGGAAGAAGTCAAAGGTGGGCAGGTCGAAGTCCGCCTGGCGAATCAGCTCATCGATCTTTCGGTTCAGGTTGCACCCGCATCCGATGACGTTCCAGTAGGGGTTGAG
>JAJDAQ010000148.1 GCA_029261815.1 Deltaproteobacteria bacterium
AGGACTCCACCCACGAGGAGGCCCCATGGCCAGCTTCCATGATTTCGAAGTCACCTCGATCGAGGGCGAGCCGATCCGCTTGTCCCAGTTCGAGGGTCAGCTCTGCGTCGTCGTCAACGTCGCCAGCCGTTGAGGCCTTACCGGCCAGTACGCAGGTCTGCGTACCCTTCATGAAGACACGGATGGTCTGAGCGTTCTGGCATTCCCGTGCAACCAGTTCGGCGCCCAGGAACCCGGCACCGACGCCGAGATCCTCGAATTCGCACGCTCCAAGTACGACGCCACGTTCCCGATGTTCTCGAAGATCGACGTGAACGGGGAAAACGCCGCGCCCGTCTACCAGTTCCTCACGTCTGAAAAGCCCGACGACGAGGGCAACGCCGACATCGCCTGGAACTTCGCCAAGTTCCTGGTGGGCAAGGACGGCCAGGTGCTCCAGCGCTTCGGCCCCCAGGTGACGCCCGAAGAAGTGGCCGAGGCTGTCGCCGCCCTGAGTTAGTCGGCGGCTACGCCTCAAACCCCGCGAATGGATGGGACGCCATCCAGATCGTCGCCTCGAGCGCTTCGGCGCGGATGGGTGCGGCTTGCTGTTGGTAGATGTCGCCTTCGATCATGGCCAGGAACTTCGCCGCGCTCGGGAAGCGGACGATCAGGACATCGTCCCATGCGACATCCGAGCCCGTCAGCACGGGCCCGGCCGTGCCGCCGAAGATCAGTTCGCCGCCGGCCTCCTGGATCAAGGCGCCCGTGATGGCGCCGTAGCGGGTCATGGCTTCGCGGCCGTCGGGTTGGCGGTACTTCAGGAAGTTCAGCAATACGATCGGGCCCTCGGGCGAGTCGTTACGCAGGCGCTCGAGGGTCTCGGCATCGGGCATGTGACGGGTCATCGTGTGCCCGCCACCTCGGCCATGAACTCCATCGCCTCGTCCTGGCCCGCGTTCAAGACCAGGGTCGTCGCACCCGAGCCCTCCCACTCGCGGTAGCGCTCCTTGATGCGATCCTTCGGGCCGATCAACGCGCCCTCGTCGAGGTACTCGTCGGGGACCGCTTCCATGGCCTCGGCCTTGCGGCCCGCCAGGTAGAGCTCCTGGATACGCCCGGCGGCTTCGGCATAACCTCGCCGACACATCATGTCGTTGTGGAAGTTCTTGTCGCGGTGACCCATGCCGCCGACGTAGAGAGCGACGCCGGGCTTCATGCGGTCGAGCGCGCTCTTGATGTCGTCGGTGACATTCACACCGACCATGGGCGCGATCTCGAAGTCGTCCCAGGACTTTCCGCCGCCCGCGCGCGCAAAGCCTTCTTCGATGCACGTGCGGTAGTCGTCCAGCGTGCCCGGCACGAAGTTGAGCGGGAGCCAGCCGTCGGCGACCTCGGCCGTCATTCGCACATTGGTCTCGGTGCCGGTGCCCAACCAGATGGGGATATTCGGGTTCATGTGCAGGATCGACTTCAGCGGCTTCCCGATGCCCATCGAACCGGGACCCGTGTAGGGCAGCGCGATCTCGCGGCCGTCGTGACTCACCGGCTCTTCGCGCGCGAAGATCTTCTTCATGATCGTCACGTAGTCCTTGATCCGGTAGTACGGCTTGCCCCAGGGTTGTCCGTACCAGCCCTCGACGATCTGGGGACCCGAAACGCCGATCCCCGCGATCATGCGACCGCCGCCGGCCAACGCGTCGATGGTGGCCGACTGCATCGCGGCCATGGCCGGCGTGCGACCGGCGAGCTGCATCACCGCCGTCCCGAGACGAATCCGGTCGGTGACCGACGCCAGGTAGGCGAGCGGTGATGTCGCGTCGGAGCCGTAGGCCTCTGCGGTGAAGACGGCGTCGTAGCCCAGCGCCTCGGCACGCTGCACCCGTTCCACCGGGAGTTTCAATTCGGCACCCGAGTACCCCAGCATCAATGCAAGCTTCACGATCCGATCCTCCTTCGTTGGCCCGCCCGGATCGTAGCCCGGCGGTGGTACCCTTTCCGGCGGAGGCACCCGATGGATCTCTTCGATGAATTCCGCGTGATCGACGTCGATACCCACGTGACCGAACCCGCAGACACCTGGACCTCGCGCGTCCCAGCCAAGTACAAGGACCGTGTCCCCCGAATCGAACGAATGAACGGGGTCGATATGTGGGTGGTCGATGGGAAGCCCACGCTCGGACCGGGCCTCGTCACGATGGCCGGCTACGACGGCCGCCCGCCGGACCAGTTCCCTCCCACGTACGCGGACTGCGACCCGGCCGGCTATGACGCGAACGCGCGGGTGAAGCACATGGACGCGAACGGCATCTACGCCATGGTGCTCTACCCGAATGTTGGCGGCTTCGGTTCCCAGTCGTTCCTTGCGATGAAGGAAGACGACCTGATGCTCTCGTGCGTCACGGCGTACAACGACTTCCTGACCGAGTGGTCGAGTGTGGCGCCGGACCGTCTGTTGCCGGTCACCGCCCTGCCGTTCTGGGATGTCGACGCCAGCGTGAAGGAGATCGAGCGCTGCGCCGCGATGGGCCACAAGTCCATTCTCTTTCCCAGCCAGCCCCAGGACTTCGGCTTCAAGCCCTTGGCGCACAAGTCATGGGACAAGATCTGGTCGGTCGCACAAGAAGCCGGGCTGCCCATCAGCTTTCACATCGGCAGTCAGGAATGGCTCGGCGCTTCGGACGGACACCCGTTTGCCGACGCCGCCGAGATGGGATTGCAGGCGCACTTCACCCGGCTCTCCGCATTGTCGTTCGTCGGCAACAGCCTCGGCATCAGCGAGATCATCTGCGGCGGCGTGTGCCACCGCTTCCCCGATCTCGACTTCGTATCGGTCGAAAGCGGCGTCTCCTGGGTGCCGGGCCTGCTCGAAGCGCTCGATTGGCAATGGGAGAACGTGGGCGTCACCCGGGAACATCCGGAGTATGACCTGAAGCCCAGCGAGTACTTCCGCCGTCAGATCTACGCATGCTTCTGGTTCGAGCGTGAAATGCTGTCGCCCGCGATCGAGCTTTATCCGGACAACATCCTCTACGAGACCGATTTCCCGCATCCGACGTCGATGTCGCCGGGACCGGCGACGCCGGCCGTTCCGCCGCGCCAGTACGCGTCGGAGGTGCTTGGGAAACTTCCCAAGGAACTCGCGGGGAAGATCCTCGAGCACAACGCGGCACGCGTCTACAGCGTCGCCTAGCAAATGGATCGATGAGCACGGAACGAGCGCAAGCACTCGTCGATGCGTTCGATAGTCAAGCAGCGGCTTGCGAAAGACACGGTTCGCCGCTGACATCACGCTTGATGGCCGCGTGCGCCGACGACCTCCGCGCCGGAGGGCCGACCGCGGAACTCCTTGCCCACTTCGACGGGCACCCTCAGCTCGACGCTCTGTGTCAACGCGTACTGGGCGCAGTGCAGACCCTGGTCCTCGAGGGTCGTGCCCCCGAACTCGCGCCGTTTCACCCCTTTGCGAACGGGACCCCGAAGTGGCCCGACATGGCGGCGGCCTTCGTCCGGGTCATCGCCCAGAACCTGGACGAACTCCGCACCGCGCTCGGTCGGCAGGTCCAGACGAACGAAGTCCGACGCTGCTGTGGCCTTCTCGGCGGCTTCCTCGAGATCGCCGATCGCACCCGGCTCCCGCTCGATCTGCTCGAAATCGGGAGCAGCGCGGGCTTCCTGCTGTTCTTCGACCACTATCGATACCAGCTGGGTGAACACACCTGGGGCGGTCCCGAAGCCACACTCGCGCTCGAAACGGAATGGACGGGCCCCGCCCCCAAGCTCGACGCCCCGCTCCAGATCGGAGCGCGGGAAGGCTGCGATCTGGCACCGATCGATGTCACGGATCCTGCGCAGCGAAATCGGATTCGTGGATTCTACTGGGCCGACCAAGGCGAACGCCTCGCACTCCTCGATGGGGCCATCGACGCGATGCGGGAACCGGCACCCCTGGTGACCGAGCGAGCCGCCGACTTCGTTGAACGGCGAATGGCCTCACCCAGACCCGGCCACGTCACGGTGCTCTTCCATTCGGTCATGTGGTGGTACCTGCCGAAGTCCGAACAGGATCGAATCGCCGCGGCGGTCGAACGCGCCGGGGCCGCAGCGACACCGGAAGCCCCGATCGCGTGGCTCCGCAGCGAACCGATCGATCTGGAAGCCGTCGAGATCCGTCTGCGCATGTGGCCGGGCGGGGAGGACCAGTGTCTCGGACGCGCCCACCCGCACGCGGCCTGGGTGGACTGGCACGGAACCGCCGAACGTTAGTTCGGCCAGTACACGAACGCCTCACCTTCGACGGAGGGGTCCTTCAGCGTGCGGTCGATCGGAATGACCGCTTCGACGAGGGCCGGGAATGCGGGCGGCCCCAATTCCTCTGACTTGGCATCGAGTAGTGCCAGCAACTCGGCGGTCTTGTCCGGGCGCTCGGTCACCAGGTTCTTGCGCTCGGTCGGATCGACATTGAGGTCATGCAGCCAGAGCCCCTCGGCGCGTCCGTTGCGCTGGAGCTTCCAACCCCCCGCCTGGACGATCTGGTAGTGGCCCGAGCGCCAGAAGAGCGCCTCATGGGGAGCCGCTGTCGCGCGTCCCTCTGCCCAAGGGAGCAGGTCGACCCCGTCGATCGGGCGGTCATCCGGAAGCGGAGCACCGGCGGCCGACGCCACCGTCGGAAGGACGTCGATATGCGAGACCGCACCCTCGACGACGGTTCCCGCCGGAATCCGCGCGGGCCACTTCGCGAAGAAGGGAGAGCGGATGCCGCCTTCGAAGAACGTCATCTTCCAACCGCGGTAGGGGTCGTTCAAGCCGGGAACGCCGATGTAGTGGGCGCCGCCGTTGTCGCTCGAAAACAGGATCAGCGTGTTCTCGCTGAGCCCGTGCTCTTCCAGCGCCGCCATGACCTTCCCGACGCCACGGTCGACGCCGCGGATCATCCCCGCGTAGACACGCGTGGCGTGGTCGTCGATGTGGGACAACGCGTCGTAGTCGGCGCGCGTGGTTTGCAGCGGGTTGTGCGGCGCGTTGTAGGCCAGGTAGAGGAAGAACGGCTGGTTGCGGTTCGCCTCGATCACGGAGACGGCCGCGTTCGTGAGGTAGTCCGTCATGTATTCGGACGGCGTGAAGCGCGCCCCGCCGTTGTACCGCACCGCGAACGGAAGAACCGACCAGACGAAGTTGTCGATCGGGTCGAACGGAATACGCGCGGAGACGATCTCCGGATCGTCCTCGTCCCCGAACATCGAGCCTCCGGAGTAGAACCCCAGAACCTCGTCGAAGCCCTGGTCCTCGGGGCGGATGCCCGGGGCATCGCCCAGGTGCCACTTGCCGAACATCGCGGTGTGGTAGCCGCGCGCCTGCAACAACTCCGCAACAGTAATTTCGCTTTCCGGCATGCCCTGCTCTTCCATCGGCGGAATCTGATCGACGAGATCGCCATGGAAGAGACTCGGCGGCAGGTAGTTTTCTCCTTCGGCCTCTGCCTGGAAGCGCTGCGAGAACTTGCCCATGGAAGGGGGCGCAGGCGTCGACTCGAAACCGAAACGGGTCGGGTAGCGGCCGGTCATGAGTGCGGCGCGCGACGGCGCGCAGGTCCCGTTACCGGCATATCCGGCGGTAAAGTCCGCACCATCCCGCGCGAGTGAGTCGATATGCGGCGTCGGCATGGTGCCACCGGCGACTCCGCCCCCCTGCCAGCTCAGATCGTTGATCCCGAGGTCGTCCACCAGCACGACGATGACGTTCGGCGGCCGTTCGTTCGGCAGCATCGCGGCCGTCGCCGGTCCTTGCTGCCAGGCCACCTCCTGGGTCGGCCCGATCGGATCGGCCAGCTGCGACACGATCTTCATCGTCTGCGGGTAGTTCAGCAGCAGCCAGAAGAACCCGACGCGAGCGCCGAGAAAGAGCACCGCGATGACCGCGAGTGAGATCAGGACCTTCTTCATGGAGATTCCCGTTTCGAGCGATGAGAAGAGTAATCTGACACAAATGGTGTCACTAAATCCAGTGGCATGCCGGGCTAGAGTCCGGTTTCTCCATTTTGGGAGACCCGGGAGGACTCTTGGCTCAACAAGCCCGCACGGCCGCCATCGTCGGCATCCACGAATTTCCCTCACGCGACGTGGAGGGCGCGCTCTCGCCTCTCCACATCAAGACGCAGAGCGCGCTCGCTGCCCTCGAAGACGCGGGCCTGACGATCCGCGACGTCGATGCGATCTACGACGCGGGCGACGGCGGCATGATGTCGGGGCTCGCGATCAGCGAGTACTTCGGGATCCATCCCGATGTCATCGACACGACGATGGTCGGCGGTAGCTCCTACGAGTTCCACGCCGCGCACGCCGCCCGCGACATCGCGTCCGGAAAATGCAAGGTCGCGTTGCTCACGTACGGATCGACCGCGCATAGCAACGCGTTTGCGATCGGCGTCGGTGGCCGCGGTGGACCCGCCTCCTCGCCGTGGGACAACATGGAAGGCTGGACGGGCATGACGCTCGTGGCCAACTACGCCATGGTGGCGCACCGCCACATGCACCAGTACGGGACCACGAGCGAGCAGCTTGCCGAAATCTCGACCGCGACGCGCTACCACGCCATGCGCAACCCGGACGCGGTAGCTGGCATGGAAGCCCTCGAGTTCATGAACATCCGCGAGACCACGATCGAGGACGTGGTGACCTCGCGCGTCATCGCGGACCCGCTCCACCTGCTCGAATGCTGCATGATCTCCGACGGCGGCGGCGCCGTCGTCATCGCTTCTCCCGAAGTCGCAGCGGGCTGCAAGGAGAAGCCGGTCTGGATCCTCGGCGGCGGCGAGGCCACGGGTTATCCCGTCAATGGCGGCGACATCACCACGAGCGCGGCCGCACAATCGGGCCCCTCTGCGTTCGGTGAGGCCGGCGTCACCCCTGGCGAGATCGACATCGCCATGATCTACGACTCCTTCTCGATCACGGTGCTGACGCTGCTCGAAGACCTGGGCTTCTGCAAGAAGGGAGAAGGCGGCTCGTGGGTCGAGGGAGGTCGCCTTCGCTTCGATCGACCCAACGATGGCCCCGCCCTGAACACCGACGGAGGCGGCCTTTCGTCCAACCACCCCGGAATGCGCGGCATCTTCCTCCTCATCGAGGCCACGCGGCAGTTGCGCGGCGAATCGACTTCGCAGGTCGACGACGCGAAACTCGCCGTCGCCCATGGAAATGGTGGCATGTTGGGCAGCCGACACTGCGCCGGAACCGTCATTCTAGGAAGGGACTAACATGGCAGACCCGAAGAATATTCCGACCCGGCCCCTCCCCAACGCCAAGGAGATGGACACAGCGCCCTTCTGGGCTGCAACAAAGGAGGGTGAGCTTCGCTTCCAGCGTTGCGACGACTGCGACACCGTTGTGTTCTATCCGCGTCAGCACTGCACCGGCTGCCTGGGGCGCAACCTCAGCTGGCAGACCAGCAAGGGCGAAGGCACGGTCTACACCTACAGCGTGATCCGCCAGAGCTACCACCCGTTCTTCCGCAGCAAGGTCCCGTTCGCAGTGGCCTGGATCGACCTCGACGAGGGGCCGCGCATCCTGTCGAACCTGACCGGCGTCGAGGACCCAACGACCGATATCACGATCGGGCAACGTGTCGTCGTCGACTGGGAGCCGCACGAGGAGCTGTCGATCCCGCTGTTCCGTCCGGCCTGATCCGGCCGTTACGGCAGACGCACCGTCGCTGTTCCGAGCACGCGGGTCTCGCCCGCCCCGTTCGTGATGGTGAGATCGATCTCGGCGGTCTTCGTCTCTTCATCGAGGTCGGTCACGACACCATTCACTTCGTGGGCTTCGTCGACCATGACGGGCGCCCGGAAGATCGTGTCGATCTTCACCAGCGCGGCCTCGGGCGCCCAGCGATGGATCATGGCGGTCAGGATCGCCTGGCTCATCACGCCCGGCACCATGGCGCCGGGAAGACCTTCCTTGCGAGCCCCTTCGTGGTCGGTGAACCGCTTGGCCATCATCTGCGCCGCCTTCGCGAAGCGGCGGACGTTCTCCAGACCGGTGTCGGGGGTGAAGCTCGGGAGCTCGTCGCCGAACTCGACCTGGTCGAAACTTGCGATGGTCATTCGGCGGGCCTTTCGCGGACGACCATTCGGGAGTCGACGATGCACGCCAGGTCTTCGGCTTCGTCGAAGAGTTCCATTCGGCTGACCAGGAAGATCATGCGACCCGAACGGCCGGTCTTCTCGTAGATCTCGTTCAGGTAGCTCTTCCCGACGAGCTTCGTGCCTGCCCGGATCGCCTTCTGCGGCATCACTGCCTTGCCGGCATCGAGGGGGATCTTCCCTTCGAGGGGCAGGTCCGAGGGCAGCATGCGGCGGCCGTGAAAACGGGCCGGAAAGGTCGGCGGCGCCTGGAAGTCCGGATCCGACGCGTCGGTGTATCGGCTCGCCGTCTCGCCGCAGGCCACGGAGAAACCCACGATGTCGTCGCCATCTACACGGAACTCGGCCGTATCGAAATTCAGCTTCAGGAACTGCTTTCGGAGCTCTTCGATTTCCAACTCTTCGCCTCGAATTCGCCTGCCTGGAGTGCTTCGACAAGCTCTGCCTCGGTGCCGATCGCACCCGGGAACGCTGTCGCACATCGGCCGATGTGACTCACGATGTGCGCGTCACTGCCGCCGATCCCACGATAGCCCTGCGTCTCGGCCAACGCGCGGGCGGCGTCATCTTCGGTGCCGCGGCTCCCACCGTTGAAGACCTCGACGATCGACACGCCGGCAGGGATTCCCAGGGACTCGACGTGCGCACACATGCCCACGCGGGTTCGCCCTGGATGGCACGGGACCGCGACCGCGCCGTGGCGCTCACTCTCTTCGAGCACCTTCGCCAGCGGGAGTCCGATATCCGAAAAATCGAAGGCCTCGGTCAGCGCCCGTGTCACGCCGAAGACGAGGACATGGCCGTACTCGGTCTCGACTTCGCTCGCCTTCAAGATGGTGAGATCGAATTCGGTCGCGAGCGCCGAGTAATCACTGTCGAAGTCGAACTTCCGGTGCTCGGTCAGGACGAAACCGTCGAGTGGCAGATCCTTCTTCCGGATCCACTGACAGTAGTTCGGCACCTTGGCGCGTCCGTCGTCCGAGACGATGGAGTGGCTGTGCAGATCGAGAATCACGTCGTGCCCCGCTCGGACACGGCGGGCCAGAGCGCATCGACGTGGGCGAGCAGCGCCGCTTCGTCGCTGGCGTTGTCGATCACGATGTCGGCCTGGGCCTTGCGCGCCTCGTTGGTGAGCTGGGCGTCGATCCGGGCCTCGACCTGCTCGGGCGCGAGTCCGCTACGCGCGACTGCACGGGCCACAGCCGTCGCGCGATCGACCACGGTCACCCACACCTCGTCCGCGATGTCGTTCCAGCCGGCTTCGAGAAGAACGGCGGCCTCCAGCACGACGACGGCGGCTGCACCCGCCGCGCGCACCTGCGCGATCTCGGCCTCGGCCATCGCGCGGATCGCGGGCCAGACGATCGCGGTCAGCTGATCGAGCGCTTCCGTCTTGCCGAATACCTTCTGGCCCAGCGCCGCCCGGTCGATCGTCCCGTCGGCGGCGATCAGATCCCGACCGAATGCCTCGACAACGCCTTCGAACGCGGCGGCCCCCGGCGCATAGGCCTGATGACCCAGCACATCCGCGTCGATGACGTGGGCACCGAGCTCACCGAGCCTGCGGGCGACGGTGGACTTTCCGGAGGCGATTCCGCCGGTGAGGCCGATGACGATCACTGTTGGGGCTCCTGGGCGCGGTCGGCCAGCCTAGCGCAGTCGATCAGGCCGCTAGCCCGGCAGCTCGGCGCAAACATGTCCGCCGTCGACCACCAGGATGGATCCCGTCATGTAGCGCGACGCATCGGAGGCCAGGAGGAGGAGCGGACCGTCGAGATCCTCGAACTCGCCATAGCGACGCATCGGAATCCCCTTCACGAACGTGGGCGAACGCTCGCTTTCGAGGAGCACCTTGCTCACGTCCGTCAGGATGTAGCCGGGCGCCAGCGCGTTGACGCGCAGGCCGTACTTGGCTCCCTCGAGTGCCATCACCTTGGTGGCCTGCACCAGCGCTGCCTTCGACACCGCGTACGGGAACTGGCCCTTGATGGTCCGGAACGCCGTGATCGACGCGATGTTGATGACGTTTCCCTCGGTCTTCCCGGCCGCCTGCATCCGCTCGCTGTAGAGCTTGGTCGTCAGCCACGCACTCTTGACGTTGGTATCGATGACGCGGTCCCAGTCCTCTTCGTCGATTCCGACATAGGTCTTCGCGCCGGCTTCGACACCGGCATTGTTCACCAGGACGTCGAGCCCGCCGTGCTTCTCGAACGCATGATCGAGGAACGCTTCAATGCTGGTGCGATCGAGGACATCGAGCGGAATGGCCTCGGCACTGCCGCCGGCGTCGCGAAGCTCGGCCGCGCGCTGCTCGATCCGGTCCGCCCGCCTCGCGCCCAGCATCACGTGGGCGCCGGCCCGAGCCATCACCCCGGCGAAATGGTGACCAAAGCCCGAAGACGCGCCCGTCACGGCCACCGTCTTTCCCTCGAGTCCGAACAGATCCATCGCATACTCCCGGAGGTTGGTCGGCACCTAGGCTAGCGTTGCCCGGCGCGCACGGAGGAATTCAAGTGAGTCGCATCTTGATCACGGGAACCGGCTTGCTGACCCCGGCGGACGGCATCACCAACGCCGAGTTGGTCGAGTCCCTGTCCGTGGCCATCGAGAAGTGGAATGCGGAGAACGCCGACGCGATCGAACGCGGCGAGCTCGAAGAGCGCGATTTCCCCAGCGAAGGCTTCATCCGCAAGGCTTCGGGCGTCGGGCACCGCTACGTCGTGAACAAGGAGGGCGTCCTGGATCCCGAGCGGCTGCGCCCGCACTTGCCGCTGCGCGGCGAAGACGAGCTCTCGATCCAGGCCGAGATGTGCGTGACCGCGATCCAACAGGCCCTGGCGCAAGCGGGACGAACCGGAGCCGAGGTCGATGCCATCTTCCTGGGCGCCTCGAACATCCAGCGCGCCTACCCGGCCGTCGCGATCGAAGTGCAGCAGGCCATTGGCGCCGGTGGCTTCGCCTATGACATGAACGTCGCCTGCTCGTCGGCCACGTTCTCGCTCCAGGCGGCCGTCGACGCGCTGCGCGCCGGCAGTGCCAAGTGCGCCGTGGTCGTGAACCCGGAGATCACCTCCGGCCACAACAACTTCGAACTCCGCGAGTACCACTTCATCTTCGGCGACGCCTGCACCGCGGTCGTGTTGGAGCGGGAAGAAGACGCCCAAGCAACAGAGACCTGGGAAGTCCTCGGCACCAAGCTCGCGACGCAGTTCTCGAACAACATCCGGAACGACTTCGGCTTCCTCAACGTCTCCGAGGATGGCGAGCGTCACCCGCACGAACTCGTCTTCCGGCAGAATGGCCGTCAGGTCTACATGGATGTTTGCCCGATCGTGGCCGAACACATCGGGTCGCACCTGAAGGATCTGGGGCTTTCCGTCGAGAACGTCCGGCGCTTCTGGCTCCACCAGGCCAATCTCAAGATGAACCAGGTCATCGCAAAGTCGCTGCTCGGTCGAGAGCCCACACCCGACGAGGCCCCCGTCATTCTCGATGAGTACGCGAATACCAGCAGCGCCGGCTCGGTGATCGCGTTCCACAAGCATCGGGACGACCTGGCCGTCGGCGACCTGGCCGTGCTGTGTTCATTCGGCGCCGGCTATTCCGTGGGCAGCCTGATCCTGCGCAAAGCGGCGGGCTGACTCAGCCTTCCCACTTCTCATGGCGGACCGCCGACGTGTCGAGTCGGTGCTGGGTCATGCGCCATCCGTCCGGCGTTCGTGCCACTTCGGTGTAGTACGTGCCCCAAAGCGAGAAGATCTCCCCACCCGCCTCCTTGGGAAAGTGCAGCGCCTGGAGCGGCGTGCGTATCGTCGCCGTGTCCCCGGCGATCGTGATCTGGGGAACGCCCAGGAGATGTTGCGTCGCGCGATAGCGCGTGATCACGCCTTCCACGAAGGCGACCCACGTTTCGACACCGTGCATCGGCTCTGCCGAGAAGCCCAGCATCTCCACGTCCGGGACGAAACACTCCCGGTAGGCGTCCCACGCCTGTTCATCGATTCCGGCGGCATAGTTCACGATCACGGCCTGGATCGCGAGATGGTCTTCACGGACGTTCGGCACGGGCGGCTCCTTCAAGGCAGGAACGAAGTGTGCGCCGCCAGCGCGCCGGGCGCTACGAGATCAGGCCCAATGCCGGGTAGGCGTTTCCGAGCACGCCGACTGAATCGCCTCCAAGGAAGGCGTCGATGAGTTCCGCATAGACCTGGTGGAACGCCACCGTACCGACCAGATTGCGATTGGCATCGAGGTCCGGCAGCGCAAACGACGGCTGAGCGCCGAAAAGACCCCCGTTCACGCGCGGGCCCACGAGCACGACGTTCCCGGCGGTTCCGTGGTCGGTCCCGGTTGCATTGGCCTCGGGGCGGCGCCCGAACTCGGTCCAGACCATGACGACCACGTCCTGTGGGTTCGTGAGCGCCTGGAAGAATGTCTCGAGCGATGCATCGAGATCGGGGAAGAGCTGTTGATCGAGGTCCGTGAGTTGGTTCTCGTGGGTGTCGTAACTCCCGTGCACCGTGCCATAGACCCGCGTCCCCGTGACGTTCGCCTCGATGAGGGAAGCGATCACCTTGAGGTTTCGCGTGAGTTCGGACTCTCCGACTGCGGCCGTCGGATAGACGGGCCCGAGGTCTCGGGCCAACTGCATCGCACCACTCGTCGTCTGCGCCGCGAACGCTTCGAGACCGGTATCGCTCGGCGCGTAGGAAGCCGTGACATCGTCGAGGGCCGCGATGAGGAGGTCTTCGAACGGGGTCGGTGACGCGCCAAGCGCACTCTGCAACGTCGTCGGCAGGCTCGTCGCCTGGCGCTTGGTCCCTCCTCCGTAGAGGATCGGGAGCCCGAAGCCGACCGTGGACAGCAACAGGCCGTTATCGGGCTCACCATCGGCCCAGCGCGCCCAGACGCCGCTCGGCGGGCCCGCGGGCATGTTTCGGCCCATCATCACGTGGTCGGTCTTGTCGAAATGGCTGAGCGCGTCAAAGCCGCTGGAACCGAGCAGGTCCACGCCGCGCACGAAGGCGACGTCGCCAGCCTGGTAGCGCGCATGCAGGTTGGGGAACGCGCCGTGCAGGCTGTTCTCACCGGCCAACCCGAGGGTCGTCGCCGGATCGACGGCCAGGGGTCCGCGACGAGCTGCGTACTCTCCGTAGAAGGAGGAACCTGTGGGAACCAACATGTGGGCCCCATCGAGTCCGCCGCCCAGGAAGAGGGAGACCACGATCGTCTGCCCCGGAATCAGGGGAGCGGCATTCGCGGCATCGAGCCCGACCCAGCCCGGCAGCATGGCCGTACCAGCACCCGCACCCATGAACTGCAGGAAACGGCGACGAGAGAATTCGGCTGACATGATTCCTCCGACTCAGTTGATCTGGAGCGCAGGAGAGAGCGCGACATAACGAAGCAGGTGGAAGAGCTGCGCGTCCAGACCTCCCCCGACCGCGCGCACCTGGTCGAGGAGTTGGATGCCTCTCTCGCGAATCGGAGAGCCCGGCGGGGGCGCTTCGCTATTACAGCTCACGAACGCTGCATCGACGGCTTGCGCAGACGTGCCCGCCAGCCAGAAGGCGGGCAGCCCGCCGCCCGCCTGCACCAGGGTCTGCACCATCGTTGCAGCCGACAGCGCCTTTGCCTGGAACCCCGGCGCGTGCACCCATTTCGTCTCGGGGCGCCGCCACCAACCGAAGACATTCGGCTGATGGAAGAGCTGGAGGCCCATGTCGCTCATCGGAATCTGCGTTGCGTCCCAACCCAGGTTCGAGAGATAGACCGGCGGAATCCCGAGCCCGCGGAGCATCGACACGGTCCATTCGACCGGGTTTCTCGCCTTGCCCTCCCGGGCGCGATCGCTCCAGAACTCCGGGTGGTTGAAGATTGCGCTCAGCAAGGGAGCGAGTTGGATCTGGCCCGAGCTGGTGGCCTTGCGCGCGACCTCGTCGATGATCGACGCGTCCGGCCCGAAGTACGCGAAGTACTCCCAGAGCAGCCGCGCCAACGTTCGTGCGATCGTCATGCCCTCGCCACCGCGGGGATCGCAGAGGTGGGCGATCAGGTCCCGCGAATCCGGTGCGGAAGACGAGCCGATCATGTCCCAGTTCGCCGTCACCCCCAGGATCGTCTTCTGACCCTCGTCATGGAACGGGGCAAAGAACCGAGGAGACAATCGATCGTCACTGACCGTATGCCCGGTGCATGCGCGCGCGGTTTCGGCGACATCGCCCTGACTGAAGTTGCCGACGCCGAGACTGAACAGTTCGAGAAGCTCCCGCGCAAAGTTCTCGTTCGGGCTCAGGACCGTATTGGCGTAGTTGTCG
>JAJDAQ010000149.1 GCA_029261815.1 Deltaproteobacteria bacterium
TCGGTCTCGGATTCCTGGGGGTTGGCTTCCTCCCGGGTTGTCAGGGGCCCGCGCCATCCGGGCCGAAGCTTGTCGACGAACTCCCGCTGACACGCGGCTATTACGTGGAGGGCGGAGACTGCGCCCGTGCCTCGAATGCCACCTTGACGCTCAACACCGGGGACGGCTTGAACGGCGCACGCGCGCGCTGCACCTTTACCCGCATCGAGCAAGTCGGAGCCCGGCGCTACGACGTCACCGAGCGCTGCGTCCACCTTCGAGGCGAGGAAGAGGAGCGGGCCCTCTCGATCACCGTCGAGGACCAGACTTCGTATACCCTCGGCGTCGACGGGTCGACGTGGCACTCGAAGCACTGTCCCCAGGAAAGTCTTCCGGAGCCCTGGCGCAGCAACGATATCGGCCGCCACCTGCGGACCGAGTAGGGGTCGTGAGAAGCCTCGCATTGAGGGTGCGACTTCTCACTGCAAGTCCTCGAATCAACGGCGTGTGTGCCGCTACGGCACGCGTCGGGGAGGCCGGGCTAGAGTGACGCCTCACCGAGAACCCATACATCGAGGGACACCCATGAAGCGATCTCCGCTGCTCTTCCTGCTCGCGGCCATTGCGTGTGCGGCTCCGGAATCGAGCGTCGTCGACATCTCCCCGGAGCAGTTCCTCTCGAACCCGCACCAAGCGGCCGTCGTCCTGGACGTCCGGAGCGCGGAAGAGTTCGCGTCGGGCCACGTGCCCGGAGCCGTCAACGTTCCCCATGACGAACTAGCGTCGCGCCTCGGGGAACTCGACGCGGGCTTCGACGAGACGGTCATCGTCTACTGCGAAAGCGGTCGCCGCGCCGGCATGGCGTCCTCGATCCTGCAGGAAGCCGGCTATGCGGAGGTCCGCCACCTCGCCGGGGACATGAAGGCGTGGCGGGAGAACGCCCGACCGATCGCAGGGCGCTGAGTCGAGGTGGAGTCGCCCTACATCCAACTCGGCCGCGAAGCCGGGGTCAAGCTGCTGGCCGAGCGCTTCTATGGCTTCATGGACACCCTGCCCGAAGCCAGCACCATCCGGGCGATGCACGCAGGCGACCTGGCCCCGATGACGGAGAAGCTCGCGGTCTTCCTGACCGGTTGGATGGGCGGTCCCGAGAGATACCGCGAACGCTTCGGCCGGGTCATCATTCCGGCCGCACACGAGCCTTTCGAAATCGGCGCGGCGGAGCGGGACAGTTGGCTCTTGTGCATGCGCCGGGCACTCGAGTCGGTCGAGGCCGACGAAGAGCTGACAGAGTTGCTGATGTCGAGCTTCTGGCAAATGGCCGACATGTGTCGCACCCGCTCGGACTGAATCAGGTCCCGCTGGTCGATCGCTTGATCAGCTTCTCGACGAAAACGCGCTGTTCCTCGAAGTCGCTGGGTCTGTCGCCCCGAACTCTGGTGGAAGTACCGGCCTCGCGCGCAATGACAGCTAGCCAGGGTCCCCTCGCGGACTGCGCGAGTCACGGGCTCGCTACTGGCTCCAGACACAGGTTGGGGACTCGGTGCACCGGTCGGAAACCTCTTGCATCCGCTCCCCACCGTGGCATAATGGCCACGGGATATGGGCTAATCGACTCGAACTCTCATGGAGACTCGAAGATGGCTCGCAATCCCCTGTTCAGAAGTACGCAACGTGTGGCGACGATCCTTGTCGCGACCTTTTTCTCCGCGGCTTCATCCCACGCACTGGTGATCGACGGGTTCGATACCCCGTTCGGCCCCGCCAGTCAGGGCACGCTTGATAGCCCGCAGATCATTGGTGGCGAGGCTGACTTCGTAGGTTTCGGGGGCAGTCCCGCCCCGGCCGTAACCATCTCGTCCGGCAATGCAGTCGTCAATGCGCCTTCGGGGGGGATCTTCGAGTTTCTCTACGACGGGAACGACGACAACGAACTATCGAACGCACTGGCCCTGGGAAACATCGATCTCACCCAGGGAGGATCGCAGACGGCGTTCCAGATCGAGGTGTTGTCGGTAGTCGGCGTCGTCGAGCTCTACAGTATGGGCGCGACGCGATTCGATGGGACTGAGTACAGCAGCATCCCCTTCACCATCTTCATCAATGCGCCCGGAACCGTCTTGATCCCGTTCAGTAGCTTGACGGTTCCCCCGCCCTCGGATGCGCTTTCGGGAGCAGGGGCGATCAACTTCTCGTTCGGCTTCGATGCGGGCGAATCGATCAGTATCGGCTCGTTCGCCATCGTGCCGGAGCCTGGCTCCGCAGCGTTGCTGGGCACGATGCTGATGTTGTTTGGCCGTCGGCGGGCGCCCCGCGGCTGAGCGCAATCGAGTCCGCGTTCGGGACGCTCGTTGTTGCGTTCGAGGCCGGGCGTGGCTGGACGCCTCCAATGCGCCCGTCGCTGTCCGTACTGGGGGTAGTCGGCGATCGCGTCTCCCTCGGAAGCATGTCCATCGCAAGAGGGTGCCAAAGCCGGTGACCGGGCGAGGCGAGCCGACTGGGCCACATGGTTCACGCTAGGCCTTGAAGCCGCGCGGCCTGGCGAGACTGCCTCGGTCTGGCCGATGACTTCCGTGATGACGACGCGGGCGAGTGATCCTTCAGCGGTGCGAGCGATAGATCTCGCGAACCCAGGCGAGCGCCGGCCGGTCGGCCCATTCGTCGAGGTCCTCGCGAGCCAGCGGCGGGACCGCGAGTGCGCCGTAGGTCGGATGCTCCTTGGGAAGTGCAAGCGGCGCGAGCAGACTCGCACCCGTGATGTCGGCACGCGAGAAGCGGTCGCCTAACAGGTAGCGCCGTCCATCTGACAGTAGTCCGTCGAACCAATCGAGTTCGGACGCCACGATGCGACGGGAATCGAGGCGCTGTTCCGGTCCGAGGTCCATCTTGGCCATCATGAGCTTTCGCACGATCCCCCAGTTGTCCTCGACCGTGGCGCGTTCCGCCGGCGCCAGTTCCCGCGTGAAGATCGGCATGACCGTTTCGGGATGGTCGACCAGGGCTTCGGAGTAGTAGTAACGGCGCACGTGTACGCCCAGGAAATCGTCGAGGCGTTGCTCGAGGTCGCGACCGGCGTCCACGAGGTCGGGGGCCTGGCCCAGGCGAATCGGCTCGCCCCCGCGTTCGGAATCGGCCCAGTCCAGAATGGCATCCGACCCCTGCACGACGGAATCGCCGAGTTCGAGGATCGGGAGGGAGGAGCCTTCCGCCCCCAACTCCATCGCGACCTCCATGTGCCGTCCCGGCGCCAGATGTCTTAGTTCGTACTCAAGGCCCAGCGCGTCCAGGGCCCAACGCGCCTTCTCGCAGTAGTGGGAGATGGCAAAGACGTAGAGGGCCGCGGCCATCAGGGATGTCTCCTTTCGGACTCCGTAGTCGGGCGCGCCCGCGGCCGCGCCTGGGCACTCGGAGGTCCTTTGCCGGCCAAGGCTACCAGAGCGACGGGACGACGCGCGCGCCATCGCGCCGCGATGCGCGGCTCCGCGGTATTCTGTTGAGATGCCGTACATCGAGGATCGACTCGTCTACGACGCTGATGCCCACATCATGGAGCCCCCCAATTGGCTCCGCGACTACGCAGACCCGTCATGCGTGCTCGCATCGAGCCGCCGGGCTACGCCAACGAGTTGAAGCAGACGGGCGACAACGACGCGCAACTCTCGAACGTCGATGCGGCCTTCGAACGCATCATCGCGAAGCACACATCTGCCGACTACCGCGCCGCAGAAGCCGCCGAGATCATGAACCGCAAGAACTTCGCGGCGACCGGCGCGTTCATTGCCGCGGACCGCCGCGAACGCTCGACCTCATCGGTGTCTCGAGCCAGCTGGTCTTCAATACCTTCCACAACAGCCGACTCTACGCCTGGGAGCACTCGGGAGATCTCGACCTGGCCTATGGGCTCGCGCGCGCACACAACCGCGGCATGGTCGACTTCTGCTCGATCGATTCGCGACTGCTGCCGCTTGTTATGTTCCGCTCGTGGACTTCGATCGCAGCCGATCGATGGCGGGCGAGGCACTCGAAATGGGAGCCGCAGCACTTCTGGTCGCTTCGGGCTGCCCGGCAGGCCACTCGCCGAGCCACCGTGAACTCGACCCCGTCTGGGCGCAGGCGCAGGCGGCCGGCATCCCGGTTGTGTTCCACGTGGGCGGCACCGGGGACCTGATCGACCCGAACTACTTCGTGAATGGCCTGCCCATTCCTCCCGACTTCCACGGTGGCGAAGAGAACTTCCGTTCGGTCGACTACATGGGGATTCCGGGACCGCCGATGCAGACGTTGGCGACGATGATCTTCGACGGTGTCCTTGAACGCTTTCCCGAGCTTCGCATCGGCGTCGTCGAGCAAGGCGCAATCTGGCTACCGAGCTGGATGCTCCAGATGGAGTCGGCCTTCGAAGCATTTGGCCGGCACGAAGAACGGCTACGCGAACTGTCGTTGCGTCCGAGCGAGTACGTCGAGGGCGGAAGACGTCCGTACGAGCGTTTCGAACGCAGCCTGGGCGACGCGAGCGAGACAGTTCGCCAACGCTTCTACGCCGACAACTTCGTCGACCTGATGGGCAACGGGCTGCCTGCAGTGGGCTGAGACGGTCCGCGGTCGGGCTGCCTCACCGAGAAGGAGGGCCGAGTTCCTTGCGTTTTTCCGCGCGCGGCGGCCGGTCCAACGGGGAGCCGCCCACTGTCCGGTTCGAAAGCATCTGAGGGCTCCGCTTCCAACTGGCGCATCGCGTTCCGCTCGAATGGAGCCGTCGATTCTGTTACATGCCTGGATGACCGCGTTGCGGTCCCGGTCATTCCAAGATGAAGGTGAGGCGAACAATGAGACTCAACCACCCGCGGATCCCGCCGCTCACGCGCGACGATGTCGCGCCGGCCGTTGCGGATGCGTTTCCGGATGGCCCCGGCCGGAATGTCGTTGCGACCTTCGCACACCACCTGGCGCTCCTGGCGAAGTGGGGGCCGTTCGCCGGGTACCTGATGTCGGGAAGTACGCTTGCTGCTTGCGATCGTGAGCTCGCAGTTCTTCGGGTCGGTTGGCTGAGTCAGTCTGCCTACCAGTGGGCCGAGCATGTCGAGCCGGCTCTGAGTGCTGGGCTGACGCGCGATGAGATCGAGCGCGTACCGGACGGGCCCGAAGCAGAGGGTTGGACTCCGCACGAGCGCGCGATTCTCGCGGCAACGGATGAGCTGCACGGCGACGCGTTCATCTCGGATGCCACGTGGAATTCGCTCGAGGACTTCAGCGACCAACAGAAGATCGACCTGATCTTCACCGTTGGTCAGTACATGACCATCTCAATGGCGCTGAACTCTCTCGGCGTGCAGCTCGAACCCGGTGTTTCAGGGTTCCCCGAGTCGTCCGGTTCTGCATGAGAGCGCCGCCACGCGAGCCTGGAGAAAGTCGAGCCCACGGCCCTGGGCCTGAGGACACTTGAGGACTTCGACGCCGAGTTCGTGAGCGCATCGCCGCCGGCCAGCGTTCGCGCTCGGCTCAGGCGCGGAGCGCGCCCGGCCGATGAGGGAGGGGTGCGTCGCGAATCAGGCCGCGGCGCCCGGGGTGATGATGTCGTCTGTTGCCGAACTTCCCGTGCACATCGGTCGCGCGCTGAGCGACGCGATGGGCAAAGAAGAGCAGGTGCTGCTCGTGACACGGCCGTTGCCGCGTCACGCGTGGGGCGATTACGAAGTCAGCGTCGCGGAGTCCGTGCCCGCGCGTGCGTTCGCCGGCGTGGTACGCATCGGGCTGGCCGGGCCGATCGCGCTGCGACTCCTTCTGTTGTTCCTCGGCATTCCGGTGCTCATCCTCCAAGACAGCGGCTTCACGCTCGGCGCGGTCTTCCTGATCCTCGTTGCTGAAGTGATCGTCGGTGCCATGGCTGTGATGGTGACGTACGTAGCTGCCGCGCCGCTCTTGTGGATGTGGCTTGCGGCGCACATGACATTCGTCGCGACCGACCGGGCGCTGTATGCGATCCGCGACCGCGGCGATCGCGCGGTGCCCCGGCGCTTCCCGCTCCCGGCGGCTGACGAGATTTCGGTGCACCGGCTCCGCTCGAACGGCGTCGGCGACGTCGTGGTCACGAGCGCGGGCGTGTACCTCCCGCCCGGGGACGGCAGCGATGGAGAGTTCGCCGAGTACGATATCGGCCTGCTCTCGATCCCGGACGCTGCCCGGGTCGCCGAGGTCCTGCGTGCAGCTGTTCAGCCCCCCGGCACCGTGTCCCTGCGCGCATTGTAGTCGCGGCGCGCGATCGAGCCGCCACACCTGCGAGCTGGCAAGTGCTCTGTGCCATACCAAACACCAGCTGGCACGCCGAACGGTTCCGCGTGTCAGTCCTCGAAGAACGGCGAACGGCCTTCCTTTCGGGCCAAGACGGCTTCTTCGAAGTTCTTCGTTGTCAGGCGCGCGTAGAGCTGCGTGTGGCTCTCGAGTTCGACGGCGTTCGCGAGACTGCCGGACTCGAGTCCGGCCCACATGATGCGCTTGGTGAGCTGTACGCCGTTCGTGCTCCAGCCGTTGATCTGGTCCGCCAGGTCGAGCGCGGCCTCGAGCAGCTGGGCGTCCGGGACGCAGCGCGAGACGAGACCGATCTCGGCGGCTTCCGCGGCCGGGACGTCGCGACCCGACAGCATGATCTCGAAGGCTCTGGACGAGCCGATCGCGCGCGGGAGCAGAAACGAGAGCCCGAGCTCCGGCGCAGTGATCCCATTGTTGATGCCAGCCGCCCGGAAATACGCTGACTCGCTGGCGATGCGCACATCCGCACCGAGGGAGAGGCACATCCCGCCGCCGATCGCGGCGCCATTGATCGCCGCGATCACGGGTTGAGGCATTCGCCGCATGGTGGGGACCAGGTCGGCCAGGATCGACATCGAGCGCGTCGCGATTCGGGTCAGCGTGAGGCCGCTGATATTCGGGGGTGGTGCCGAGTGCCGGGTATCGGCACCGGAGCAGAAGCCCTTGCCGGAGCCCGTCAGCACGACGACGCCGGTTTCGTTGTCGTGCGCCACCTCTTCGAGGGCCGCGTGCAGGGGGGTCACCTGCTCGAAGGCCATCGAATTCATCCGCTCGGAGTGGTCCATGGTGATGAGCGTCGTGCCCGGCCGCGGCTGCGAGACCTTGATGAATTCCCGATTCCCTGCGTCGTCCCGCGTGTCGTCGAATCGTCCGTAGCGAAACGTGTTCTCCCCAGTTTGCGCTCGGCTCATGCTCGTTGACCGCCTCGATCGCCGGTCTCGAGAGCGCGTTGCAGCTTGTGCATGCCGATAGGCTGGGCTCCATAGTACTTGATCGCGTTCGTGTAGAGAGCGATCGATCATTTGGTCGCGAGGCCGACCCGATCCGGAGATACCTAACGTGAGAGACGACCGGAAGCACCCGGTTCCGGATCAACCGTAACCTCAGTTGTGATTCGCGCACGCGGGGCGCGCGAACTCCTGCGTTCTATCGAAGATGTACTCAGGCTCATCATGATCACTCCGAAAGGGTGATGCTGCCGGACAGTCAGCCCGCGCCACCATCGCGGACCGCATGGTGTTGATCTAGGCGCTCGCTGGCAGAGGAGCCGTGACCTTCCAAAGCGAGCGCTAGCGCCCCGCCGTCCGGTCCCCGGCGTACCGAATCCGCGGGGGCACCAGCGTCCGTTCGGGGATCGAGTTCATTGATGGCGAAGCTGGTTCTTGGGATGGCTACATAATCGTCCTGGGAGACCGGCACGAAACGAATGAGTCGCGAGAGAACGCCGAGAGCCAATGCGGCCAGCAGTAGCCCGTCCACCGCGTAAAAGGCGTTTGGGCCGAACCGCGCGGATGCCAGGCCAGCGACGATCGGTCCCAGGACGGCGCCGACCGAAGATGCCAGCAACATTTGGCCAGCGGCCGGAAGCGATTGGCGTTCGCCGACGCGGTCCAACGTGTGAGCGACCGCGAGTGGATAGATCGAGAAGGCAAGAGCGCCGAAGACGAACGCCAGGCCAGCGCGCAGTTTTGACTCGGACGCATCGACTTCCATGAAAGCGCCACAGCAGATCGCCAGCAGGAGCGCGACCAGCATCAGGACCCTGCGCCGGTCTGTTCGATCCGAGAGCCATCCGATGGGCCACTGCCCGGCGAGGCCTCCGAGTACGAAGCTCACCATCAACTGAGATACATCGATGGAGGATAGACCCGCTGAGCGGGCAGCCAATGGAACACTCGAGTAAATGGTTCCGGCGACGAAGCCGGAGATCGCTGCGGCCCACCATCCAATCGGCGCTGTTCGCAGCAACGCGATCGCGGAAAGCCGTTCCGACGTCAGGACGTTGGGCTGGGGTACGCGGGTTAGTGACACCGGAATCGCCGCGAGGCTGGCGGCGAGTGCTGCGAAGGCGAAAGCTTCTAGGCCGGTCTCTGGCCAGATCGGCAGCAGGAGCTGGCCGAGCCCAGTGCCCAGATAGAGCGCGACGAGGTAGGCGGCCATCACCCGACCCCGATGTGCGGGCAACGCCTCGGCATTCAACCACGACTCCACGGTCATGTAGACGCCGGCCATGGACAGGCCGGTCAGCGCTCGCAGCGGAACCCATCCCCAGCCAGCCGGGATGAAGCCATGCCCCAAAGCGGCGGCAACACCGAGGGCCGTAAAAGCACTGAACGCACGAATGTTTCCGACGCGACCAATCGTTGGCCCCAACAGGAGTGTCCCAGAGGTCAGGCCGCCGAAGTATCCCGCCAGGATCCAGCCACTCGCCGAGTCTGCAACGCCGGCATCGGCGAGTCGCACCGCCACTAGCGTCGAGAGCAGTCCATTCCCAACGAGTGAGATGGCTGTTGCCAAAAGGAGGGAGAGCGAGACGGACCCGATGCGCATGACACACGGCCGCCCGGAAGGGTTCTTCGCTGGCACCTCTACGGGTGCCCTGAACGTCACACGCGCCGCACCGAAGGGTGGGGACGCAAAGCACGCACCCGAAATCCGGGCGAACACTCCTATGCGCGGTGCGCGGGAAGGAGCCCCAGGACTGCGCCGACTTGGCCTCGATCCCGATGCGTTCACGCGCACGCGATGAGATTGAGATAGCGGAGTCGAACCGTCACGGAAAGGCGTGCGTCGCCTGCGTCTGACGGAGCCGCATCGATGGGCTGCCGCGCGGCGACGTCCTGCGCCAGTCGCATCTTGAACTGCAGATCGCCGCCTGACCGGTAGGCGGCTACGACTGCCGAGGCCGCGGCGAGTACGACACCGAGGAGAAAGGCCAAGAGTTTCTTCATGCACGAAATCAAACACCCGGCCGCGGCGCGTTTGCAGCCTCGTTGGCGCCGCGGTCAGATCACTCGCACCTCGGAGAGCCGCCGGACGGCGTACGCATCGTCCCAGCACACGGCGGCTTCCCATGCGGCCGATGCCTGCACAGCGGTGTCGTGCGCTTCGTCGTCGAGATCCGCGGCGTTGTGCGGAAGGGCCAGGTCGAGGTCGGGAGCGTCGACGTGCGACTCGTCCCAGTCGATCAGCGCGACCCGGTCTGCGGTGATTCGCACGTTGCCAGGGTTGAGATCGCCGTGGACGACGCAGGTCGGACGTCCGGCGAGTCGCGCCCATGCGGCTCGGCATCGGGCAACGGCCTCGGGCGGCATCGCGCCGAGGTCGATCTTCGTCCCGGTCTCGGCGTGCAGGAGGTCGGTCGATGATCGCCAGCCCGGGCGCTGCGGCCAGTCCCGTGTGAGTCGGTGCAGCTTGCGGAGCGTGTCTGCCACGCGACGCCAGTCGGCCTCCGTCTCGGGCGGGCGACCCTCCACGTAGGTCATCACCACGAGACCGCGGACGAACAGCTGTCCGTCCGGCGTCGGGATCGGCACCGGCACGGCCAGGCCCTCACGGTCGAGGTATCGGAGGAGTCCGGTCTCCCACGCGAGGTCCGCGTCGCTTCTGGTACCGAGGCGACCGACCGCGAGGCGTCCGTCGACACGCACGCGCCACACGTCGTTGGCGACTCCGCCGGCGAGGGGCTCGATACGCGCGACCGCATCGCCCCACTGCTCGAGTGCCTCCCAACCCATCGCGAAATCCTCGCACAGCGCTTCGGGCGGGTGCGCCTCCGATGCGGCGTCCTTACGGCCCGAACGGGCCCCGGGTCCAGGTCTCTTCGCTGATCAGCGCCTGTCCGTCTGCCGAGGGGTGGAAGCAATCGATCGACGAGATGTCGCCGCCGGTAAAGGGCACCGCCTCGACATCGATGAAGTGGTAGTAGGCCCTCCGGCTCGCGGCGTGGCGCCTGATGACGGTGGTTCGGATGGCATCGTTGTAGGCGAAGTTCATCGACTGCACGAAGAGCCGGTCCGCCTCGCTATTCGAGGGCGAGAGCATCGAGCCACACGGGAAGCCGAGCGCCGTCGTGGCCCAGATCACCTGGCAGTCGATGCCGAGCACGCCCTTCTCGGCGAGGGCGACGTCATACAGGTTCTTGACGTCGGGAATTCCGACGACGACGACGGTGGCGCCGGCCGGCAGGTTCGCGTCGAGGAAACCGAGCGTGGCGTCCACGTGCGCCTCGATCTCGGGAACCGTCGGCAGGTCGCCGATCGTGTTGCGGCAGACATCGTTCCCGCCGAGGGCGATCGTGACATAGCTTGGTTGCTCCGCCACGATGCCCTGCGCCTGGCCCAGGGCGTCGTCCCAGCGAGCCCCGTTCTGCGCCTCCATCACGTTCGTGCGTCCCGCACTTCCATAGGCGGCCGTGATCCTCTGGTTGTGGCTCCAGATGTCGGGGATCCCGAACAGTTCCTCGACGAAGCCGTGGAAGCCGTTCACCCACGACACCGCCGGGTTGTCGCCGAACAAGTAGGAGTCGAAACCGGTCGTGATCGAGTCGCCGATTGCATAGAGCCGGACCGGATCGAGCCGCGCCGGTTTGGTCACGGCCGGGATGCACGAGGCACCGGCGCTCAGCCAGACCGCGGCGGCCAGGATCAACGAGATCCGGGCCCGCATGACGGGCCAGTCCACGCGCTTTTCGACGTTCGGGCCACGGGGAATCTTCAAGTGGAGCACCCATCCCTTTCGATCGGCAGCAGGCAGCCAGACAGCCCGCATACGCTGCAGCGTAGCATTGCGGGGACGGAGGGACGCCGGGAGGGAAGGGGGCTCCAGACCCTGGCCGGTAGCCGTGGGCTTCGGGCAAGGGGGCGCGCGAAGACAGACCCGAACTCCTAGTCTTCGCCACCCGGCGATCGCCTTCGGATCCGCCAAACGGGGGCGATGAGAATGTCACAGGAGATGTTCGTCTGGCTCGCGATCGCAGCGTGCCTTGTCCAATCCGGCCTCTTCTCTGGCCTGAATCTGGCGCTGCTCGGGCTGAGCCGGCTCCAGCTCGAAGTGGAGTCGAAGTCGGGTAGCAAAGCCGCCGATCGGATCCTGGCGCTGCGCCGGGACTCGAACTTCCTGCTCACGACGATTCTCTGGGGGAACGTGAGTGTCAACTGCCTGCTGACCATCCTTTCGGACTCGGTGATGCTAGGCGTCGTGGCGTTCCTGTTCTCGACGGTGGGCATCACGATTGTCGGCGAGATCCTTCCCCAGGCGTACTTCTCGCGGAACGCGATTCGGATTGGCTCCGCGCTGACGCCATTCATCCGGATCTACCAGAAGATCCTGTATCCCGTCGCGAAGCCCTCGGCGTTGTTGCTCGACCGATGGCTGGGTCAGGAAGAGATCTCCTACTTCCGCGAGCGCGAGCTGCGGGAGGTCATCCAGCAGCACATGCTGGCTGACGACGCCGATCTCGAGCACCGGGAGGGCCTCGGCGCGCTCAACTACCTCATCCTCGACGACCTGCCGATCGGGGAGGAGGGGGAAATCGTGGATCCCGCGAGCGTCGTCGCGCTCCCGGTCGCACTGGATCTCCCGGTCTTCCCCGCGTTCGAGACGGGGCCCGCCGATCCCTTCCTGCGGCAGGTCGCCGTCAGCGGCCGGAAGTGGGTTGTCCTGACAGACAGCGAAGACACGCCGCGTCTCGTGCTGGATGCGGATGGTTTTCTGCGCGCCGCGTACTTCTCTGACCAGCCGCCGGATCCGTATCCGTTCTGTCACCGCCCCCTCGTCGTCGACGATCCGGGGGTTCCATTGGGCCAGCTGATTCGGCGGCTCCGGGTGGAACCCGAGCAGGCAGGGGACGATGTCGTGGACCACGATCTCATGCTGCTCTGGTGCGATGCAGAACGCCGCATCGTTACCGGGGCGGATCTGCTCGGCCGGTTGATGCGAGGGATCGTGAGCCGCCGGCCCGTCTCCAAAGCGCTACAGGCCTCCGTCCAGGCCGCCGCCGCGGATCCCCGAAGCTGAGTGCACAGGGGTCGCGGCGACTCGAGGCTCTCCGCGTCGTCTGCGCAGATCCGTTCGACCCGGCCCCGCCGCTACTCTCCAACGAGTGATCGAGAACATCGGCTGAAGGGAGCCCCGATCGCTACGAGGTCGCTAGGGCGACTCGGGTACATGGGACGGACGATCAAAGGCGGGTTCGACGATCTTGAGGCCTCCTGGCAGCGGGGAAGTTGGAATCAGGAGGAGCCGAGCGGGATCGATCTCGTCTGCCAAGTCTGGCTTCTGCCGAACACGCACGCGCCACGCCCGGGAGTTGCCAACGGCCCGCAGCGCGCAGTCGTCGGAGTCGCCGATGGGCACGCCGTCGACAAGGAACGAGCAGCGCATCGGTCCGTCGAGAGGCGGCTCGAAGGACGCCATCCGTGACCGCCCGCCGGGAGTCGGCACCACCCAGAGGACCTCGGGGTCTTCCGTCTCGATCACGCGCTCGATGTGGCGGTTCCCGAGGAGGGGGCCGCCAGTGAGGTAGTCGGCCCCGGAAACGGGATCCCGAACGAGCTCGTGCAAGCCGAATCGACCAGGGGCCGTGACCAGGTAGCGCAGGAGTGGCGCGGCTTCGCTCGCGACTCCCGGAACGGTCACACCGAGTTGCGTGGCGACCAGGCTTCCTGGGGAATATCGGCCGCCTGCGGGCCTCGGAGCGACGCGCGCGTTGACCGCACCCGCGGCCGCCAGGCGAGCCTTGATTCGCGTGGACAGAATCGCGAGATCCGAACCCGCCGGCGCTTCGACGCGTGCTTGCCACGTCTCGGTGCCCGTTGGGACGAGCGGCGCGGCAGCGCAGGATACTCCGAACACGCTGCAGGCGAGGAAAGCGTGCACGGCCGCGAGGTGCTGTCGCATCGGATGGGGACTGAACATCGGGCGACTCCTTGTCTGGTGCGGCGAAAGGACGTTATCCAGTGGGTGTGCGCGTCTCGGCTTCGCGGAGTGCGAGTGTGGAACCTGCTCTCGGACAGGGAGGCTCACTCCGTGTCTGCCTCCACGCCACGGAGTCGCTCGCTCAATGTAGTCAACGCCTCGAACACATCCTGGCGAGCGGCGGGTTGCGCCCGGGAGTCCGGTCGTAAGAGCGGATGTTCGTTCGCTTCGACGCCGAGGCTGGCCGCGATCCGGGTGATGTCGTCGACCACGTCGCGCCACTCGGCCGGGACCTGTTCGGAGCCGTCCTCTTCGACCGTGAACCCTCGGCGGAGCGACAGATGCTATCGACTTTCGTCTATTGTCTCAGGAAGCCGTGACCAGATTCGGGTTCAGCGGCGCTCGCGTTTCAAGATAGGCCCAACGTGCTCCAGATCTACCCGACCCTTCTTGGGATCCAACCCCGCGCGGTCGCGCTCCAGCGATGAGCGAAGCCGAGAAGCCGGCCTTCGACCCGGACGCCCTGCGTGCGCGCTACGCAGACGAGCGACGCAAACGGCTGCGCGACGACGGGGTCAACCAATACTTCGACGTCGTCGGCGAACTCGCCCACTTCGGCGATACCGACCCGTACGCCGACGAGGCGTTTACGCGCGAGCCCGTGAGCGAGGAACCGGACGTCGCAATCATCGGTGGCGGATTCAGCGGCATGCTGGCTGCGGCGCGACTCGGCGCGGAGGGAGTCGAGTCGTTCCGCATTCTCGAGTCCGGGGCCGACTTCGGCGGCACGTGGTACTGGAACCGCTACCCGGGCGCGCAGTGTGACACCGAGTCCTACCTGTACCTGCCGCTCCTCGAAGAGCTCGGCTACATGCCGAAGGAGAAGTACGCCTTCGCGGACGAGATCTTCGGACACAGTCAACGCATCGGCGAACAGTTCGGGCTCTACGAACGCACGCTGTTCCAGACGCGGGTTCGGTCCCTGCGTTGGGACGAGGAGCGGGCGCGCTGGCGCGTCGAGACCGACCGCGGCGACGAGATCCATGCCCGGTTCGTGATCACGGCGCTCGGAACCATCACGCGCCCAAAGATGCCTGGCGTGCCCGGCATCAACGACTTCGAGGGTCCCTCATTCCACTCGAGCCGTTGGGACTATCGCGTCACAGGGGGTGACTCGACCGGCGGGATGCGCGCGTTGGCCGACAAGAAAGTCGCCGTGATCGGCACCGGCGCGACCGCGATCCAGATCGTCCCCCGCGTAGCGCGCGATGCGGGACACGTCTTCGTCTTTCAACGAACGCCCTCGACCGTCGGTCTGCGACTCAATCGGCCGACCGACCCGGAGTGGTTCGCATCGCTCGAACCCGGTTGGCAGAACGAACGCCGTGAGAACTTCGCTGCCTACGCCGACGGGAGGCGCCCCGAGGTCGATCTCGTCGACGATTCCTGGACGGCGATCTTTCGCGCGATCAGCTCGCCGAAGGGCGCGAACCGGCCCAAGACGCGCGAAGACCGCAACCGCATCGTCGAGTTGCAGGATTTCGCGAAGATGGAGGAGCTGCGTCGGCGCATCGACGAGACTGTTCGCGATCCCGAGGTCGCCGAAGCACTCAAGCCCTGGTACCGGGTCATGTGCAAGCGCCCGACTTTCAACGACGAGTTCCTTCCGGCATTCAATCGCAACAACGTGACGCTGGTCGACGTCGGTGCCTCGAAGGGGATCGAGCGCATCACGCGGAAGGGCGTGGTCGCGAACGGCACCGAGTACGAAGTGGACCTGATCGTCTACGCGACCGGCTACCACGTGACGAGCGACATCAAGCTCCGCGTTGGCATGGAGATCGAGGGCCGTGACGGCGTCCTGCTACACGACCACTGGGCCGACGGTATTCGCACGTTGCACGGCTTCACGACGCGCGGCTTCCCGAACTGGTTCTACATCGGCGTCTCGCAGAATGCGTTCAGTGTCAACATGACCTCGATGTTCGACCAACAGGCCCGACACATCGCCTACTTGATCGGCGAAACCCGCCGCCGCGGTGCCACGATCGTCGAGCCGAGCGAGGCCGGCGAGCGCGAGTGGTGCGAGCTCATCCAGGGGCTGGCCCCGAGTGGCCCAGGTTTTCTCGCCGATTGCACACCGGGCTACTACAACCAGGAAGGTGCAGCCAGCGAGGGGAACAGCTTCCTCGGGGCATACACCCCGGGCCTGAACGCGTTCAGTCGGCTGCTCGAGGAGTGGCGGGAGGACGGTGAACTCGCCGGCCTCGACCTCAATACCCGCTCCTGATCGCGTTCGTTCATTGCTAAGCGGGCGCTCCATCGAAGGGGACGGCCGAATGGATGCCGTGCAGGCGCCTCGCGACGCGCAAGACTCCAACCCCGGGCCTGGCCTGCCCGCCGAGACCGGGGCTGCCATACTGGGGACTTGATCCAGGACTGGCTCACACTTGTCATCGCCACTTTTGCGGCGGTCTTCCCCATTGCGAACCCGTTCAGCACGGCGCACCTCGTCGGCCATGCCGCCGTCCTGGCCGATCCCGATCAGCCGCTGGTAGCCCTCGGCGCACCACACCGAGTCGCCATTCCGACAGAGTTCGCAATGCCCGCAAGGTACCGTCGGCTGGACACCGACCGGGGTCCCGTCGTCGAGCACGCCTGCGAACTCGTGGCCCATCGTGAATGGGAGCGGCCCCATCTTCGACAGGTTCAGGTCGGTCTGGCAGATCCCGACCGACTGGACCTGGATGCGAACGCCGTCGCCGGTCGGTTGCGGCAGGTCGGCGACTTCAATGCCGCTCTCGGTTCGACGAACTCCTCGCACGGACGGCTCCCTTCGGCTTGTGGGCCGCCCTCATTGAAGGCCAGCGCTCGGCAGATCGCCATCTGTCTGGTGGGTGCGCCGCAGGGGCAAAACGAATCGGCCTGAGCGATCCTACTGGGCCCAACCCGAGAGGAGATCCCGATGTCCGACAAGGCCCTGAAGCGCATCGAACAGACCCTGACGAAGGTGGTCGAACAGCAGGAGGCGATCTGCGCCGAACTCGGGCGACTCGCCGCAAAGGTAGAGGAGGGCGAGCCCACCGCGACGACCGAGGAGACGATCCGCTTCCTGGACGGTTTCCGCGCGGGCGAGGCCCTTGGCGAGGCGTCGCTCGGCGCCTGGATCGAGGTGTCGGACGTTGCGTGCGTGAAGGGCGGGCTGCGCACCGTGCAGCAGCGCGAGGGGTTCCACGCGCGTTTGCTTGAGGCGCGTATCAAGGAACTCGGCGGCACCTGCGAAGCCGACTTGCCGGAGGCCACCCACGAAGCGGCGATGAAGAGCTCGGCCAACAAGAAGAAGGGCGACGCTGCGAAGATCCTCGACTTCGTGAAGCAGTTCCCGGATTGCGACGCGGCGCTGGCGCCGATCTTCGAGATGGCCGACAAGCTCGACCACGACCCGGAGACGCAGAGCCTGCTGCGCACGATCGCGCAGGACGAGCGCTCGACCCTCGCGTGGTTCCACGAGGCGTGCCAGCAGCTGAACGGCTGACGCGCGGGCGAAAGTGGCCGGCTGCGCGCTCGCGGCCGCATCGCCGCCATCGAGACGCGGCATCACGGTATGATCGCCGTGCGTCCCGCGTGCGATCCCTCCTGGATCCGGACGGAGGAACTCGATGTCGGGTGATGACCCTCGAAACGAGAAGCGCCGCGTGATGCAGCTGCGCGAGAGCCATGCGCCTCCTGCTTCAGATACCGAGGGGACGATTCGCTGGCTGCGCGATCGCGAACTCATCAAGAGCCTCTACGACCGCTATGCCTTCGGCGTCGATTCGATTGACTTCGAGATCGTGCGCTCCGTCTTCCACCCGGACTGCGCGGTCGTCGGCATCGCGGAGGAGGGCGGGCTCGACGACTATCTCGCGGGGATCGAAGAGGCGTTGCACCAGTGGGAGGCCACGATGCACTTCGTCGGTAACCAGTACATCGAGATCGACGGGGATCGCGGCCACGTCGAAAGCTGGGTCGTCGGTTACCACATGGAGGCCGACGACAGCCCCCTCGATCACCTGGTGCTCGGCCTGCGCTACATGGACGATCTCGTCCGGGTCGCCGACGACTGGAAGATCATTCGCCGCGAAGCCGCGAAGCAGTGGCACACGGGGACCTTTCCGCGTCCCTCGGTGGGCCCTCCGCTCTACCCCCGGCCCCGGCCGGACCCAAAGGACTGACCGGTGGGCGACGCCGCTGCAACGGATGGTATGCGACACGAGGGAGCGGTGAAGCAGCCCGACATTGAGGTCGTGATCGTCGGGTCCGGGTTCTCGGGCCTCGGGGCCGCGGTCGCCCTGCAGCGGATCGGGGTCGAGGACTTCGTGATCCTCGAGAGAGAAGACGAGCTGGGTGGCACCTGGGTGCAGAACGACTACCCCGGCCTTGAAGTCGACATGCCCTTCTTCATCTACTCGTTCCCGTTCGAGATGAAGAGCGACTGGGCACGGGTGTATCCGTCCGCGGCCGAGATGCGGGCGTATACGCGGCACTGCGCCGAGAAGTACGACCTCGTTCGCCGCACGCGGGTCGGCACGGCGATCGAGAGGGCGGTCTTCGAGGAAGACGCGGACCTCTGGCAGCTGACCCTCGCTGGGGGCGAGACGCTCACCACTCGCACACTTGTGAACGCGACGGGCCTTCTCGTCCGTTCCAAGCTTCCGGACATCGAGGGCCTCGATGACTTCGAGGGCACGCTGGTACATAGCTCCCGCTGGGACCACGGCTTCGATGTGGCGGGGAAGCGCGTCGCGATGATCGGTACCGGCGCCACCGCGATCCAGCTCGTGCCAGCCCTTGCCCCCGATGTCGCGCATCTCGACATCTACCAACGCACGCCGATCTGGCTCCTGCCCAAGCCGAACCCGGAGCTCAGCGCGGGGTTTCAGCGCGCGCTCGGGACCTTCCCCGCGCTGCAGGTGCTCCTGCGTTGGCTCACGAACCTCACCGTCGAGATCTCGATGGGAATGGGCATGGTGCGGTACACGCGCTTCCCGTGGATCTTCGACTGGATCGAGCAGAAAGCCGTCGCGTTCATCCGCCGCGAAGTCGAAGATCCGGAGGTCGCCGAGAAGCTGATTCCCGACTACAGCTTCTTCTGCAAACGCCCCAGCTTCTCGAACACGTTCTACGGAACGTTGAACCGCGAGAACGTCGATCTCGTCACGGACCCGATCGCGCGCGTCACGAAGTCGGGCATCGAGACACAGGGTGGCGAGCAGCGTGATGTCGATGTCCTCATCTGCGCCACGGGGTACGACGTTTTCAACCGGACCTGTATGCCGGGCTACGAGGTGATCGGACGCGACGGCGTCGAACTTGGCGCTTTCTGGGAAACGAATCGGTACCAGGCCTACGAAGGCGCGACGGTCCCCGGCTTCCCGAACCTGTTCTTCTTCATGGGCCCGTACTCGGCGGCGGGCGCCTCCTACTTCACGATGATCGATACCCAGAGCAAGCACATGACGCGCTGTCTGCGGGAAGCGAAGCGGCGCGGCGCCACCCGCATCGAAGTCACGCAGACGGCCCACGACCGGGACTTCGCGAAGGTCGAACGGCGCCGGCAGACCATGGTGCTGTTCGGAGGCCAGTGCGGAACCTCGAATAGCTACTACTTCGACGAACATGGCGATGCGCCCGGACTTCGACCCGTGACGGGATTCGAGCACTGGCTCAACAGCCGCTTCTTCTCGCTCTCTGACTATCGGTTCGATGGGGCGTGACGGCGAAGATCGAAACGCGACCTCCCTGGCGCGGAAGCGCCCGCGCCGATGCCCGAACGGCCCCGGCAGGAGTCGCCAGGGAACCACTCGGAATGGGCGGCACGCCGGGAGGGAATCGAAGCCTGGGTTCTGGCCGCGCGCTCAAGACGAGTGAGTGCGGCGTAGCGTGATGCCGTAGATCCCGACGGCAAGTTCCCGCTCGTCGTTGGAGCGCTCATCTACGGCCCTGGGTTGGGTCGTATGGGAGTAGTGAAAGGCAAGCTCGTTGGCTCTGTGACGAAACAGACCACGGGGCAACGCGATCCGGACGTCGTTCCGTCCCTCGATCAACGCGATCTCGGGCAACGCTACACCGTTGAACGTCACTTGGATCCGCTGTGTGGGCGCGTCGCCGAATGAATAGGGGAGGCATCCGATTCCCAGCTCGAGGTCGTCGCCAGAGTCGTCGTTCGGAATGATCATCCTGGACTCGGGACCATCGCTCCAGATCAGCCCGTCTTCCGCGCGCCCCCACCCGTCCGTCAACCAGGTGACCCGCGACCCCGTGCGAGGAAAGAGGGGGAGCGGAAGCGAGATCGGATGCTCGGCATCGGCAAGCAGTCGCTCGGCGAATGCCGCCATGGCGACGCCGGCGAACGCGTTCCCCCGCGTATTGAAGTGCGTATTCCGCAAGTGGTAGAGATGGCGTTGGCCGTCTTCGAGGGGCTCCACGGCGCGCAGCACAGGCAGGAGATCGAGTACGGGTACCCCTCGCTCTGCGAACCCCTCCAGCGCTTTCTCCTGAGGGAGGAAACGATCGAGCTCGAGGTCCGACTCGCCTGAGACCATGGCCCAGAGATCGTCCTCGATCTGGAACTCGTCTGGAATCAACACGAACGCAATGGGCACATCGCCCGCGGCGAGCAGGATTCGATCGATTGCCTCGAAGAAGAATCGGTACGCGATCGGTCGCTCCACGCCGAGCGCCTCGGCGTTGCGCCGCTCGATGGATAGGAAGATCCCTTCACTGATGTGCGGGACCTCAAGCATGGGATCGGCCAGGAACGCGAGATCCGGTTCGTTGCCATGCGCGTCCGGAGCAGCCGCCCAGTCGAAACGGTCAGCGCGAGCAAGAATCCATAGCCGATGCCAGAGAACGCCAAGCGCATAGCGGTCGGCATCCACCCAGCGAGGCGTGTCATCGTCTGAGATCGTGTCGCCGAAGTCGTTTCCAACGAAGATCTGGATCAGGACGAGGTCGGGGTCGAGCGGGAGTCCCGTGCCTTCGAGAAGGTGCAGGTAGTCGGCCGGTCCGATGCCGGGAAATCCGAGATTGTAGATTTCGACCCCGCTGAGTTCTCGCTCGATGACCGTCGAGTAGTGGTTTCCGTGCGGCACCGCGCCATAGCTGAACGAGTCCCCGATGCTGACGACAGTAGGACCGGAACGCTCTGACCGAGGTTTGAACTCCGTGTCGTAGTGGCCGGCACGGTTCACCGGGAAGCCGAAATGGAGATCTCCAGGAATGAGCCGCTCTGCGTTGCGCCGGATCTTCGCGGAGCTTTGGTCCGTCACGAGGATCGGAATAGCGACGTAGGCCGACAGCACCTGGAGCCCGACTTCAAGGCAGACGAGACCGACCGTCACGTTCATGCACACGATGTGCGCGATCCGCCGGACCCTGGGCGCACGCTGGAATGGCTGCGAGCCGGCGCGAATCGCCCACCATCCGAACGCGCCAAGTGCCAGGGTCGCAAAGCTCTCGGCAAGGATGGGCACTGGCACACGGAACGGGCCGCCATGCGCGACCGCAGAGGAGAAGACGAGCACGTTGAGCGCCGTGCATCCCATCGAAACGTAGAAGAACGCGGCAAGGCGCAGCCCGACGCAGGGGACTTCTTGCTTGCGAGCCAAGGCGCGCGCCACGTCGAAGGCGTTCAAGAGGAGGAGTAGGCCCGTCGCCGCAGAAGCCAGGAATGTTCCCCACACCACGCCCTGCGCTGCAGCGTGGAACCCGAAAAGGCGGGGTGCGACCAGCAGCACGAGGTGCAGCCAGTCGTGCCAGATGCCCAACGCCGTCCTCAGCGCGAGCAAGGCCCCAGCGACGAACGCACCGACCAGGAGCGCCGAAGCCAACACTCGCACGGAAGCCCGAGTGCCTTCGTCGTTAGTGGTGATGACGGTCGGACCCTGTCTGGAGATTCACGATGCACGCCACGATAGGTCCATTCGCAGCTCGGCGCTGACAGGAATCGCGGCTGACACGTAGGCCTGGCGCGCCCACCCGCGGCTGGGCACATAGGGATTTCATGCCGGGGTTTGGCGGCATGCCCGGGCATCGGCGTCATTTCAAATGCCCGGTTACAGGCCGCAGCGGGCAGACGCTGTCTCGCGATCGGAGCGACACGGCGCGCCTTCCGCCGGTCCGCCCCCCTCGCGCGAGATTCAATCGATCTTCGAACCGCAGGGCCGACTCAATACGATCCAAATTGGACCCAAGAAACGTCACAAGAGCTCGGGAGCGCTTTGGGCCGCGTGTGCAGAAGGTGGTCATGAGGGGATCGATGGTCGAGTACTCGGCGTCGGATGGGACACCGTTCGTGCTGGGCAATATCGTGATCGAGGGGATCACGGGCAACGGCACGGTCGTCGCATCGTCGTGCATCGGCTGCCACGTCTACGCATCGTTCGGGCCGAGGGAAGGGTTCGCGACTAGGTCACCCGGTCGCCGCTCACGCTGTCGATCCGATCAGGTACGCGCGAAGGAGCATCTCGATCTCCTCTGCAAGTCGCAGATCGAAACGATCGTTCGTGGCGTTCGCGGCGATGCCTTCGACCGCACTCACGGCGACGAAGGCGGCCAGCGCTAGATCCCGAACCTGCACCTCCTCGCGGTGCGCCTCAAGCAGTCGCTCGACGAACGAGAGCACCTGGCTTCGAGCAACGGCGAGTCGTTTCCGGAACAGGGCGCCGGGCACCTGTTCGAGCGCGCGCATCAGCTCGGGTCCGAAGCGCATGGTCGTCATCGCGGTACCCACGCGCGCCATCAGACTCTCGATGAGCGGGCGGTCGCCAGACAGTTCCTGTCCCTGCAGCGCTCCGACCAGGGCGTCGAGTTCACGCTGGATCAACGCGTCGTACACCTCTTCCCGGTTGGCGAAGTATTCGTAGAGGGTCCCGATGCTGACGCCGGCCACCCGGGCGATCCGATTGGTGCTGGCGGCGGCATAGCCGTCTGCGACCAGGACCCGAGCGGCTGCCTCCAAGACGGCGTCCACCGTGGCCCGCGAGCGTTCCTGTTTTGCCTGTCTTCTCGGGCGGTTGGAGCGATCTTCCGGCATCGACGCCGCCTTCGTTGAAATCCGAGTGGTCAAAAGCCGAGTGATCGCTCAACTTTAAGCAGTGCCATCTCAGCGTCAAGGAGGCTCCCATGGCCGAGACCCACGCTTATTCCGCGGAACCGACTCGTAACCCCTTCCGGTTTGGGCTGGCGCTGTGGCGCCTGATCCGATCCGAGCCTGGCGAGTCGACGCCCGAGGCAGCGATCGTCGAGATCGGCTTTGCGCGGTCGAAGCTCGGCCGCCGCTTCGCGCGTTGGGAACAACTCGTCGAAGCGTTGAAGCGTCACCCTCGCACGGCCGAGGCACTGCGGGAGCGCCGCGTCTTTGGTCGCATCGAACTCGCGGGTCTTGCCGACTTGCCCGTCGGGAGCCTCGGCCGGTCCTTCGCCGACCATTGTCTGACGCGCGACCTCGACCCCAATCTGGTCCACGTCCCGCCGGACGACGAGATCGGCTGGGTGCTCAATCATCTCTATCAGACCCACGACATCTGGCATGTCATCACTGGGTGGGACAACGATCTGCCCGGAGAGGTTGGTCTCGGCAACTTCTATTCTGGCCAGCTCGGGTCGCCCGCGTTCTTCGGGTTCATGCTCGCGCTGATCCTGGGTGGCGTCGTGTGGCGGAAAGCGGAGTTGGATCCGGTGATGCATGCGATCGCGCACGGCTACCAGGCGGGCCAGAAGGCGGAGCCGCTCTTCGGCGTGCACTGGGACGAAATGTGGGAGGTCCCGCTGGACGAGATTCGCGAACGCTTCGGTGTCGAGATCCCGGCCACGTCCGATGGCGCCGCATCGGTTGCCCCGATCCAGGCGGTCGGTTGAGCGCCGGAGCCCAAGACTCCGTAGCCGCCCGAAAGGTCCAACCGCCGCGAGCGCTCATCGGCGCGCCAGACGGCCCAAGACATCACTCCACCTGAACCACGGACGCCTTGCTTTCCGCTTGGGGACACCTTGGCGCCCTCGGCCGTCGAATCCGACACTCGCATGGAAGTCCGAGTGCCCGTTAGAGCGAATACAGCTCCGCCACGTTCGTCCGCGTGATCCTGTCCCGCGTCTCGGCAGAATAGTCCTCGAACATTTCGTCCAGCACCTGCTTCGAGCACGGCCAGGTGGAGTCGGTGTGGGGGTAGTCCGAGCCCCAGAGGACGGTCTCCTTGCCGATCATCTCGCGGGCCCAGCCCTGCTGCACCTAGTCGAGCCAGTGCGCGACCCAGCCGGCGTTGAACTCGGCGAGCACGAACTTGAGATCCGGGTGCCGCGCGCACACGCCTCGGACCATCAGCTCGATCGGGGTGTCATGGATGAGCGCCGGGGAGTCGGGCCTCCTCGGCGAGGGACACACCGGCTCGAGTCCTCGTCGCATCAGTCGGTCTGGGTCGCTCAGCCTGAAGTCGACAAGAACGTTCCCAGCGAGATCACCGCGCGGTTGGTGGCGGCCCACCGCGCGGTGGGCGCGTCGATCGCGTGCACGGTCTTTCCCGGAACGACGCACGGCTTCGGCTACTTTCCCGGAGCCGCAACGACCCGGTGTGTCGACGAAATGCGCACTTTCGTGGGACAGCATCTCGCGCCAAGCCGATTGGCCTAGGCTCACGATCGCGAAAGTCGCCGCCCGGTTGAAGCGGACGCTGTCGCACAAGACACCGAAACCGGAGAACGAACACTGAGTCCCTGCCGCGGCGTCGGAACATTCGCGAATGAACAACCGGTCTCGAACTTCCCGGATCCGTGCACCCGGAAGCGTGTCTCGGCGTGAGCGAACTGGCTCCCCGCGAAGGTTCCGAGTCGGTCGAGGCGCCAGTCGCCCTCTCCACGATCCTGGTTTACGCATCGCCCGTGGGCGCGGTGTTCTTCTCCTCGTTCCTGATCACCAGTTTCTTCCTGGCGTTCATGACGGACTACTTGTTCATCGCTCCCGCGACGGCGGGAATGATCTTGCTCGTGGGGCAAGCGTGGGATGCGGTCAACGACCCGCCGATCGGTCACTTCTCCGATCGCACGCGGACCCGCTGGGGTCGCCGCCGGCCATGGTTCGTTGCATCGGCACTTCCGCTCGCACTTTGCACGGTCGCGTTGTGGTCGCCGCCGGTGTGGCTCAGTGGCACGGGATTGGTCGTCTGGATACTCGTGGCGTTTCTCCTCTACCGGACCTTCTATTCGACTTTTCGCGTTCCGCACATGGCATTCGGCGCCGAGCTGGCGCGCGGTTACCACGATCGGACACGGGTCTTTGGAGGATCGCAGATCGTCGAGAACGTCGGACTGTTAGGCGCCGCGGCGACGATCGGCCTGATCGAGAACGCGGTCGATCCGCGCTCGACGATGGCGACCATCTCCATCTGGATGGCGATCGCCATCGTGGTGGCGCTGCTTGGTGCTTCCGTATTCATCCGCGAGCGTTCCGATTTTCAGACCCCCGACGCTGCGGGCTCCTTCGCGGTCTTCGCGCAGGTCCTCCGCAATCCGCACGCACGCTTGCTTCTGTTCGTGATGTTCGTCGATCAGGCTGCGCTCGCGATGGTGCTGGGTGGTCTGCCCTTCATGTCGAACTGGGTCATTCTGACGCCGGGTAGCACCGCCATCTACATGATGTGCGCAGTCGTCACGATGATGGTCTCCATCCCGCTCTGGGTCCTGGCGTCGCGCCGCTTCGGAAAGCGCGAGGTCTGGATGTTCGCGAAGCTCGGTCTGGCGGTGGTCTTGAGTGCCAACCTGATGCTAGGTGCGGGGGATATGATCCCGCTGATCCTCGGAACCATCCTCATCGGGTCGATGGCGGGATGTGGCGCCGTCGTCGGCCCTTCGATCAAGGCGGACATCATCGATTGGGATGAAGCGCAGAGCGGCGCCCGGCGAGAGGGCGCGTACTTCGCGACCTGGAACTTTGCGACCAAGGGGGCGGGCGCTCTTGGCGGCTGGCTGATCGGCATGTCGCTAGCGGTGTGGGGTTACGACGCGAGCCTCGCCGCTCAGAGCGACGACACCGTTCTCGGCATCAAGATCGCGGTCGGTGTTCTCCCCGCCGCACTGAACCTGATGGGCTTCATGCTCCTCTGGAGGTTCAAGCTGGACGAGAAGATGCACCGCGAGACCACTCGCCAAGCTCGGGGGACGTGAACCTTCTCGATGGCGGAGGCACGCCCGGTTGACCTACTGGGTGCTGCAGGTCTAGCGTGATCTGAAGACCTGGCGGCTCGAGGAGTGTGGAGCGAGATGAAAGTCATGCAGAGCTTCATGAATGACCAGGCGGTGGCTGAGCGAGTCCTCTCGCACGTGCGCGACGGCACGACCGACGAGGGTGACGAGGTGTGGCGCGAGCCGGTGGAGAACTATCGCAGCGAGGAGCGCCTTCGTCGGGAGCTCGCCGTTCTGCGGCGAATGCCCACGCCGTTCTGTCCCTCTGCCGCACTCCGGGAGCCCGGCGCGTACGTCGCGCGCCAGGCGGCCGGGGTCCCCATCCTCGCCGTGCGCGGGAAGGACGGGGAGGTTCGCGCCTTCCGCAATGCGTGTCGCCACCGAGGAGCCGAGGTGGCGAGCGGGATGGGTTGCGCGAAGACGTTTGTTTGTCCGTTTCACGGCTGGACCTACGGGCTCGACGGTGGCCTCGAGCGCGTCCAGCACGAACGCGGCTTTCCGGACCTCGACAAGCGTACACACGGCCTCGTTCCGGTCCTGGCCCAGGAAAGATCCGGGATCGTCTTCATCACCCAGAGTGGGGAGCCGGGTGGGCAGGAACCCGGCGAGGCGTTGCCCGACTTGATTCCGGCCGACCTGGACCTGATCGATACGCACAACAACGAAGCCGACGTGAACTGGAAGGTCTCGATCGAAGGGTCCATCGAGGGCTACCACATCCGCTTCGGCCATCCGGAGACCTTCTACCCGTACGGATACGACAACCTCAACGTGGTCGAGCACTGCGGCCGGAACAGCCGCGTGACCTTCCCCTTCCGGCGCATCGAGAAGCTGGCCGACGTTCCGGCGGCCGAGCGCCGCATCGATGGCCGAGTCACCTACGTCTACCACCTGTTTCCCAATGCGCTGGTCACCGTCTTGTCTCGCCACACGATCCTGGTCGTGCTCGAGCCGGTCGCCCCGGGCGTCACCCGGAACGTCGCCTATTCGCTGGCGCACACCGGCGGAGACCCGGCCGCGGCGGAGACGGCGAAACGCGACGCGCAGTTCGTGACCGAGACGGGCGCCCCGGAAGACCGCGCGCTCGCGGAGAGCGTCCAGCGGACCATGGAGAGTGGCGCGAACGAACACTTCACCTTCGGTCGCTTCGAGAGCGCGATCGTCCACTTCCATCGCAACCTCGACGCAGCGCTGGCGGAGCTGGATCCGGTCGCGTAGCCATCGCGTGACGATCCGCGTGGCACGCCGGGAGGCATTCAAACCCCCGACCTTCAGGTTCGGTGACGGCGCATCCTCATTTCTTCTCTGCCGATCGCAAGACGACTCGCCGCTCGCTGTCCTACGATCACGCGATGCGGATTAGCAACCTCGCGTCGTGCTTCCCCGGTCAACCCCGCCTGGCCCGGGTAGTCCGCTGATGACGCAGAACGTGAGCGTCGTGCTCGCGGCGCGTCCGAACGGGAAGCCGCGGCCGAGCGATTTCGAGCTGGTCGAGGAGACCCTGCCCGAACTCGCCGCCAGCGAGATCTTGCTGAAGAACCACTACGTCTCGCTGGACGCCGGCTTCCGCAACTGGATGGACGAGGGCAGCGGGGACGACGTCCTGCCCGCGATGCCACTGGGAGCCCCAGTGATGGGCCTCGTCCTGGGCGAGGTGCTGGCGTCGCGGAGCCCGGAATTTGCTCCGGGCGAGATGGTGATGGCACGCCTCGCCTGGCAGCAGTATTCGATCACCGACGCCGGCGACTTCCTGGTCCGGCTGCCCGAGAAGCGGGAGGCACCCCTCAGCTACTACGTCGGTGTGTTAGGCGATACGGGCCTGTCTGCCTATTTCGGCATGACCGACATCGCGAAGCCTCGGCCGGGCGAGACGGTTCTCGTCAGTGCTGCCGGCGGAGGAGTCGGCAGTATCGCTGGCCAGGTCGGACAAATCCTAGGCGCGCGAGCGGTAGGTATCGCGGGCGGGCCGGAGAAGTGCGCCCGTCTTCGAACGGAACTCCACTACGACGACACGGTCGACTACCAACGCGAAGCCGATCTCGACTCGCAGCTGCGCTCGGCCTGCCCGGACGGCGTCGACGTCTACTTCGACAATGTCGGTGGCGCCCTGCTCGAAAACGTCCTCGAGCACATCAATGAGGGAGCCCGTGTGGTCTCGTGCGGGGCCGTCGCGACCTACGGACAACCCAGCGCCGGCCCAACGAACCTGTTCCAGCTCGTGACCAAACAGGCATCGATGACAGGCTTTCTCACCCACACCAGGGCCGATCGCTACCCGGAGGCACGTGCGCAGCTCCAACGTTGGATCAATGCCGGGCAGATCGTGGTCCCCGAATACTGCAAGGATGGAATCGAGCAGGTTGGCCCCGCGTTCTGTGACTTGTTTGCAGGCAACAACTTCGGGAAGACCGTCGTCAGGCTCTAGACCTGGTATCGGGCGCCCCGCGGCGCCGGGACTTTCAAGTCCTCGTGCAGCGTGCACGTGCGATCCGTCTGCGTGAGCTGCCGTTGGCGTATTCCCATCGCTTCAACGGCATCAAGCACGCGGCGGTACTGGTCGGCGCCTCCCGCGCGAGTCTCGCCTGTCCATTCAACGGTCATGCAATCTGGCCGCGAGTGTTTCGAACCGCCGACGTTCGCACCTGCCCACCAAGCTGCACCTCCGTAGCTACATCGGTGCTACACCGACACTCGGACCCATCCAGCAGGCGGGATCGCGTCCCAGTCTGAATCGCTCGCCTTTCCGCACTCCTAGGAGAACCCAATTGACGACCGTATTGGAAGCCGACTACCTCGTCGTTGGAGCGGGCGCCATGGGAATGGCGTTCACCGACGTGCTGATGACCGAGAGCGAGGCGACCGCCGTGCTCGTCGACCGCCACCATCAGCCCGGTGGGCACTGGAACGATGCGTATCCGTTCGTCCGGCTTCACCAACCGTCCGCGTTCTACGGCGTGAACTCGCGAAAGCTCGGCAGCGACGCGATCGACGCGACCGGCTGGAACCAGGGGCTTCACGAACTCGCGACGGGCGGCGAGGTTTGCGCGTACTTGGACCAGGTGATGCAGCAGCAGTTCCTGGCGTCGGGACGCGTGCAGTACTTCCCGATGTGCGAGTACACGGGCGACCGCCGGTTCCGCTCTCGGATCGGCGACGAGGACTACGAAGTCCGGTGCCGCAAGGTCGTGGATGCGACCTACATGAACGTGCGCGTACCGCAGGTGACGCCGCCAGCGTACGAGGTCGCGGACGGCGAGACCTGCGTGCCGTTGAACGCGCTCCCGCAAGTGGGGAGCGAGTTCGAGCGATACACCGTCATCGGTGCAGGCAAGACGGGGATGGATGCGTGCTTGTTCCTGCTGCGCAACGGCGTCGACCCGGACGCGGTCACCTGGGTGATGCCGCGCGACTCGTGGATCCTGGATCGCGCCCAGATCCAGCCGGGCAAGGGATCAGACGACGTGCTCGCGCGTTCC
>JAJDAQ010000150.1 GCA_029261815.1 Deltaproteobacteria bacterium
CCGCAGCGGGACCACTGGAGGACGAGGAAGTTGGCAGAGCCCATCAAGACGAGGTTCACGATCATCGGCGCCGGAGCCGGCGGCCTCTGTGCGGGCATCAAGCTGCGCGAGAAGGGGCAGGACGATTTCTTGATCTTCGACCGCGAGCCGCGCGTGGGGGGGACGTGGCAGCGAAACACCTATCCCGGCCTCGAGTGCGACGTCGCCTCGCCGCTCTATTGCTATTCCTTCGCACCGAACCCGGATTGGTCCGGGCTCTATCCGCCGCAAGCGGAGATCCGCGCGTACCTCGAGCGCGTCGCTCTTGAGAATGGCCTCGAGCCTCATCTCCGGCTCGGCACGGCCGTCGCCTCCGCGGCATGGGACGAGGCGCGAGCCCGCTGGCGGCTCGTCCTCGACGACGGCCAGAAGGTGGAATCGCAGTTCGTGATCAGCGCCGTCGGGATGTTTGGCGCGCCGGTTACGCCCGATATCCAGGGGCTCGACGCGTTCGAGGGGACCGTGTTCCACTCGGCAGAATGGAACCATGACCACGACCTTGGCGGAGAGCGTGTCGCCGTGATTGGGAGCGCGGCGAGTGCGGTGCAATTCGTGCCCGAGATTGCACCCGACGCCGAACAACTTCACGTGTTCCAGCGGACCCCCAACTGGGTTCCGCCGAAGCAGAACGAACCCTACACGGCGGAGCAGAAGGAGACGTTTCGCCAGAAGCCCGAGCTGTTGGCCGAGACTCGCGAGAATCTCTTCAACTTGATCGAGACCGTGCTCAACTACCTCGAGCCCGGCGGTTTGCAGATGGCCGAGGATGCGGCCCGCCAGAACTTCGAGGTGGTCGAGGACCCCGAAGTCCGGAAGAAGCTCACGCCCGATCATCCCATGGGCGCCAAACGCCCACTGGCTTCGAGCAAGTACCTCCAGACGTTCAACCGCCCGAACGTCGAACTCGTCACCGAGCCGATCGAGAAGGTGACCGCGAGCGCGGTCGTGAGCGCCGACGGCACGGAGCGCGCGGTCGATACGATCATCCTGGCCACGGGCTACGAAACCCAGAAGTACCTCAGCGTCGTGGACGTGACCGGACGCGACGGGCTGAAGATCGAAGATGCCTGGGCTAACGGGCCCGAGGCCTATTTCGGCGTCACCGCCAGCGGCTTTCCGAACCTGTTCATGCTCTATGGGCCCAACACCAATGGCGGGAACTCGATCATCCTGATGCTCGAGTTCCAGATCGAATACGCGTTGCGCTTGATCGAGGAAGCCGATCGAGCCAAGGTCGACTGGATCGACGTGCGCCGGTCGGTCATGGACGAGTACAACGCCGGTCTCCAAGAGGAACTTGAGCGCGTTGCGGTCTGGCAGAGCGGGGCGAACGACTACTACCGGGCGCCGTCGGGCAAGATCGTGACGCAGTGGCCGCGTGGACTCTCGGACTACAGGGAACGGGTCTCGAAAGACGACCTATCTTCGTTCGAGACTGGGTCGGCTCCGCGCCGGTAGCGCCGAGCGTCTGCGATGCTCCTGCGGCCGGCCCGCTCGACGCCGCAGATGCTAAGAAGGGCGAATGACACAGGCCGTTCGAGACGCCTACGACGCCAGAGCGGAAGAGTGCGCGAGCCTCTTCCTTGGCGATCTCGACCGCGTCCCGCTCGATCGCGAATGGCTTGGAGCGTTCGCCCGGCGCGTATCCCCCGACGCCGGGGTGGTTGCGGACGTCGGCTGCGGGCCTGGACATATCGTCAACCATCTGGCCGAGCTGGGCGTGGAGGCCGTCGGCTACGACATTTCACCAGCGATGGTCGACGAAGCGCAGCGCGCATTTCCAGGTTCGGAGTTCCACGTCGGGGACCTCACCTCCTTGGACATCGCCGATTCCTCACTCGCAGGCATCGTTGCCCGCTACTCGCTCATCCATCTAGCGCCTGCACAACTCACCGATGTCTTCGGTGAGTGGTTTCGCGTCCTCAAGCCCGGGGCGCCGGTGCTCGTGTCGTTCTTCGCCTCGAATTCGTCCGACACCCATGGTCTGCCCTTCGACCACGCCGTTGTTACCGCCCATCAACTATTCCCAGAGACCATCGTTGCCGAGATGCGGACCGTCGGCTTCGATGGCTTCGAAACCTCGACACGCAAGCCGTTGAAGGGCGAGCGACCGCTCGATCACGGAACGACTCTCGCTCGCCGACGCACCCGATGACCCTGGAGACGCCTCTCGCGAGGCGAACCCGTTTGGGGACTCGGCTCCCCATCAACCACCGGCGGCTTCAACTGCGGCTTCCTCTGGCGGAAACCAATCCTGGGTCTTCAGGCAGAACCGGACGAGCGCCAGCATGAGCGGCACCTCGATGAGAACCCCGACCACTGTCGCCAGGGCCGCTCCTGAAGAGAGCCCAAACAGCATGACCGCCGTGGCGATCGCCACTTCAAAATGGTTGCTTGCACCAATCATGGCGGTGGGGGCGGCATCCGCGTACCGAAGCCCAAGCAGCTTGGCGAGCCCGTAGCCAATCCCGAAGATGAGCAACGTCTGGATGGTGAGCGGAATCGCAATCCAGAGAATCGTGAGGGGATTGCTGAGAATCACTTCTCCCTTGAAGGAGAAGAGCAGCACCAGCGTGAGGAGCAGAGCGCCAATCGTGATGGGCGTGAGGAGGTGTAGGAACTCCTCCTTGAACCAGACCTCGCCCTTGGCCTGGATGATCAGCCGACGCGAGAGATAGCCGGCGACCAGCGGCAACGCGACGTAGACGCCGATGGACAGCAAGAGCGCCTGCCAGGGAACGGGCAGTCGACCGACGCCCAGGAGATAGCCGCCAAGGACGCCGTAGAGGACGAGCATCGTGAGGGAATTGAGCGCCACCATGACGAGCGTGTGGCCGTCACTCCCCTTGGCGAGGTAGCCCCAGACGAGAACCATCGCGGTGCAGGGTGCGACGCCGAGCAAGATGCATCCCGCGAGATAGCTGCGCCAGAGCGGAACCTCGAGAAGCTTGACGCCATCTTGAACCACGACCTGTCCGGCGCCGTACTGCGCACCCTCTGCGAGGTCCAGGCCGAAAGGCAGCTTGACGAGATCGGTCGCTTCCGGGCCAATGAATCCGAGGAAGAGCGTGCCGAGGAAGAAGCTCGCGATGGCGAGCATCGTGAATGGCTTGATGCACCAGTTCACGAATAACGTGAGGAGGACTGGCCGCATGCTCTTTCCCGCCGCGACGACCTCCGAAAAGTCAATCTTCACCATGATCGGGTACATCATGAAGAACAGGCAGACAGCGATCGGAATCGAGACCACGGGAGCACCATCGACATCGAGGGTCATCCCGTCCAGGGAGCGCGCAAGGCCGGGCGCCATCCGGCCGAGCGCGATGCCTGCCACCATGCAGAGGAACACCCAAACGGTGAGCAGTCGCTCGAAGCCTTGCATTCGTCGCTTGGACGTTGCTGACTCGCCGTTCGTGGATCCTTGGGGTTGGGTTCCTGTGGTCATCCTGCGTTCTCTCCGACCGGAGCTTCGGTCTCTCCAATCTCATTGGTCTGCGTTTGATGGCTCAGCCGATCGAGTGGGTCGAGCGGAAGATTCGCGAATAGTTGCATCCGGCGCTCCAACCGAAGATAGGCTCAGGGGACCGTCGAAGCCGGTCCGTCGCTGGGACTTCAGTCGAGCGTGCGCCGGTAGCGCAGCATCGCGACGATCATCACGACGACCGTGAACAGCGAAATCGCGAACAGGGGAATCTGGACGTCGGCAAGACTCGCGCCCTTCAACATCACGCCGCGAACGATCCGGAGGAAATGCGTGAGCGGCAGCACTTCGCCGATGGTCTGCGCCCAGGGAGGCATGCCGCGAAACGGAAACATGAAGCCTGAGAGCAGGAGGGAGGGCAGGAAGAAGAAGAACGTGAGCTGCATCGCCTGCAATTGCGACTGCGCGATCGTGGAGAATGTGAAGCCCAGTGCGAGGTTGGCGATCACGAAGATCGTGACGGCGAAGAGCAGCAGCCCGAGACTCCCGACGAAGGGAACCGCGAACAGGAAACGTGCTGCCACCAGGATGACCGCGGTCTGGATCGCGCCGACGGCGACGTAGGGGAGGATCTTTCCGAGCATGACTTCGGCCGGGTGCGCCGGCATCGCCAGCAGGTTCTCCATCGTTCCGCGCTCGACTTCGCGTGTCATCGCCATTCCCGTGATCATGACCAGCGTCATCGTGAGGATGACCCCGAGAAGACCGGGAACGATGTTGTATTGGGTGATGCCTTCCGGGTTGTAGTTCTGGTGGGTGACGAGTTCGAAAGGGGCGGGCGTCGCGGAGAGTCCGGCGAGCGGTCCAGCAAGATCGTGGCGAAGCGCTCGATTGAGAATGGTGTTCGCCTGGGCGATCGCATTCGAGGAGGCCGATGGATCGGATGCGTCCGCCTCGATCAGGATCTGCGGCCGTTCTCCCCGCACGAGTCGCTCGGTAAAACCCGCCGGAAACGAAACCACGAAGGCGACCTCACCGCGGGCCAGCAGGTCCGAGCTCTCGCGGGGGTCATCCGTTTGCATCACGAACCGGTAGTAACCCGAGGTCTCCATTGCCTGCAGGAGCGTTCGAACGAGCGGCGTTTGTTCCTCGACGACGACGGCCGTGGGCAGGTCCTTGGGGTCGGAGTTGATGGCGTATCCAAAGAGCAGCAGCTGGAGGATCGGGATGCCCAGCATCATTCCAAAGGTCAGCCGGTCGCGTCGCATCTGCACCAGCTCCTTCACGAAGACCGCCCAGATTCGAAGGACCGACGAGGGAATCTGCATCAGGAATGCGTCCTGTGGTCTTCGCCCGCCCGCGACATCAGTGCGATGAACGCGTCTTCGAGACTGGGCCTCACGTCTGTCCAGGTCACGCCTTCGGATGACACGTCGCGGATCGCCGCTCGCATGGCGGCTTCATCGGCTCCACTCACGTGTAGTGCGGAACCGAAGTACGCCACATGGTCTGCACCGGGCTTCCCCTGAAGCTCGGAAGCGAGGCGCCGAACGCCGTCGCCTTCGGCGCGTGCGGTAAAGAGTCCAGATTCCCGGATGACGTCGGCGACACTTCCCTCGGTCAGCTTCTTCCCATTCGCGAGATACACGATTCGGTCACATCGTTCCGCTTCGTCCATGTAGTGCGTCGAGACGAGGACCGTCATGCCTTCTGTCGTCAGGCGATGAATCTCGTCCCAGAAGTCGCGCCGTGCCTGCGGGTCGACACCCGCGGTGGGCTCGTCGAGCAGTAGCAACTTGGGCGTGTGCATCGTGACTGCAGCAAGCGCGAGACGCTGCTTCCAGCCGCCCGAGAGATCGCCCGCGAGCTGCTTCTGTCTGTCCATGAGCCCAAGGTTTCCGATCACCCTGTCGATCGTGGCGGACATGTCGTCCAGCTGGTGGAGGCGGGCAACGAACTCGAGATTCTCGCGGATCGTCAGGTCCGTCCAGAATGAGAATTTCTGGGTCATGTACCCGGTACGCAACTTGATCTCGTTGACCTCGCGCGCAATGTCGAATCCCAGACAGGTTCCTTCTCCCGCGGTCGTCCGAAGCAAGCCGCAGATCATCCGGATCATCGTGGTCTTGCCGGATCCGTTAGGTCCCAGGAAGCCCCAGACCTGGCCTCTAGGCATCTGCAGATCGACGCCATCGACCGCGGTCTTGTCGCCGAATTTCTTGACGAGGCCCCGAACGTCGATCGCGAGCGCATTCGGATCGGTGGCGATCATGGCCAATCCACGTCGACTGGGAGGCCTGGGTGAAGGCCGGATCGAGCGGGGACATGCGCTTCGACGAGGAAGACGAGCTTGGTCCGTGCCTCCTTGCTGTAGACGACAGGAGGGGTGAATTCGGCTTCCGAAGCAATGAAGGTGACCAGTGCCTCGATCGGCTCCGCGAGACCATCGGCGCGGACCCGCACCTTGGTGCCGAGATCGATGTCGGGAAGCTCTGTCTCCGAGACGAAGAATCGGACCTTGAGTCCGTCATCCGGAAGAATCGCCAGAACCGGACTTCCGGCGACCGCGAACTCTCCTTCATGGTGGAAGAGGTCTTCGATGCGCCCGGCAGTCTTGGCGATGATGGCTCGTTGAGAAAGGTGCCACTGTGCACTGGCCTTCGTCGCTTCGGCCGAGAGCGCGACGGCCGCTGCACGCTCGCGCACGTTCGATCGTGCGGAGAGTCCGGCGACCTCGATCGATTGGCGAGCGGCACTCCTCGCGGCCAATGCCTCCCGGTGGTTGGCCTCGACTTCGTCCTGGCGCCCGGGCGATTCGATGCCCTGCTTGACGAGTGGGAGGATGCGGTCGCGTTCGGAACGGGCTTTGGCCAGGCGCGCCTCCGCCTGTGCGAGTTCCGCCTCAAGGCGCCGGATCTCTTCCGGCCGGGCGCCAATGGATAGGTCGCGAGCTTCTGCGGCGGCTTGAGCGACGCGCGCGTCGGCTTCGGCGAGCTGGGTTTGCTGGAGTTCATCGTCCAGTTCGAAGAGTAGATCGCCCGGTGCCACCTGCATCCCTTCGCTGACGGCCAGATGAATGATCCAACCGGATGCGGGCGCAGCGACATAACGCCACTCGGCCTCGATGTACCCCACATGAACCGGCTCTTCGATGCGGTCCGAGCATGCGCCGAGGAGAGCGACGCCCACGAGCGCAATCAGTCGCGCGGATCTATGCATGGTCGCCATCTCGAACGTCCGCGGTTTCCATTCCGCGCCGCAACAAGCGGGCATGCTCCCCGAAGAGAGCTTCGAGGTCGACCTGGGCCTTTGGGTCCGCGCCAAACATGGCTTGCCAGATGCCACTGAACAAGACGGGCGCGATCACGAGCCTTGCTGTTAGGTGAGGGTCGCCCACTACGATTTCGCCGCGCGACTTGGCGGCCTCCAGGACGGAACCGATTGCGCCAAGAACGCGCTCGAGCACTTCCTCCCGGTAGCGTTTCATCGTTTCCGGAAAATGCTGACTATCCCCGATCAACACCTTCATGAGTCGGGGGAGGTCAGAGGTGCGGACGAGGTGCGACGCAAAGCCGGTGAAGCGATCGATGGCATCGAGCGCCGAAGGCGACGTCGCTGCGATTTCGTCGATGCGAGCGAGGTTCGGGGAGGTCAGGCTCTCGATGAGCTCACTGAAGAGGGCTTCCTTGGAGTCGAAGTAGAGGTAGAGCGTCCCCTTGGACAGCCCCGCCCGCTCGGCGATGTCATGGGTTCGAGCGGCCGTGAAGCCGCGCTCGAAGAACTCGTCCAGTGCGGCGTCCAGCAGGACCTGGCGTCGGGCGTCCTTGGCTTCTTCGGTGCGGGCTCGCTTCACGGCAGACCTCATATAAATAACTGACCAGTCAGATATTTATGAGATCGGCGTTCGCCCGTCAAGCCCGCGTGCAGGACACCCTGCGGCCGAGTCGCATTCAGCCATGACAGAAGGCTCGGAACGCGTCCCAGGGCGCCGGCGACAGATGAATGCGGCAACGCTGGGCCTACGACGCGGGAAGCGTGACAGGCCCCTGGAAGCTTCGAATCGATCCGTGCCACCAGAAGAAGACGCGCGTCGGAGTGGGGAGCGAGACGACCCAGGGGTCGGTCAAGACGATCTCATTCAACTTGCCGCCTTCGGGAAGAATCCGAGCAGCATCGTCGCTGGCGCCCCCGTCTCCATGCGGGGTTCCCTGGTAATCTGTGCACATGCCCTACATCGAGGATCGACTCGTCCACGACGCAGATGCCCACATCATGGAGCCCCCCAACTGGCTCCGTGACTACGCCGACCCATCGCTGCGCGCTCGCGTCGCGCCGCCGGGCTACGCCAACGAACTGAAGCAGACGGGCGATAGCGATGCGCAGCTCTCGAACGTCGATGCGGCCTTTGAGGGCATCATCGAGAAGCACGCATCGGCCGACTACATGGCCGCAGAAGCTGCTGAGATCATGAACCGCAAGAACTTCGCGGCGACCGGGGCCTTCATCGCTGCCGATCGCCCGCGAACGCTCGATCTCATCGGTGTCTCGAGTCAGCTGATCTTCAACACCTTCCACAACAGTCGACTCTACGCCTGGGAGCACTCGGGAGATCTGGACCTGGCATACGGCCTCGCGCGCGCACACAACCGCGGCATGGTTGACTTCTGCTCTGTCGATTCGCGCCTGCTTCCGACTTGTTATGTACCGCTCGCGGATTTCGCGCTCAGTCGAGCGATGGCGGGAGAGGCACTCGATATGGGAGCTGCCGCGCTGCTCGTCGCATCGGGCTGCCCGGCGGGCCACTCGCCCAGCCACCGGGAACTCGACCCGGTCTGGGCGCAGGCCCAGGAAGCGGGTGTCCCGGTCGTCTTTCACGTGGGTGGCACCGGAGACCTGATCGACCCGAACTACTTCGTGAATGGTCTGCCGATCCCGTCTGACTTCCACGGTGGCGAAGAGAACTTCCGGTCCGTCGACTACATGGGAATCCCCGGACCCCCAATGCAGACCTTGGCGACGATGATCTTCGACGGCGTCCTCGAACGCTTCCCCGAGCTTCGCATCGGCGTCGTCGAGCAAGGGGCCATCTGGCTACCGAGTTGGATGCGCCAGATGGAGTCCGCGTTCGAAGCCTTCGGCCGTCACGAAGAGCGACTTCGCGAGCTTTCGTTGCGCCCGAGCGAGTACGTCGAGCGCCAGATCCGCGTGACCCCTTATCCGACCGAGGACGTCGGCTGGATCACCGAGCAGGTGGGCCCGGAGATCTGCTTGTTCTCCACCGACTACCCGCACGTCGAGGGTGGGCGACGTCCGTATGAGCGATTCGAACGAAGCCTGGGCGAAGCGAGCGAGACGGTTCGTCAGCGCTTCTACGCCGACAACTTCGTCGACCTGATGGGAAACGGGCTGCCCGCGGTGGGCTAGCTTCCCTCGCCGGTTGTGCACAGAAACGCCAACCCCCGAACCTGCCATCCCAACCAGCTCAGGAGCTTTCTCATGGCCGAAGTCCCGGTCTACCTCGTCGTGAATCTGAAGATCGAAGACGCCGGGCCCTATCGCGAGTATGAAAAGGGGTTCTTTCCAATCCTCAAGAAGCACGGGGGATCGTTCATCACGTATGACGACAATCCGATTACGCTCGAAGGGGACGCTCCCCGCGAGGATCGAATGATCATCTTCACGTTTCCGTCGGAAGCTGCGGCCAGGGGCTGGTACGACGATCCCGACTATCAAGCATTGTCGGAAAATCGCCGCGCGGGCACCAAACTCGAGTTCCTCACCATGGTGCACGGTCTACCGCCGAGGTAGCCCGCGCGACTGGTAGGGTTCGCGGGCCGCGTTGTCGGTCACCGGTGCGACCCTACAGCTTGTGGCTCTGCCCGAAGCTTCCGCGCATGTGCTCGGTCCATGCAGAGAGGAGCGGCGTGGCCGTTTCCAATCCGAGGGAACGCAACTCGTCGGAGATCGCGTGGTCGCCGAGTTCGAGCACGACGCCTTCGCCGCCGGGGACGGTCTGCTCTCCCTCGCCGCCGCGGGTGAACTCGTTCTGGTGGGGGATGCCTTCGATGAGCGTGTAGCCCGTCGCGGCGCTGTCCGGCGTCGATCCGTCGCCTCCGCGGGGGACGGTCAACGTGAGCACATGCTTCCCGCCCATGACCAGCTTGCAGGTGGCGCTGTCGTCGGCGTAAGAGAAGTCGATCTCCTCCACGGTCTTAGGGAAGCCCCAGATCTTGAAGCCGGCTTCGCACGTGAAGCTCTGGTTGACCGGGAGCTTGTAGATGTACGAGCCGAGTTCTGCGTCGGGCTGCCCGGCCGGCCGAACGAAGAAGACGATCCCTACTTCGTCGTAGTCTCCGAGGTCGTTGTCCCGGTAGTCGACGATGACCAGTGTGACCTGGGTCTGCCCCGGTGCGGGTTCGGCGACCTCGAAGGCGTCGGGGACGAGCTTCTGGGCGGCGGCAGCGTCGACCATGTACATGGCCGTGCCGGAAGACGCATCTCTTACAACGGCGGGGATGGCGACGGTCTGGCCTTGGATCACGTAGGAGGGTTCGCTCATTCTGGGCTCCGATCGGCGACTGTTCTTGGGTCGCTTGTAGATGTCTGGGTTGCGGCCGAGGCGTTGACCTCGGCTCGTGTGACTGACTGGATTACCAAAGTCTCACGATCGTACGGCCCGTCGTCTTCCGGCTCGCGAGGGCCGCGATCGCACTGGGAATGTCGTCGAAATCGACGACGCTGCCAATGATCGGCTTGATCCGCTTGTCGAGCACGAGGTCGTTGATTTCCCGCATGATTCGCTGTCCCGAGCCATCGGGAACGAAGTTCCAGCCGGGTCCCCGCTTCATCGCCTTGGCCATGTCTTCGCCAGCATAGGCGAGCATCACGCCGCAGAGGCTAAAGTTGCCAGCCGAAATCGTTCGAGGAACGAGAGACTTCTCGTCGGCGACGCTCTTGTCCGAGGCGAAGCCCATGATGAGGTAGCGGCCGTTGTACGCGATGCACTTCATGGAGTCAGCCATCACGGATTCGCCGACATTGTCGAAGACGACATCCACACCATTGCCGTCGGTTTCGTCCAGGACGACGTCGGCGAAGCCGGTTTCCGTGTAGTTGATCGCGACGTCGGCCCCCAACTCCCGACAAAGATCGAGCTTCGCCTCCGAACTGGCTGTTGCAAAGACGCGGGCGCCCACGTGCTTCGCGAGTTGAATCGCGGCAGATCCGGACCCGCCCGCGGCGGCGTGGATCAGAACGGTCTCCCCTTGTTGAAGGTTCGCGCGATCGAAGAGCCCGAGCCAGGCGAGATGGAACGGGAAATAGAGTGCTGCGGCATCGGGAAGCGGGATGTCCGCCGGCATCTCGAACGCGGAGACGGTGGGACATACGGCGAACTCGGCAAAGCCGCCGAAGGCCTGGGCCGGAAGCGCGACCACGCGCTCGCCCAATCGGTCGCTTGTTCCCTCTCCGCAGGCTTCGACGATTCCCATCACTTCCATTCCCGGGATCGTCGGGAGGGGGGGTCGGACCATCATGTTCTTGCCCGTGATCCGTTCCATGTCGTTCAGGTTGAGCGGGATGGCCTGGACCCGGACGAGCAACTGCCCCGGGCCAGGCTCGGGAACGGGCACCTCTTCGATCCGGAGAACGTCCTGGGGCTCTCCGTATTCGTGTAGGCGCCAAGCGCGCATGGTCGTGGGGTGGGACATCGAAGAACTCCTTCTTCTCTCGGGATCGTCCGCGATCTGCCTAGGACGGGCTCAGGCTGTACTGCGCAATGTAGTCGCGAAACGCGTGGCGGACGGCCGCCGGGTCGACCCCGTACTCTTCTGGCGTGTAGTTGTGCGCGCCGTGCTTGCCCTTGGGGTTGTCCTCGATGAAGGCGCGCATTCCCGCCGAGCCTTCATCACTCATCGGAAGCCCAAAGGTCTCGTAGATCTTTTCGACGACCGAAAATTGGTCGGCGACGAAATCCGGAAAATGCATGTCGAAGAAGAGGGCGTCCGGGTACGCACGTTCTTCCCGGACCTTCATTCCACGGGTGACGACGCGCTGCAATCTTGCCGTCCAGTCCTGTGCGATCTCCACGCGATCGACTTCATCACTGCTCATCGTCCGCACGAGCGATGTGAGGCTCGCGTAGGAAGTCATCGAGTCGACCGGGTCACGATGCGTGAACACGATCCGCGCGTCGGGATACACGGCGAGCAGGTGATCGAGTCCCCAGAGATGGGCGCCCGTCTTGAGCACCCAGCGTTCGCCCCGGTGGCGCGATTGGAGGTGCTGGAGTTGCTGCTGGTGGAATTCGTAGACATCGCTGAAATCTGCTTCGCCATCGACCCAGTCTTGATACGCGGGGACGCGGAACTGGTTGTGGAAGAGCGGTGTGCACATCGTTTCGCCCATCATCGTCACGCATTCCTGCGTGAGTCGGGCGCCCATCGGATGCATCGCCTTGAAGCCCGGAATCTGGGCGTCGATGTCCGGGAAGAGGGCCTCGCAGGTTTCGATGCGAGGGTCCGTCTTGAACGTTGCGGTTTCCGGCGGCGGTGACGGGAACATCGCCTCCCAGGTCATGGGGGCGCGATTGGCCGGGTCCTGCGCGAGGATGTCATGGAGGATGGTCGTCCCGGTTCGCGGCAGGCCGATGATGAAGACCGGCTTCACGATCTGCTGCTTGGCGATCTCGGGGAATCGCTTTCGATCGTTCACGTAGTGCAGGCGACTGACCGTGTGGCCAAGAATGCGTTCCTTCGCGATGACCCTGCCTAGCGTGTTCAGCCGAGCCTCGGTTTCGAGGGAAGGGATGAACCGCGCCAGGTTCTCGACGAAGTAGGCAGGGCCGAGGTCGGTCAATCCGCCCGTTCGCTGGGTGGCTTCTGCGAGCAGTTCGTCCTGATCGAGGCTGATTTCGGAGGCGGTCATTCAGTGGTTCCTTGGAGATCGCGCGGCGGCCGTCGATACGACGACCGACGCAGTATCCTGAGAATGGGTCGCGGTTGCATCCGCCACTCGGAAATGAAGCGATTTCAACGCGTTACGCATGAGGGCGACGGCGGCGAGGCGAGAAGTCGCATCGCTTGGGGCCGCGCCGCGATAGCCTGGCACGAGACGACTGGAGGAAGTACGGATGGGGAGGCCCGACGCGAACCTCGGACGCGAGTTCTCGACTTCGAGGACCGGCCCGACGCTGCTCGTGGGGACCGATCGGGGGCAGGGCCATGTGGCAGAGCGCCGCGAGTCCGTGGACATCCTGACCGAGGGAGCCTTCCTCTCCCTGCTCTCAAGGTGAGCGCGTCCGAAGTTCCGGAGCCCCTACCTGAAGGGCTCGCTGCGTCACTCGCGCAGCCCACTGCCCACCCTTCCGACCCGTCGGCCGTCGGCGGCGTCGAGTGGATCCAGACGCACCTCTCGCATGTCTTCCTGACGCGCGATCGAGTCGTCAAGGTGCGAAAGGCCGTGCGACCGGGCTTCGTGGACTTCGGTCTCCGTGCGAAGCGCAATCGCGACTGCTGCGACGAGGTCGCGCTCAACCGCCGGCTCGCGCCCGACATCTACCTTGGCATCGCCCCGATCGAGCGTCGGGGGATGGATTGGCGGGTCGGCGCGCCGGCGGAGGTTCCCACCGACGACGCACTCGAGCACGCGGTTGTCATGCGGCGCCTTCCCTCGGGAGCCGACGCGCTTTCCCGACTCGAACGAGGCGCGCTCGAGCCGAAGCAGCTCACGGCTGCGGCCGAACGGCTCGCCGACTTTCATGCACGCCATCCGCTCGGAACGCCGGCGCCCTGGTCTCGGGAAGGCTGGCTGGCGGGAGTGGATGCGCCCATGCGGCTTTGCCTCGCGAACCTGCGGCGCGCAGACATCGTTCCGCTCGACGCTGTCGACCGGCTCGAGGCGAACTGGGAGAGGTGGCTCCGGGTGTGCGCCTCGGCGCTGGAAGACCGGCGGGCCGCTGGGCGAGCGGTCGATGGACACGGCGACATTCGTCTCGAGCATCTGTGGCTCGAAGCCGATGGCGTGCCCCGATTTATCGACTGTGTCGAGTTCGATCCCGAACTGCGACGCATCGACTGCGCCTCCGAGGTGGCCTTCCTGGCGATGGATCTACTGCATCGGGGGCGACGCGACCTCGCGGAGGGTTTCCTCTCCGACTACGCCCGTGCCTCCGATGACTTCGCGCTCTATCGGGTCCTCGACGGATACGCGGCATACCGCGCGTGCGTGCGCGCGTCTGTGGCGGGCCTCGCCGTGGGAGATCCCACGATCGGAGAGCCGCAACGGGAGCGGGCCGCTGCCGCCGGCCGACGCTATGCGGAGCTCGCGTCATTCCTCCTGCGGGAAACGGGACATGGAACACTCCTCGTCGTGTGCGGGCCGTCCGGTACGGGCAAGAGTACGGTTGGCCGAGCCATCGGCCGCGGTCTCGGGGGCGCCACGACGATCTCCACCGACTGGATTCGGCGGCGCCTGACGAGCGACAGCGAGTCGTCCGGCGAA
>JAJDAQ010000151.1 GCA_029261815.1 Deltaproteobacteria bacterium
AGGCTGGGGTTACCAGACGCACACGACGCCACTCGATGAGTTCTTGAAGGCCGGTGGTGCGGCGAAGTGCCTGACCCTGCTCCTCGAGCAAGACGGCTATTCGACGGAACTGGACAGCCCGCCGTCCCCGATCCGTACCACAACGGTATCGATGACGGGTCATCTTCTGGAGGGAAACAAGCTCAACGCAGCGCTCGAAGTCATCGCGGGTTTCGGTGGGAGCTTCGAGGTCGAGCAGCTTCGGGCGGGTGAACGGCAGGACCAGACGTCGGATGCCAGGATTCGAATCGCGGCGACCAGCGAGGATCGGCTTCGGAACATTCTCAAGCAGATGCAAGGCTTCTCGATCGAAGAAGTCGACCCTGCTCGCGATGTCGTACTGAAATCTGTCGAACGAGCGGGCGTGGCCCCAGATGATTTCTATTGCAGCACGATCTATCCCACAGAGGTCTTCAATGACGGCCGCTGGCATCCGGTCGATCACCAACGAATGGATGGCGTGATCGTGCTTGCGTCAGACGGACGAGCTGCGCGCTGCGTTCTCATCCGGGATCTGGCGGTGGCGGATCGCGTCGTTTGTTCGGGTGAGGGCGTTCGGGTTCATACGCCCGACTTGCGCAAGACCGACCGGGCATTCCGGTTCATGTCGTCCGGCGTATCGAGCGAACGCCGAACCGAGGGGCAGATCAACGAGGTAGCGCTCGAGATGAAACGAATCCGCGCACGCGGCGGGAAGACCGTTGTGGTCGCCGGGCCGGTGGTGATTCATACGGGAGGGGGGCCGCATCTCGCCGAACTCATCCGTAATGGTTATGTGAACGTGCTCTTGAGCGGCAACGCGCTGCCGGTCCACGATATCGAGACGAACCTCTTCGGCACTTCACTCGGTGTCGATCTGGCTCGAGGCGTCGGGGTCCACGGCGGTCACCAGCATCATCTGCGCGCGATCAATGCGGTTCGCCAAGCAGGCTCGATCGAGGCTGCTGTTCGCCAGGGAGTCGTCACCGGCGGTGTCATGTACGAGTGCGTGCAGGCGGATGTGCCGTACGTCCTCGCGGGCTCGATACGTGACGATGGGCCCCTGCCGGACACATTGATGGATCTGACGGTCGCCCAGGCAGCGTATGCGGCCGCGATCCAGAATGCCGACATGATCCTGATGTTGTCATCCATGCTGCACGCGATTGGCACCGGAAACATGACGCCTGCGGGACCGCATCTGGTGTGCGTCGATATCAGTCCCGCCGTCGTGACGAAGCTGGCGGATCGTGGGAGCGTCGAATCGACCGGGATCGTGACGGATGTTGGGCTGTTCCTGAATGTGCTCACACGGCACTTGTGTGGCTGAGCGTTTGGAAGCGTTGGTGAAGATCCGGCGCGCGATCCACTTCGCGCGGCGATTGAGCCAATGACAGAACCGAACGGTCCTCACGATCCGGGCGATCCGACCGCCGAGTCGGATCTGATTGGCGAGGCGATCGCGCTTGCGCGTCGGCTTCAAGAGCGAGCGAATGCACTTCAGACGCCCCAAGAGAAACGTCAGCAAGCTGAATTCGATCGGATGATCCAGCATCCAGCGGACAAGGCCACGCTGGTTCAAATGACCGATCAGGCCTTTCGTTCGAGTGCTTCCCGTCGAGCCGCCGATCAGCTCACGCATGTCCTCGACGTTCAGGGCATCCCGCGATTCTTCTCGCCGCTCGATCGCACCTTGTTGCGCGGGTTCCAGTCGTTCGGCGGTTATCTGCCCGGCGTGGCGGTCCCCTTGGTCAAGGAGAAGATGCACCAGGAGACCGCGAACGTCGTGCTTCCGGCCGAGCCGGAGCTGCTCGCCGAGCATCTCGAAGAACGGCGCATCGAGGGCGTTCGAATGAACGTCAATTTCCTCGGAGAGGCACTCCTCGGTGAGGGCGAAGCGGAGCGCCGACTCGAAGGTTATCTCGCAGCGCTCCAGAATCCCGCGATCGAAGTCGTCTCCGTCAAGATCTCGACCGTCTACTCCCAGATCTCGGCGATCGCCCGAGAGCAGACGATCGCCCGGCTCTGTGATCGACTGGAGCTCTTGTTCCGCGCCGCGGCAAAGGCGCGTTACGAGAGGGCCGACGGCACGGTGGTGCCGAAGCTGCTGTATCTCGACATGGAGGAGTACCGCGATCTCTGGATCACGGTCGAGGCCTTTGTGCAGACACTCGACCGCCCGGGCCTCGAAGCGGTGCAGGCCGGGATCGCGCTCCAGGCCTACATCCCGGACTCCTTTGCCGCACAGCGTCATCTCTCCGATTGGGCCATGCGGCGCGTCGCCGCCGGCGGCGCACCGGTAATGGTGCGGATCGTGAAGGGGGCCAACATGGAGATGGAGCGGGTCGAGGCCTCGCTTCACGGGCGGCCCTCCGCGACGTTCCAGAACAAGCGCGAGACCGACGCGAACTACAAGCGGATGCTCCGTTATGCATTCGACCCTGCACGGGTGCGCGCCGTGAATATCGGTGTGGCGTCACACAATCTCTTCGAGCTCGCCTATGCGCTCGTCCTCTCGGCGAGTCGAGGCGTTCGAGACCACATTCACTTCGAAATGCTTGAAGGGATGGTGAACCATCAACGCCGTGCGCTCTTTGAAGTCACCGACGACTTGCTGTTGTACGCGCCGGCATGTCGCAAAGAGAACTTCATCAATGCGATTGGCTACCTGGTTCGGCGGCTCGACGAGAACACGGGGCCCGACAACTTCCTGCGGCACGCGTTCCGGCTCTCGGTGGACTCAGAGCAGTGGCGGGCGCTCGAGCAAGACTTCGCTGACTCCTTTGATCTGATTCCGACCCTGACCGAGGCGCCGCGCGATCAGCAGGACCGGCGAAGCCCGGCGACTGGCGGAGGGGGAGGCGAAGAGAACCGCCTGTCGCAGGACTTTCGCAATGAGCCAGATACGAATTTCGCCCTCGCGCACCATGCCGAGTGGGCGCAGGGCATCGTTGATACCTGGTCGCGGCGACACGGGAGCCATGCGATCGACGTGCCGCTCGTTGTGGCGGGGCGCGAAGAGCGCGGGAGTCGCCCCATCCGCGAAACCCGTGACCCGTCGTGCCCGGAAAACATCGTGGCTCGCTGTCGGATCGGAGACGAACGCGACATCGACGTGGCGGTCGACTGTGCGCGAAGGGACCCGGATGGCTGGCGCGACGAATCGTTCCATCATCGCAGCGGTGTCCTTCATCGGGTCGCGCAGGTGTTGCGCGAACGGCGTGCCGACTTGATGGGAGTCGCTCTTGCCGAGGGCGGCAAGATCCTGATCGAGTCGGACCCGGAGGTCTCCGAGGCCATCGACTTCTGCGAATTCTATCCTCGAAGCGCAGAGTCGATGGCATCGATTCCCGGAGTCGAGGCGCGGGGAAAGGGCGTGGTGGTCGTGATTCCGCCGTGGAATTTTCCGATTGCGATTCCCTGCGGCGGAATCGCTTCGGCGTTGGCGGCTGGAAACACGGTGATCGTGAAGCCGGCGCCCGAAACGATTGGGACGGCCTGGTTGTTGTGTGAATGCTTCTGGGCAGCGGGTGTGAGTCGAAAGGTCCTGCAATTCGTGTTTGCCGAGAACGACGGCGCTGCGACACATCTGGCGACGCATGCCGGAGTCGATCGAGTGATCTTTACCGGCGGAACGGCCACGGCATTCATGCTGCTCGAGCAGGATCCTGGGCTTCCGCTCCTGGCTGAAACCGGTGGCAAGAATGCCATGATCGTGACCGCGATGTCGGATCGCGATCTAGCGATCAAACATCTGCTGCATTCGGCTTTCGGACACGCGGGTCAGAAGTGTTCAGCCACTTCGTTGCTGATCCTCGAACAAGAGGTGTACGAGGATGAGGATTTCCGCGAGACGCTATGTGATGCGGTCGCCAGTTTGAAGGTGGGTTCGGCCTGGGACTTGACGACCCTGGTCGGCCCGTTGATTCGACCCGTTGCGGGGGCTCTTGAGCGGGGCCTCAAGGAACTCGACGAGGGAGAAAGCTGGGCGCTCAGGCCGCGAACGATGGCGGGTCATCCGCAAGTCTGGTCGCCTGGAATCAAGTGGGGCGTCAAGCCCGGCAGCTTTACGCACGCGACCGAACTCTTTGGGCCGGTGCTTGGGGTCATGTGCGCGCGAGACCTCGATGAGGCGATCGATTTCGTGCATCGGACGGGTTACGGCCTTACGTCGGGACTGCAGAGCCTGGACGATCGAGAGCAGGCGCGTTGGTCCGAGCGACTGCGCGCCGGAAATCTCTACCAGAATCGCGGAACCACGGGCGCAGTCGTGCTGCGACAGCCCTTCGGGGGCGTGGCGCGCAGCGCAATTGGTCCTGGCCTGAAGGCGGGTGGGCCGAACTATGTCAGCGCGCTGATGGACTTTCACGAAGAGCCCGGTGAACGGGTTCAGGCGGAGAGCGCCGATTCGGCCGGGGACGAACGGGTCGCGCGACTGCTCGACGACCTCGAGAGAAGCTCGACGTTGTCAGAGATTGACATGCGCCGGCTAAGAAAAGCGGCGCGTTCGTATGCGAAGGCCGTCGATGAAGAGTTCGGCCGCGAGCACGACTCCTTCCGATTGGTCGGGCAAGATAATCTGCGGCGCTATCAAGCGGTCGGCCCGCTTCGGATACGGGTGGAAGCGGCGGATCAGCCCTTTGACCTGTTCGCGCGGGTGCTGGCGGCGCGTGCGGTCGGCTGTGCGATTACGGTGAGCACGCCAGGTGGACTGGACGCGCCCCATGTGGGTCTCGTCCATGACCTCACCGAGTCGTGGGCCGCCTCGATCGAGTTCGTCGAAGAGAGTGACGGCGCGCTCGCTGAGGTGATTCGTCAGGGCCAGACCGAACGCATTCGTTATGCCGGATCCGATCGGGTGGCCGCGCCCGTCCGGGCCGCCGCGGCCGCGGCTGGATTGCATCTCGCGACCGAGCCAGTTCGTGCGATCGGCCGGATCGAGCTGCTCCACTATGTACGCGAGCAGAGTCTGTGCATCGACTACCACCGCTACGGGAACCTTGGTGCGCGAACCCAGGAGCTGCGGAGCCCGGTCGACTGAGGAAGGCGCGAACCCCTCGAATTGAGGGATGCGTGGGCGAGCGACTGTCGGCGGCCAGGGCCTCAGCTCATCGGGGAAGTGAGGCGTCGCGCTGCAAGGCCGCGCCCAACGAGCCGAATGCGTTGCCAACGTGCTTGTCGCCGGTTCGAGTCCGGTCTCGTGCTCCAAACTTCTCCGACGCCCTCGGTCACTCGAGCCGGGGTTAGTCGTCCAGACCGTGCAGTTGATTCTCCGCGGCCAGGGTCGGCGCCTCGAAGTCCCGTCCGGCTTTCAGGAGCGAGATCGCGTAGGCCGCGCGGCCGGTGCGGCCGTTTCCGTCGGCGAAGCCGTGGCAGCGGACGATCGCGCCGTAGAGGTAGGCGCCGAGGTTGCGGCCCGATTCCTTGTCGGAGATGTTGCCGAGCATGACGTAGAGGAGTTCGTATCCGCCCGTGCTCGACGCCAGATTACCGCCCGCCAACGAAATCGGACGGTAGCGACGTGCGGTCGCGTCGTTGACGAGGACGCGGTTCAGCGCTGCGAGATGATCGAGGCTGCGCAGGTCAGTCGTCGCGACCGCCTCCTCGAGGATTGCGGCGACGGCCTCGATCTCGGCTGGATTGCCCCGGGTGGTATTGGAGGCGTTGTTGATCCACTTGGAAGCCCGCACGGCTTCGGAGTCGCCTTCCGCGACCCCGTACTCGGCGGGGTCCATGAGACTCTCGTCGACAATGAATCGAAGCTCGTTGCTTTTGCGTAGCGACGCGATCGATTCCACCTTCGCCCGCGCGGCTTCGAGGTTCCGGATCTCCGGTCCGAGCATCAGGCTGAGCGTCTGCTCCGCCTGCGCGCGGCTGAAGCCCTCCCAGCCGGGGATGCCCGCCGCGATCGCATCGCGGATCACAGCGGCGGCGGCCTCGCCGCTGTCGAGCACTGCGATCAGGTCGGCTCCGGTCTCGGTTTCGAGGACGGCGGCGACGACTTGCTCGGTGTCGGGTGCCGCCGCCATGGCGATGCCGGGAAACGCAAGCATCGCAACCACGAGGAAAACAGCTGCGAGGAAACGAGGCATTCACTTTCTCCTGGGTTCAGTTGGCGAACGAATGGTAGACCATCCATTGTGCCGGCCACGGCACGTGTATCGAGTTCGCCTCAACCAGCAGCGCGGTGCGGAAAACGCAGCTTGGTTTGTTCATCCAGATGATCTCGAGAGTTCATGTTCGGAGGCCACTCGCGTCTGAATCTCGGAGTTGGCCTGAACCTGCCCCAATTGTTCTTGACGCATCTCTTCGTACGGTATGCCTCGTAAACGACAATGAGTTCGACGATCGCGACACGTTTCCAACGGGGGGCGTTTCTCGAGTCCGGCTTTGACCTCCATGCTCTGGTCGAGCGCCGGCTGAGTGGGCCTCAGCGCTCGTAGACGACCTTGCCTCGGCTGAGGGTCGACTCGACACGGAGGCCCAGCAGGTCTTCGCGTGCCGTCTCGAGGGGATTCGCGCTCAAGATGACGAGGTCGGCCTGCTTGCCGACGGCGAGGCTTCCCTTCCGGCCTTCGTCGAAGCTCTGGTAGGCACCCTCGATCGTCATGGCACGAAGCGCCTGCTCGATCGAGATCCGCTGTTCGGGGCCCAGGACCTGGCCGCTACGGGTGATCCGGTTCGTGGTCGCCCATAGCAGGCGGATCATGTCGGGGGGGACGATGGGCGTATCGTTATGCACCGTGAAGTGCATGCCTCTTTCGACCGTAGAACGCGTCGGACTGATCCGCGCTCCGCGTTCGGGTCCGAGCACTGAATCGCGATGCCAGTCTCCCCAGTAGAACGTGTGCGCCGAGAAGTACGAAGGGATGATCGCGAGGTCACGCATCCGGTCGAGCTGGTCTTCTCGCACGACTTGCGAATGGATCATGACCGTCCGGTGATCGTGCGTGGGAGCGGCGGCGGCGAGTGCGCCGATCAACAGATCCGCGGCGGCATCGCCGTTCGCGTGCGCGATGATCGGAACGCCACGCCCAGCCCAGTGCGCGACCAGGCGCTCGACGGCCGGCTTCGGCACGATCGGGTAGCCGCGGTAGTCGGCGCCCTTGCCGTGGGGCGGCACGTGGTACGGCTCCGTGAGGTAAGCCGTCTTTCCCTGCGGCGAACCGTCGAGCATCAGCTTCACGCCCGGCACCTTCACGCGAGGCGTGCGGTCGCCAAAGGCGAAGTCGGCCGGGATCGCCTTCGGATCCATCCCGAACGGGTAGAGCACGACGTCGGCCGCGAGGCCGCCGGCCTGGTCGAGGGCTTCGAGCTGGGCAACGGTGGCGGGCGAACTGGCACCGTCCTGGATCGTCGTGACGCCGTGGGCCGCAAACGCCGCGACCGCCGCCGCGTAGGCTGCCGGCGTCGGCTGGCCGCCCAGCTTCTGGCGCAACGCGAAACTCGCCGTCTCCTCGAGCACGCCATTCGGAGTGCGGCCGTCCGTCTCGCGCCGAATCGTCCCCCCCGCCGGATCCGGCGTTTCCGCCGTGTAGCCCACGTCTGCCAACGCCCGGCTATTCGCTGCGCCCAGGTGCCCGGACACGTGATTCAGCGCGATCGGGTGATCGGTGGAGACCGCATCGAGGTCGTGACGCGTCGGATGTCGCCCCTCTGCAAGCAGTGAGTCGTCGTAACCGTACCCGAGCACCCACTCGCCTTCGGCGATGTCGTTCTTGGCGATGTGCTCACGCAACACGTGCTGCAGGTCCTCGATGTTGGCGACCGGCCCGACGGGGGGCGACGAAACATTCGCGACGCCGACCAGCGCGGCCTGTCCCGCAAGGTGACCGTGTGCATCGATGAACCCCGGAAGGAGCGCGCGGTCGCCGAGTTCGACGGTCTCGGTCCCCGGGCCCTGCCAGGCCGCAGCATCTTCCCGGTCACCCACCCAGACGATTTTCTCACCGCGCACGGCGAGTGCGGTCGCGTCCGCGTGGGCATCCTCGAGCGTCACGATGTGGTCGCCGACGTAGACGCGGTCGGCCGGGGTGGTTGCGGTCGAAACATCCGAAGCGCCTGCGCAGCCGAGCGCCGCGATGCCGATCGTGGCGACGAAGGAAGGGAAGAAGGGGCGGGTCGGTCGGTAGCGCGCGTGCATGTCGGTCTCCGGATTCGTGGAGCCGGGAAGATACGGGCTCAGGGTGTCGCGCCACCCCCGGGGGTTCGATGCGCCTTGGCCGTTGCCAGCCCGCGGCGGGCTCGTCACCTTCGGTCAGCCGCCGGCCACTCCCTGTTGCCGGAAGGATTCCTGGAGCCCACTCATGCTTCGCAGCCTGTCGTTCGTCGTTGCCGCGATCCTGTTCGTGCCGCCCGGTGCGTTCGCATTGACGCAGTACACCGGTGGGACGCCCGTCGTGATCTCGGATGGAACGCATGCTTTCGAGAGTGTCGCGGTCTACCAGTCGGCCCCTGTGACGCTTCAGGCCGGCGGGCAGATCGGCGGCTTCCTGATCGGCTACCAGTTCTCGGAGTTGCACGTGCTGGGCGGTAGCATCGGGACGTTCCTCCATGCCTACACCCAGGCAGATGCATTCGTCCGCGGCGGCACGATTGCCGGTGACCTGGTCGTTTCGCAGATTGCGACGATCGAGTTTTCCGGGGGCGCTGTCGGCGGATCGTTCCTTGCACAAGACGGCGGCGAGATCCGGATCTTTGGCAGCGGATTCCGGGTCGACGGGAACCCAGTGGGCCTCGGGCCCGTCACCGCAACCACCGGGGTACTGAGCGGGAATCTGGCGTCCGGGGCGGGGTTCTCGAATCCTTTCCGCCAGGGCGAGGCCGGTTCAGGCGCCGCTTACACGGGGCGGATCGTTCTGGTCCCCGAGCCCGCCCGGATAGGATTGCTGGCGTCTGCGGTCTGTGGGGCCACCGCACGATTGCGTCGTGTCAGGCGCCGATCGGTCGGCCAGACAGCCCTCGACTCCCCCGGATTCGCTCGGTAAAGTCCCCCGTCCAGTGCGGAGGCTTGCCTCCGCCGTGAGCACGAGTAGCTCAGTTGGTAGAGCTCCACGTTGCCAACGTGGTTGTCGCCGGTTCGAGTCCGGTCTCGTGCTCCAGCTTTTCCGCCTCGCATCCCGAGTGGATGCGGGGCGGTTTGCGTTCGAGCGTCCGGTGCACCGGACAATGCGCGATGGCTGGCGTCGCGCACCACGCGTACGGCGAGATCCAGTGGGTGCCGATACCCGCCGCGGCGTCGGACTTCGCGAGTGGGCTCAGTCGCTGATCAGGCCCGGGGATCGGTCGGGGAGATCGCGGACCATCCGCTCTTCGATCGTCTCGTGCTCGCGGAAATCGGTGAGCAGACGCTCGAATGTGTCGCGGCTGCGGACAAGGTCCTGGGCCGCAAGCGCGTCGATGACGGGCGAGAATTGCTCGCGGAGCCGGCCATGCGCCATGCGCGCGGCCTCGGCGATCGAGGAGTGGCCGTCGGAGATGGCCGCGACGATGGGGAAGTAGACCTGCTCTTCGAGCGCAAAGTGACTCTCGAGCAGTTCTTGCCAATCGTTGACGGCGGCCGTTGCCTCGACGAGGTCGCTTGCGGTGAGCGCCGACTCGATCCGCGAGATCCCGGCATCGAGTGCTTCATGCTCTTCCCACCAGCCCTCGAATGCTGTGCCTTCCGTTGAATGATCCACTGAGACGACTCCCTTGGAGGTAATGCGATCCGCGTCATCGGGTTCAACTCTCGTCGCACGGGCGACAGTGAGTTCGGGTGCGGCCTCGAACGCGAAATCGCGAACTGGACAATCGTTGATCGTGCAGCGCGTGCAATGGTCCGGCCCACATGGATCGAAGTGTGCGATCACATCTCCCGCACCCACGACCGAGATCTCGTCGGAGACCGCATCGTGCAGGGAGTGCAGTGCGACCGCATCCCAGTAGCGCGGGACGACGACGTGAAGGTCGGTGTGCAGTAGCGAGCCCGCCTGCCATGCCCGCAACCCGTGGATGTCGATCCATCCACGGTCGCGGATCCGCGCGAGTGCATCGACGATCGATCCAAGAAGTTCGTCGTCGGCCGCGTCCATCAGGCGCTCGATCGATCGGCGGGTGAGGCGAACCCCTTCGATCAGGATCCAGGCGCCGACCGCGAGTGCCGTGATTGCATCGAGCGGGGCCCATCCGGTGAACCGGACCAGCAGCAGCCCCGCGATCACCCCCACGCTCGTTACGACATCCGTGAGCAGGTGCCGCCCGTCGGCTTCGAGTGCGATGGAGTTGTGTTGGTGGCCTTGCCGGATCAGATGGAAGCCGAGCAGCGCGTTGACGACGGTGGCGCCAACGAGAAGCGAAACCCCTGCGTCGAGTTCCTGGGGAAATTCGCCGGAGACCAGGTTGCGGATGGCCTGGATGCTGATCAGCGCCGAGGCCACGATGATCAGCGCGCCTTCGAGACCTGCGGTGAAGAACTCCACCTTGCCATGTCCGTAGGGGTGGTCCTGGTCAGCCGGGCGTGCGGCGACCCGGAGACCCCAAACCAACGCGCCGGCGGCCGCGACGTTGACGATCGACTCCATCGCGTCCGAGTAGATGGCCGCGGACCCGGTCAGCACGAAGGCAAGCGTCTTGGTAAGCAGCACCAGGAAACTTGTTCCCAGCGCTAGCCACCCCGACCTCGCGCGCTCGTCCGCTCCGTTCACGGCCTCATCCTAGGCGCCGAGTCGACGATGGTCGTTCCCTGCGCCGGCATTCTCGTTGCCGGCCGTGTTAGCCCTTGTCGCGCACCGTCCATACATCACAGGGGGCATGTCGAATGGTTCGTTCGGCAACGCTGCCGAGCGCCCAGTGCTTGAGTCCGGTCAGGCCCCGCGAGCCGACGACGATCAGCTGAGCGGCCTGTTTCTCCGCGACGAACGAGAGCGCATGGTGCGCGGAGGCGGTGGTCACCTCCGTGGTGATGGGTCCGCCGGTGTCGCACTGGTTCGCCAGTGCTTCGATCTTCTCGGTTGCGTTCGCGATGACGGCTTCCGACAGATCGATCGCCCCGACGACCTCGTACGGTCCCACCATGGGCGCGATTGTCCGAGCGGCATGGACGAGATGCAACGGTGCCTTTGCGCGTCGCGCGAGTTCGCACGCGAATGCGACTGCGGGTTCGCTCGGCTCCGAGAAGTCGGTCCCCACGACGATCGGGTCGTGCGGACCTTGTTCGCCGGCCCGTACGGTCAAGACGGAACAAGGCGCCGTGCGGACGACCCCTTCGGCCACCGATCCGAGCAGCAGGTGTTTCAGGCCCGTGTGTCCTTCGGTCCCGACCACGACCAGGTCCGCGTCGACTTCCTTCGCACGTTCCTGAACGGCGAACGGCGCCGGCACCCGGCCCAGACACGATGTGGCTTCGACGCCGGCGGCAGTGGCTCGCTCGACCAGCGCTGCGAGCTTCTTCCGCGCGTCTTCCCGCGCTTCGCCGAGGAACTGGTCAGGAATCGCGATCGTATACGGCTCAGAGATCGGGAGCGGGACCTCCAGCGCGTGAAAGACATGAAGATGTGCTCCGAAGTCGGTCGCGAGTGCGATCGCACGCTTTTCTGCGAGCCCAGCACAATCCGAGAAGTCGGTCGCGAAGAGGATGTTCTGGATCGTCATGAGGAATCTCCGTTCTTGCGAGCGCGTCGTTCTGCTCGTCGGTAGAGGGTCTTTCGATCAATTCCGAGGATCTCGGCGGCCCGGACCTTGTTGCCACCGGTGAAGTCCAGCACTTCGTCCGCATAGAGGTTCGTGAGATCTTCGAGCGACAGGCCTTGGCGCGCGGCGCGCTTCAGGAAGGCCTGGGGCGCGTCATCCGGGCGGCCGAGGTCGCCCGGCAATTGAATCTCGTCGGGCGTCAGCGTGTCAACGGTAGATAGTGCCAGACTTCGCTCGATCACGTTCTCGAGTTCGCGGGCGTTGCCGCGCCAGGGGTGCGCCATCAGCCGCTTGACCGCTTCGTTGGACAGGAAGCGGGGTTTGCCGTCCGAGTGCTTGCGCAGGAAGGCCTCGGCGAGGGCGGGGACGTCTTCCGGGCGTTCGCGGAGCGGTGGGATGTCGATCGGGATGACGTTCAATCGGTAGAAGAGGTCTTCCCGGAAACGGCCTTCTTCGATGGCACGGCCCAGGTCCTGGTGCGTGGCCGCAATGATCCGAACATCGACATGGACGGACTGCGTTCCTCCGACGGGACGGATCTCCCGGTCCTGGAGCGCGCGCAACAGCTTGCCCTGCAATGCGGGGCCCATGTCGCCGATCTCGTCGAGAAACAGGGTGCCGCCGTCCGCGCGTTCGAACAGTCCTTGTTTGTTGGCGTGGGCGCCGGTGAACGAGCCCTTCACATGGCCGAAGAGTTCACTCTCCAACAACCCTTCGGGCAATGCGGTGCAGTTGATCGGCACGAACGGTTGTTCTGCGCGCTCGCCATGGAAGTGCAACGTGCGGGCGACGACGTCCTTCCCCGTTCCGCTTTCGCCCGTGATAAGGACGGAGCTCCGGCTGTGCGCGATTCGCCGGATCAGCGAGAAGATCTCTCGCATCGCCGCACTCTCGCCAATGAGGTCGCCGAGAGATGAGGTCTGATCGACGGCTTGCCTCAGCCGTCGGTTCTCTCGATGGAGTGCGCGCCGCTCGATGGCCCGTTCGACAGCGAATGCGACCGCCTCGGGTTCGAACGGTTTCGTGACGTAGTCGTACGCACCTGCCCGCATCGCATCGACGGCTGAATCGATCGAGCCGAACGCCGTCATCAGGAGCACCGGCGTTTCCGGACGGAGCTGGCGAAGACGTCCCGCAAGGTCGATGCCGCTCATACCCGGCATTCGGATGTCCGAGAGCACCACGTCGAAGTCGCACTGCTGCGCGGCCTCGAGGGCGCTTGTGGCGCTGTCCGCTTCACTGACAGCAAAGCCACGCTGCGCGAAGAGTGAGTTCAGCATTTCGCGCATCGCGCGGTCGTCATCGACGATCAGGAGTCGTGATTCTTGTGTCACGCTGTTCTCCTAAGCACGCATCGTGCCAGCCTCCGGGCGCCGCTGAGCCGCTGTCGCGCACCCGACAGCTCGAGACTGTACCAATCTGCCACGCATCTGTGGCAAAAGAGAACATCTATGCGAGGGGCAGTCGAACAGAGAAGCAGGTGCCGGAGGGGCTGGTCTCCTTGACGACGAGGTCCCCTCCATGCTCTTGGCAGATCCCGCGCGCGACCGACAAGCCCAACCCATTCCCCTCGCCGGCGGCCTTGGAGGTGAAGAACGGCTCGAAGATCCGCTCCAGGTCATCGTCGGCGATACCGGGTCCGGTGTCGCGGATCAAGAGCTCGACGTCGCTGGCCCGCGGCGAAGCCGAGACGGTCAGGGTGCCGCCGTCGGGCATTGCGTCGGCGGCATTGAGAAACAGATTCAGCAGCACCTGCTGCAGGCGTTCGGGCTCCCCGAGCACGCTAGGCGAGTCGCAGGACTCGATGCAGCTCTCGATGTCTCGGCGAGTGAGTTTTTCCTGGACGAAAGCGAGGGTGTTCGCCGCAAGCCCCTCGATGTCCAACGGGATCCGGCGGTGGCGTCCGGGACGCGCCATGTTGAGCAAGCTCTGCATGATTCGTTGGATCCGACCGACCTGCTCGCGAATGGTCTTCAGGCGCCAGCGCCCGTCGTCGTCCCGAACCGCGGCTTCGAGGAGCTGCGCGTGCCCCTGAATGACGCCCATCGGGGTCCCGATCTCGTGAGCCAGTCCGGCGACCAGTACGCCGACGTCCGCAAGGCGCTCCGCAGCATTGGCGCGCTCCGATGTCTCTTCGAGTGCGTAGCCGGTCTCCGCGAGGTCCTGGGCGAGCTGTCTTCCGCGATCATCAAGTCGCTCGTTGGCTTCCTGGAGCTGGAGCTCGCGCTTGTCGATGTAGGCGCGCATCGCGATCTGCGCATCGAATAGCAGGAGTCGCTGGAGCGCCGTCGTCGCGGCCAGGGCGCGTTCCGGCCGATCGGGCCAATGGGCCTGGATCCGCGGGGTCAGGAGCGACAGGTACAAGGAGTACGCGCTCAGGTACCACGTCGTGTCGATTCCCATGCGTTCATGGGTCTCGCCGATTCGAGCCCGGTCCTCCTTGTAGGCCTCGTCGATCACGGGCCCCGCCAACGACAGAAGGTACTCGCGCTGTTTTCCGAGAAGTCGCTTCGTGACAGCGGGATCGTCGAGATGGACCCGCATTGCTGGAAACGCCATCAGGTGCTCGTAGAACGCAGAGACGATCTCGTCCGCATGCTTCTCAAGCGTCGGTCGGAGTTCAGCGAGCAGCGCGCGTTGCGACTCGTCCCAATGAAAGTAGGCAGCTTCAGTCGCGAGCATTCTCCAAGTGTGTGGCCCGGTTCAGCGCTGTCAACGCTGATGCGACGATGTGGCACCCTGCAGTCGGCCGCGGAGGTGTTTGAAGCCCTCGGCGAGCTCGTCGAGGAGCAAAGAGGCGGCCTCCTTGACGTCGGCCGCGTCGTCCGAGGCGGTGGCCGTCATTGCCGAGAGCTGACCCTCCACGCGGTGCCAGTCGCGATCGAGTTCCTCGAAAGTGTCTCGGAGTTCAGCGCCGGCCAGGTGGATTTGAAGTCGAAGCTCGTCGCGCAGCGTCTTGAGGGAGGCGCGTTCCTGGTGGAAGGGGGCATCGGTCATGGGGTTTCCTCCGGGTGCCGTCAGTGGACGCGCATGCGCTGCGCGTCTGCGGACCGTGTGGAACAGAAAGCAATTCTCGTGCCGGCGCTCTGCGCGTGTCGTGGCTCCCCGTGCGAGGGACTGGGGTACTGTGCCTCACGCGAATGAAGCTTGTTGCTTCTTGGGCCACGAAAGCGCCCGACGGCGGCATCTGGATTGCACTCTCCACGGGCATGGAAATGAAACACATCCTCGTTCTCGTCGACTTCTCGGTCGGTAGCGATGCCTCGATGGCGCGGGCGGTCGCGATCGCGCGCAAGGCGGGCTGCCGCCTGACCGCGGCGCATGCTTACGGTCCCGTGGCGCAGCTTCCGGATGAGTTGCTCGAATCCATCTCGCGGGAGGCCGGCAATGCGCTGCAGGCGCAATGCGCGCAGGCTGAAGCAGACGGCGTCCCCGCCATGGCCTGGTTGCATCCCGGCTCTCCCACGGAAGCGTTGGAGGAAGCCGAGATCACGCTGTCGCCCGACCTCGTGGTCATCGGCGCGAAGGGACACTCCGCGATGCATCGTCTGTGGCTGGGAAGCACTGCGGAAGCGGTGGTCCGTCACGCTAGTTGCCCGGTCCTGGTCGTTCGTGGGGAGAGTGAGGCGCAGCTCTTCGGTCGTCTGCTCTGGGCCAGCGATGGGTCGCCGGACTCCGGCCGGGCGTGGACGGATGCGCTCGCACTGACGGCGGAGGATCCCGACCTGCATGTCATCCATGTCGCCGGTGAGGTCACCGAGACGGACGCCGAAGAGGGGCGCCTCGCTGCCGAGCCGGTTCGCGAAAAAGCGCGCTCCGATCTCGCGTCGACGGCCACAGAACTCCATGCCGCGCCCCACTTCGTCGAGGGCTTTGCCGATGTCGAGATCTCGGCGCTTGCCCAGCGACTGGACTGCGATCTGATCGCGATTGGGGCAAGAGGGATGAGTACGCATCGGGCGTGGAGTCCCGGCGGCACCGCGACCCGCGTTCTGCGGCGCGCGAACTGCAGTGTCCTCGTTTCGCGGGAAGCGTCTGGTGACGCCGCGCTTGAGGATGCGGCACACGGCGTGCACGCGGCGCTCGGCGATCTGATCGATCAGGGCGAAGAGGGCGCGCGCGAGCTTCGCGCGACGGTTCGCGAGGTGACCCGATTGGCCCACGACGCCCGGGATCTCGAGGACGAGATGCTCGAAGGCCTGATCGAAGCGGTGCGCGAGCAGGTCGCGCTACTCGAGGCCGACCATCCGTTCGCCGCGGAGGCGTTGTCACGATTCATTCGGCAACTCGCCCGACTCGGAATCTAGCGACTGCAGCGATTCGAGATACGAGATCAGGTTGTCGATTCGTCCACGAATCAACGACTGTCCGAACTCGCCCGGCGCATAGCCGTCACCGAGCCGAACGCCCCAGATGGGCATCTCTCGCGTTCCATGGGCGGCCACACTGAAGCGTCCGTCGATCCACTGCTTGGCGAGTCCACGGGGGAAGGTCCCACCGAATCGCTGTGCGATGCGGGTCAGGTCAGCCGGGGGAGTTCGTAGTGCCGCCGCCGAGGGCCCCTGGCCGCGGGCATCCAACCCATGGCACGACGCGCAGTGGCGGACGAAGTCTGCCCGGCCCGCGTCCACCAACCACTGCGGCCCCCCATCATCCGGCTCGATCCGGCAGGCCATGTCTTTGCCGGGCTCGACGTCGGCGTCGCATGCCAGGAGCAAGCGCTCTCCAATGCGGGTTCGCGCGTAGTCCGCGCGCCAGAGGACGTGCTGCTGGCCGTCGAGTTCGTGGTGCAGATAGACGCGGTAGTCCTTCCGATACTCCTGGCCGGTCACGACGGCCATGACGGGTGCGAAAGAGAAGCGTCCGGCCGGGTCGAGTGTGGTACGAACCGTGCGTGCGAGCCGCGAGTTGTCCGGATACCGCAAGCTGAGGACGACCTCGCCATCGGTGACGGCTCCTCCTTGGGAGTACAGGCGTCCATGGAGCTCTGGCGACAGTGCGGTGGGGTCACTCGGCGACTGACAACCTGGGTCGGACACACCGAGCGTGAGGAGGGCACCGAGAGCGAACGCGAAGCGAAGAAAAGGATTGGCCATGGTTTTGGGGAATGCATCGGCTGTGCCACATTGGCCGCCGCCGTGCGTGGCCGAGGGCCGCAGTCCGTGTCAAGTTGACACAGTTGACCGTCGATGTGGGTCAAAAAACCCCATTGCCTGCGGCGGCGTTGCCTGAGCGCCTTCGAGGCGTGGCACTGCCTTTGCACCAGTCTGACCCGGAGGAACTTGCTTGATGTCGATCGCAAAGGTGCACTGGGGATGGATTCTGGGCGTCGTCTGGCTCGCGAGCCCGGCGGCCGCGGAGCCGCCGACCGCGGCGATGCAGCAGATCTTCATCGCGATCTCGGAGTTGCTCCCGGAGTCGCTGGAAGAAGATGGTTTCGCACCGTCGGAGCAGTCCGAGCGCCAGCGGGCGGCGTTGGTTCGATTGGCCGAGGGCGCCGAACAGCTCCGGATCCATGCGGAGAGTCGCGAACTCGATTTCCAGGTCCGCAGCGACGCGCTCCAGGAGGATGCGGAACGGGCCCTGCTCGCGTTCGAGCGAGGCAGAGGGCCCGAGGTTTCGATGGCGTTGCATCGCGTGACCCAGGAATGTGTCGGTTGCCACGCCCGACTGCCGGACCTCGCGGACGCGCCGATCGGCGAACGCTGGCTCGAGAAGGCCAACCTCTCGGGTCTTCGCGACGAAGAGCGGGCGCGCCTGTTCGTGGCGACACGTCGCTTCGAGGACGCACTGGGTGCTTGGGAGTCGCTGTTTCGAGACCCTGAAGTCGCCCCGTTCGAAGCGTCCATTTCCGGGGAGCTGACCGCCTATCTCGCTGTGTCGATCCGCGTCAAGCGGGACCTTGTTAGGCCCCAGCGGACGCTCCGGACCCTCGCCGAGAGGCCCGATGCTCCGCGGTTCCTGGTCGCCCGGCTCGAACGATGGGCGGACGATCTCTCCGAGCTCGAAAGGCGCCGTTCAAGCGGGGAGTCACCGCTCGCCCTGGCGGACGCCCTGCGTCACGAGGTGCACGAGCTCGACGGCTTGCCGTATGCCAGGGAGGGGTTGGTCCGGGACCTCGTCGCGGGCGCGGTCCTGATGACGTGGCTCGATGATACGCCCGAGGATGCCGTCGCGAGTGAGCGGGCTGCGGCGTGGTACCGATTGGCGATCCTGGACGAACGAATCGCGGAAGAAACTGCGCTTCCTCGGACCGAGGTCTACCTGGAGGCCGCTCTTCGCGCGGACCCCGGTGGTGCGCTGGCCACGGCCAGCTACGAGGGGATCGAGGAGCTGAGCTTGTGGGACCACGGTGCGCCCGTCGTCGAGGCGCTGCCGACCCGTGAGCGCGAACGGATGCTTGAGCTCGAGGCGCTGGCGTTCCAGGATCAAGAGGCGGCTCCTGTGCCCTGATACGGCCCCGGGCGACGAGCTGATCGATGAACACCCTTCGGTTCGGTGAAAGCGCCCGCGGATTGCGTGACCTGTGGGATCATTGCGGGGCTTGGAGGCCCCATGTCCCACACGTCCGTCATCCGTTTCCTTGTGCTGAGCGCCTTCGCGGTATTCGCCGCGATGCCGGTGTCGGCCGTTCCGCCCTTCGCGCCGACGGAATTCGACCTCAAGGAAGTCCTGCTCGATCCCGGCGGAGCAGCGCTCGTAGGTCCAGTCGACCTCGAGTACCGCGTCTGGGACGCCGCGGCCGGCGGAAACCTGCTGTACAAGCAGGTGCTGGGTGGCGTGCCGTTGGACGCGCAGGGTCGCATGGACGTTCGGATCGGTCCGTTCGGGGCGCCAACCTCGGATCCGGACGCCCCCCTTACGCCGGTACTCCTGGTCGCAGTGGGTGCAGACGTCGGTCTGCCGCAGATTTCGGGGAACCGTTATTTCGAGATCACGGTCCTTGGGGAAAGCGGTCCCCGGCCCCGTGTGCGGTTCGTTTCCGTGGCGTTCGCGTTGCGCTCGCTCGAGAGTGGCTTTGCGATCACGGCCGAGCGCGCACTCGACGTGAGGACGCCCGGAGGCGTCGATGCCGCGATCCTGGATTCGATGTGGCTTCATCTCAACCCCGATGGAGGACCGCCTAACACCGATCCGTCCGAAGGTCTTCAGGATACGGACGGGGATGGCGTTCCGAACTGGGCGGATTCGGACAACGACGGTGACGGGATCAGCGATACGTCCGAGCCCGGTCCCGGGATCAACCTTCCGACCCCGCGGATCACGGGTACCAGCAAGTCGCCTTCGTCCTTGATTCCCGACCTCGTGATCGCGACCGGACTCGCGTTCCTGCCCGGCCTTACGGCCACGGTGGATGGCGGCGCGGTTGCGGTGACGGGAGTGAGCGAGAACTCGTTCACCTTCCAGACGAATCCGCTTCCCGAAGGCAACTATCTTCTTACGGCGACGAACCTGAATGGTGAGTTCGGGAGCCGCACCCTGTCGTTCGGGCCGACGGTGTTGTCGACGATCCCCGGCACCGGTGTCTTCGCGACGGCGCGACGGCCTGTCTCGCTTCGGGCACTCGGGGCCGATCGCTTCCTCGGCGGCGTCGGCTCGTTTGGCTCACGCGACGGGGTCATCGACGGTCAGCTGATGGGTGGGGACACCTTCTCGACCGGTGGAAACGGCCTGAGCACACTGCTGACGTGGGACGACAGTGGTCGCGTTCGCGGGGTTCGGGGACAGATCGGATCCCTGGAAACCCGCCTCGAAGTGGGCGAAGACACGGACGACAACGGGAATCTTACCTTGAGCGAATGGACCCCGGTCGAGGTCTTCGCGCCGAGCCTCGCGGTCGCTGATGGCTTGGCGATTTCGGTGGAGGGCACCGGACGTCTCGCAATCGGTGCAGTGCGCGCGAGTGTCCCGGCTGGGCCCTTGGAGGCGGTCGTGTATTCGGACCGCGACGGCAACGGCGACTTCGCCGGGCCGGGAGAATTCGCGGTGATCGAATCGCGAAGCGGGTCAGCCGAAACACGGGCAGCCCTCGAGATCGATCCGGCGGGTGGCGTGGCCTACGTGTCTCATGATCTCGGAACGTCGACGCTTCGTTTGGCTTGGGATCGGAACAACGACGGCGATTTCAACGATACGGTCGGAACGACGCCCGAGGTGAGCACGGTGGTGAACGCCGTCGTTGAGTGTGTGGGAATGGATTTCGATCCATCCGGCACGCTGGTCATGGTCGTCGGAACGCTGACCGGTACGACCTTGTACAGGGACCTTGATGGGAACGGCGAGGTCACGGACACGGGGGAAGCCACGCCCCTCGACACAGGATCAGCCAAATTCGGGGGTTGCGATGTGGATGCCAACGGTCCCCTCGCGGTCATGACGCAACTTCCGAACTTCCGACTCCGCGTCGACCGCAATGAGGACGGCGACTTCGATGACGTCAGTGAGTTCCTCGACTTCGGTGTCTCATCCCTGAGCGGGGGTGCGATCTCCCGGCTCTCGACCGGGCAGGTGGTTTTCTTCTCGAGCGAGGGCATCGTGCTCGATCCGGTCGGGCCCTGATCCTTTCCCAGAGATTCGCGTCGCGTTCAGTAGTGACTCAGGTTCCGCCGATTTCGGGCCCGCCGACCGCATGAACACCGACTGACCTTCGTCCGATGGGTCGGGGAGTTCCCGTTGTCGCGCACCTGCGCGCACGGTCCCCGTTCCCCTTTCTTACGACGAGGAGTCTGATTCGATGATGCCCCGAACCCCGTGGACCCTGCTGGTCCTACTCAGTGCCGGTCTTGCCGCACCGGCAGCGGCCAATGACCTGTTGCCCCCCAACGCGAAGGCCGGCGAGTGCTACGCCCGCGTTCTTTCCGCCGCTCAGTACCAGACGGAAGACGTGACGATGCTGAAGAAGGAAGCTTCCCAACGCGTCGAGATCATACCGGCGGTCTATGAAACCGTTTCGGAGACGCTGACCGTGAAAGAGCCGACGAGCCGTCTCGAAGTAGTTCCGGCGACCTACGAAACCGTGGAGGAGCGGTTGATGGTCGAGCCCGAGAAGATCGAGCTGATCGAAGTGCCGGCCGAGTACGGTTGGGAAGAAGAGCGCGTGCTCGTCAAGCCCGCTCACACCGTCTGGAAGAAAGGCCGCGGGCCGATCGAAAAGCTCGACGGCTCGACCGGCGAGATCATGTGTCTCGTTGAGATCCCGGCCGAGTACCGCACCGTTCGCAAGCGGGTTCTCGCCTCCAAGGCGCGCACCGAAGAGCGCGTAACGCCCGCGGTCTACAAGACCGTGAAGCGTCGCGTCCAGGCGACGGCGCCGACGACGCGAACCGTCGAGATCCCGGCCGAGTACGGGACCGTCAACGTTCGCAAGCTCGTGACGGCTGCACGGACAGAGAGCATCGAGATTCCGGCCGAATACCAGACGGTCACCCAGCGGAAGATCGTGAGTGAACCGACCCTGACATGGCGCACGATCCTATGCGAGACCAACATGTCCGCCGGTGTCGTCGCTGAACTCCAGCGGACGCTCAACGCCCAGGGCTACGACGCGGGTTCTTCGGACGGCGTCTACGGCCGGCAGACCGCTGACGCGGTTGCTGCCTATCAGCAGAAGAAGGGCCTGGCCACGGGTCAGCTCACCCTCGAGACGCTGAATTCACTTGGGGTCAGCGCGCGGATCGGCGGCTAGCCGCGGAATGACCCGCAGGGTCCCCAGAACAAGACGGGCGCTCGACCGCGAGGTCGAGCGCCCGTTGGCGTTCTGGAGTCGGGGGCGGATCAGCCGCCGAGCGCCTCGCTCGCGGCCTTCACCGTCTCCACGATTCGACCCGCGACCTTGTACGGGTCGGCGTTCGATGCCGGGCGGCGGTCTTCGAGCCAGCCCTTCCAGCCGTTCTCGACCGTCGCGATCGGGATGCGGATGGAAGCGCCGCGGTCGGACACGCCAAACGAGAACTTGTCAATCGACTGCGTCTCGTGCGCGCCGGTGAGCCGCTGATCGTTGTCAGCGCCGTACACAGCGATGTGTTCCTGGATGACCGATTCGAAGGACTTGCAGATCTGCTCGTACACGGACTGCTTGCCACAGGTGCGGAGCAGGTTGTTCGAGAAGTTCGCGTGCATCCCGGAGCCATTCCAGTCGCCCTTGATCGGCTTCGGCTCCCAATTGATGGACACGCCGTACTTCTCGGCCGTGCGCTCGAGCAGGAAGCGGGACACCCAGGTCTCGTCGCCAGCGCGCTTCGCGCCCTTGGCGAACACCTGGTACTCCCACTGGCCCATCATCACTTCGGCGTTGATGCCTTCGACGTTCAGTCCGGCGTCGAGGCAGATGTCGAGGTGCTCCTCGACGATCTCGCGGCCGACCGCCTTCTGGATGCCGACGGCGCAGTAGTACGGACCCTGGGGTGCGGGGAAACCGTCGGCCGGGAATCCGACCGGTCGATCGTGGTCGGTGTCCCAGATGCAGTATTCCTGCTCGAAGCCGAACCAGAAGTCTGCGTTGTCGTCGTCGATGCCGGCGCGGCCGTTGGTGCTATGCGCGGTTCCGTCGGCGTTGAGGACTTCGGTCATCACCAACCAGCCATTGCGGCGGGCCGGGTCCTCGAAGAGTGCGACCGGCTTCAGCAGGCAATCGGAGGCGCCTCCGGAGGCCTGTTCGGTCGACGAGCCGTCGAACGACCACATGGGTGCGTCCTCGAGTTTGCCGGAAAAGTCTTCGATGACCTTGGTCTTCGAGCGCAGGGTCTGCGTCGGCTTGTAGCCGTCCAACCAGATGTACTCGAGCTTCGACTTGGTACCCAAGGGGGGTCCCTCCTGACAGAGAAATGTTGGGGATGGAAAAGCTGCGGATGCCTTGGAGCGGCGGATCCGGCAACGCAGGGTAGCCGGAGAATTGGACGCTCCCACCCCCCGCAGCCCTCGCTGAGTTGCGTCGAAAGCATCGCAACGAGCGGCCAGCTGGATGGTGCAGGCGATCTCTTTGAGAGCAAGCCCCGTGCCACCCCGACGGCAGACCGAGGCGTGCCCAGGACGCGCGAGAGCGCTCGAAAGTATGTACGAGCCGCGATAGTGCCTTTTTCTTGAGCATCGACCTGCCTCTTGAGTGGGCAATCTGTCGGGGTCCAGCCCTGTTACCCTCGGTGCCTTGACGACGAGCAGGAAGATCACGCGATGACCAGAGCGTCGCAGTTCGGTGTTGGCCGGCGGATGCGTGCTGGGGTGAGCAAGGCCACCCTGGCCGCAGTCCTGCTGTGCGCGGCGCTTCCGGTCCAGGCGAACGAAGGCGGCCGCATGCGCGCGATCACCGATCTGGATGCGGACGCCCGCAGGTTGATCCAGGTACTGTCGATCGCGAGCGAGACGATCGGCGACGGCGTCAGAAACGACGCGCCGATCGACATGCCACTGGGATCACGCGCCTACGCCGGGGTTGGCACCATCGCGTTCCGAGAGATCCTGGGCGAGCGGCACCGCGCGTCAGCGGTCGAGGCCTTGGCGCTCAGGATGGCTGCTGCAGGTCTGGCGACCGTGATCGTTCACGAAGGCGCCGAAGTCGCGACCTGGGCACCACCCTGGCCGCCACACGAACGGATGCGCGAAGTGCCCGTTGCCGTGATCGGCGTTGCTGCTGCGATCGCCAATGTCTCGTTTCGAGGCGCGGAGTGGAAGAGCATCGTGCACGACGATGCCGGGAATGGCTATGCGGTCACGACGCGGCACGATCTCGACGGCGCGCTCGACGTCGACTGGGCTACCTGGTCGGGTCCGATCGAGGTTCCCGACGTTAGGGCGTTGGATCTGCGTGCGACCTTCGGGATCGGCGCGCCTGAAGCGGGTACGGCGACTTGGAGCGAACGAGAACTTGGACTCCTCGCACTGGCGCTGGAGCGGCTCAACCGAAGCGAGCTTGAGGCTGTGAAGGGGCTGGTCTTTCGGCGCCATCAGACGTCGCCAGAGGAACTCGACGACAAGGCCGGTCTCTACAGAATCGAAGCGGGGCGTCGCTGGATCGAAGTCTATGATCTCGCATTCGCCGACGAA
>JAJDAQ010000152.1 GCA_029261815.1 Deltaproteobacteria bacterium
CCAACGTACGCGCCCACCGCCCCCCGCATCGGGGATTCAAGGTGTGGCCACAGCCAACGCAAGACCACGGCCGCGATCACGGCCAGCACCGCACCAGCCCCCACCGCCCAGCCGCCATGTTGCGGGAGCGTCAGGAACGTCGCGGCATAGACGACGTGGCCTAACAAAAATGCGCTCAGCCCGGCAAGGAATGCGAGCCCGCGGCCCGACACCAACAAGAGCGCGTCTCCGACCGCGCAAACAAAGAGGCCGGCGAGGATGAGCCGGCCGTAGTCGGTCGCCAGCGCGCCCCAGCCGACCGCGGCCCATAGAAAGGATGCAGCGGCGCCAAGCTTGGCGACCGCGCGCAGCCCGGCGGCATCGCGCCACTCTGCGACGAGTAGGACCGCGACACAGAGGCCACAGGCGAAGACCGGGATCATCTGCCGGCCGGCCCCTGCACCGTCACGAAGCCGCCCATTTGAGGTATTCGGGTGGAAAGCCACCACCTTCCGCCAGCGGCGTATAACGTGCGTACATCACCCGTTCGATGTCGAGTTCGAAACACCACTCGGCGCCGGCCGTGGTCGCTCCCTGCGCACGCTGATGTTCGGCCACGCGCTCGACGGTGGCGGCGTCTTCTTCGCGGCGCGCAGTTCCTGTCAGATAGAACTCGTCGTCGCCGTCGGCCATCGGGAATGCATGCAGCGCATAACGACCATCTCGTGCGAGATCCGCGCGCTTGGGAGACGGAATGAGGAGCAGATACAACGAGCCGTCGAGCTGGTTCGCGCAGACCGGGTGAATCCGTGGACCTCCGTCGGCACGCACGGTTCCGAGATACGCCAGCCCGGGCCCGAACTGATAGAGCCGCTCGCGACCCAGAGCGGCCAGCTCGCCAGCCTCGCGTTCAAACCTGGCCCAGCCCGCCATTCTCGACTCCTGTCAGGCGGGCCGGCGGATGCCTTGAAGCGCCAGCTCGACCATGCCGTCCACCATGTCCGGATGGATCGTCGTGCCCCGGAAGAATAGCCGCACCGCGACCGGCCCAACGATCAAGTCGCTCGCCATCTCGACATCCACGTCGGCGGCAAGCTCTCCCCGCGCCTGGGCTCTCTCGAAGGCGGCATCGAGCGGTCGCCGTCGGCCTCTCAAGAGTGGGTCCATCAACTGACCCAATTCCGGGTTGTGGCTTCGCTCGGCAGCCAGGCTCGGGTAGACGGTCGCGAGCGGCGTCGCGAGGAAATTCTCGAGGTACTGGCGCAGCATGGCCTTGAGATCACCCTCGAGACTGCCCGTATCTACGTCCTCGAACGCGGGCAAGCGACCGAAGGCCTCGACCACGAGCGGAAGCTTGCTGGGCCAGCGGCGGTAGATCGTGGCCTTCCCGACGCCGGCTCGGCTCGCGACACCTTCCACCGTGAGTGCTGAGAAGCCGACCTCGGAGAGCAGATCGAGCGTCGCATCGAGGATGGCCTGGTGGGCTTCCTCGCTTCGCGGCCGGCCCGCGCTCGGCGTGCCGACGGCCTCGGGGCCCCGGCCATTGGCGTCCCCGGAGACTCCGCCCGCGCTGTGCTCTCCGGAGCCCATCTGGCCCTCCGCAGCGAACCCGTGTCGGCCCTGAACGATCGAATAATGGTTCAAAATCCGGGGGTTGGAAGCGCCCGTCCGGCCTTACCGTCGCTTGGGATTACGATACTATACGTCTCGATTTGTTTCACCCCAGGCCCGGAATGGCGCTGGACTGTCCCGAGCGACCACGCGGTGCCTTGGGGCGATAGGATCCGGCGTCGAAGCCCGATGTCCGCGGGCGAGATCTCCCACCGTTGCCCGGCGGCCGACCCCAGAGGAGCGACCATGGTCGACTACGACCCGTACATGCCCGAAGTCATCGAGAACCCGCATCCGATCTACAGGCAGCTTCGGGCCGAGGAACCGGTGTACTTCATCGAGCGCTTCGGCTCGTGGGCGCTGGCCCGCTTCGAAGACATCTGGAATGCGTCGATGGACAACGACCATTACACGGCCGCAAAGGGAACGACGTCCGCGCACTTGTTGACCCGCGTGCAGCCGCCGACGCCGATGATCAACCTGATGGATCCGCCGACGCATACCGAGATGCGCGCGAAGATCGCGGGCTTCTTCACGCCCGGAAAGGTGCGCAAGCACGCCGAGCAGATTCAGGGCTTCGTGGACGAGGCCTGGGCCGCCGTCGCCGACAAGGAAGAGGCCGATCTCTACAACGAGTTTGCAACGCAGGTGTCCGTCAAGGTCGCGTGTCTGGCCAACGGCTTCCCCCTCGAAGACGCCGAGTACTGCAACGACCTCGTCTGGCGCTTTTTCCGTCGAGACCCCGAGCAGGGTGAGGGCATGACGGCCGACGGTCTCGCCGCAATGGGCGAGCTGACCGCCTACTTCTCGGAGCTCGTTCAGAAGCGGCGCTCCGCGGGCGATTCCGGCGACAGCGTGGTCGACATCGTCTGCAGCGCCAAGATCGGGGGTCGCCACTTCACAGACGAAGAGGCCGGCTCGCATCTCTCGATGTTCATGATCGGCGGCGCTGAAACGTTCCCCAAGACCTTCGCCAGCGCCGCGCATCGGCTCTGGGAGAACAAGGAACAACGCGCCGAGGTCATCGCGGACCCCACGTTGATCCCGGACGCCTATGACGAGGTGCTGCGCATCGACATGCCGACTCAGTTCCTGATGCGCGAGGTCACCAAGGAGCACGAAATCGGCGGGAAGACCCTTGAGAAGGGCCACTCGGTCATGTTCCTCTACCCGTCTGCGAACCGGGACGAAGCCGAATTCGAGGATGCGGATGCCTTCGACATCCACCGCAAGCCTGCGCGAATCCTGACGTTCGGCCATGGCACGCATGCGTGCATCGGCCGCCACTTCGCAAAGATGGAAGGCAAGCTCTGCATCGAGAAGCTGCTCGGTGAGACGCCCAATTATGAAGTGCAGGCAGACCGCCTGTCTCGGATCCAGACCGAGTTCGTGCAGGGCTGGGAAACCATGCCCGTGACGCTCCGGCCCTAGTCGGGCACCCTCCCGACCGAGGCCCGCGAAGGGCGCGACGGAGTCCCCATTCCCAGCGAACGTCCCAAGGCCGCGCTTCCCGTCCTCTTCAGCGTCGTCATCGTCGACCTGATCGGGTTCGGGATCGTCGTACCGGTCCTGCCGTACTGGGCGCGTGCGTTTGACGCATCGGGTTTCGAGTTGGGGCTCGTGTTGTCGGCGTATGCCACGGCGCAGTTCGTAGCCGCGCCACTCTGGGGCCGCCTCTCCGACCGCATCGGCCGCCGGCCGGTCATGCTGCTGACGATCGCAGGGACCGCGGTCTCTCTCGCCGCTCTCGGGTTCGCGACCTCGATGCTCGGGCTCCTCCTGGCCCGCCTGTTCGCCGGCGCCTTCGCGGCCAACATCAGCGTCGCGACGGCCTACATCACCGACGTCACCGCGGAAGAGGAACGCACGCGCTGGATGGGCATGGTCGGCGCAAGTTATGCCATCGGCTTCACCCTTGGACCGCCGATTGGCGGCTTTCTCGGCACCTTCGGCTACGACGTCCCAATGTTCTTTGCGGCCGGCCTTTCGGCCATCAACCTGGTTGTCGCGTTCTTTGTGTTGAAGGAACCCGACCGCCGCGCCGCGACCGATACCGCGGCCCCCCGGAGCCGATTCGAACTCCTCAAGGACCCGGTCGTCCGCCGGTTGTTCGTCTCCTACCTGCTCTTCTCACTCGCAGTGACCCAGCTCGAGAGCATGTTCCAGTACTACATGATCGACGAGTTCCAATGGGACGTGTTCGAAGTAGCGTGGGTCTTGTTCGCCATGGCCATCGTCATGGGTGGCATCCAGGGCGGCGGGATGAAACGCCTCGCCGAGCGCTACCCCGAGCGCACGCTCGTCACCGTGGGCGGCGCGATCATGGTCGTTGGCTTCTTCAGCGTGCCGATTCCGGGAAGCGTCGCGTGGCTGATGTTGCCGCTCTTCTTGTTGGCCGTGGGCCGCGGCATCTCACAACCTTCGCTGATGTCGTTGGCCTCCTTCCAGGCGGATGCGGGCGACCGCGGCTCGGTCATGGGCACCTTCCAGTCCGCCGCCAGCCTCGCGCGAATCTTCGGCCCGGCGATGGCCGGACTCCTCTATGACGTGTCGCGAGGGCTGCCCTTCCGCGTGGGCGCCGCCTTGATCCTCGCGATGGCCGTGGTCGCCATGAAGCTCCCGCGCGGCGCCGGTGGGAACGGTCCGGCAGCGACGCCCGACAAAGACCCCGCACCGACGAACGCATGACACCGACCGGGACCGGGTTGCGCGGCCGCGCCGCCGCCATCGTGCTGGCTTGCTTCGTCTGCCAGCTAGGCCTCGGGTACATGTACCTGTTCGGCCCGCTCCTCCCGGAAGTCACCGGCGAGCTCGGCTGGTCCCGGGGCGAGTACGCGACAGCGCGATATTTCTACTTCGGCGTGTTGGGTGTCGGACTCGCGACCGTGGGGCACCTCACCGCGCGCATTGGCGTTCGGCCCGTCCTCGTCGGTGCAACAGCCCTCATCGGCGTGAGCTTCAGCCTGCTCGCGGGGATCGATCGGCTCTGGCAGCTGTGGGCGGCCAACGCGCTCTTCGGCGTCGCGATGGCCGGCGTCAGCGACGTCGTGATCGCCGGGATCGTGACGAACTGGCTCGAACGCGGGCGCGGGCTCGGCCTGGGAATCGCGTTCGCTGCGTCGAACGTGGGCGGTCTCGTCCTCCCCCGCGTGTTCGGCATTCTCACCGACGATCACGGTTGGCGTGGCGCGCTCGAGATCCTCGCGTGGGTCGGGCCGCTCGCGATCCTCCCTTTCGCGTGGATCGCGGGCGGACAGGCGCCGGCACGAGAAGTCGACGGAACCCGTGCCCTTGCATCGGCCGCGCTCTCGCTGCGCGAAGCCCTGCGTACGCGCACCTTCTGGATCCTGTTCGCGGCGTTGTCCCTCTACTTCTTCTTCTTCGTTGGGATGAACGATGCTTTCGTCGCCTCGTTTCTCGATGCCGGCATGAGCCGGGGCGAGGCGCTGCGGCTCTACTCCTACGCGGTCGGTGCCGGCGGCTTCTCGAAGATCCTCGTGGGATTCGTGGCGGACCGGATCGCTCCGAGGCTCGGCCTCCAGATCGACTTCGCGCTGCTCGCGACCAGCGCCTTCCTGCTTTTCTTCCTGCCGAACGAACCCTTCCTCACGCTCTTCCTCATCACCTACGGCCTCGGCGTCGCGGCTCGCGATGTGATCTTTCCGCTGGTGGTCGGCAACAGCTTCGGTGAGCATACGGTCCCCCAGATCTACGGCGCGATGTCGATCGCCCTCGTCGTTTCGGGCTCGACGGGTTCGCTACTGACCCAGACGATCTTCGATCGCACCGGAAGCTACGAGAGCGCCTACACGCTCTATGCCGTGGCCACGACCGTGATGCTAGGTTTGCTCTTCTGGGTTCGACGCGAAGTCGGGACCCGCGGAGCATGACATGAGTGGGCCCTTCCGACCCCGGCCGGTCTACCAGTCCTATGTGCTGGTCGTCCTTCTTCTGGTCTACGTACTGAACTTCATCGATCGTCAGGTGCTTGCGCTCGTGCAAGAAGACATCAAGCTCGACCTCGGGCTCTCGGACGCGGAGATCGGTTCGCTGAGCACGGCCTTCGCGATCTTCTATACGATCGCTGGGATCCCGATCGCCCGACTCGCTGACATGACGTCGCGACGCGGTGTCCTGGCCGCGAGCGTGGCGGTCTGGAGCGTACTCACGGCCGCGTCTGGCGTCGTGACAAGCTACGTTCAGATGGCTATCGCGCGCTTCGGCGTCGCGATCGGCGAGGCCGGCGGTACGCCACCCTCGCACGCGTTGATCTCGGACTACTTCTCGCCCGAGCGTCGGGCAACTGCCATGTCCTTCTACGGCTGGGGCATCTACCTCGGAACGTTCCTCGGCTTTGCGGGAGGCGGCGCCGTGGTTGCGGCTTCGGACTGGCGTACGGCCTTCTTCGTTGCCGGAGGCATCGGGCTGCCACTCGTCCTCCTGTTGTTCACCGTCAAGGAGCCGCCGGCGGGGGCTTCGGAATCCACCGCGCCCATCGGCGATGCCCCACCCGTCTTGTCGGTGCTAGGCGACCTTGCGCGCAACGCCTCGTTTCGCTCCCTGATGATGGCGGCCATGTGCCAGGCCTTCCTCGGCTACACGGTGCTCGGTTGGGGCGTGAGCTTCCTGCGCCGACTCTTCGACATGGACGTAGCAGAGGCTGGCTTCGCTTTCGGTGCAGCCGCCCTGATCGGAGGAGCGCTCGGCATCACGACTGGGGGATACCTGGCCGACCGCCTTTCGCGCAAGGATCGCCGCTGGTACGGCTGGATCTGTGCGGCCTCGTCCTTCGCAGCGTTTCCGTTCGCACTCTGGTTCGCGTGGGCCGGAAACGCGGAGGTCGCCATCGTCGTCTTCACGGTCTTCTACTTCCTGAACAACGCCTACGTATCGATCCTGTGGACCCTGGTCCAGAACCTGGTGCAACCACAGAGTCGAGCCACTGCGTCGGCGACGCAGATGTCGGTCCTGAACATCGCCGGGATGGGCCTCGGCCCGTTGACGGCCGGCCTTGTCTCCGACTACCTCGAACCCACGCAGGGAGACGAAGCCCTCCGGACGGCCATGACCATCGCAGCCGTCATCGGCGCGGCATCCGGTCTCTTCTTCCTGCGCATGAACCGGACCCTGCGTGCGGACCTTGCCCGCGTCACGACCGGCGATGCCGCATGAATCCGCTTCCGTTCCTGGCTGGAACCCAACGCGTCTTCATCGAGCAGCGCAAGGAGTGGACCGAGGTCCTGGTCGACTGGGAAACGCGCAACCAGTACGTGGTTGCTACGGAAGACGGCGAGAGCATCGCTCACATCGCCGAGAAGTCGGGCGGCTTCCTCGACCACGCAAAGCGTTTCTTCCTCCGCAGTCACCGCGGATTCGAGGTCGGCATCTTCGACTTGGAAGGCATCGCTCTGCTCTTCCTTCGACGCGGCTTCTTCCTCGTCTTTTCGGACCTGGAGGTCGCGCGACCGGGTGGCGAGATCGTCGGCCTCGTGAAGCGTCGTTGGGGCGTGCTCTACCGGAACTACGATCTCGTCGATGCGCACGGGCGCGTGTTCGCACACGTCAAAGGACCGCGCTGGCGCATCTGGACGTTCCCGGTGCTGGGCAAGGAGGGCCGGCATGAGGCGACGATCAGCAAGAAGTGGGGCGGTCTTTTGAAGGAAGCCTTCGCCGACGCCGACACCTTCGGGATCGATTTCCAGGGTCCTGAGTGGAGCGACGAGGAACGCGCGGTGATCTTCGCGGCAGCGCTCTCGATCGACTTCGACTTCTTCGAGAACAACCAAGGGGACCGGGGCGGAATTCTCGGGAACTAGCAGTGGGCGCTCGGGCTGGCGCTAGAACCAGATGTCATCCCAGCCCTGGTCGTGGGGCGTCATGAACACGCTCTTCAGCTTCATGCGGGTGTGAAGCCAGACGCCATCGATCCGCTGGTACTCGTCGTCTTCGTAGCCAACCATCCAGTGCGGCGTCCCGTCCTTCGTCGTGCACGGAGACAAGATGTCCCAGCGTGCCTTTGCCACCTCCCCGTGGACCTCGATGCGCGGCTTCACGAAGAAATGCCACGAGAACACGAGCGTGGGCTCTCGCATGCGCGCGGCGATCTCTTCCCTCCCGGTCGCCACGCCGAGTGTGGGACCGCCGTCCCAGACGCCATCTTCGCTGAACAGCCCTGCGATCTCGGCGGCGACCTCGGCCATCCGCTCGGCCGGAACCCGCGCACCCTTCGAGAAGCGCGCGTCCACGAGCGACGCATAGCATGACTTCAGGTTCTGGATCGCCTGCACGGATTCGGCCGCATCGAGACGGACGGAGAGGGCGCGGACCTGGGCTTCGAGCGCTTCGATACTGGCCATGGGAATCCACTCTACCAGAGCCAAACCCCCGGTTCCGCTATGGTTTCCGGCCATGAGCTGGAAGGACGAAGTCGAGGAGATCGAGGCCCGGCGGCGCTTGGCCCAGGAACTGGGCGGCGCCGAAGCGGTCGCGAAGCAACACGCGCGCGGCCGCCTGACCGTGCGCGAACGCGTGGCCGGCGTGCTCGACGTGGGATCCTTCCGCGAGTTCGGAGAGACCGCGGGCCTTGCCGAAGTCGACGAGCAGGGACGCACCGTTGCCTTCGCGCCCTCGAACCTGGTCATCGGGATGGGCCAGGTGGACGACCGTCCGATCGTGATCGGGGGCGACGACTTCACGGTACAGGGCGGCGCCTACACGCCCGCGAGTCTCAAGAAGAGCCAGTTCGCCGAAAGCCTGGCCATCCGGCGTCGCGTGCCGCTGGTGCGCCTTCTGGAGGGCGGCGGTGCCAGCATCTCGGGCGGCTACGGCCGGCGCGGCCAGTCAGGCTACGACTTGACGCAACCGCCGCCGATGAACCTGCTGGCGATGGAGGCGCTCTCGAAGGTGCCCGTCGCCTGCGCAGCCCTCGGGCCGTGTGCGGGGTTCCCCGCCGCCCGCCTTGCCGCGTCGCATTTCAGTGTCATGACGAAGGAGACCGCCGTCGTACTGACCGGCGGCCCCGCGCTCGTCGAACGCGCGCTGCGGAAGAAACTTACCAAGGAGGAGCTTGGCGGCTGGAAGGTCCACTTGAAGTCCGGCGTCGTGAACAACCTCGCCGTCGACGAGCAGGATGCGTTCGCACAAGTCCGATCCTTCCTCTCCTACCTGCCGTCGAATGCCTGGGCCCCGCCGCCGGTCATCGAATGCCAGGATCCGCCGGGCCGCGAAGACCCCGAACTGATCTCGGCGATCCCTCGCGACCGGCGCAAGACGTACAAGGTGCGCAAGCTCATCACCCGCATCGTCGACCAGGACTCGTTCTTTGAAATGTCGCCGCGCTATGGACGTTCGCAGGTCACGGGCCTCGCGCGCATGAAGGGCCACCCGGTCGGCGTCCTGGCGAACGACTGCACCATCTACGGCGGAGGAATGTCGGCCGACGGCGCGCAGAAGGTCCGCCGCTTCGTCGAACTCTGCGACACATTCAATGTGCCGATCGTGTCTTTCGTCGACGAACCCGGCTTCCAGATAGGCCCGGACGCCGAGGCGGCCGGAACGATCCGCTACGGAATGGAAGCGATGTTCGCAGTCTTGCAGAGCCGCGTGCCGTGGTTCTCGGTCGTGCTGCGCAAGAGCTTCGGAGTGGCGCAGGGCATCCACTTCGGCCAACACGCCACGGTGGTCGCCTGGCCGTCGATGCAAAGCGGTGCCCTTCCGGTCGAGAGCGGCGTACACCTCGCCTTCGGCAAGGAGATCGCAGCGTCCGAGGACCCGGATGCGCGGAGAGCCGAACTGGAAGACGAGATGTTCGCGGCCCAATCCGTCTTCCCGCGTGCGGAGGAATTCGGCGTGCACGAACTCATCGACCCACGCCAGACGCGTCCGCGTGCCTGCGAGTGGATCGACGAGATCCAGGCCCAACTAAGGGGCAACCTCGGACCGAAGGCGTACAGCCCCAGGCCGTAGACGGCCTAACCGAACCGGACCGGCAGCGACTTGTGACGGTGCCAGAACGGCATCGCCTGGAGCTCCAGCTTCTCCACGGGAACGCCGAGTTCGAACTTTGGAACGCGCTCGAGCAGCGTCTTGAATGCGGTCCGGGTCTCCATCCGTGCGAGCTGTGCGCCAAGGCAGAAGTGCGCGCCGTGGCCAAAGCCAAGGTGACGATTCGGCGATCGGGCGATGTCGAACGTGTCAGGATTCTCGAAGTGACGCGGGTCTCGATTGCCCGCCGCAAGCGCGGGAACGACCGGCGTCCCTCGTGGAATCAGCACACCATGCCACTCCACGTCCTCGCGGGCAAAGTTCATCTTGGTCCCGTGGATGGGCCCGCAGAACCGCAGCATCTCCTCGACGGCGCTGTCCAGGAGTTCCGGATCGGCTCGCAGCCGATCGAGCTGTTCCGGGTGCTCGATGAGCGCGCGCATACCGTTGGTGACGAGGTGCACCGTCGTCTCGAAGCCGGCAACGACGAGCAGGAACACGAAGCTGATGAGTTCCTCCTCCGTCAGGCGCTCACCGTCGACCTCGGCCTCGATCAAGCCCGTGAGGATGTCGTCCGCCGGCTCCCGGCGCTTTCGTGCGATGACGCCACGCACGAACTTCACCGCACGCGGAAGAGACCACAGCACCGTCTTGGCGACAGCCAGCCCAGTGAGACCCTTGCTGAGGCTGCCCATCAGATACGCGAAGCCCGGCATCTCGTCCTCGCGCAGGCCCATCAACTCGCGGATCACCACCGTCGGGATCGGATGGGCATACGTCGTCATGAAATCGAATACGCCTTGCTTCGGCGCATCGTCGAGCAACTCGTTCGTGAGCCGTTCGAGCCGGTCGCTGACACCGTCGATGGCACGCGGTTTGAACGCCTGGTTCACGAGACCCCGCAGCCGCCGATGCTCCGGATCGTCTTCGACGATCATGCTCTGGGCCAGGAAGCTCATCGCCTTGGGCATCGGGAATGGCAGCCGGCTGCCACCGCCCGTCGCGGTGGTGCGATTGCGCACGAAGCGCGGGTCCTTGAGCAGATCGAGACAATCGTCATAGCGTGAGACGGCCATGGCCTTGACGACCGAGACCTTGATCTGACAGACCGGCGCCTCTTCCCGCATCCACTCGTAGTAGGCGAACTTCCGGTCGGTGAACTCCTGACTGCCGACATTGATCGGCCCATCCAGCTTCAGTCCATGAGGATTCGAGAGATCGAGTGCCGGCTGCGCCATGATGGAAGTTCCTTCGAGTGCTGGACTAACGTCCCCGAAAATTCGGCGGTCGTTTCTCCTGAAATGCCTTGACGGCTTCCAGGTAATCCTCGGTTCCGGCGCCGGCGACCATTCGTTCGGCCTCGGCATCGAGAACGGTCTCCAGGTCGTCGGTCACGGCCCGGTTCAAGTTGTGCTTCATCATGCGGAGAGCGATCGGGGGGCCGGCCGCAATCTGGCGGGCAAGATCCGTCGCCGCCTTCTCGAGTTCCGAACCCGGAACCACCCGATTGGCCAGGCCGAGGGCTTCGCAAGTGGCCGCATCCAGCTTGTCGCCCGTGAACATGATCTCGCGCGCCTTCGCCGGCCCGACGAGGCGGGTCAGGAACCAACTCGTGCCGTAGTCGCCCGACAACCCGAGCTTGACGTAGGCCGTCGTCACGAACGCGCTGTCGGCCAGGATCCGCAGGTCGCATGCCAGCGCGAGGCCCAGGCCGGCCCCCGCCGCGGGGCCGGGCAGCGCCGCCAACGTCGGCTTCTCCATCCGATGAAGCAGCCGCGGTGTCTCGTGTTCCCACCGGAGCTGACGCTTCCGGTCCTCGGGAGAAGGCGGGGCACCGTCCCGCGCCATCATCTTGGTGTCGCCCCCGGCGCAGAAGGCGCCGCCGGCGCCGGTCAACAACACCGCTCCCACCTGGGGACTCGCAGCCAACTCCGGAAGCACGCGCGCCAGGCCCTGCTTCATGTCCATCGTGAGGGCGTTGCGCGCCTCGGGTCGATTCAACGTCACGATGCCGACGCGGTCTTCCACGCGGCACAGCAACTGGTCGGTCCCGGTGTCGAGCACGTCGGGCATGGGCGGGCGAACCTCGCTTTGACTACCGTCGACGAGTTTACAGGAGAGCTGAACCATGGGCTTGCACGAGCCGCCGCCGCTGGGGACCCACGCGCTTCCTGCGGGATCCTACGCTGGAGAGACCGTCATTGTCACGGGCGGCGGAACCGGCCTCGGGAAGGCCATCGCCGTCGAGTTCGCGCGGCTCGGTGCCGCCGTCGCCATCGTCTCGCGCCAGGAGGCTCACCGCGATGCCGGCGTCGCCGCCGTCGAGGCCGTCGGTGCCAAGGCCTTCGCCGTGGGCGCCGACATCCGGCAACCCGAGACCGTGGCTGCGGCTTTCGATGCCGTGACGGACGCCATCGGCGCGCCGGGTCACCTGATCAACAATGCGGCAGGAAACTTTCCGGTCCCGGCTGAAGACCTCTCGCCTAACGGCTGGCGGACGGTCGTCGACATCGTGCTGAATGGCACTTTCTTCTGCTCTCGGGAACTCGGGCGCCGCGCCATCTCGGGGGGCCGACCCGCGAGCATCATCAACGTCGGTGCTTCCTACGCCTGGACCGGAGGGCCGGGCTTCGCACACTCGGCAGCGGCCAAGGCCGGCGTGAAGAACATGACGGAGACCCTGGCAGTGGAGTGGGCCCCTTACGGGATCCGCGTGAACGGCCTGGTCCCCGGACTATTTCCCCATGAAGACGAGACGGCCGACATCCAAGGCGTCCCCGGCCGTGGAAACCGCGAAGCCGAAGAAGCGAGCTGCCCGGCCCAGCGCACCGGCCGGCTCCGCGAACTCGGTTGGGCTGCGACGTTTCTCTCGTCGCCCTACGCCAGCTACATCAGCGGCCACACCCTCGTCGTGGACGGCGTGAACTGGCAGCGTCGTGCGATGCGCCAGCCCGAATTCACGCCGATTCGCGAGCAGATGGGCAAGGATCCGTTCTCCCTCGACTAACGAGACTCCTCGCACACGAAGGAACTCCACGATGCCGATGCCCGAAGGTCTCCCGACCGTCGACTTGATGCTCTCGTTCCCGATTCTCGACCTCGAGGGGACCTATGGCTTCCTTCGCAAGGCAGCGAATGACCCGCAGAGCAAGGAAGGCTTCAAGTTCCCGGCCGAGTACATGTTCAAGGGCGTTCCCCATGACTGGGGAAAGGACCGCGACCCGCTGGAAGTGACCGTCGAGGAGATGGACAAGTGGGGCATCCGGCGGACGGGCTGTAGTCCGGTTTCCGAGATCGGGGCCCGTGCGCTGAAGGAGCACCCGGAGCGCTTCTACCCGACCGGCCAGGTCAACCCGCTCGACGGCATGGAAACCCTGCGCCACATGCAGCTGCTGCATGACGAGCACGGCGTAAAGATGGTCTCGTGCTTTCCTGCCGGGCTCGTCCCCCAGGTCGCCATCAACCATCGGCTCTTCTACCCGATCTATGCGAAGTGCTGCGAACTCGACATCCCGATCGGATTGAACGCGGGCGTTCCCGGCCCGCGCGTTCCCATGGACTGCCAGAATGTCGAGCACCTGGATGAGGTCTGTTACGACTTCCCGGAGCTGAAGATCATCACCTATCACGGCTGCGAACCGTGGGAGGAGCTTGCCGTCAAGCTGATGCTGAAATGGCCGGGCCTCCACTACTGCACGAGTGCCTTCGCGCCCAAGCACTACCCCGAAGCGATCGTGAACTACGCGAATACGCGCGGCGCGGACAAGATCCTCTACGCCGGGTACTTCCCGATGGGGCTGTCGCTCGAGCGCATCATGACGGAGATGAAACAGGTTCCGTTCCGCGACCACGTCTGGCCCAAGTTCCTCCACGAGAATGCGGAACGGGTCCTGAAGCTCGACCCGGTCTGAACCGAACCGGGGCGGAAACCCAACGGCTGACCGCGACGCGCGGCACCTCAAGCAGCATCGCCCGCGCGCCGATTCGAGGGACGGAGAGTCTGTCCCATGTCCTCGCCGCAACCAGGCCCGAATGCCCCCGTACCGCATCGGTGGTGGCCCCAGGCCGGCGTCGTCGGTACAGCCCTCGTTGCACTCGCTGCGGCCACGACGATCGGCATCCACGTGGGCGCTTGGCACTCACTCCTGGTCGTGCTCCCCACACTGCTTGCCGCGGCAACCGGTTATGGGTTCGCACGACGGGTAGCGACCGACGCGTCAAACGAACCCGCGCCGACAGTGGTCCATTCCGCCAGAACGAGCCGGGACCGCGTGACGATTGCGGCTGAGCGGCATGCCCGCGAAGCGGCCGCGATCGCGAACGAGTTCGCGGCCGCGGAACGCGCGCTCTCGACTTCGCTGGGCGAGCAATCCACGGTCGCGCACGATATGCGCGACTCGGTCGAGACCATGCTCGACGCCGCGGTCGGGATCTCGGACGCCATCGGCCCGCTCGGCGTCCACGCGCAAGAAACGGCTTCGTCCGTTGCCTCGCTTGACGGATCCATCTGGCAGATCGCGGAGAACACGGAGGCGCTGCGACTCAACGTCGACGAGGCCGCGTCTGCGACATCGGAGCTGTCGGCCGCGGTCAGCCAGATTGCGGACGGCGCGGTTTCCCTGGGTGGCTCCAGCGACGCGACGAATGAGCGAATCGGTCGCCTCGAGCGTTCCATCCGCTCGGTCGAATCGAATGCCGATCACACCCACAGGGTCAGCGAAGAGGCACTCGCCCACGCACGGAGCGGGATCGCACAGGTTCAGGAACTGACGGGCGGAATGCGTGAGATCGACAAGAGCTTTCGGGGCGTGCAGGAACGCATCGACGGGCTCGCGGAGCGTTCCGCCTCGATCGAAGGCATCGTCGGCCTGATCGACGAAATCGTTTCGCGCACCCATCTGCTCGCCCTCAATGCGTCGATCATCGCCGCACAGGCCGGCGAGCAAGGCCGCGCATTCTCGGTGGTCGCAACGGAAGTACGCTCCCTCGCAGATCTGACAGCGGACTCGACCAAGGAGATTGCCGGCCACGTGGCGGGCGTTCGCGACCAAATCGACCAGGCGGTCGAAGCGGCAGAGGTCGGCGCTGCGCGGGTCGCGAGCGGTCGATCGCTCTCCGAGGCGACTGCGGAGAGCCTCTCGCTGATCCATGATGGATCAGAGCAAGCCACGGCGATGACCCGCGAGATTGCGGACGCCACCGAAGAGCAGTCGGCCGAGCTCGCCGCCGTCAAGGCATCCATGGCCGACGTCTCCAACCTCATCCAGCAGATCGTGAGCGCCACACGCGAACAGAATGAGTCGAGCCACGTCGTGCTCGAGCGCCTCGACCAGATGCGCGAAGTTGCCCAACAGGTGGCGGAAGGCTGCTCGCGGCAAGCCACGGGTAGCCGACAGATGACCGAGGCAGCGGCCGCGCTTGCTGAAGGGATCAGTGACATCTCACGCGCGACCGCTGGGCAGAGCGAGCGCGGCATGCGCGTACTCGAGGGACTCCAGCAGATGGCGTCACATGCGAGCGGAGGAGCCGTCCAGCTCGAACGGCTGGCAGCGGGCGCCAGTGACCTCGCGGTGCATAGCGATGCGTTACTCGCTGAGGTCGAGTCCGACGAAGCCTAACGCTTCGCTCCCCCGGTGAGCCAATTGGCTGGGTGTAGTTCGCCCGGAAACAGGCTCCCTTGCCAACGCTGCATACCACCGATCCAGCGATCCACATCGGCGCCCTTGCGCTTCACGTACTCGGCGACTTCGGGATGCGGCAGCACGTGGAAACGCTCGGCACCAATGGCTTCGATGACGACGTCGGCGACATCGTCCGGTTGAACCACACCGTCTCCTGCGGCGACGCTGCCACCCGGCCCTGCCGCCATCCGGTCACGATCGGGGCTGTTGTGCTCAATGTTGGTCTGAACGGCCTGGGGGCAGAGCACCGATACCTTGATGCCCTGGTGGCCATGCGTGATCGCGATCCACTCCGCCAGCGAGACCGCTGCATGTTTGGTCACCGCGTAGTGCATCGACCCGAACTGCGAGAGCAGACCGGCAGCCGATGCGGTGCTGAGCAGGTAACCGCCACCGCGCGCGACCATTCCCGGGATCGCGGCCCGTGCGGCGTAGAGGTGCGCCAACACGTGCACTTCCCACATACGCTGCAGGTCCTCGACCGGGGCTTCGAGACCGCCGAGGGTGACGTAGCCGGCGTTCGACACGAACAAGTCGAGTGTGCCGTGGTCGCGCTCGACATCGGCAACGAGTCCGCGGATCGCGTCTTCGTTGGAGACGTCGATCGCAAGCCCGGTTCCGCCGACTTCCTCGGCCGCAGCATTCGCCCCGGCTTCGTCCCGGTCGACGACGACCACATGGGCCGCCCCCTCCTTCTTGAAGCGTCGCACCAGGCTCAGCCCGATGCCGCTCGCTCCGCCCGTGACGACCGCAACTTTGTCTCTTAGTTCCATGCGCCGGAGCCTAGCTCGCTGGCGCCGATTCTACGTTGGGTGCGGGCTCAGCCAGGAGTGACTCGATGGTGCCGACCACGGCCGGCGTCTCGGGCGAAATGCCGGGAGCGAGCCGCTCGACGACGTTGCCGTGTCGATCCACAAGGAACTTCTGGAAGTTCCATTCGATCTCGCCGCCAATGGGCGCCGGCCGCGACGTCAGCCACGCATACAAGGGATGCTGGCCATCGCCCCTGACCGTGATCTTCTCGAACATCGGGAAGCGGATGCTCCACGTCGCGCGGCAGAACTCGGCGATTTCCTCGTTGGAGCCGGGTTCCTGGCCGCGAAAGTCGTTGGAAGGAAAACCCAGAACGACGAATCCATCGTCGCCATAGCGCTTGTACAGCGCTTCGAGGCCCTCGTACTGCGGCGTGAAGCCGCACTTGCTCGCGACGTTGACGAGCAGGATCACCTTGCCCCGGTACGTCGACAGCGCCTCGGGCGTGCCATCGATTCGGTTGAGCGTGAAGTCGTAGACCGAGGGCGGCGCACTCGAGCCCGCGAGGGCAAGGCAGAGCCCGACGAGAACGAACAGTCGAAGGCGGGTGGTCATGAAAATCTCCTCTCGTCGAACCTAGGCCACTTCGAAGCGCACGCTCGAGAATCCCCGAACGTTGCTCGAATGCATCCGTTCGAGGCCGTCGGCCGGGATCTCGTACTCGGGCCACCGCGCGAGGACTTCCTGGATTGCGATCCGGGACTCCATTCGCGCGAGGTACGCACCGAGGCAGATATGTCGGCCGTACCCGAAACCGAGATGCAGGTCGATCTCGCGGCGCACATCGAACCGATCCGGATCGGGGAACTTCCGCTCGTCGCGACCCGACGCTCCGTTGACGCAGAGCACGCGCGCTCCCGCCGGAATCATCCGGCCGTGGAGCGGAATGTCGACCGTGGCCACGCGGCCCTGGTACTGGCTGGGCGGGTCGAAACGCAAGGTCTCTTCTACGGCGTTGGCCGCGAGCCCGGGGTCCGCCACGAGCGCTGCGCGCTCATCCGGATTCCTCGAGAGCTCATGAAAGAGGGTGCCCAGCAGCTTCGTCACGGTCTCGTTCCCGGCCGTCGCCAACAGATTCAGGAACTGGCGGATGTCATCGTCCGAGAGCCGCTCGCGAGTGCCGTCTTCGGTCTCTACTTCAACCTGGGTAAGACGGGTCAATGTGTCGTTCGAAGGCCGCTTCCGGCGCTCATCAATCAACTCACCGAAGTATTCCATCAGTTCGACGATGGAAGCCATCGCTTCGGGCGTCGGCATCGGGTTCCCGGGCTCGCGGTGCAGCATCAAGTTGGACGCGTGTTGCACCCACGCGCGGCGCTCTTCGGGAATCCCCAACAATTCGCTGATGACGTCCATGGGCAGTCGCGCGGTGAAGTCCTCGATGATGTCGAAAGACGATCGGTCCCCGATCCGATCGAGATGGCCGCGCGCGATGCGGTGGATCGCGGGCTCCAGCTCCCGGATCGCTCGTGGCGTGAACGCCTTCGATACAAGCGCGCGGTACTTGTTATGCCGCGGGGGATCCATCCAGATCATCAGGCCCGTATCCGGCTTCGGAGAATCCATGAACTCGAGACTGGTGGAGTGCGTGGAGGTCAGCCGCTCGCTGTCGACCAGGAATGCGAGGTTGTCATCAAATCGGGTGACCGCCCAGAAATCTTGCTCAGCGCTGTAGTAGGCGGGCGCATGGTCGCGAAGCCAGCGATAGACCGGAAAGGGATCCTCATCGATCTCGTAGGAATACGGGTCGTAGTCCACAGCGGCATCGGCGGCCAACGGCGGCGACGTCATGATCACTCCTTCTCGCGCGGCGGCGTGTACCAGACCGGCGAAGTCCACGCGCGCTCGCGGATCGTTCTCGGAACAGCGGGATCGCAACACGCTTCGAGTCCTTCCGGAATACCAGCTTCATCGCGGCAATCGACTCGCGCGGCGTTGCAGACCCACTGGTTCCATCGACACGAAGGACGCTCCACCACCCGCGCGTAGTAGACGGCCGCAGCACCGGGTCGAAAGTCCGGGTCCTGCCAGGTCGCGCACAAATCATCGGCTCCCCCGGGCGCAGGGGCGCAGGTCGCCAGGTCGGCATCGCCCGGCGTCGCTTTCCCGGCGATGTCGATCACCGCGGTCTTCGCCTCACCGTCCTCCAGCCAGCTCTTCACGATCTGGATACGCTCCAGGGGCGTGCCCGGCCGTCCGGAGACGCCCGCATCCCGCAATGCCCAGACCTTGATGTGCGGGGCTCCGGAAGCCTCGGGCGGAGCGGGCAGATCGCTGCCCATCGGGACGCCATGCGCATAACCATCGGCCACGAAGTCCGCATCGCCACACGCCGCCGCCGGCGCCGACCACCCCGCGAACATCCGAACGGTCATCCGCGGTCCGCTGGTGCCGTAGGCCTCGCGCCGCTTCATCGCCCCGAACAACGCGTCGCGCGAGTTTTCCTCGGCCCATACGGCCGTGAGTCCGCCCGGGTTGAAGTCGATGCGATCGGGGAGTGCCGGAACCCCGAGCCGTGCGGTCACCGTTCCGGCGGCGTGGCCCACGAACTGGTCTTCGGCCACGAGTCCCGGCGTCCCGAGATGACCATCCGTTGCGGCCGTCAATCCGAAGGCGAACGGGTTCACACCCGTCGCCTGCTGGATCTCCAGGCCCGTCGCGAGCGCCTCGCGCACGTAGGACCCCGGGGCCGGCGGCTCGTCGGGGACCTGGTCGGCCATCTCGGCCATGCGACCGTAGGGCAGGGTCTCGAAGGCGCAGAGTTCGTCGCCGGAGTTCCCAACGCGACACTCGGAGTCACCCTTGTGCTGGGTGACCTCAACGAGCCTCTCGAGCCGCGCCCGCTGCGCCGCCCACTCACGGGTCGGCGCGGACCCGTCGCTTTGCACGGCCGCAAACATCCGGCCGCCACTGACGTTGGAATTGTGTGGGATCGCGATCACGTCGCAGCCGATTCCTGCGTCGATACATTCGCGATCCAGGCGTTCCCACAACCGTTCCGCAGTCACTGCGTTCACGGCCGTCGGTAGCACCGCGGGGACGAACGCATTCCGGAAGACGAGGTTGCGATGAAGGTTGTCGCCCGCCGGCATGGCGCTCCATTCGCTGCCAACAAAGGTCGTAAAGCGGCAGGCCGACGTGCGGTCGTAGTGCTGCTCGGCAGCTTCCTGGATTCGTTTCCACGGCCCGCGCGCGGCTTCCCGGCACACCTCGTTGTCTTCCCCACAGAAGGACATCGCCGCCGGCGGAACGGACATGAAGAGCGAGTTGATCAAGGCGTAGCCGAGACGCGGCCAACGCCTTGCTACCTGGCAGCTGAAGGCGTCGTAGCCCGGACTCCCGGGCGTTCGGCAGATCTCCGTCTCACCTAGCTTCTCGGCGTGGTCGCT
>JAJDAQ010000153.1 GCA_029261815.1 Deltaproteobacteria bacterium
ATCGCGCCGCGCCCCAGCGATTTCGACGGATCAGGGATCACCCGCTCGAGATCGAGCGCCTGCGTTCGGCCGAAGCCGTGACACGCCTCGCAGGCACCGAGCGGACTGTTGAACGAGAACAGCGCGGGCTCCGGCGCCGGATGACGGCGACCACAGGCTTCGCACACGAACCCCTCGCGCATCACGTGGGTCGTGCCTTCGGTGTCGACGACGTGTACGACCCCGTCACCGCGCAGGAAGCCCGCGGCAATCGCCTCTGCCACCCGGACATGGGCATCGGGCTTGACCGCGAGCCGATCGATCACGAGCCGGGCGGTCCCGCGCATCCGCCGGAGCGCGTCGAGGGTCACCTCATCCACCTCGACCAGCCCGCCGTCGGCATCGAGCAAGCGACGCCAGCCTTCGCGCAGCAGCCGCTCCCGGAGTTCTTTCGGCGTCTCGCCCTTTCGGTGCAGCCCGGGCGCCGCGACCGTGATCCGCACCCCTTCGTGGCGCGCCAGGATTCGCTCGGTGGTCGCTTCGACCGTTCCCGCTTCGACCGGCACGCCGCAGCACCGCGTCTCACCCACCTTGGCGAAGAACAGCCGCAGGTAGTCGAGAATCTCGGTCGCCGTCCCGACCGTCGACCGCGCGTTGGTGACCGGGTTCCGCTGTTCGATCGCGATTGCCGGCGGCAGGTTCGTCACGCGGTCGACTTCGGGTCGCGGAAGACGTTCGAGAAACTGTCGCGCGTAGGTCGACAACGATGCGACGTAGCGACGCTGGCCCTCGGCATACAAGGTGTCGAACGCCAGGCTCGATTTACCCGAGCCCGATGGACCGCTCACCACGGTGAGTGCGCCGATCGGAAAACGACAGTAGACGCCTCGCAGGTTATGCGAACGTGCGTTCTCGACGTAGATGTCGGCTTCGGGCACTCGCCTAGCCTGCGGCAACGTTTGGCATCGGATCCGCACGCCGAAAGAACCGGCGAACCTTGACCGCGAGCGAGAGATCGCCGCTCACTTCGAGTCGGCCTTCGAGTGCCAACAGCTCGGCGTTCTCGGTTCCCGCCATGAGGCCCAGGCAATCCTTCCGGGACATCCGAAAACGGACATCGGCCTCGGGTGCCGGCACCGTGTCGATGTCGATCGCGCCATCATCGACGCACGCGCGGATGACGCCCCCGCCCACGCCCGTGATTTCGAACGCGAAGACGGCGACTTCTCCGAGTGTCGCCTCCGTGGCCGCGTGCTTGCGCAGCCAGGCGGCCATCTCATCGACGGAACCCTGGGGGTGGGACATCGCGCCAGTGTGCGGTCGATCCGCATCCCGGTCAATCGCGGGTCAGCCGTCGAGCGGAACCAGCTGCGCGTAGAGCAGCGTGATCGTGACGTACTCGCCGTGCTCGCTTTGCGCCATGTGCAGGACGTTCACCTCGTGGCTCGACAAGAACTTGTTGATGTCCTCTTCGACTTCCTTCACGAGACCGCGGACCACCAGACACTGCATCAAGACGTCCCCCGCTCCACGTGCCGAGCGTGCTGCCGACGAGCTTCGGCCGCGTACTCCAACAGTCCGGCGCGCTCCGCGGCATCACCGATGCGCGACCACGCTTCGGCCGCGATCGGTTCGCGTAACGCGGTACTCGCTTCGCGCAACAGGAAGACATCGCCCGAGGCCACGGCGCCTTCGCACAACGCGTGGAGGCCGTCCGTGTTCCCGGCCTTGGCGAAGAAGGCAATGGCCTCCACGCCACGCGCTTCGGCCAGATAGGCCTGGGCCAACTCCGTGGCTTTCTCGGGCGACAGCTCACCGGCCAACAGGTGACGGCGCTTGAGCGGGTCGGGAAGCAGTGAACTCGGCATCAGTACCTCGGGGTCTCGGAGTCGACAGTCAGCGACCAGGCGTCGATGCCGCCGACCAGATTGGTGACATCGGCAAAACCGGCGTCGAGCAGAAGCTTGCACGCCTTCGCGCTCCGGCCGCCCTTGTGGCAGTGCGCGACGACCGGGCGGCCCTTCCACGCAGAGAGCTCGGCGATGCGGTCAGGGAGTTCGCCGAGCGGCAGCAGGAGCGATCCACTGATCGCGGCGGTCTCGAACTCATCCTTCTCCCGCACGTCGAGCAACAGGAAGTCGTCGCCGCGGTCGAGGGCTGCGCCGAGTTCGCTCGCCGACATCTCCGCGTAGGCCGGGCCCTCTTCCACGGCCGGGACGCCGCAAAAGCCCTCGTAGTCGATCAAGCGCGTAATCGTGGGGGCGTCGCCGCAGAGCGGACACTCCGGGTCCTTGCCGAAGCGGAACTCGTTGAACTTCATGGCCAGCGCGTCGTAGTGGAGAAAGCGCCCGATCAAGGGTTCGCCGATCCCGGTCAGGAGCTTCACGGCTTCGGTCGCCTGGATCATGGCGATCATTCCCGGCAACACACCCAGCACGCCGCCCTCGGCGCAGGATGGAACCTGCCCCGGCGGCGGCGGCTCCGGAAACAGACAGCGGTAACAGGGGCCGATTCGGGAGTCGAACGTACTGGCCTGCCCCTCGAAACGGAGGATCGCACCGTAGACCGTGGGCTTGCCGAGCAATACGCACGCATCGTTCGACAAATAGCGGGTCGGAAAATTGTCCGTGCCGTCGATGATCACGTCGTACGGCGCGAAGATCTCGAGTGCGTTGTCTGACGTGAGTTGCTCAGCGTGAAGCGTGACTTCGACGTCCGGGTTCAGCGCCTGGATCCGTTCGCGGGCCACCTCGACCTTGGGCCGACCGACGTCGGCCGTCTGGTAGAGCACTTGCCGCTGCAGGTTCGAGAGATCGACGACGTCGTAGTCCATCAGGCCGATACGGCCGAGGCCGGCCGCCGCCAGGTACAGCGCCAATGGAGATCCGAGACCGCCCGCACCGATCAACAGCACGCTGCTCGCCAGCAGCTTCTGCTGGCCGTCGACGCCGAACTCGGGAAGGTTCAAGTGGCGGCGATAGCGGTCGTACTGCGCGGGAGTGAGCGGTGCGCGGGCCATGCCCGAACGCTAGGGACCCGAACGCAGGGGATCAAATCCAACCCGCCGCGGGCCCGTTCAGCGGCTCGTCATGATGAAGACGCGTCGCGCTGCGCGAGGGGAATCCTCGAATGCCCAACAGACCTTCACGCGCATGCCGGCACGAAGGCCCGACCAGGAGGCCACGCCGCTGCCGGCCTCGTCGGTCACCACGGAGTCCGACGCGCGGGTGAAGCGACTCGCGTTTCCGCCGCGCTCCACCATCAGATGCTTTCCACCGGCCTCTCGGACGGTCCCCACGAAGCTTCGGAGGTCTCCGCAGGAGCCTGCGAACGCGGCCTGGGCGCTGAACCCGATCGCGGCACCGATGCCGATGCCCAGAAGGCGTCGCATCTGCCGGCGCGCGCGCGAAGAATGGGACCGCATGGAAGAACTCCGATCGGCGTCACCGGCGTGTTCCGGGACCCGATGGTGCCGAGGGTGGGACTCGAACCCACACGACCGTGAAGTCGGGGGATTTTGAGTCCCCTGCGTCTACCAGTTCCGCCACCCCGGCGAGGGATGCGCAAGATAACATGCCATCCGCGGCTGTCCGGTCCTTCGCAACCTCCCGATGCGGCTCCGTAATCGGCACGGCGGCACCTTTTGACAGCCCGCCTGGAGGCCGATAGTTTCCGCCTCCGCTCACGGGTCTTGGCCCGAGCGCCCTGGGGCTGTAGCTCAGTTGGGAGAGCGCCTGAATGGCATTCAGGAGGTCGTCGGTTCGATTCCGTCCAGCTCCCCCTGGTTTTTTGGGGGGTTCGCTCGACGGGGCTAACCCCGCGTCTCGTTTCAGGCCAAGACGACCGAGGTC
>JAJDAQ010000154.1 GCA_029261815.1 Deltaproteobacteria bacterium
ACCAGGATGAAAATGCTCGTCGCCACCAACGCGAAGATTTCGGTCACGATCGATCCCCTAGCCGTTTGAAGATGTCGTCGGGAGATTCCGACTGCCGGGCGCCATCGCTGAAGTCCATCGGCATGAGATCGTTCAGGAGCCGCTGCACGAGCACGTCTGCGAGCGGAACGCCGCGCGAAGACAGCTCGGCCGGAAGCAGCTTCTCGATCGCAACCTTGATCTGGTCGGCGGTCGCGCTCGACGCCTGAAGACCGCCACTCTTGAGCGCGATGCGAAGTGTTCCGCGCGCGGTCAGTCGATCGAGCGTCGACTCCCGTTCCAGGAAGTCGGCCGCCGCTTCGAAGCAGTGATTGTCCGCCATGGGCATGGCCTCTTGAGGGGGTGTTTCGGCCGAACAAGGCATCCCACTGAATCCGGTGTTTCCCTGATTCGTCCGGGAAGGACCGCCGTACGGGTCCTGGCGGCGCTTGCGGTACCCTGCGGGGCATGGAACCGACCTCAAAACTGCTTCCGGGTGCCGACGGCAACCGAATCCACGCGCTTGAATGGAGCCAGGAGGGCGTTCCGCTCGTCCTGGTCCACGGCTTCGGCAACGACGCCCACATCTGGGACGATTTCGCGCCGCTCGCGGCCCCGCACTATCACGTCGTTGCCATCGATCTTCGTGGACACGGCGACTCCGACCATGACCCCGAACGCCGCTACCAGTGGGACGACCACGTGCGGGACCTGGAGTCCGTCACTGCGGCCCTCGGCTTCGAACGCATGGTGCTGGTCGGCCACTCGCTGGGAGGCCGGACCTGCTTGCTATTCGCCGGGCGCAACACCGAGAAGATGGCCGGCCTCGTCGTCGTCGACACCGGCCCCGAGCATGACCCTCGCGGCCAGATCAGGATCCGCCAGGAAGTGGAAGGTCGGACCGCCGCTACTGGTGCGGAAGGCGACGGAAGCCTGGCTTCGGTCGCAGAGTACGAGCAAGTACTCGCCCACAACTACCCGGCTGCTCAGCCTGCGGCGATCAAGCGCATGGCTCAGAGCGAGCTGAAACAGCGCGAAGACGGACGTTATGTCCGCAAAGCAGACCCGGGCTTCATGATGGCGATGGCAACGGCCAGCGCGGAGGAACAGGAAGCCTACGAGGAAGAGACGCGGCAGAAACTCTGGCAGGCCTGTCGTGACGTTCCCTGCCCGACCCTGGTCGTGCGCGGTGCCGCGTCCGACATCCTCTCGGCCGAGACCGCGGACGAGATGGTCGACGAGGTCCTCCAGAAGGGAAGCCTGGCCGTCGTCCCGCAGTCGGCACATTCGGTCATGACCGACAATCCCGAGGGCTTCAACGAGGCTGTCGCCGCATTCGTCCTGGGTTAGGCGCGACAGCGCCTGGCGAACCCCACGCGAGTAGCGCAGGCAAGAAGATCAGGTTCGCCAGCAGCATCACGATGACGCCCAACGTCAGCAATTGACCGAGGCTGGCCATGCCCAGGTGCGTGGCGAAGCCCAGGCTCGCGAAGCTGGCAATGGTCGAGAGCGCACTCCAGAGAATCGCGCGCGGCGTGCTGGTGGTGAGCAGACCCTCCGCCGTGCGTTCGTCGCTCCCGCCGTCGCGATGTCGATGCACGAGATGGATGCCGCTGTCGATGCCGATCCCCAGGAGCAGTGGCACAACGATGACGTCGGCAAAGTTGACCGGGAGCCCCGCCAACACCGAGACCGCACCCACGACGACCCCAGAAAGCAACAGCGGGGCGAGAACGAGCAGCGTGTCTCGCAGGCTGCGCCAGAGCAGCAGGACAATGGCGCCGACCAACAGCAGCGCGGTGACCAAGGCTTGCTTGAGTGCCGCCATGATCGCGCGAGACGCCTCGAACATGTAGACCGATGCGCCCGTCGCCTCCGGCGCCATCGTGCGAACCTCGGCCACGAAGTTTGCGAGAGCGGCCTCGTCGTTGAGGTCCTCGGCCGGAAGCACTTCGACCAGCGCCCGACCATCGGCAGCGAGCATTCGGTCCCGCAACCCCGGCGGCAGATCCGCGAGCGCGACAGGGCCGGCCTGGAGTGCCCGGTCCAGGCGTTCGACACGGTCGAGAATCGCGCCAACGAGAGAGACCTTCAGCGCGTCGAGTGCTGCGGGCTCGGTCGCCGCCTGCACCAGGAAGCGATCGAGCGCGGCCCCCAGACGCCGTGCCACGTCGGCAAGACCGGCTTCATCAGGCGGCGCTTCGAGTGAACGAAGCGTTTCACGAAACGTCTGAATCGAAGCGACGATCTGGTCGGACGTCGGCGCCGCCAACCCCTGCGCGGACGGCGGTTCCAACAGGTAGGCCAGGGTTTCGATGACCTCGAGCTTCTCGGCCTGCCCCGTCGGGACGTAGCTCGCCAGCGTGCGGGCCGACGCGACCGACTCAAGCGCCTCCGCATGCTCGGCGAGCACCCGCGCCGCATCGAGGTCGCCCGCCAGGATGTCGATCCCCCACGGGTTCACGGCCTTGTCCGCAATCAGTTCCTCGAAAGCGCGCACACTCTCTACGTTCGGGTCGCGCACGTTCAGCGGGTTGGCGTCGAAGGTGAGACCCGGGAGAAACCACGCTGCACCGGCTGCGAGCCCAAGACTCCCGAGCACGACCGCGCGCGGCCAACGCACCGGCCAGGAGGGAAGCGCGATTCGCCGGCTCGCTGGTTGCCGCAGCGGCGTTCCCGGGTCGCCTAACGACAGTGACGCTGGAAGAACAGTCAGCGTCGCGAGTAACGAAAGGAACATCCCGGTTCCTGAAATGAGGCCGAGTTCAGCAACCCCCAGGTACGGCGTTGGCACGAACGCATAGAAACCAATCGCCGTGGTTGCTGCGCAAAGCACGAGCGAGCCGCCGACGCCGCGTGCAGTCTCTTCGAGTGCCGGGCCATGGGCCACTGCGGTGGAGCGGAGTTCCTGGTACCGCATGGTGAAGTGGATGGCGAAGTCGATGGCCAACCCGATGAACAGCACCACGAACGTGACCGAAATCAGATTCATGTGGCCCACCGCAACAGCGGCGAAACCCGTGGTCCAGAAGAGGCCGGCCAATAGCGTCCCAATCGCAGAGGAGATGAGCCGCCACGATGCCAACGCCCACCACAAGATCACGAAGACCATGATGAACGACACGAGCCCAGCGATTCGGGCCTGGGCCGCCACCGTCGAGAACTCGTCCGCCTTGAGGGCCAGATCGCCCGTCACCGCGAAGCCAATGTCGTCTTCCGTCGCCTGGCGCACCGCCAGAACCTCGCGCAACGCTTCCACCGCCGCGCCGCCGGGCACGAAGTCGCCGCGGTCGAGAACCGGCTTCACGATGACGAATCGGCGCGCGCGGCCCTCGCTCGTTGCTCCCAATACGAGGTCTCCGAACGCCGTCGGGTGTGGGTCGAGTGCTTCCGCGTCTGCAAGGACACCTAACAGGGAATCGAAGACCGACCCGAGGTCGAGACTGCCTTCGGTCGCATCGGCCGAGTGGGCGGCCGCAAATGACAGCTGATCGAAGACCCCGCGCACGCTGGGGTCGCGTCTGAGTTCTGCGAGGAATGGCTGTGCGCGGGTCAGCGTCTCCGCAAGATCATCCAGGGCATCGAGTTCGAGGTAGAGAAAACCGTTTCGCTGGAAGAAGTCCCCGAGCCCTGGCGTAAAGACGGCGTCGAATGGGTCACCGTGCCTGACCAGTTCGCTCGCCAACTCCAACGCTGCGTCGCCCGCCGCGATCTCGCTGGGACCGTCCACGACGACAAGGATGGTGTCAGCGCGTAGCGGGAGGGCTTCTTCGACTTCGATCCGGAGCGCGCGAAAAGGCAGCGACGCTGCAAAGAGCTCGTCCGTGTCCGACACGACACCCAGCCGGAGGCCCGCAACCACGAGCGCCGCGAGCGTGAATGCAGCGGCGCACGCCAGCGTCAGACGCGCATGGCGCGAGACGAAGCGGACCCACCGGGCGATGGCCCGCCCCAACCTATCTTCGATCGGCGTCACCATGCTCCTCACTAGCAGATGGCAGCGCGAAAACCCGGCACACCGCTACGTTTGGTTCATGTCGAGCTTGCTCCGCGTCCTCTCGGTCGCCATCGCATTCCCGCTCATGGCCACCGCGAGCCATGCAGAGGGCGGAGCCGCCGTTTCCGATGCCGCCGCTCCGATCGAGGCATTCTACGCGACGCTGTCCGAGACGATGCAGCAGGGACCGACACTCGGACTCGATGGGCGCCGCACCGCACTCGGACCCGCCGTGGACCGCGCCTACGATGTCTCATTCATGGCCTCCCGTGCGCTTGGGCGCGGGTGGCGGGAACTCTCTTCGGAGCAACGATCGCGCTGGGTCCGTGCTTTCCGCGGACTGACCGTAAATACCTACGCCGAACGCTTCGCTGGCCCAGAAGGACCCCGATTCGCGGTGGACCGGGTCGAAGAGTCGATGCGGGGGACCGCCATGGTCTTCACGCATCTCGCTCCCACGGAGGGCGAACCGGTCGAGCTGCGCTACCGGATGCGACGCGGCGCGGACGACGCCTGGCGCATCATCGATATCTTCCTGAATGGAACGGTGAGCGAACTCGCGTTGCGACACTCGGAGTACACCTCGGTGGTCGAGCGCGAGGGATTCGAACACCTGGTAGCGAGCGTGGAAGCAAAAGCCGGCGTCACAGCTGCGCCCTGACGGCCTGCCTCGCCAACCGGCAGCCCCGGTCGCCCGCGACGGTCGACGCTCCCGCTCGCGCGGGTGACACGAGCTTGTGACGCGCCTCACATGCAGAGAAGATGCAGCAGCAGGGTTTTCCCCGATCGCACATCTCAAGATGTCGTCATCCCCCTCCGAATCGAAAGGGGTGAGCTTCTTCCCTCTCCGCGCGCGGCACCCCAAGCCGCTCCGACGTGCCCTGTTCGCCGTGCTTGTGCTCTCGGCCTTCGCGCTCCCGGCGCACGCGACCTTCATCGGGAGCTGGGATTTCGGAGCCGGGAACGGAAGCGACAGCTCAGGCTCTCCCACGCCTCATGATCTCGCCACAACGGGTGCGGGCGTTTCATTCATCAACAGTACGGCCGTGTTCTCGGGAAACGAGGCCGCGCCGTCCTACCTCGAAGTCGCCGGGCCCGGAGGGAGCGTGGACTGGACGATCTCGCTGTCGGTCCGATCCGACGGCGTGCTCGACCAGGGAACCTTCCAGGGCATCTTCAGCAACAACAATTCTTCGACGGCCGCGTTTTCGTGGCAGGTCGAAAGCCACAGCGGTGTCTACCAGTGGCGCAACCAGGCCGGCACCTTTGCGATCGGCACATCGGGCGGCGTCGGGACCTGGGACCACATCGTGATCCGAAAGTTCGGGGGCAATGACGGCGACATCTGGTTCAACGGCGTCCAGGTCGTCGCCTCCATCGGCGCCAATCCGGGCGGCCTGCAGAACTTCCGGCTCGGCACGAACCGCAACACCAACAGCTTCTGGGCCGGCGCACTCGATGACGTGCGGGCCTACGATTCGGTCGAAGACCCGGCGACCTTGTTCGCGGCTTCCCGACTGCCGGAGCCCGTGACTGCGGCGCTCCTGGCCCTTGGCGGCATCGCGCTCGCACGGCGACGCTAGTCCAGGGATCCCTCGCAGCGAACTTCTTCGATTCGCTCCGCGACCTGGGCATCACGGTCCATCAGATAGGCCCCTCGCATCGCAGCGTAGAAGTCGACTGACGTGTCCCGCAGCGCTTCCAGCCGGCTGCGCTCGACGTCGTAGGCCGAGATCCCACCGCTCGCGTTCACGGCGAAGATCGGGGTCGCCGCAAGTAGCCACGTGTCCGGCCGGAGCAGCAGATCAACGCCCTCGCCCAAGGCATCCCGCGCAGTCGCCGGCCCCAGCAGCGGGAGCACCACGTACGGGCCTGCCGGCGTCCCGTAGACGGCCAGCGTCTCGCCGAAGTCGGTCCGGTGCCGCGCGAGCCCCATGCCGGTCGCCAGGTCGAAGATCCCGCCAATGCCCAACGTCGAGTTCACGACGAATCTGCCGGCAGTCTCGCCCGCGTCGAAGAGGCTTCCCTGCAGGACATCGTTCGCAAATGTCACGGGCTCATCGAGATTCAGGAAGAAGCGCCGAACGCCCTTCCGGACCCCCTCCGGAACGGCAAACTCGTACGCCCGCGCGAGCGGGTCAAGCACGTAAGCGTAGACGCCCTCGTTGAAAGCGAAGATGCCGCGGTTCGTCTCCTGATATGGGTCGCGCTCCCCCGGATCCGAACCAAGCGTTTCATCGTAGAGCCAGTCTTCGTCGTACGCGGCATCCACGGGCGGTGGCTCTTCGGCAGCGGCGACGGATCCGAGAAGGGCGCTGACGACGACGAGCCAGAAGACCCCCAGTCGGGCGCTGGCCTTCACCGGGGCGACTCGAGAGCGAGGCGACCGGCAAGGTCGTCCACGAACTGTTGGGCCGTCCGCCCGGAACGTGACGAGCGATCGAGGGCCCATCGAAGTGCCTGGGGCCGAACCTCGTCCCAGTCGACTTCGAGACCTGCGCGCTTCACGTGGTGAGCCACGATCTCCAGATAGGTCAGCTGGTTGAACCCGAAGAAGCCGAGCACGAGACCGAAGCGATCGGCGAGGGCCAGCTTCTCGTCGATGGCTTCACCGAGACGAACCTCACCGTCTTCATCGACGCGAATCGCCTGGTTCTCGCTGTGCTTCTCGGGCAGCAAATGGCGGCGATTGCTCGTGGCGATGATGCGGACGTTCTCCGGCGGCCCTTCGAGGCTGCCTTCGAGCGCTGCCTTGAGCTCCCGGTACCCGGCGTCGCCATCTCCGAAGGCGAGGTCGTCACAGAAGATCAGGAAGCGCTGAGGCGCACCGCGGAGCTGGACCAGGACATCGGGAAGGTCGAGGAGATCGTCGCGCCGCATCTCGACGACCCGCAGCCCGTGGTCGGCATAACGGGTCAGGAGGCC
>JAJDAQ010000155.1 GCA_029261815.1 Deltaproteobacteria bacterium
CGCCGAGGTCGCCCGGCGACTCTTCGTCCCCGGCCCTCTGGCGAGTCTCGTCAAGCGGGGCGTTGGTTTGCGGCTGCTCGCGCCGCCGGCCGAGTATCTCGAGGCCCTGAGCGGCGCGTTGCAAGACTTCGATGAGGCGGACGACGAACACGCGCTTGCCGACCAACCCGCAACAGACGCAAGGCGAAGTACCGGCGACCAGATCGAGATCGAAGTCTCCATCGGCGATGGCGAAGAAGACATGCCGGTCCCGTTTGTCGCGGGATCGGTCGCGCCGCGTTCGCACACGGTGGTCGATGCACGACCTTCGGGTGTCGAGATCATCTACGACGACGACGGCCCCGCGCCGGTCGAGGAACCCCTCGAAGAAAGCGACCTCGTTCTTTCCGAAGACGAGTGGGACGGTCTTGATCCGGTCGGATCCGACCGCCGGCGGCCCAACGACGAGGAACACCACGAGTCGCGACCGCTTTCGGTCGACGCGTTGGTCATCGACGACGGCGAACTCAGCGACGTCATCGACCTGCTGCGAGAAATTGGCGCGGATCCGGTGCGCCTGTCGGGAAAGGAAGCTCGCTCGCTTGGGCGTCTGACCGTACCGCCTCGAATTGCCGTGCTTTCCGCTCGATGCGCGCTCGATCTCCCGCTGGAGGGGATCCAGGGAAACGGAGAGACGTCGACCGTGGTGGTTGCGGAGGGCGATTCTGCCCAACTCCTCAATCGGATGAAGCGCCAGGGCTTCGACCACGTCGTCCGCCGCCCGGTCCATCCCGATGCCATGCGGCTTCTCCTCTCGCGCCTGATCTACCGCGGCGCCGAGCGCAGGCTGCAGGCCCGCGTCGCGATTGGCGGTGAGATCGGCATCCACACGGGGCTCTTCCGTCGCTCTGCGATGCTGCTCGAAGTGTCGCCGGGTGGATGCAGCATGTTGTCGAACGAGACGCCCGCCCGCGGCGCCCGCGTGTTGCTGCGAATTCCGCGTGCGATCACGGGCGGACGTGCCTTGATCTTGCGGGGCCGCGTGTCGAGGTCGGAACCGCGCCCGGGCGCCACGGACGGATGGGCCACCGACCTCGGTGTGTCGTTCGAGTCGCTGTCCGAGCGTGCGCGCAAACGCATCGACGAACTGATCCAGGATCGTCTGGTCGGACCGGTTCCCCTGCAACGAGAGCGACGCGTGGTGAACCGGGAACGTGTGCCCTTTGAGCGGCGAGAACGTCGAGGACACCCCCGCGTGGCCATGCGCCACGAAGCGGTCACGCTGGATTCGGACTACCGCGCGGACCGTGTGCTGTTCGGGACGGAGTTGTCGCTCGGCGGAATGCGAATCGAACCGCACCCCGATGTCGCGGTGGGCGATGAGCTGCGCCTCGTCGTCTATTCCTCCTGGACGACGGCATCCGCGAGTGTCTTCGCCCGTGTCGTTCGCATGGACGACAGGGACGGACTCGGAATCGAGTTCCTCGAAGCGGACGATCCCGCAGTCGAAGCCCTGACGACGATCCTGGCCGGTCCCTCGTTCTTCGCGCGCGTCGACGAGGAGGCGGAAGAGGGCGCGAAGCGCGTCGCTGAGCTGTCGCCCGACGACATCGACCTCTGATCCCAGAGTCCTTCGCGGTCCGTCTGGTATTCTCCGCGTTCGCGGAGGCACCGATGAGCGACCACAGGAAGAACTGGGAACCGATCCTCGAGGAACTCGAGCGAAGGCGCGGCATCTCTCAGGCAATGGGGGGCGCCGAGCGCGTCGATCGTTTGATGACCCAGCGCGGCAAGCTCGATGCGCGTACGCGACTGTCGCTGCTGTTCGACGGCGGTGTGTTCCGGGAGATCGGTCCCCTGGTTGGCGGGACGGAGGCGCCCGCAGATGCACTGGTCGCTGGCTTCGGCGAAGTCGATGGGCGCATGGTGGTCGCGGCCGCCGAGGACTTTACGGTGCTAGGCGGATCGATCGGCCAGGGCAGCATGAGCAAACGTTACCGTGCGTGTCAGCTCGCGCGGCAGGAACGCGTTCCCCTCGTATTCATGCTGGACGGTGCAGGCCACCGGCTGACGGACACCGGAGGCGGCGGACGCGCGCCAAACGACCTCCTGGCGCTCGCCGACCTCGGCGGCGAAGTGCCCATGGTGTGCCTCGTCATGGGCGCTTCTGCTGGCCACGGCGCACTGACAGCGCCGCTCTCCGACTTCACGGTGATGACCGCGGCCTCGGCCATGTTCACGGGTGGGCCCCCGCTGGTGAAGTCGGCGATCGGCGAAGACGTCACCAAGGAAGAACTCGGCGGGCCGAAGATCTGCACCGAGATCGCAGGGACCGCCCACTACGCCGCACGCGACGACGCGGAGGCCATCGACGTCGCTCGGCGCTACCTCGGCTACTTCCCGTCGCACTGCGACGAGGTCGCACCGCGCCGAACCGGCGGCGATACCGGACGGCGACTCCTGGACGACCTGCTCGACGTGGTGCCGCCGGATGACCGAAAGCCGTACAAGATGCAGAAGGTCATCGCGCGGCTGGTGGATGACGGCGACTACCTGGAGGTGCAGCCGAAGTTCGGGGCGTCGATCGTCTGCGCCTACGCATTCATTGGCGGACAGAGTTGCGCGATCGTGGCCAACAACCCCTGGGTGCGTTCCGGTTCGGTCGACAGCGCGGCGGCGCAGAAGACGGCGGACTTCCTCGAGACCGTGGGCGCGTTCCATCTTCCCGTGATCTTCCTGGCCGATAATCCCGGCGTCATGGCGGGGACGCGGGCCGAGCGCGCCGGCATCCTGAAATGGGCGGGCAAGATGTTCAAGGCGGAGCGCGGCCTCGACGTCCCGAAAGTGCACGTGACCTTGCGGAAGGCCTTCGGTTTCGGCTCGACCACGATGGCCCATAATCCCTTCGACCATCAGACCTTTCACGTGTCGTTTCCGGCGCTGACGATGAGTTCGATGCCGGCGAAGCCCGGCGGGGCGAGCGCGGGCCTGGATGCTGCGGAGCAGGAACGCATCGAGGCCGAGCAGAAGGAGAGTGCCTGGCGGATGGCCGCCAGCATGGGGACCGACGACGTGATTGATCCGCGAGAACTCCGCAACGCCGTGCTCGAGGGACTCGCCCTCGGGCGTGCTCGGGCCGAGCGGCCCGAGATCAGCCGGCCGCTTCTGTAGGCGGGGTCGCTGCGTCGCGCGTTAGCGGCTCCGACGGCCCCAGGCGCGCAGCCCCAGGTTGGCGACGCCGCGGAGCGCGCCGCTCAGGGCACGGCCCACAGGTCCAACCTTGGCGATTCGACTCGCTGTGCCGAATTCGTCGAGACCGATCTCGTCTCGGAAATCGGACGACAACATTGCGACGGGGGCATCGAGGTCGATCCCCGCGCCGTCAGCGATGCGGACCATGCGCTGGAAGTTGCCAATCACGCCGGCGGCATCCACCAGCGCGGCGCTTCCGGCGGTCGCCCGTAACGCGTCGCGAGCGGTGGCCAACGCCGCGCCGTCATCTCCGAGTGCGGCTTCTGCGAATGCGATCAGCGCGTCGCCATGATGGACGCCGCTGTCTCCGCCTTTGCTGCCTTCTGTGACGGCCCGCAAGTCGCCGGTCTTTCCCTGGTACTGGATGCTCGCACGGAGCATCACCGCGTGGGACGTCGTTCAATAGAAGCACTCATTGAGGGCTGAGACGCGACCCGCGACGAGTTCGATCTGTGCGCGATCGAGCGCGCGGTCGTTCTCCATCCGCATCATGTTCTCGGTCGAAAGGTATTGGGCGGCCGCGAGTTCCTTCCAACTGCGAACTTCGGCCGGGACCAGGGAGAGCGCCTTGATGACACCCGGCGCCTTGCCGCCGGGGGCGCGGTCGTAGAGGTCTTCCTCGTCCGGGCCAAGGTCGGCCGCCTGGATCGTTGGGACCCACGCGTCGTCCGCCGTCTTCGCGCCCACCGGTCGCAACCCGGTCGGTGCGCCTTCCTGCGGGTTGGGAAGTGGCTCCAGCCCGATTGCGAGTGCGCGATGAAATTCGTCGATGCTGATGACCTGCACCGCGACCCCGAGGGCCTCGACATAACGTTCGGGGCTGACGCCGCCCGCGATCATCCCGTCGTACCAGGTCTTCGAGAGGCGGGCAGCGTCGGTCGCAACCCGGTGCACCGCGTCGACGAGCAAGGGCTCGAGGCTGCTCGGCGCCCCGGTCGCATGGGCGCCGTCGACAGAGAAAGGCGAGAGGGCGGATTTCCGCTCGCGGCACAGGGTGCAGTCGCGGGCGTCTCGGGTCGCGGCTGCGACGGCGACGCGCTCGGCCCCCGTCAGCCAGGTGCCGGGCGCTGCGATATGCGTCCATACACGCTGATACTGGGCCGAGAGGTCGGGCCGGATCGGGTCGGTGGATCCAGTGAAGTCGAACGACATCATCGCGGCCTCCGATGGGGGATGGGTCTCTAGGCGCCCAAAGAGCGTACACGCTCGACGGCAGAATCGGCGAGTCCATCGATTTGGGCCTTGAACGCCGAGGTGTCGGCATCGGCGCCCATCACGCCCTTCAGGTAGCGGGCCATGACGCCTTCGACGATGGCGGCCAGGCGCCAGTACTGGAAGGCCCGGTAGTAGTCGATCTTGCTGGCATCACGTCCGGTCAGCGATTCGTAGCGCGAGATCATCTCGGCCCGGCTCGGGAAGCCCGGTGCAGCGGTCGGGGAGAGGGCGGCGCCGCGGCTGGCGACACTGTTTTCTTCGCCCGCTTCCGCCCAGTTGTTCAGCAAATAGCCAAGGTCGGCCAACGGGTCCCCAAGCGTGCAGAGTTCCCAGTCGAGGACGGCCGCGATGCGGTGGTCTTCGCCCGTCAGCATGTTGCCGAGGCGGTAGTCGCCGTGCACGATCGCCGCGCCAACCTGCTCGGGGATCTCGGAGGACAGCGCATCGTAGACTTCGTCCATGGCCGCGAGTTCGCGCGTCTTGGACTTTTCCCACTGCGTACGCCAGCGCTTGAGCTGGCGCTCCAGGTAGTTCTCCTTGCGGCCGAGGTCGCCGAGGCCGACCGCGTCGACATCGACCTGATGGAGGCGTGCCAGGATCTCGATGATGTCGATGCCGAGGTTCGAGCGCTCGCCTTCCGGGACCGTGCGCTCCGCGACTTCGCGTGTGTCAAGGACGACGCCGTCGACGTAGGCCATGACGTAGAACGGAGCGTCGTTGACCGCGTCGTCGGTGCAGAGTCCGAGAGCCGGAGGGACCGGCACCGTCGAATGGGCAACCCCTGAAATGATCTTGTGTTCGCGGCCCATGTCGTGCGCGGTCGCGAGCACGGCACCGAGAGGGGGCCGCCGGAGGACGTACGCCTGACCGGCGGCATCCACCACCTTGTATGTCAGGTTCGAGTGGCCGCCCGTGATCAACGAGAACGTGAACGGCGCCTTCGTACCCGGAACGTGGGCTTGGAGCCAGTCTGTCACGCGATCGGCGTGAATTCCCTTGACGGTTTCGTCGCTCACGGTCGGTGGGTCTCCGGGCTTCGTGTCAGCGTGTCGTGCGGTGCAGCCGACGATGTTTCGATGGTAACGCCTTTGGGACGTTGGGATGCGGGGCACCAGAGCGGCCAGTGCACCGGCCGTTGCTATCCGCACTCGTAGATGAGGAAGCCTTCGTCGTCACGGTGGGTGGCGGCGTCGCCCGTGTGCCGGAGATGCTCGAGGTGCGCAAACGTTTCGCTCTCGGCCATTTCTCCCCAGCTCCGCTGCTTGAACAGTTTCTGCGAGAACGCCTGGACGTTCGAGGGGCCGAGTTCGCGGCCGATTCGCTTCACGGTGTCGAGGCGATCGTAGTGGTGTTCCTTGATGGCCAGAGCGCGACCCGCCAGGTCGTCGAAGGGGTGTCCGTGCGCGGGCAGGGCCTTGTCGACGTTTTCGATCGCGGCCACCTGGTCGAGCGACTCGAAGAACTGAAGGAGCGGATCATCGTGAAAGGCGAGGCCCGAAATGTGCGGCGTGATCGTGGGGAGGACGTGGTCGCCGGTCAGGAAGAGTCCTTCCTCCGGGCAATGGAAGCAGATGTGGTCCTCGGTATGTCCGGGTGTGTGCGTCACGAACCACTCTCGTCCGGCGAGGCGCAAGGCCTGGCCCGCGACAACGGGCTTCGTGATGGGCGGAACCATGCCGCGGCCTAGCCATCGCGCGACGCGCCAGCGCATTCGCATCTTGAACGGCGGGCGCGGATGTTGTCCGCCCCAGGGTGTGCGGTGGTGCCAGCGATCGATGACATTGCGATGCGCGGCATCGTCTTCCGACGCCGACAGGTCCTCGACCGACACGTCGGACTCGTCCGTGCTCTCCATGACTCCAAAGCGGAACGACTGGTGCGCCACGATCGTTGCGCCTGACTCTTTCTGGATCCGGCGCGCGCCGCCGAAGTGATCCGGGTGTGAGTGCGTGATCAGGACGGTGTGGATGTCTTTCGGCTTGAGTCCGGCCTGCTTGAGACGGTGCTGGATCGCGTTCCAACTGTCTTTCCCGGGCAAGCCGGGGTCGACGACGGCAGCGCCGTCGTCGTCGAGGAGGGCATACATGTTCACATGGCCCAGGCCGGGCATGCGAATCGGGAGTTCCATACGAAGTACGTTCGGCGCCATCTCGGTGACGTCGGCGCGGGCGTCTTCCTGTTCCTGCTTCTTCGGTTTGTGCGGCTGCTCAGACATCGCGGGACGATAGCGGACCGCAGGCCGGGTTCGTCATTCGTGCCGAACGAGCCGCTCGGCGCCCAACCAGGCCCTTAGCCCGTCGAGTGCGTCCTCGATCTCGGCCGGGAGCTTGGCGCTACGCGCGACGCCGGGTTCGAGCCGGAGTCGACGAATGTGAAGGGTCCCGGTTGCGCGGTCGAGCTTCGGGTCGCATCGGCCAATGGGCTGCAGCCCGCGCCACAGCGGCGTGACGTAGTACCCGTCCCGACGTTTGGCCTCGGGCACGAAGGCCTCGAACGTGTAGTCGAAGTCGAAGAGCCGGCTCAGACGGTCCCGTTCGCGAACGACGGGATCGAAGGGTGCGATCACCCGCACGGCGCTCGGCGGTGCCCCGACGTTCTGGACACGCTCCCGCCAGTCGGGCACGGCCAGGCACTTCTGCGCCGCACTGCCGTTGCGCGCGTGACGCAGCGCCGGGACCGCGTCGCCGCGTCTTGCCGCGCGTTCTCCCCAGGCGCGCGCCTCATGGGCCGTCATCCCATGCCAGTAGTGGGCGAGCTCTCGATCCGTCGCGGTGCCGATGCGATCGAGCGCCTCGCGGCATGCCCAGTCGATGTACTGACGTCGCGTCATGGGCCGCGCGCTGGAGAGCGCGGGCAAGTGGCGCTCGGTGAGGTCGTAGTGCTTCTGGAAGTGGACCCGTTTGGCGACCGTGAGGGCACCGGTTCGCCAGAGATACTCGAGCGCCACCTTCGCGGGCTTCCACTCCCACCATCCGCCCGGCACGTGGTCACGCGGTGCATCGAAGTCCTTGGCCGAGAGTGGCCCTTCCGCCTCGATCCGCTGGCGCACCTTCCGACAGAGGCGGGTGAAATCGCGACTTCCACTTCGGGCGGACATGCGTTCCCTGCGCGCGCGCACATAGGCGCGGAACCGCGTCTGCCACGGCGCGGCAAACTCGATCGGGAGGACGGCTGCGTCGTGCACCCAGTTCTCGAAGAGAACCGGCCGTGACTCGACCAGGCGCTGCAGGTGTTCGGGGCGATAGTCCTGAAAACGCGCGCGAAGCGTGAGGTCGTGCGCGCGGGCCACCACGTTGATCGAGTCCAACTGGACATAGCCGAGTCGGGTGATCGCGCGCCGCAGATTGGCCCGCGTGGGCTTTCGATCCGTGCGATCGAGCAAGCCCTGGCCCTGCACCAGCAACGCCGCAGCGGCGTCCGCCGGGATGTCCGCACGCGCCGGGACCGTCGTCGCCAACTAGATCGCCTCTTGCGCTCGCAACTTCTCGATCTGGTCCCACTCCCAACCGAGCACGTCCATGAGTACGACTTCCGTGTGTTGGCCGAGCTCGGGGGCGCCGGATCGCACGGATCCGGGTGTTTCGCTCAGGCCGACTGGCAGACCCACCATGGGCGTGGGACCGTGCTGCGCGTGATCGACCTCGGTGATGTAGCCGTTGGCGACGACCTGCGGATCGGTCGGTAGGTCATCGACCGAGTTGACGATGGTGAAGATGTAGTCGCCGGGGTCTTCGTTCAGTCGCTTGACCCATTCCCCGCGTGGGCGACTGGCGAAGGCATCGTCGATCATCGCGACGACTTCTTCGGCGCGTGTTCCGCGTTCGGCCATCGTCGCATAACGAGGATCTTCGGCGAGCTCGGGTCGCTCGATCACGCGTGTGAAGTCCGCCCAGTACCGGTCGGGCTGGAGCATCGCGAGGGCGATCCACTGGTCGTCGCCGCAGCGGTAATGGTTCCAGAGTGGGTTGCCGGCCTTCGCGCGGAAACTCCGCGGCATGGCGAAGCCCGCCATCAGCTTCATCGAGAGCGAAAGGCCCTGGAGGAAGGCCATGGACCCGAGGTGGGACGCATGGACTTCCTGGCCCATTCCGTGTCGCTCCCGGGCGAGGAGGGCGGTCATGACGCCGTAGGCCATCATTACGGCGCCCATCTGGTCCGCGATGCCGCCGGCGACGCCCAGGGGCGGCATGCCCGGCTCTCCGGCCGCGTTCATGATTCCGGACCGTGCGAGACCCAGGTGGTCGAATGAAGGTTCGGCGCTCTCCGGACCCTCGGGGCCGTAGCCGGTGGCGCTCGCGTAGATGATCTTTGAATTGCGGTCTTTGAGCGTTTGATAGTCGAGGCCGAGGCGCCCGGCGACGCCCTTGCGGAAGTTCTGGACGAATACATCGGCCTTCTCGGCCAGCGCATGGATGACCGCGACGCCTTCGGGCTTCTTGAGATCGACCGTGATCGATTCCTTGTTCCGATTGTTGGCCTCGAAGTACCAGTTGGGCTTGGCGCTGGTGTCGGCACCGCCCGCGCCGACCAGATAGCGTCCGGGGTCCCCGGCGCCGCGCTGCTCGATCTTGATCACGCGTGCGCCCATGTCGGCGAGCATGGCCGAGCAGACGGGACCCTGTTGCCAGATCGTCCAGTCGAGAACGAGAAGACCTTCGAGCGGTTGCGGCATGGCGGCTCCGTTTACTGCAGGTAGTTCGAACCCGAGATGCGGGATGCTTTCGGGTCGACTTGAATATGCACGATGGCGGTTTCGCCCGCGGAGAACGCTCGGTCGAGGGCGGGACGGATGCCATCGGGTGTTTCGACGTGCTCAGCGTGTGCGCCCACCATCTCGGCAAGTTTGTCGTATCGGGCCGGGAGAAGCGACGCGATCCGAGGGGAGCCGGGCGGGAGCATGCCGTCCTGGATCATGTGGCCGGCAATCCCTTCGTTGTTGACGACCACGAATACGGGTTTCGCACCCACGCGGACCGCGGTTTCAACGACCATGGCCGCGGCTCCGAACGCGTAGTCACCCAGGATGCCTACTGAGAGGCGGTCGGGGCAGGCGAGGCTCGAGCCGACGACATAGGGAGCGCCCACGCCCATGCAGCCGGTCGTTCCCGCATTGAGCCGGCTGCGGTTGACGTACGACGGCAGCATGGCGCGGCAGATGCCCATGATCGTTTCGCCTTCGGCGGTCACGATCGCATCGCGGGGCAGGGCGTCGCGGACTTCGGCGACGACGCGGTAGGGGTTGATCGGGACGGAGTCGTCGGTCATGACGGACCGTGCGCTGTCGGCGTTGCGCTTCGATTGTTCCTGGATACCGGTGAGCCAGCCGGAGCCTTCCGTGCGCAACGGTCGGCCATCGAGGGCTTCGACCAGGGCCGAAGCCGTCGCCGCGGCGTCTGCCGTGATCCCCAGTGTCACCGCGGCGCCCGAGACGAACTCCTCCGGCACGACGTCCACGTGGATGATCTTCGCGCCTTCCGCGAAGCGGCGACCCATTCCGAAGATCCAGTTGAAGCGTCCGCCGAACATGACGACGACATCCGCGCCGTTGAGGGCATGGGAGCGCGCTGCATTCGCGAAGTTCGGGTGATCATCCGGCAGCGTGCCGCGCGCCATGGGCGAGCACACGTAGGGGATGCCGCGATTCGAGAGTTGCTCCAGCGCCGGTCCGGCGTCGGCCCAAGCGGCGCCTTTGCCGACGAGGAGAAGCGGTCGATCGGCGCTCTCCAGCAGGTCGGCCACGCGCATCAACGCTTCAGGGTCCGGGTGGGGTGCGCAGATCTCGGGAGCGTCGCGAAAGATCGCGGCTTCCTCTTCGATGCGCGCTGCGGTGATCTCGCCCGGAAAGTCCAGGTAGACGCCCCCTGGCCGCCCCTCGAGTGCCTTGCCGATTGCGAGGTGGATCCATTCGCCGATGCGTTCGGGGGAGTCGACGCGGCCCGTCCATTTGCAGAAGGGCTTGCATGCGGCCACCTGGTCGAACTCCTGGAAGCCGCCGATCCCGGTGGTATTCGAGAAGGCGGAGCCGCCGAGGACGACGAGCGGCATGGCGCTTTCGGTGGCGACGTAGAGCGGCGTGATGCAGTTCGTGACGGCGGGGCCAGAGCCTGCGACGAGGATCCCGGGCTTCTGCTTCTGCCAACCCCAGGCCGACGCCATGAAGCCCGCGTTCATTTCGTGCCGTCCGCCGACGACGGTCATGCCTTCGGCTTGCGCGCCGGCAAAGACCTCGATCATCGGGCCGGCGACGACGCCGAAAAGGGTGTCGATGCCGGCTCGCCGAAGCGCGCGTGCAGCAACCTGTCCGCCGTGGATAAGGGCCATGGATGTCTCCGCTCACTGCGCGCCGGTGAGCGCGCATGGGCGGCATGATACCCGGGATTGTGCGGTGGCAGGCAGCCGGTTCAGCCGCCGCCGAATGAGTTCCGGTGCTTGGACATCACGCCGTCGCTGCGCCACACGTAGCAACTATCGGCGGTCCCTCCGACGCTGAGTTCTTTCGGCAATTCTCCGCCCCGGCTTCGGCCGCCTGTGCTGGCGACCTGGGCCAGCAAGCGCTCGGTGCGGGCGGCGAAGCACTGGATCAGGCCGGGCGCGAACTGGAGCAGGGTGTCGAGAATCAGCCGGTCTTCGGTGCGTTCGCCCAGTAGCCGGAAGAGTGCGCCGGCCAGGCCGGATAGTGCAGGTCCACCGATCAGCGGCGCGACCGTTTCGCTTCGGTCCGTCCAGGCGAGATCGGCGAGGTTGGCGGATTCGCGGATGCGCTCGACACACGTGATCTCACGGAGGCTCATGTTCTCGAAGTCGATCTCGGCCAGCGTCTGGACTTCCGCGTGACGGATGAGTTGTTCGAACGCCGTCGCGGCATCCGCGCGGGGCCGTGTCGCGAAGTCGGAGAGCTGGATCTGGACCGACATGCTGCCGTCGGCCGTGCCCAGTCCGTCGAGGAAGATGGCGCGCTTTGCGATCTGCTCGCCGGGCGGACGGGAACTCGTGAAGGTGCGCTCCTGCGCGATCGCTGGCGGAAGCATGGCGCCCATGGCCTGGGCCAGGGTGAGTAGATGCGAGCAACCGAGCGGGCCGCCGAAACACCCCGAGAGCTTGGGCTGGAACGCGTCTTCGATGGATTGTCCGACCAGCGCCTGCAAGCGCGGCACGACGTCGCGACACGATTCGCCGCGCGTCTCTGGCGTGGCTTCGAAGGGCACGTGGGGTTGTGCCACGTCCACCCGTTCGATCACGCCCGTGTCGACCGGGATCCACAGGTGCAGCTTCATGTGATGGATGAATCCTGCGGTCTGCAGGTTTCCGCCGGTGGGCACCCAGCCCGCTTTGCGAAGATCGAGGATCTCGCCTTCGGCACGCACGACCCCGGGGTCATCCTGGAAGACCGTGATGGCCACGGTGCGCGTGTGGAGGGGTTGGCCGTGGGCATGGAGTGCTGCAGGGACTTGGGTCGGAGAGGTCGCGGTCATTGGGGCGCGCAGTATACCGGGCCCCGTTCAGTACAGCGTGCAGCCACTGCCATCGTCGGTGAACTGCGCTCGCCTCTCGCTGAATCCGCGAATGAATCCGCGAACCGATCGCTCGTCGGGATCCCAGTCCACGTCGATTCGTTCGAGGAATGGCGGAAGATCCCCGGTGCAGGACTCGAAACTCCGCTCACCCACGTAGATGCAGGAACAGACTTCCTTGGCTGCGAAGCCGGCACCGACCACGACCTGACGATCGATGCTCCGATAGCCGATGGCACCGCCCACGAGCAGGACCCAGAAGATCGCGATACTGGCCCACTTGAGGATCACGGGGCCTCCTTCGGGAATTCGTTGGCGATGTCGGTCAGCCCCCCTTGCAACATGGACCACGTCGCCTCGAACATCTCGCCGAGGCGGACCACGATCACGTCGCGCTCCGGCACCATCAACACGACCTGCCCACCGTTGCCGTTCATCTGGAACGCGCGGAGTTCCGGCGGCGTGCTCTCCCATTGCCCTTCAACCGGCTTGGCCGATATCCAGAAGTGGGCGCCGTGCACCGAGTTGTTGTCCGAACCCCCGGGTGTGCGCGTGAAGGCGAGCCAGTCTTCGGAGAAGAGGCGCTCCCCCTCCCAGACGCCGTCGCGCAGGTAGAGCAGCCCCAGGCGAGCCCAGTCCCGGGCCGACATCCAGGCGTAGGCACCGCCGAACGGCGTGCCCGAGGCGTCGTATTCGAACAGGAACGTCTTCATGCCAAGCCGCTCGACCAACTCGGCACGCGTGTACGCCATCATCCCGGCCTTCCCGCCGCCGACTTCGCGCGCGACGATGCGCGACAGCAGCTGCGTCGAGCCGGTCGAGTAGGCCCAGTGGGTGCCGGGCGGGTGGATCAGCCGCGCGCGCGCGGCGAATCCAGCGGAGTCGCGGGACTCGCGGCCGTAGAGCAGCTTGCCCACGAAGGAGTTCGCGTCCGCGCCGCCATCCGCGATGTCGAGGCCGCTTTCCATGTTCAAGAGATGTCGAATCGTGACCGCGCGCCGTGGGTCTGACGCTCCGTTCCATTCCGGGACCGGCGCAGGGGCGTCGATGTCGAGTCGGCCGTCGTGGACGAGCCGCGCGACCAACGCCTGCGTCACGCTCTTGGCCGCGGAGAACGACCGGAAGCGCGAGGTCGGACCGAAGCCATCGGCATAACGTTCATACACGACCTGTCCGCGATGAACGACGAGGACGGCGCGGGTGTCGGGAAGGCCGTTCGGGCTCCGCGGAACGAAGAGGGCGTCCACGTGGGACGCGATGGCGGCGTCGGCGTCGCCCAGGGGCGCTTCGGGCCAGATCGTAGTCGGGTAGGGCGTCGCGTCGGGCTGCCGCGGTAGCGGAGGAAGGTCAACGGCCGAACTCGACGCGGCGAGGCCGAGCGTGCACAGGCACAGGATGGAGAGGGCCAAGCGCTGCATGGGGCTATCTTGACAGCTTCCCTGGACGCCCGCTGGTGGGCCCGACGCGGCAGCTAGACTCGACCCGTGTCCTCACCGATTCACGCATTTGCCCCGTTCGCCGCGGCCCTCGAAGCGCCGCTTCGCGCGGCATTCCCGGACCGCAAGGTCGTCTGCTGGCGCGACGAGGCGGCTTTTGCGGCCGGCATCGGAGAGGTCGAATACCTCTTCACGCTCGGACCGCCGCGGGGGCATTGGTCTGGCGCGTCCCGCCTGCGGCTGATCCAGTGCCTGGGCGCAGGGGTGGATGACGTGTTGCCGGCAGCGGACCTTCGCGAAGACGTGGTCGTTGCCAACAATCGCGGCATGGCAGCCGAGCCCATGTCCGAGTTCGCGCTGACGTTGGTGCTGGCCCTGGTGAAGCGATTGCCGTTCTTCGTGGCGGCGCAGCAGGAGCGTGAATGGCGTCGGGCGCTTCCGGGTCGTGTGGCGGGCACGACATTGGGCATTCTCGGGATGGGCGCGATCGGTCAGGCACTCGCAGAAAAGGCCGCGGCGCTGGGCTTCCGGGTGGTCGCGACGCAGCGGACGCCGAAGCCGCATCCGATCGTCGACCAGGTCTTCGCATCGACGGCGACCCATGAGGCGCTCGCGCAATCCGATGTCGTCGTCTTGCTGCTTCCGCTGACCGACGAGACCGCGATGAGTTTCGGGGCCGCCGAGTTCGCAGCGATGAAAGCAGACGCGACACTGGTCAACCTTGCGCGCGGCGGCATCGTGGATGAATCCGCCTTGTTGGACGCACTGGTCTCGGAGCAGATTGCGGGCGCGATCTTCGACGTGTTCGCCCAGGAGCCACTGCCTGGGGATTCTCCACTCTGGTCGGCCCCGAACTTCTGGGTCACGCCGCATGCCGCGGGCGGATTCCCGGACCTTCTCGAGGTCGCGATCACGCGCTTTGCCGACAACGTCGCACGCGTCGAGCGCGGGGAGCCGGCGCACAACCAAATCGATCGCGCGCGGGGATACTGACGGCGGGGTGCGGGTCCGACGACCAGATTTGATCCGTTAGAATCCCACTCGATGCGTCACTCACTCTACGACCTCGCTTGGCCGATCGTGCGCCGAGTGCCGACGGAGTGGGCGCATCAGCTCGGAATGACGGCATTGAAGCTGCCCGTGCGCCTCGGGTCGCGGGTGGAGGATCCCTTCACCTGGCAGGGCTTGCGCGTCTCGAATCGCGTCGGCGTTGCAGCCGGTTTCGACAAGGATGCGGCCGTGCTCGGCGGGATCGCCGGCATGGGCGCTGGCTTCGTCGAGGTCGGCACGATCCTGACGCGGCCGTGGCAGGGCAACCCGCGGCCTCGCATGTCGCGTGTGCTCGAACAACGTGCGGTCTGGAACCGGATGGGCTTTCCGAGCGATGGATTGTCCGCCGTCCACAAGCGGCTGCGACGTTGGCGGGACCCGGCATTGGCGCTCGGCTGCAACATCGCACCTCATCCCTTGACGATCCGCACGGCGAGCGAACCGGGCTTCGTGGACCGCGCTCGGGCCGAACTCGAAGAACTTGCGGAGACCTTGCACGAAGTCGCGGCATTCTTCGTGATCAATCTGAGCTCTCCGAACACCAAGGGCCTGCGCAATGTCCTTCACGGCGAGGGCTTCGCTCAGGAACTGGTGGGCCCGGTTCACGCGCTGCTTCGCGATCTCGACCAGGATGCTGGCCGACCGGCGGCCACGCCGTTGCTGGTGAAGTTGCCGCCCGAAACCGCGGATGGCGCGGCCTGGACGCCGGATGCGTTGGCCGGTCTCGTCGGTCCCCTGCTGCCGGTGTGCGACGGCTTCGTCGCCGTCAATACATCGATCCATCTCGCCTTGAAGTCGGCCAAGGAGGCCCAGCCAGACTTTCCGGGCGGCCTCTCGGGGGCGCCCCTGTTGCCGCTCGCGATCGAGGCTCAGCAGGTGCTGGCGGAAATGGCACCCGAACACCTGCGGATCGGCGCCGGCGGCGTAATGTCGCCAGCCGACGCCTGCTTGCTTCGGGACGCCGGCGCGCATCTGGTCGAGGTGTTCTCCGGCTTGATCTACCGGGGCCCCACCCTCGTCGGCGATTGCGCGGCGGCTCTCAGAGCCGGCTGAACCGGCCGTTCAACCCGCGGTCAGGACCATCACGGCCTTGGCCGAATGCATGCGGTTCTCGGCTTGCTCGAAGACGCGGCTTTGCGGGCTCTCGAAGACTTCATCTGCCACCTCGCAGACGTCGGGGTGCTGGCTTGCGAAGTCGGTGGAGAGATCGTGCAGCGCAGGCAGGCAGTGGAGGTAGATGGTCTCAGGCCGATTGGTCAGGCGCATGAGCTCCGGTGTCACCTTGTAGTCCTTGAGCAGCGCGACGCGTTCCTCCAGGAGGTCCTCTTCGCCCATCGATACCCAGACGTCGCCATAGACCGCGTCGCAGCCGTCGAGCGCTTCTCGGGCGTTCTCGGTCACCGTGATCGCGGCGCCCACCGAGGCGTCCGTCATCAGTTCCTTGACGAGGGACTGCGAGGGTTGAAGCTTTGCGGGCGCCAGGATGCGGAGGTCGACGCCCATCTTCGCGGCGCCAACGATGAGCGACGTCGCGAGATTGTTGCGGCCGTCGCCCACATAGCAGAGGCGAATCCCGCGAATGCGTCCGAAGTCTTCCCGAATCGTCAAGAAGTCGGCCAGCACCTGCGTTGGATGATAGGTGTCGCATAGCGCGTTCCAGACGGGAATTCCTGACCACTGGGCCAGTTCCGCGACGAGCGCGTGCTCGAAGCCGCGGAAGACGATGCCGTCGAATAGCCGACCGAGTACCCGCGCGATGTCCTTGACGCTTTCCTTCTGGCCGAATCGGATGTCTTCGGGCGGCAGCACTTCGAGGTTCGCCCCTTCATCGGCGGCCGCGACTGCGAACGACGCACGGGTCCGGCACGACGGCTTCAGGAAGATCATGGCGATGTTCTTGTGGGCGAGACGTCGGGGATAGAGGCCACTGCGTTTGGCCGCCTTCAGGTCTCCCGCAGTATCGATCATCTGCTGGATCTCGTCCGCTTGAAAGTCCCGAAGAGTCAGAAGGCTTCGACCATTGAGGTGGATCGGCATGCAAATCTCCCTGGCGCGCTTGCGCCGGTAGGTCGGGCAGGGGGGATGGGTGCTGCGCCGGCCTACTGGCCGGCGCGGGCCAGCCCGGCCACGCAGCGAGTTTGGACCGTATCAATGGTCCGCAAGTGCCGCCAACGGCTACGATCCGCGCCCGCGATGTCCCGTGTCTACCTGCAGCCCCATGAATTCGAGACGCCCCCGGCACCCTACCGGACCGGAGAGGCCGGCCAGGTCTGGATGAGCCGTGACGGTCGCGTCGAAACGGATACCGAGGTCATACTCTCCGCCAACGCAACCCACGCGTTGTTGGGCCACGGGGTGTTGGACGAACTCAACCGGTTGCCGCTCGAAGGCCACGTTGGCGGTGGGCTCGATGTGTTGGTTCCTCACGCGGTGCTCGAGGAGGCCCAGCAGGTCTTCTACGACGCCGACCGGAAGACCTACGGCGGCGAATGGGAGTTCGAGGTCGAGGCTGGGGCCAACGGGCGGCCTGCCTTCTGGGTTCGGATCGACAACCGCGAGTACCAACGGACGCTTTCCCGGCTGACATTCCTGCTCGGGTCTGCGAGCCGGGCCGGCAATGCGGTGCGGCTTCGGATATGAGCTGGGAAGCCGCGCTCTCGAGCCTGGCGAGGGATTCCCGGCAGGGATCGCCGGGTTTGTGCCTTGCGGGAGCCGGTTTCGCGGCGGCCCTGACGATTCTGGCATTTCCGCCGTATGGCTATTGGCCGTTGGCGTTCGTAGCGCTGGCGCCCCTGGTCTATGTCCTCGTGGGCGCCCGCCCGCACGTGGCATTCCTGACCACCTGGTTCTACTCATGGACGATGGCGGTGGCGATCGTGCGCTGGTTGGCGTTGCCTTTGTCGGCCGACTTCGGCGTCGCGCCGGTCCGGGCCTGGGTATTCACGCTGGGCTTCGTCGGATGTTATGCGATGGTGCCGGCGTCGGCCGTCGCGGCCTGGGCGTGGTTGTCGCGCCGCCGTCCGGTGTCTGGCTGGATCGTCGCCTGGCAGTTCGCCGCGATCTTCGCCTTGGCGGAGGCGTTGCGGGGCGGGCCGCTGCTGTTGCCGTGGCTGCTCATCGGGCAGGCCTTCTCGTCAGCGCCGCTCTGGATCCAGGCGGCCGACATGGGCGGGACGACGGCCGTCAGCTTCGTGGCCTTGTCGGCTTCGGCCGGGCTCGCCCTTGCGGCTGCACGGCGAGACGTGCGGGTCCTCGTGTTGCCGGCGCTCACGGTGATGGCATGCGCCGGGTACGGGACCATGCGCCTGGCAGAACCCACGGATGATGGTGTCGGCTTCGAAGTCGGCATCGTTCAGGCGGCCGTATTGCCGAGCGAGCGCTTCCTGCCCGACTCGGCCGAGCGCAACGTCGCGCGACATCTCTTGTGGAGCCGTGACCTGCTCGAGGGTGAGTCCCTCGACCTCTTGGTGTGGGCCGAGACCTCGATCGACGCCTACGTCGAGGCTTCGCCCGACCTGGTCGAAGCCATCCAGCGTTTCGTGGATCGCACCGGTGTCCCGCTGGTGAGCGGTGCGCCCCGTCGTCGAGCCCCCGGTGTCCAGACGAACGCTGTCGTTCTGTTCTCGCCCGGCGCACAGACGCTCGAGTCGTACGACAAGCAGTTGTTGGTTCCCTTCGCCGAATACGACCCCTGGATCTCCAAGAGCCTGGCTCCCCTGATCGGGGAGTTGGCCCGAGACGAGCCATTCACCCACGGAACCGCGCCCATGGTCCTGAGGACCGGACCGCTTCCGCTGGCGGCCCCCGTTTGCTTCGAGATCTCGTATCCCGAAGCCGTGCGCGCGTTCCGGACCGGCGGTGCGCAGCTGTTGGTCAACCTGTCGAACGACGCATGGTTCGGGCGAGTGGGCTTCCCCGAGATCCATCTCGGCCAGGCCATCTTCCGGGCGGTCGAAATGCGGAGCTGGGTCGTCCGCGGAGCCAATACCGGGATCTCGGCCGTGATCGATCCTGCAGGGCGTGTCACTGCGAGGCGCCCGGCATTCGACGAAGGTACGCTGAGGGGGACGGTCCATGCTGCGGGCCGCCCCTCGTTCTTCGCGCGCTTCGGAAGCACGCCGTTCCTCGCACTCCTTGGCCTTGGCTTGTTCGCTTCGATACGGCCTAGTCGCTGAGGCAGCCGTTCGCTGAGCCGACGCAGAGCGGGAGTTCGTTGCTCAGCAAGCCGCTCGGGTTCTGGACCTGCAACAGGTGCGGTCCATTGCTCGGTCGCGAGGCGAGGTCGATCTGGATCTGACCATCGTTGCAGAACGCGCCGTCGGTCCCGGTGGTGCATATGACGGCCGCACCCGTCGCAATCTGACCGTCGAGGAACACGATCGCCGTCTGGTCGACGTCGGTTCCCGCCACAGAAACCGGTGCGGGGTTCGATGCGCCGCTGCTGATGTGCGGAATGTTCGGGTCGTCGATGACACCATTGAAGGGGCCACCGAAGTCGGCGATCAACGGCTGCGGCGCGGTGCCGACTTGTTCGCGGAGTGCGGCTGTGAGCGTGACCAAGGTCGTCCCGCTCTGGGCCTCGGACAGGAGTTCGGCGGGCGAGAATGACAGGGTCGCATTCTCGTATCGGCCATTGTCCCGATAGGTCAGCGAGAAGTTGGAGTTCAGGCGTCGCCCGACCGCGCGAAGATTGACGACGCCGCGGGCGTCCGCGGCTTCGAGGTCCGCCATCAGCTGAGCCGTGCCGGCATCAAAGGCCGTCATGGTATTGAGCGTGAGTTGGCGGCCGGTCGCGCCCGATGTGCCGGTGCTGGCCTCTTCGATCATCTGCCAGATGTGATGCGGCGGGACGCCATAGACGCCGTCGAACGCGAGGAATGCGTTGGAGAACGTGGTGACCTCTTCGACGCCCACGGCGGGATCAAAGCCCAGCGCCGGGTCGATCGCCGGGAATCCAAATGTCGGGAGTCCCAGTCGGGCGATGTTCTGGATCTCCTCAGCCGCAGTGATCCCGAGCGAGAACTGCAGCCATCGGTCCGTCATGCCGCGCATCGTCGGTGCGTCGAAACCGGCCAGCGTCGAAGAATTGGTCGACGTCCCCAGCGGCAGGGAGTGACAGCCGCCGTCGGTGTCGGCGCAGGTTCGGGGGTTGCCGGAGCTGTTCTGGTTGAGGAAGAAATCCGCAAAGCCCTGCAGCGCGCTCGAAGAGAGGCCATTGACGTTCGGCGGTGCGCTGTCGCCCGAGGTCGAAACGCTGTCATCGATGCGTCGGCTGCGCGCGGGCGGATAGGCCACAACGGCGAGGAAGCTCGCCATGTCGTCGCGCTCGGTCGCGTTCAGCTGGTTCCCGCCGGAAGGGCATCCGGCCGGGTTGGTCGCGCCGTCCTGGTCACACATGACGCCCGAAAGGGCCGCGTCGACGAGTGCCAGGAAGCAGTCGTGGTCGCCATCGGGGTCGCCGAGCGCACAGTCGGTCCCGCCGTTTCCATTGAGACCGACGGCTCCGTTTCCCCCGCCGAAGGGGTCGCCGAGTGTTCCGTCCCAGTGCAGCGGGATCGTGTTCCGCAAGCCACGAATCGGCATGGTCGAACGCGGCTCGTCGCCGTTCCCGCAGCCGATCGCGGCGCAGTTGCCACCGATCCGCCAAAGCAGCTGGTCGGTGTTTCCGTCCGGGTGGCAGCTGCCGCAGGAGAAGTTTCCGGTCTCAGCGGCGAAGGCGTTGTTGAACGCGATGCGTCCGAGGCGCACCACTTCGGGTGTGGGATCCGACCCGACGCCCTTGGTCGTCGTCGCACCGAAGCTGCCGTCCGCGAGCACGGCCACGCGCGTGACGGTGTTGTCGAGCGTGTTCAGGACCCAGGCGATGCCCGAAGCATCGGGCGCGCCGGACGGTTCGAACGCCACACCCTTCGGAATCGCACCTACCGTCATCATGTCGATCGGCGGACAGGTCAGACAGGCAGCGTCGAGACTCACCAGTCGGTTGACGCCGGCACCCGTCATGAACACGACGCTCTCGTCACCCGAAAGGGCAATGCCGTACGGCGTCGCGACGGAGTTGGCCTGGGTGGTGGCACCGTTCTCGAGGTCGACGACGGTGGACGTGCCACACCCCGAACCGCTGCAGGTCACGGCTGATAGCTGGTTGTCGAACATCCGATTCTCGAGATCGATCAGCAGGGCGTTATGGCCGCCGTTCACTTCATTGCGGGCATCGGTGTTCGAGATGAATGCGCGGCCCTGGCTGTCGACGGCGATTCCGTAGAGCAGGGTGCCGAGCGTGTCGACGACATCGACCTCGGAATCCGTCGCCGTGTCGTAGACGAACAGATCCCGGTCCGGCATGTCGGGATCCTTGACGATGCGCTTGTCGGTTCCCGGGATGTTCGGATCGGTGATGAAGTCGACGAGGTCGAGAACGTCGAGCGTGCACTGGGGCGCCGAGAATGCGGTCGTTCCAAAGCAGGCGGAGAGCTCGCTCTGGTTGTGCGACTCGAAGCTCGGCACGTAGAGGAGTCCGTTTCGGACGGCGATGGCACGCGGTTCCTGCGCACGCACATCGATGAAGCCCGTCACCGCGTACGTCGCGGTGTCGATCACGGCGATCTGGTCTCGTGACGACAAGGCCACGTAGGCTTTGCCGAGCCCGGTGTCGTCGAATGCGATGCCGACAGGCTCATCGAAGAGCGTGATGCCGTTGGCATCGAGGGCCTGGATGGTTTCGACCACCTGGCCGTAGGTTGCGCTCGACTGCATGACATCAATGACGCTGACGGTGTCGGAGACATGGTTCGAGACCCAGAGTTCTCCGTCACCCGGTCGCAGTGCGAGGCCGACCGGCTCGAGGCCGACTTCGATCTGGCGGACTTCGTTCCACGCCGATTTTGCGATGATGTGGCTGACCGTATTGCTGGTCGTGTTCGCGACGTAGACGTTCTCGCCGAGGGAGTCGACGACGATCGGGTTCGCCTGCGGGCTCGCGAAGGTCTGGTGCCCGACCGGCTCGTGATTGTCCGGCGGCGGGGGCGGGCGGCGCCCTGCCACGGCCGGGAGAGCCAGGAGTGAGACGGCGGCCATGAATGCAATGGACCGGCAGGTGAGGCGCATCTTCGACATCGGTGAAACTCCGCATCCCGATCGGAGCCGGGAACTGATCTGTGCCTGGAGGGGCCCGCTCCGTGACGCAGGGTGGGGTTTCCCCCGACCTCCAGCTCGGCCGGAAGTCTAACTGACCCGCTGAACGCCGGGTAAGCGATTTTCGGATGCGAGCGGGCCGAACCGGGGCTCCGAATGCGGGTACGTGCGGCTGCGGTAGGATGCGCAGCCGAGCCGCAAGCGGCCGATTTGGAGGAGAGAAGATGCTCGTTGTTTCAGCAAGGATCCGGTTGGATGCAGCCAAGCGCGAAGTCGCGATCGAAGCCGCCGAGAAGATGATGGTGGCGACCCTCGAAGAGCCGGGTTGTCGCGAATACGTCTTCACGGCCGACCTTCGCGACCCCGCCGTCTTTCGCATCTTCGAGGAGTGGGACGACGAAGCCGCGCTGAAGGCCCACTTCGGCACGCCGCACATGGCCGAGTTCCAGGGGCAGATGGGCGGACTGGGAATCGAAGAGATGGTGGCCCACAAGTACACGGTCACCGAGAAGGGCCCTATCGCCTGAGCGGTCAGCGCGGCGCGAAGTCGTCCTCTCGGATCGCGGTCTTCCATACACCACTGCGGAAGCGCCAGATCAGCATCACGGCCTTGACGATGTAGTCGGGGATCAACGCCGCGTACAGCCATTCGACATCGGCCTCGAAGATGCCCCACGCCACCAGGGCACCGCCGATCCGGGCACCGAGGAGGCCGGTCATCACGGCGTAGAGCGGAAACCGGGTATCTCCGGCGCCGCGGAGCGCGCCCCCGATCGTGAACTCGATCGCCATCAAGGGCTGGACCGAGCCGAGGCACCACATGAAGGCGACCGTAAGTCGGATCGTCTCCGGGTCGGTGACGTTCAGCGCGCGAATGATGGGTTCGGCGAATCCGACCAGGACCGCGCCAAAAGCACTCATGATCCCGAGGGCGAGCCAGAGCGCGCGCCAGCCTGCGCGCTCCGCACCGTCCGGATCGCCGGCACCGAGTTGTTGCCCAACCAATGTCGACGCCGCAATCGAGAACGCGATGCCGAGCAGGAACGACATCGCGAGGATGTCGACGCCGATGCCGTAGGCCGCGTTTGCAGCCGTTCCGTATTTGGCCACGAACCAGATGAACGCGCCAAGGCCAAAGCTGAACACGAACTGCTCGAGACCCGCTGGCAATCCGATCTTGATCAGCATCCGCATGCGTGCGGGGTTGAACGTGTCGCCGGGCGGACCCCAACCGACGACGAGCCAGCCGATCCGCCAGAGCACCAGCATCAGAACGCCGCTGAATGCGAAGGACAGGATCATCGAGAGCCCGACGCCGTCCATCCCGAGGCGAGGCGCGCCCAGCGCGCCAGCCACGAACAGGTAGATCGTCGCGATGCTGACGACCGACGTCACGAGACCGAAGAACATCGGTCGGATGGTGTCGCCGGCTGCGCGGAGGGAGGCCATTGGAATGAAGTTGATGGCGAACAGCACGGTGCCGCCGCCGGCCCAGCGAACGAAGGTGGTCGCCATCTCGGCGGTCTCGGCATCGAGGTCGAAGACGCCGACCAGACTTGGCGCGCTGGCGATCACGGGCAGCGTGATCAACAGGGCGACGCCGACCGAAAGCCATAGCGACGTCCGTCCGACGCGCTCCGCTTCTTCGGTATCGCCGGCGCCCCAGGCGCGCGCCACGAGCGCGGTCGTGCCCGTTGCGACGGCCATGACGAAGACCTCGAGCGTGAAGAAGACACGCATGCCAACGTTGCGCGCCGCGATCCCTTCGGGGCCGAGCGCTTCACTCACGAGTGCAAGGGAGACGATCCCGCCCACATTCTGGGCGAGATTCGTGACGATCACGGGCCAGGCGAGTTCCCAGATCCGACGCGTGGTGCCAGTTCCGCGCGACCGGGCGCCGGTCTCGCTGGGCGCTGTACCGGAGTCGCGCGGGAACCCATCCCCCGTGGTCGTCCCGTCGTTGTCTGCGGGGTCGACCATCGCGCACAGACTAGACGGAATCGGGCACACTGCCCACGGAGGCCACGCGATGTCGGATGGAATCGGAGACTTCGACCGGGACACCCGTCCCGAGCCCACCGGGGAGCCCGGTCGGTATGGCGTCGACCTGTCTGGAGACTGGGAGGTCTGGGGCCCGAACGGCGGCTACATGGCCGCGATCGCATTGCGCGCCATGGCGGCCGAAAGCCACCTGACGCGGCCGGCCAGTTTCCATTGCCAGTTCCTGTCGCCCGGGCGCTTTGAGGCGGCCGAGGTCGC